>DATHVP010000084.1:0-24865 GCA_035461245.1 Longimicrobiales bacterium | reverse complement strand
CGAGTCGTATGTCCGCCGGCAGCCGGAAGCCCGGCGGAGGATGTCCCACGTTGCTCATGACAGCGTAACTCCTTCAGGCGACGTCCGGGTTCCCACGGCCACCGGCGGTCCCGGCGTGGATACGGTGGCCGACACCGTGCGCGGCCTACCAGGCCGGCGGCGGCGCCGGCACCGTTCGCGTCAGGTCGAACTCGATGCGGTAGTGCAGTCCCGTCCCTTCACGGAACAGGCCATAGGCGAACCGGTGCCCGGGGTAGTGCTCCAGGAACCAGAACTGTGACGCGCGGCCCGGCACCGCGGCAACACTGAACGAGTCTGCCGGGAACTCCTGTCGGTGCGGCGTGCCCCGGGCAGCCGTAGTGCCGCCGTAGTTCGTGTTCGACGACGCCGTGCCGTCCTCGTGCCTGTGGATGTGCTTCAGTTCCAGGTTGCCGCCCGCGCGGCGCAGCACCCACGTGCGCGAGCGGTCGTCGCCTACGTGGAACGGGATGCGCATGAGCGTGTCGCTGCACTCCGTCACGTGCATGACCATGCGCGCGCCAACGAATGCCGTGTCCGTAGGCGGCACATGGATGCCCGCGCCCTCGTAAGCGTTGCCGCACAGCGCCTGGAGGTGGTCCCAGAAAGCCCGGCTCTCGCCGACCGAGGCCGGCATGCTCGCGACACCCGATACCGCGTCGGCTGGTCGGGGTCCCGCCACACACGCTGCCAGCGACGTCGCAGCCAGAAGGATGGCGATGATGCGTGTCATGGTTCACGTCCAGGGGAAGGGTCTGCGCTCCCTTATTGTGCAGCTTCCCGGCCCCGGCGCAAGGAACGGTACAGACTCCGCCAGTTCTTGCTGACTGGCGGACGAAGGCACGACCACGGCGCATTGAGGCCGGTATCCTGCGTGGCAGCCGGCGTGCACCTGAACCCTGCGGAGGCGGCATGGACGAACGGCAGTACGACAGGTACCGGAGCGACGAACGGGACGCAGCGGAGCGCAGTGTCCGGGAGGGGATCGACGAAGTCCGGTCGGAACTCCAGAAGCTGGAGACGCGTTGCCGGGAGGGTCGGATCACGCGTTCGGAGTGGGAGGAGGTCCGGGAGGTTCTGGAGTTGCAGCAGCGGTACTTCGACCGGGGTTCGGACACCGGTCACGAGCGAGGTAACCGCTGACGGTTGGGTGGCGGGCGGCGGCGGCGCTCCATGAGAGTGCCGCCGCCGTTCGTCGTGTCCGGCGTCGCACCGGGCTGGCCCGCCGGGAGAGCGCCCGCCAGACCCGCATTCGCAGCGCGCGATGAGCTACTGCTGGCTACCCTGTTCGACGGTGGCCGTATCGCTGCCCTTCACGTAGCGGTCGAACCAGTCGATCCAGCGGGCCCAGAGGTCAAGCTTGTTCTCGATGGCCCGGGGCGTGTGTGACTCGTACGGGTACAGGTAGAGCACCGCGTTCTTGCCGACACTGGTGAGCGCGTGCATGAGCCGCTCCGACTGAATGGGCCAGGTGCCGGTGTTGTTGTCATCCGCGCCGTGGTACATGAGCAGCGGCGCGTTGATCTGGTTGACGCGGAAGAACGGCGACATGTCCAGGTACGTCTGCTGCGCCGCCCAGATGTCCCGGGGCTCCGCCTGGAAGCCCGTGGGCGTGAGCGACCGGTTGTACGCGCCGGACCCGGCGATGCCCGCCTTGAAGTAGGGCGTGTTGGCCAGCAGGTTCGCCGTGGCGAACGCGCCGTAGCTGTGGCCGCCGTGGCCGATGCGGTCCATGTCAATGAAGCCGAGATGGTCGATGGCGCGGATGGCGCCGTACATGGCGTCGGACAGCGCGGCGATGTAGACGTCGTTGTAGTTCTCGCCGATGATGGGGATGTCCGGCGCCACGAGTGCGTAGCCCTGGGTCAGCCACAGGTCGGACCAGCGCAGCCAGGTCAGGTGCGAGTACGCGTTCACGTTGCGTGAGCGGTACGTGGCGTTGGTGTAGCCGTCGGTGGTGGTGTACTCACGGGGGTACGTCCAGAAGAGGGCGGGCACCTTCTGCCCCTCCTGGTAGCCCAGTGGCAGCGTGACGCGGCCGTGTACGTCCAGGCCGTCGCTGCGCTGGAAGGTGAAGTCCACGCGCCGGGCGGCGGTGATCTCCGGGAACGGGTCCCTGTTGCCGGTCAGGTTGACCATGGCCCCGCCGGGCGTCCACAGGTAGCTGTCGGGGAACAGGTTCGCGCCCTCGCGGCTGACGATGATGCCGCCCAGGTCGTCGTCCGCCGGTGCCAGTGGCCTGTCCCACGTGTCGCGGGCGCCCTCGAAGACGCGCGTCTTCTCACCTGTCGCGATGACGACGCGGTCCACGAACGGCTGCGGCCGGAAGTCCGGCTTGAGCCCGGGGCCGGTAAGGTATACGGCGTCGCGGTTGCCGGCGACGATGACGTACTCGGTGCCGTTGCCCGTGCGCCGCGTCCACAGGTCGCCGGGGTGGGTGAACATGCTGTCGCTGGCGAACGGCTCCTGGATGGTGCGCGGCTGCGGCTCCGCCTCCCGCAGGTCCCACGCGACGATGGCCGGGCGGTTGCCATTGCGCGTCACCGTGGCGAACGCCATGGACGCGTCCTCGCTCCACGAGATGCTGCGGATGGCGTCGTCGCTGCGCAGCACGAGCCGTGCGCTGTCGAACGGCGGCGGCAGCAGCATGACCTGGTCGGCGCTGCCGTCCCGCTGGAGGAACGAGAGCCCCGCGCCGTCCGGCCGCCAGGCGATGCTGCGCCGTTGCGCGCCGCCGCCGCCGGGTCCGCCGAACCCGCCGCGGCCGCCCTCACGCAGGCCGGACTCGTTCAGTGTCTCGAGGATGGCGCCGTCGCGGTCCATGACCACGGTGCGGCGCGGGAACCCGGAGTGGCTGGTGATGAGGGAGAACGGCCGCTCCACGAACGTCACCATCATGTGGCGCCCGTCGGGGCTCATGTCGATGGACTGGTACATGCGCGGCTCACCGATGGCGCGGGCCCGTCCGTTGGGGGTCAGCTCCACCATCTGCGCGCGGGTGTAGTACTCGAACAGGTCCGCGTCGTGGGCGTCCCGGAGCAGGTTCGGGAACGTCCGCGTGGGTGTCGGCTCCGGCCGTGTCATGCGGACGCCCGGCCCCACGGGCACGCGGTTGCGCACCGGTGCCGGGCCACGGTTCGATGGCACCGCGAGCGTCACGAGGGCGCCGTCGTTCGTCCACTGGAGGATCCGGGAGGTGCGGACTGACGTCTGCGCGGACGTCGCCAGCGTCGCCAGCACGCGGGTGTTGCTGAAGCGGCTGGCCCGGCCGTTGGTCGGGTCCGCCGTCCAGACCTCCGTGCCCCGGGGCAGGTGCGCCAGGAAGGCGAGGCGCGTGCCGTCGGCGTTCCAGACCATGTCGCTGATGAACGTGCCCGCGGGGATGCCCGTCACGTCCCGGAACTCGCGCTGCTGCATGTCGTAGACGCGCAGGCCGGTGATGCCGTAGGTGTCCAGGTGCCAGAGCCGGTCCGTCTCCGGCCGGATCTCCAGCTCCGCCAGCCGCAGCGTGGGCTTCGACATCAGCTCCAGCGTGGACAGCTCCGTGGACAGCGGCACCAGGTAGTAGCGGCCGCCGGGCGCGGGCGCGTCCAGCGTCGCGAAGTTCGGGTCCCGCTGGAGGTACTCGCCGATGGGCGCCGGCGGCATGGCGTAGCGCGTCTCCATCTCCGCCCGGGCGATGTCCACTGCGGTCTGCTGGGCGACGACGTCGCCTGCATCCAGCGCGGTGAACATGGCGGCCGCGGTGAGGGCGAGGTGCGCGGCGAGCGAGCGGAATCGTGAGGGGGTGGCGGCCGTGTGGAACTGCCGCGCGGGCGCGAGGCGCCGGGTCCTGGTTGGCATCCGGATCTCCGTGGTACAAGGGGGATACCCCTGAAATGGACCGGGACGACGGCGGCAAGTCAAGGGAGCCGCTCCGCACCGCGGCCGCGCGAGCACGGGGCGCCGACGGGTGGCCCCGCGTCCCCGGCTCCGCCATATTCAGTCAGCGCGACGGCGCACGGCAGCCCCCCAGCACCAGGAACATGGCGGAGAGCCCCCCGAACAACATCAGCGGCGCGCTGAAAATCGTCGTCGGCCTGGCATCGCTGATGATCATCGTCGCCGGGCTGCGCGCGGCGCAGCCGGTCCTCGTGCCCGTTGCCCTTGCCGCGTTCCTCGCCGTGACCAGCATGCCGCTGCTCAAATGGCTGCGCGGGATGGGCGTGCCAAACGTCTTTGCCATCCCCATGGTGCTGCTGCTCATCGTCGGGCTGCTCACCGCCATCGGCTACATCGCCACCAGCTCGATCCTGGAGATCCGCGAGGCGGTGCCCAACTACGTCGCCCGCTTCAGCATGCTGTACGCGGACGCCCTGGCGTGGCTCAGTGACCACCGCATCATCGTGCCCGGCGGCCTCGACGAGCTGCTGTTCAGCCCCGCGCGCCTGATGAACCTGGTGACGGGGCTGCTGGTCAGCCTGGCCGGCTTCATGTCCATGGCGTTCCTGGTGGCGCTCATCACCCTGTTCCTGCTGGCGGAGGCATCGGGCATGCCCCGCAAGCTGCGGGCGCTGCCCGGCCAGGCGGGCGCCGACCTGCACCGCTACAGCCGCATCATGGAAGAGGTCCAGCGCTACCTGGCCATCAAGACGCTGACCAGCCTGAGCACCGGCGTGCTCATCGGGCTCTGGGCCGTCATCATCGGCCTGGACTTCCCGCTGTTCTGGGGCCTGACGGCGTTCCTGCTGAACTTCGTGCCAACCATCGGTTCGCTGGTGGCGGCCATCCCCGCCGTGCTGCTGGCCGTCGTGCAGCTGGGTCCCGGCGGCGCGGTGCTCACCGCGTCCGGCTACCTGGCGGTGAACACCGTCATCGGCTCCCTCATCGAGCCCGCCGTCATGGGTCGCGGCCTGGGGTTGTCGCCCTTCGTCGTGCTCATGTCGCTGCTCTTCTGGGGCTGGGTCTGGGGACCCGTCGGCATGCTGCTGTCGCTGCCGCTGACCATGGTCCTCAAGATCCTGCTGGAGCACAGCCGGGAGCTCGCGTGGATCGCCGTGCTGCTGGGACCGTCACTGGACGAGCGGGTGCGCGCCCGCGACGAACTGCCCCACGTGCCCTTCTGGCACCGGTTCCGTGTCCGCGCCGGCCGGCCGCACTAGGCGGTTGACAGGGCCGGAACCCCGCCGCCGCCCCGCTGTAGCAGATGAAATGAAGAAGCTTGCGATACTTGCCCTCGCGGCCCTCGTGGCCGCCGGCTGCACCCGCGAGGAGCGCACCGTCAATGTGCGCGGCAGTTTCCAGCTCGAGCGGGACGTGGGCCGGCCGGACGTCGTGGGACTGGAGGGCCGGGCCTACCATCCGCGCATATCGGAGGAGGCGTTCCGCTTCACCTGGGACGCCGTCAACGGGCGGGGCAGCGCCGGCGGCACGTTCGGCGTGATGCTCACCCTGAGCGGTGGCAGCCAGGCGGATGCGGCGGGCGTCGCCGTGCTCACCGGGATGATGCTGGCCGTGCCGCTGCCGCTGGCCGCCGGCGCCAGCTACCCCGTCACCGGCACGTTCCCGCCGCCGGGCAGCGAGTACATGCCCATGTACTGGGAGGGCTGGGGCGAGCGTCGGCTGGACCGCGCCGGCGAGGGCGAGGTGGCGCTGCGCGTATTTGACTACCACACCATCGGCATGCGCGTGGAGAACGAGTTCATCGCCACAGCCGTCACCGGCACCGTCCAGGTCACCGCCCGCTACCGCGACCATGTGGAGCTGCGCCTGGACATCACGGCCACCGACGCCACCGGCGCACAACTCCGCCTACGCGGCGACTTCACGGCCACCAACGAGCGCTACACGCCGCCCTTCAGCTGAAGGCGGTGGTTGCCGGCTGGCGTCTGACACCGGCGCCGGCCCAGATTGCGGCATGAGTGCCAACCAATCCAGTCGCCCCGACTCAGCCGATCCAGGCGCGGGCGCGGGCCGCGACGCCGCCCGTCCAGGCGCGGGCCACGACGCCGCCCGCCGCGATGCCTCCCACGGCGACCGCATCCTGTCTGCCTGGCGCCGGCTGTCCCGCCGTCCCGGCGGCCGCTGGCTCTTCAGCCGCCTCATCGGCCGCTTCGCGCCGTACACGGGCAGCATGGGTGCGCGCGTGGAGACGCTGGAACCGGGCGGCGCCACGGTGACGCTCCGGGACCGACGTCGCGTGAGGAACCACCTCCGATCCGTGCACGCCATTGCCCTGGCCAACCTGGGCGAACTCGCCACCGGCCTGGCCATGACCACGGCCATGCCCGCCGGCGTGCGCGGCATCCCCACAGCCATCCGAATCGACTACGTGAAGAAGGCGCGTGGCACGCTGACGTGCGCCGCCACCGTCGCGGCGCCGGACGTGACGGAGCCGACATCGCACGAGGTGGTTGGACACATCCGGAACGAGGAGGGCGACGTCGTCGCAACCATCCGTGTGACGTGGGCGCTGGAGCGCGTGACATGAGCGACGACGTTTCAGCTGAAACGCCCCGGGTGACGCCTGCCACCCGCGCCGCTACGCCCGCGGCCGACGCACTCCGCACGCGCATGACGGAGCAGCTCGGCATTGCGCTGCCCATCATCGGCGGCGCCATGTACCCGTGCAGCAACCCGGAGCTGGTGGCGGCGGTGAGCGAGGCCGGCGGCATCGGCGTGCTCCAGCCCGTGTCGCTGACGTACGTGCATGGCCACGACTTCCGCGACGGCATCCGCTACATGCGCACGCTGACGCAGAAGCCGCTGGGCATGAACGCCCTCATCGAGGGCAACTCCCGCGTCTACCGGGAGCGCATGACGAAGTGGATCGCCATCGCCCTGGAGGAGGGCGTGCGCTTCTTCGTCACGTCGCTGGGCAAGCCGGACTGGGTGGTGCGCATGGCGGAGGACGCAGGCGCCGTCGTCTATCACGACGTCACCGAACGCAAGTGGGCGGACAAGGCCATGGACTCGGGCGTGCATGGACTCATCGCCGTCAACGACCGCGCGGGCGGGCACGCCGGGCCGAAGAGCGCCGAACGGCTCCTCGACGAACTCGCGCCCCTGGGCCTGCCCGTGATCTGCGCCGGTGGCATCGGCGATCCGCAGGCGTTTGCCCGCGTCATGAGGCTCGGCTACGACGGCGTGCAGCTCGGCACCCGCCTCATCGCCACCACCGAGTGCACCGCCAGCGACGCGTACAAGGCCGCCATCGTCGACGCTGGTGAAGACGACATCGTCCTCAGCGAACGCATCACCGGCGTACCCCTCGCCGTCATTCGCACGCCCTACGTGGAACGCGTCGGCACCCGCGCAGGATGGTTCGCACGGCGCATGCTGAAGGGACGTCGCACCAAGCACTGGATGCGCACCTGGTTCGCCGTTCGCTCCGCCATGCGCCTGAGGAAGGCGTCGCTGGACCCGAAGGCCACGCAGGATTACTGGCAGGCGGGGAAGAGCGTGGCGGGCGTGACCGAGGTGCTGTCGGTGGCGGAGGTGATGGCGAGCTTTGCCGAGGCGGCGAGGGGCAGTTAGGGAGGCGGAGCCTGGCGACAGGCGCGCCGGGCGCGCGATGGGCGTGAGTGGGCGCGCGATGGGCGCGATGGGCGTGACGGCAGCCGGACCGTAAGACGCCGCGTCCTCTGCCATCGCGTCGCCGTATGCACAAATTGCCGCCCGATCTCGCAATTGTGCAGTCCGCGACCCGATTTCGCTGGATTTCGGCCCGTTTGACGTCGCTAAGTGCACAATCGCGCCTAATCGCCGGTATTTGTGCAGTTGACGACGTCGGGTGACGACGTCGCGTCCTGATGGGTCCACGACCGCCGACGCCGCCGCCGACCGCCGCCGACGCCGACGCCGCCGGCAACTCCACCCCGCTCGGCGCGCGAAATCGCGCGTCCAGCCGCGCGAATCCGCCCGCTCTCTGCCTCCGAACGTCCCGGGAGGGGTTCTCCGTAATTCCCATAAAGCATTGCAATAGCACAGGATGCGTCCCGTGACGATGGTGCGGTCCGGCTCTTGTCCTATATGCGGCCAGACCGGCGAGGGGCGCCGGCAGGTTCAGGAGCGGAGACGATGACGACCACGATGATGAAGAACCCGGCCCGGACACCCGCCACCGACGAGCGGGACACCGGAATGACAGCTCGCGTGACCGTGGCGTGGGCCATGGCAGGCGCGGTTACCGCCGGCGGCTTCCTCGTCGCCGCGGCGACACTTACGGAGCGCCTGAGCGGGCATGCGGTCTTCGTGACCGCGGCCGGCCTGTTCCTGCTGGGCGCGGTCGGCGGTTTCGCCACGGGCGCGGCCCTCGGCTACTTCGGTCGCCCCACCGACGTCACCGCCGCCGAGGCCCGCACTGGTCTCGTCAGGGCCGCCCTCTGGGCCCTGCCCGCCCTGGCCGTGACGTTCCTGGTCACCGGCTGGGTGGCCGGGACAGTGCTCGTGCTCCATGCCGGCGCGGCGCTGCCAATGGTCTTTGCGACGGCTGCATGGCTGACGGGCGCCGCCATGGTGCTCTGGGCCGCCGATGAGGCGGCGGACGCCTTGCGCAATGTGAAGGCGACAGTGCGGCCGGCCCGGCGTCCGACCGGCGCCCCGCGCCACGCCCACGCCTGAAGTGCCATTGACGCGGCCCGGCGCGCGAAACTGCGCGCCGGACTGCGCGAAACCGCGCGCTTCAGCGCACAGGGCGGCGCGCGGCGGATCGCCAGAAATGACATAAATCGTTGCGGTGCAGTGTGTTGTGATGTTGGCGGCAGGTCGGGCACCAGACTTGTCTTACAGGAAGGCGGCAACACGGTCGAATGACCGCCGCTGACACGGGAGGAAGAGATGACAACGACGATGATGAAGCAGAACGAGGCGGCCCTGGGCGCGGCGGTGGAACGCGACGTCGGCCTGCCGGGCCGGGTGGTGGTGAGCTGGACGGTGGCCGGCGGCCTGGCCGTGGGCGGGTTCCTGGTAGGCGGGATGATGCTGGCGGGGAAGCTCAGCGGCAGCGGGCTGCTGCTGGCGGCGGGCGCCCTCTACATCATCGGCGGGCTGCTGGGGTTCGGACACGGCGCGGCCCTCGGCATCCTGGGCCGGCCGGAAGGGATGAGCGCCCGTGAAGCGGTGGCGAAGGTGGCCATGGGCGCCATCTACGCCGTGCCGGCCCTCATCGTCGGGTTCCTGGCGGCGGGCTGGATCGCCATGACCAGCGTCGCCCTCTACATCGGCAAGCCGCTGCCCATGGTGGGCGCGGCCGTCGGCTGGCTGGTGGGGCTGGTGCTGGTGGTGGTGGCGGCGGTGAGCGGCTGGGAAGCGCTGCGGCACGCCTACGCCCGGTGGCCTGAGCGCCGGCTGGGCACGGTCCTGGTCACTGCAACGTTCGGGGCGCTGCTGGTCCTCTTCATGGCCGACCGGCCGGAGCTGTGGGGGCTGCGGCTCCGCGTGACGGAGGTGGGCGCCGTGCTGCTGGCCGCCGTGGGCGCATTCTGGATCGCTGGTCCAGCAGTCACGCTGGCGCTCATGCTCCGGCGGCGGCTGCAGGCGGCTCGGGCGCTGGTGCCGGTGACGGCCGAGCGGACGCCCCGCGTCCTGGCCAGTGTGGCCATGGGCCTGGCGGCGGGCGCCCTCCTCGGCGTGCTGGCCGTGCCCTTCCAGCAGGCGGCCTTCGCCGGCGCGCCGGACGTGGGGACGGTGGGCGGAGCGGTGCTGGTGGCGAGCCGCGCCATCGTTGACGAGGTGCTGCTCCGGCTGTTCCTGGTGACGGCCGTGGTATGGGGGCTGGTCCGGTGGCAGAACGTGCCCCGGGGCAAGGCGGCGGTGTACGCGGTGACCGTGGCGGCGGCAGCGCAGGTGCTCATCTACATGCCGGGCATCAATGCCATCGGGTTCGCCACGCTGCAGGCGACGCTGGCCTATGTCGCCATGACCGTGGCAGTCCCGGCCATCGTCTTCGGAGTGCTGTACTGGAAGCGGGGGATCGGCACGGCGCTGGTGGCGCACGCCACCGCACTCGCGGCCCTGGCGCTGATGCTGTAGCCGACAATCACCGGCAGGAACACGACGGCGGGCGGGGCCTGGAAGCTCCGCCCGCCGCTGTGCGTCCGGCGTCCCGGTGGACGATGTCGGCACCGAATCATCGGCGCCGGCGTCGGCCGGTGTCGCCGTCGTCCGGTGTCGAGCGCCGGAGTTACGGGCTCAGCCCGTGGGCGCCAGCATCATGGTGAGCTGCCGGCCTTCCAGTCCCCGGGAGCGGGTCTCGATGGTGGCGACGTCGTCCAGTTCCTGCCCCACCGTGTCCAGCAGCTCCTGCCCGAGTTCCGGGCGTCGCAGTTCCGGGCCGCGGAACCGCACGGTGATCTTCACCGTGCTGCCCTTCTCCAGGAACTTGCGGGCGTTGCGGAGCTTGAAGTCGAGGTCGTGGTCATCGGTGCGCGGGCGCAGCTTCACTTCCTTGACGCTGACCGTGTGCTGCTTCTTCCGGGCATCCTTCGCCCGCTTCTGCTGCTCGTACTGGAAGCGGCCCCAGTCCATGATGCGGACAACCGGCGGGCGCGCGTCTGCGGCGACTTCCACCAGGTCCAGGCCGGCGTCGGCTGCTTCGATCTTCGCTTTTTCGAGGGGGACGATGCCGTGCTGCTCGCCATCGGCGGCAATCAGGCGGACGGGGCTGATGCGGATCATTTCGTTGATTCGGGTCTTCGCTGTGGCTCCGATACGGGCCTCCTGGCTGGATGAACGTGACAGGCGACGGGCGCCGTCGGCGCACGTCCCTGAAGCCTTCCTACCCCCGTGGCGCGGGAGGGGTCCGGGTCATTGCCGCAGGAGGAGGCCGGCCGTGGCGGCCCACCGGGTCTACACCCGGACGGGGGCCGTCTCCGCCTCGCGCTGTTCGTGCTCCACGCGCAGGCTGCGCTCCAGCACGAATGGCCCGAAGGGCAGCACGGACGCCACCAACGCCACGGCACAGCGCTTCAGCGGCCAGTCCAGCGACAGCTTCACGTCCACGATGGCTGCCACGTACGCCAGCCACAGGGCCCCGTGGAGGGCGCCCACCACGCTCACGTACTGGGGCATCCCCGCCAGGTACTTCAGCGGCATGGCCAGGAACAGCAGGACCAGAAATGACGTGCCTTCCACCAGCCCGATGAGGCGGAGGCGACCCAGCGAATGGAACAGGAAGCGATTCATCACAATTCAAGGCTCAGGATTTCTGCGGCCGAAGGATAACCGTAGACCGCTGCGCTGGGAAGACCGGGCCGCCGGTACGCGGAACTGGCCCGTCAGCGCCGTCAAGGCGTGCTAAGTATTTGTGGGCGCGGATGTTGCCATATGTCGGGGCATGCGAATCGGGAAGCTGGACCTGAAATCAGGGCGCTGGCTTGGCCAGGTCGAGACGACGGCCGCCGGGGACCATCTGGAACTGGTCCAGGGCGGCTCCGACAAGCTGCGGCTGCCGCTGCCCGAGGGTTGGCGGACCCTGTCCCGGGAGGCCATGGCGGAACTCGCCCGCCGGCCGGAAGTGCGCCTCTGGTGCGACGATTCCGGGATCCTCTGGCGAGTCAGCCTCGTGGGACCGGGTACAGCGTATCCGTACCCGTTGCGACACCGACACCTCGTGTTCGACTCGGAGGAGTCGTGGGCGGGCATCGTCGCGTTCGACGGTCCCGACGAACTCGGCGACCTGACGCGCCTGGACCTGAAACGGCTCAGGGACCGGATGTGTGATTTCGGCGGGCGACGACGTGGTTACCGTCCGCCGTCCATCGCCCGCAGCGGGCTGCGGGGTTCCCACGTCTCCCGTAATCGCCACGCCTGACCGCTGGTCGCTGCCGCCGGCAGCAGGCCGGGATTCCATTCCGCCAGCACCTCGGCCAGTGCGGCCGCGAAGCGTTGCCGGTTTTCCTGCGTGTCCCGCACGCCCTGGCGGTTCGCCTCGATCTGCAGTCCCGTGATGAGGTTGCCGTCCGCCGAAGCGTGTCGGTTGGTGTTGTAGCCGCCGCTGAAGAACGGTGCCCCGCCCGGGTGCGGCTGCTGGCGCGATGGCACGCTCGGGAAGCCCGCCGCCTCGAACAGGGTGCCCAGGCTGCCGTCGCCGCGGATGACGTCGGCATGCGCAGCGCCCGTGGCCTGGACATGCGCCCGCATGGACGATTTCTGCACCATGGACGGGCTGTTGAGGATGTCGTCGGGCTGGTGCAGGTCGGCGGCGGTCAGCCGGTAGCCCAGTTCGAGGCGCTGGATATCGTGGCCGTGGCCGTGCAGGTCGATGTAGATCCCGGGCCGTCCCTCGGCCACCACGGCCGCGCGGGCGGCCTCGATGAAGCCGTGGAACTCACGCCACGCGCGTTCCGCGTCAGGGTTGCCCTGCGCCGCCTCCACAATCTCCCGGTTCGCGTCCACCTTCAGCCGGTGCAGGCGCATGATGACGACATGTGGTGTCCCACCAGACGTCGTCCGGAACGCTTCGCGGATGTCCCTGGCCAGTTCCTCGGTGTCGGCGTCCCGGACGGTGGTGATGCCCGTGCCGGTCCGGTTCGGGATGGAGGCCGGCTGCAGCGTCCCGCCATGGGGCGCGCTCACGATGACGGGGATGTCGCCGGGCAGGTACTCCACGTAGCCGTGGGCACCGGCATAGGTCTCGCCCGCTGTGGTGGCTTCGGCGAGTGCCGTGAATTCGGTGTGCAGCGTACCGGCGGCGCTGACGCGCAACCGGTTCTGCGCACCCGCCGCCGGTCCCGCGTACCAGATGGTGCCGGCTGTGCCGCTGGCGTCCGTGACGACGGTCGGGCGGACCACCCAGCCGTCGCCTTCCACTACCTGGAACACGACATTGACGCCGGGCACGCCCTGGCCCTCAGCGTCCCGGACCACCACCGTCGGCGCCGTAGCAAAGGCGGTGCTGACGGTGGCCTGCTGGCCGTCCCCGTCCAGCCTTGAGATGCTTGCCGGAGCGCCGGGCCCCGGCTGCGTCGGGTCCGGTGACGCACCACTGCCACAGGCTGCCAGCACCAGCACTGCCACGACATGCAGCAGGGCGCTGCGGCTCCTGCGGTACATCAGCGTCGCGCCGGCTTCGTGCCGACGAACACGTTCAGCACCGTGCTGACGACACCGATGATGAGCGCGCCGATGATGGCCCCCAGGATCGAGTTCACCTGGAAGTCGATGCCCAGGGCTGAAGCCAGCGCGCCGGTGAGGAGCAGCATCAGCCCGTTCAGCACGAAGATGAACAGGCCCAGCGTCAGCAGCACCAGCGGGCAGGTCAGCGACAGGATGATGGGCCGCACGATGGCATTGACCACGCCGAAGACCAGTGCCACGCCCACCAGATGATGCCATGGCCCGTCGAACGTGATGGTGGGCACCAGGTACACCGCCACCCACAGCGCGGCGGCGGTAATCAGGAGTCTCAGGATGAATTGCATGTCGGAGCATGCCGTCCCGGCGGCGCCGCGTCAAGCCCGGGCGCCGCGCAGTCGGCGAAGAATGCGCCTGTACGTTTCAGCTGACACGCGCCGGCCCCTTCCGGGACCGGCGCGGCAGCTGTCACATCGCGGCAGGTGTCACATCACGGTGTCGCGGGCACGTACTGGAGCGGCGCGCCCGGCCCCAGCGGGATCTCGAAGCCGATCCAGATGCCCAGCATGATGAGCCAGCCGATCATGAAGACGATGGTGTAGGGCAGCATTGCCGAGATGAGGGTGCCCAGTCCGGACTCCCGGTCGTACTTCTGCGCGAAGGCGATGATCACCGGGAAGTACTGCATGAGGGGCGTGATGATGTTCGTCGTGGAGTCGCCCACCCGATACGCCACCTGCGTGGCCTCGGGCGAGTAGCCCATGAGCATGAGCATGGGCACGAATACGGGCGCCATGACGGCCCACTTCGCGGACGCGCTGCCGATGAACAGGTTGATGAAGGCGGACACCACCACGAAGCTCAGCAGCAGCGGCATGCCGGTGAAGCCCACCGCCTGCAGCCCGTCAGCGCCCTTGATGGCCAGGATGATGCCCAGGTTCGACCAGTTGAAGTACGCGATGAACTGGGCGGCAAAGAACGCCAGCACGATGTAGCTGCCGAGCACGCCGACGGCCTCGGAGCTCATGATGGCCACGTCCCGGTCCGACTTGATGGTCCCCGCCACGATGCCGTAGACCAGGCCCATGAGCAGGAACATGAGCATGAGCAGCGTGACGATGGCCGTGAAGAACGGCCGGATCTGGACCAGCGTCGGCTCGCCCGCTGCAGCCGGGTCGCGCAGCGGCGCGCCCTCGGGGATGACCAGCAGTGCGATGCCCACGAGCGTGAGCAGGAACGTGATGCCCGCGGCCCACAGTCCCTTGCGCTCCTGCTCGGTTATCTCGCCCAGGTTCGTGTCCGGCGCGTCCAGCGCCCTGGACTGGTCCCAGGTGCCCAGGCGCGGTTCCACGAACTTCGACGTGACGAACGTGCCCAGGGCGGTGAGCACGAAGACCGACACGATCATGAAGTAGTAGTTCGCCGTGGGGTCCACCTCGTATGCGGGGTCGAAGAGCCGGGCCGCCTCGGTGGAGATGCCGCTGAGCAGCGGGTCCAGGGATGTCAGCAGCAGGTTCGCGCTGAAGCCGGCGGACACGCCGGCAAACGCCGCCGCGAGTCCCGCCAGCGGGTGCCGGCCGATGGAGGCGAAGAGCAGGGCCCCCAGCGGCACCACCACGACGTAGCCCGCGTCCACGGCCATGCTGCTCATGATGCCGGCGAAGACCAGCGTCGCCGTGAGCAGGTTGTCGGGTACCGCAGAGACCAGGCGGCGCAGGGCCACGGTGATGAGGCCGCTCCGCTCGGTGACGCCGATGCCGATGATGACGACGATGACCAGGCCCAGCGGCGGGAACGCCGCGAAGTTGGACACCGCCTCCGTGAGCATCCGCCGGATTCCATCCGCCGAGAGCAGGTTCACCGCGGTGATGGTGTCGCCGGTGCCCGGATGTACCGCCGACGTGCCGGCCATGTACGCCACCCACGAGATGACGACCACCATGGCGGCGAAGAGGGCAAACAGTGTGATGGGGTCGGGGAGCTTGTTGCCGATGCGCTCAATGGCATCGAGGGAACGCAGCAGTAAACCGCGTGACTGCGCCATGCACTGACCTCCGCTGGGTGAGGTTCGCCGCACCGCGCGGCGTAGTGCCGGCGGTGGCAACGGGCCGATAGTACTGCCTCGGCGGCGTAGTTACAAGAGAGTTGTGAGTGGGACCGGACGCGCCGCCGTCGCCCCTGCGGCAGCGACCGCCGGGTGAGGCAGCCGCTGATGCGGCGGCCGGCCACGGGTGGAGCCCGGTCCCGACCGCCGCTGGCCGACCGTTAAGTGCCCCGGCTCGTGTCAGCCGCCGCGGATGACGCCGCACGCGATGCGCGCGCCCGCGTCGCCCGCCGGGTCCGTCTGGTAGTCGTCCGGACCCGCGTGCACGACCAGCGCCGTGCCGCCCTGCCGGAGCAGGCTGTTCTGCGTGCCCGATGTCAGGTTGACGGTCGTCACTACAAACGTCGTGTCCGCGACGCCATCGGCGTTGGCGCGGATGTTCGGCATGTCGCCGGCGTGGGGACCGGCCGGGTTCTCGAGGCCATGCTGTGTGCCCTGCGGGTTGAAGTGGCCGCCGGCACTCTGGAAGCCCGGCCCCTCACACACGCCGTTCTCATGGAAGTGCAGCCCGTGCTCCTGGTTCGGGGTCAGTCCGGTCACCCGGATGGATACGCGGACGCCGTCGCCCTCCGGCTCGAGCCGGGCGCCGCCCACGTTCTGGCCGGAGCCGTCGGCCAGCTCCACCACCATCCCACCAGCCGGCGCCCCGGGCGCCACGCCCTCCTCCGGTAGCTGGGCCGGCTGCTCCGCGGTGCCGTCCATTGGCTGTCCCGGCGGCACGTCCTCCTGCCGGTCACACGCCGTCGTTGCCACAAGTGCCGCCACCATCAGTGCAGCTGCCTTCGGAAATGCCCCGTGCTGCGTCATCTGTCCGCCTCCCGTTCCGGTTGGTTCCGGCCAAGTGCTGGTTCTGTGCAGGTCCTGACAAATACGCCGAGCGACGGCGCGGCACAACCCGCCCCATGCGTCGGGTGACAGAATGCGTTCGGGTCAGTCGTAACCGCTTCAGTAGGCAGCGGCGAGCGACTCGCCCTTTCATTGCAGACCTGAGGATGCAGGGAGAATGATGATGATGCGACGCGTATACCTGATGATGGCCATGCCCCTCGCGCTCACCGTGGTGGCCGCGTGCGACACTTCCACCAGCCCGGTGGATCCGCCGGATGTGACCATCACCGTTGACTTCAGCAATGGCGCGCAGGACTGGGTCGCCGACTTCACCGACTACGAGGCGGCACAGGAGGCAACCTACCAGTTCGAGGCCGGCATCGAGACCCTGCCGGAACCGCTGGACGGGTCGAAGAAGGGTTACATGCTCACCAGCGTGAACCACAGTGACGACCTGTTCCAGTACATTCGTCGGCAGGTCACGGGGCTGGAGCCGGACGCGCAGTACGACATCCGGTTCCAGGTGCAACTCGCCACCAGCGCGCCCCGGGGCTGCGTCGGCGCCGGCGGTGCACCGGGCGACAGTGTCTGGCTCAAGGCGGGCGCGTCGGCAGACGAGCCGGTGCCCGTGGAGACCGACGGCGATGTGCGCCTGAGCGTGGACAAGGGCGAGCAGGCGGAGGACGGCGGGGCTGCACTGGTGCTGGGCACCATTGCCAACTCCAGCGAAGATTGCGATGACGCGCCATGGGAACTCAAGGACTTCGACTCTGCCCCTGACGTACTCCGCGCGGCCACCGACAGCGCCGGCCGGCTCTGGCTCTTCGCAGGCACCGAGTCCGGTTTCGAGGCCCGGACCCGCGTTTACGTGACGACCGTCAAGGTCGAACTGACGAAGGTGGCCAGCGGCTCCTGAACTCCTTCCGGCCGACGGGCGGGTGTGTTATCTAGTAGCCCGCAACGTCCGGAGGCCCATGAAAATCGTACCCGCCGGGGATGGTCCACTGATCCCGGCACGAATCGGGGCCCTGAGACTTCACGCCACCCCGGCGGAGCTCAGGGCCACGCGGCGGACATCGGCAGAGCGCCTGACCCGCACCGTGCTGACGGTGGCAGGGTGCTGGGTCGTGGCCCCGCTGGCTGCATTGATTCCTCCGCACTTCGAGGCGTTCATCCTGGCCCTCCTGCTGGGCCTCTATTTCGGCAGGAGGGCCTGGGTCGGCGAGTGGCAGGTCATTTCCATGGACGGGACGTGCCCCCGCTGTGACGGAACCGTCAGCATTCGAGCAGGCACCATGCTGTACCTGCCCCACACACTGCACTGCGGCTCCTGCCGTACCGAGCTGTGGCTGGAACTGGAGCCGGCGCCTGACGTGTCGCCGGAGGTCCGAGCGGCGGCGCGGGAGCAGTTGCTGACGCCGGCGCCGGAGCCGCCGGGCCAGCGCCAGCTGGGGACGTGGTCACCCGCGTCCAGCTCGTGGCGGGACCGGCCGCGGTCCGATTCGTAGCAATCGGGCACCGCCAGAACGTCCGACTCCCAACTTCGAGCAGCGAAGTTGCCTCAGGGCGAGCGGTCCCCGGGTTCGCTGGCGTCGGCCACCACCGGCGGCGGCAGGAACTTCAGCACCGCGGCAACAATGCCTGCCGCCGCCCGTTCGGGCGCGTCCACGATGACGCGGCGGTCGCGGGGACTGGTCAGGAAACCCGTCTCCAGGATCACGCCCGGCGTCGCCGGATCCAGGGCGTGGGTGTAGCGGCGGGAATTGAAGGCGTAGTACGACGTCATCCGCCGCGTCAGCGTCGGGTAGAACGGCAGGCCGGTCACAGCCCCGTACTCGCTGTTCAGCAGCGCCGCGAAGTCACTTGCCAGCCCCGTCCTGTCCCTGCGCGGCGCGGCCGCGCGGTAGCCGGACACCGTCGTATTGGGATTGCCATCGGCATGGATGGAGATGAACAGGTCTGCCCGGTACGCTGGGGGGATGGTCGTCGGCAGGATCTCCACCTCATAACCCGCGTCCTCCAGCAGCCGGGCCGCCCGCGTCGCAATGGCCAGGTTCACCTCCCACTCGGCGACGCCGGCGGCTCGTGTGCCGTTCGCGCGCAGGCCGGCCTGCTCGTCCGGCGCCTCTGCCGCCCTCCAGTGGCCCGCCTGCAGGGCAATGCGCACGGGGCCCGTTCGATCCCGCGACGTATCCGCTGCGGCCATCGGCGCCAATTCCGGGCCCGTGGGGCCGTCGAGCGCCGGCTCGCCTGGTACGGCCCTCGGTGTTGCTCCGCCGGGACTGAATGCGACGAAGGCGCCGGCGACCAGCACCGTGCCCAACGCCAGTACCGGTCGCATGATCTGACTGAGGGCTCGCCTATCTGCCACGGCCACCGCCTCCACCGCCACGGACACGGCCGCCACCGCCCAGGGCGTACGACAGGTTGATCTGCGCACTGCGCGTCGTCTCCTGACTGCGTCCGAGCTGGATGTATGTCAGGTCCTGCGTCCGGCTGGTGGTGCTGCGCAGGCCGAACGGGTCCTGCAGCGACAGCCGCAGCGACGCGCGGTTGCCCAGCAGCCGGTAGCGGAAGCCCAGGTCCGAACGGTAGCTGGCATCCGTGCGACCCTGCGGCAGGTCCGTGGGCGGCGAGTAGGAGAAGTTGCCCTGGGCACTGAGGTCGCCGGTGACCTGCGCGCTCAGGTTCACTCGCGACGACCAGCGGAACGAGTCGCCCGAGTAGCGCGACGACAGGTTGCTGGCGTCGCGTACGTCCCGGCGGCCCGTGACGCTGACGTTGCCGCCCCAGCCGCCGCGCTGCCGCAGCGAGTACGTCAGCGAGGCGCCGTACTGGGACTGCCCGGCCAGGTTCTGGTACGTCCGGGTGGAGACGCCCTCGTCGTCCACCGTCGTGATGCGCGTCCAGTCATTGGTCGTCGCCCGGTAGAACGGCGCGAAGCGCAGGTTGCCCGCGGAGCCGGACCAGCTCGCGTTCATCGACAGCGAGTGGGTGTAGCGCGCCTCGATGTCCGGGTTGCCCACCCGCCGGTTCATGGGGTCGGTGGACAGGTCCGTGGGGTTCAGTACCGACGCACCGGGCAGGCCCACGCGCCGGGAGTAGGACAGCCGGACCTGGCGGCCGTCGCCCAGGCGCATGGACAGGTTCGCGCTGGGGAAGAAGTTCGTGTATTCCCGCCGGAACGTCTCCCCGCCGGGCACCTCGAACTCGCGGTCCACGTGCTCCGCCCGGAGCCCCAGCTGCATGCTCAGCTGGCCGAACTGCCGGCGCAGCGTGCCGTAGATGGCGTTCGTGACGGACGTCTGGTCGAAGCCGCGGTCCAGCGCCGTGCCATACGGGTCATTCAGCGGGTCGTCGATGAGGCGGATGATGCGGTCCGCATCGCTGCTCTCGCGTTCCGACCGGACGCCGATCTCCGCGCGCACGTCGGCGAACAGCGGACGGGTATAGTCCAGGCGCAGCGATACCTCGCGGTCCCGCTCGGACTCCTCCTCCAGCGTCAGCTCCGAGGGGAGCAACGCGACGTCGTCATCCACCAGCTCCGTGGTGATCTCCCGCCGGCTGTCGCCCCGCTGGCGCCCGTTCTGGAGCGAGACCTCGAAGTTCAGCTCGTGGACGCGCCGCTCCCACCGGTAGTCGAAGCCGGTGGAGACGTCCGCCGACACGTTGCGGCTGTCGGACTCCGACGCGCGGTCGTAGACCAGGAACGGGGACTCGACGTCGTCCATGTGCGTCGTCGTGGTGAGGCTGTGCGAGTCATTGCCCGAGCGGCTCAGGCGACCCTCGGCGAAGACCCGCACGCGATCATTGGGCTCATACCGCGTCTGCAGGTCCACGTTGCCCGACAGCCCGGATCGGTCCGTGTGCGTGTCCTGCTGCAGGAACGGCGGCTGCGCCACCAGGTTCTGCCGCAGGTCAAAGGAGCTGCGTTCCACGTCGTTCAGCCGGAGGAAGCTGCCGCCGTTCACCGTCCAGTCGCCGCGCTGGGCGGTGACGCGGCCGCCCAGGCCATACTGCCCCCGGGTGCCGGCGTTGGCGAAGACGTTGCCGCTGACGCCCAGCTCCACGCCTTCCTTCATGACCAGGTTGATGATGCCGCCGCTGCCCGCCGCGCCGTACCGCGCCGACGGGTTGTCCAGCACCTCGATGCGCTGCAGGTAGTCAGCCGGAAACTGCTCCAGGAATACTGACAGCGCCTCGCCGCGCATGGGCGCCGGCCGGCCGTTGATATAGATGACCGGCGCACTCCCCTGCACGGTGATGCGGCCGTCAATGTCGATCTCCAGCTCCGGCAGCATCTGCAGCGTCTCGGTCACCGACGCGCCCTCGGTGCCCGGCATCACGCCCACATTGTACGACGTTCGATCCGCCTCCTGCGTCACTGCGTTCCGCTCGCCCGACACCTCGATGGGCTCCAGCGCAACAGCGTCCAGCGGCATCCGCAGCGTGCCGAGATTACGGATCTCTTCGCTCGCCAGCTCGAAGTCTTCCGTGGTGACGCCGCCGTAACCGATGGTTGACAGAACCAGGAAGTACCGATCCTCCGGCAACCCCTCGAAGCGGAACCGGCCTTCTGCGTTGGTCACAGTCCGGGCCAGTTGCACGGAATCCGTGGCACTGTGCAGTTCGACGGTGACGGAGGCCAGTGGTGCACCCACGTCGCCCGATGCGACGATGCCGGTGAGGATGCCAGTGCCGGTACGCTGCGGTGGGGGCGGCTCCTGGGATGCTGCAGGTGTGGCAAGGAAAAAGACCGTACCGAATGTGACTGCTGCGAGTCGGGCTCGCGCTGTTCGCATTCCAATGTGTCCATCTGTCTGTGATCAAGTGGGTGCATACAAGGGATGCATGCAATCGCCCATGCGTTAAATCAGTGCGTGCAACAGAGCGCGGGGCAGCGCACCTGAGAGGCGTTCGTTACAGGCCGAACGGGAAGGTGTCCGGCATGCCCGCCAGCACGTCGCGCTGGGCGTCGCCGATTTCCGTGACGGCGCTGCTGGTGTCGAACCAGATCCACTCGTCGAACTGGCGAGGCAGGGATGCGTGGAAATAGTGGCTCTGGAGTTCCGTCTCGGGCCGGTAGATGACGCCGATTGCGCGCTCAAGTCGCGGCTCGATCAGCGCTTCTCGCACGCCATCATCCGCGCCAGCGCGCAGTGGCAGCATGAAATGCGGGACGGATGTGTCGTGGCAGAGCCGCTCATAGCTGAGTGCGTGGGACGGGCGCACGTCCATGATCTGCACTGGCTGCCCCCAGTCGGACGCCGCCGCCACGGTGCCGGTGTGCGTGCCGAAGCCCATGAGGTATGCGTCGTCGCCGTGGGCCTGGCGCACGAGCTGCCCGATGTTGTGCTCACCGCGGGCGCCCATGTCCGTGGCAGACGCGTCACCGAGGTGCGAGTTATGCGCCCATACCACGCCCCGGCTGTCCGGCCCGTACAGTTTGAGCAGCATGGACAGCGTGTCGAACATGTGCTGGTCCCGCAGGTTCCAGGACGCCACGGCGCCGCGGTACATGGCCCGGTAGTACTGCTCGGCGTTCACCACGAGGCGCGCGTTCTGGACGGCATCGGCGAAGCGGGCGCCGTCGCTGCGGGTGTAGTCCAGGCGCTTGCGGAGCAGGTCATTGAGCATGGCCAGCACCGCCTCTTCGCACCGGTCGAAGGAGCCGGTGAGCACGGCGCGGCCGTAGAGCACGGGGTCGTTCTGCCAGGGCGTGAGGCAGCCGTAGCGATCGCGGGCGACGGCGGCGGCATCGGGATCGACGTCGTCGAGGTAGCGCAGCACCGACTCGATGGACGTGTGCATGGAATACAGGTCCAGCCCATGGAACCCGACGCGCCTGTCTGGATGGTCGCCATGCTCGTCATTGTGGCGACGCAGCCAGTGCACGAACTCCATGACGTCCGTGTTCGCCCACATCCAGCGGGGGAACCGCTGGAACGGCTTCACGTGCGGCCGGCGCTCCGGCACGTGCCGCACGTACGCGTCCACCTCCGCCGCGTCCGGCCAGTCCGCCTCCACGGCCACGAAGTCGAAACCGTGTCGCTCGATGAGTTCCTGTGTGATGCGGGCCCGCATCCGGTAGAACTCCGACGTGCCATGGCTGGCCTCGCCGATGAGGACGAGGCGGGCACCGCCGATGCGCCGGAGCAGCCCGTCGAGGTCGGCTGAGGCGACGTCGTCAAAGACCTCCGCCGCCGCGGCCATGCGCTCCGGCAGCCCCGGCGCCCTGCCCGGTTCCTCCGGCTGCGCAACGCGACCCTCCGGCGTCCAGCCGGCGGCGCCGACCAGCGGCACGAAGCGGACGGCGCCGAGCCGCTCCTCCTCGTAGCGCAGGCCGTCTTCCGTGCGACGGACCCGCACCAACTCCTGGTCGTGCTGCGTCCGGCCCCGGGGTATGACCAGCCGTCCGCCGGGCGCAAGCTGGTCGAGGAGCGCCTGCGGCACCCGGCCGGGGCCGCCCGCGGCGACGATGATGGCGTCATACGGCGCGTGCTCCGGCCAGCCCAGCGTACCGTCGCGGACGGCGACGTGAATGTTGTCGTAGCCCAGCTCCCGGAATCGTTGCGTCGCCTCTGCCGCCAGGCTGGCGTGCCGCTCCACTGTATAGACAGCGCCGGCCGCGCGACTGAACACGGCTGCAGCGTAACCGGAGCCGGTGCCCACTTCCAGCACGCGATCGCCCGGCCGGAGCTCCGCCAGGTCGGCCATGTGCGCCACAATGAAGGGCTGCGAGATGGTCTGGCCCGCGCCGATGGGGAGCGGTGCGTCGGCGTATGCGTGGACCGACTGTTCCGGCGGGACAAAGCGTTCCCGCGGCACCTCGGCCATGGCCCGCAGCACGGCCTCATTGCGTACGCCGCGGGCGGCGATGTGCCGTTCCACCATGCGCCGTCGGTCCCGGGAACGGTCGGGCGGAGCGCTGTCGGGGTGATCCATGCTGCCTCCTTCCGCTGTGCCGCTGCAGGATGACGCGCAAGCGGCGTTCCGGCTGCGCGGCAGCCGCCCGGGAGCCGGCTCTACGCCGTCGTCGCCCGAGCCAGTCGCTTCATGGCCGCCACCCGTTCAGTCTCGCCCATGCGTGCGCGCCGGACGGCGTCACGGAGCCAGTCTATGGACGCGTCGTACGACGCAGTGTCCACAGGAAAGGGAAAGCCGTCCTTGCCACCGTGTGCGAAACTGAAGCGGGCAGGATCCCGGGTGCTGGCCGGCGCGCCGTAGAGCAGTTCGGAGATGAGGGCCAGAGCGCGCAGCGCCGCCGGCCCCACGCCCTTCACGGCGAGCAGGCCCTCGAAGTCGGGCGGCGCCGCTTCGTACGTGCTCAGCAGCACGCTCTTCAGGTGGCGCGGGTTGATGTCCTTCTCGATGTCCACCCAGTGCCGGCGCGGCAGCTCCAGCGAGATGGCCCGGGCGATCTCGCGCGCGGTCCGCGTCGGTTCCTCCGTCGCGAACGACGTAGATGCCTTCCTGGTGCCGTCCGATTCCGCCGCCACCAGGTTCAGCAGTGTCTGGCTCTGGCTCGTCTTGCGTGCCGGCCTCCCGGCGGCGAGGCCGGCAACAGCGGCGTGCGGTTCGCACACCAGGTCGGCGGCGCGGCTGCCCAGCCAGTGGTAGCGGCGCGCCGAGCCATCGGCGTCGCGCATGCCCTGCTGCACCACCGCCCACTCGCCGCCCGTCGCCACGAAGAAGCTGTGCTGGTAGATGTCGAAGCCGTCCTGCACGGCGGCACTGTCCACCTTCGCCGCCATCCGGCTCGTATACGCCAGGCGCGCGCCGTCCAGCCCGGTGCGCGCGCCGATGGCCGCCAGCTCGCTCGGCGTCCGGAGGGACGCCTTTCCCTTGCCACCGGCGACGTGGATGCCCGTGTCCGCTTCCCGGCCCGCCAGTCCCTCCTTCAGCGCGCCGCACACGGTGGTGGTCACCCCGCTGGAGTGCCAGTCGAAGCCCAGCACGCAGCCGAACGCCTGGAACCAGTGCGGGTCGGACAGCCGCTCCAGCACCACTGTCGGCCCATGCTCCACGACGATGGCCTCCACGATGGCCGGCGCCAGCTGCTTCATCCGGTCAAACAGCCATCTGGGCGCACGTCCGCCGTGCAGCGGGAGGTCGGCGGTACCGGTGCGGATCACGGGTGGCAGGACCTGCTTACCGTTTTGCGTTAACGGAGGAAATCGGTGGCATTCTGAAATGTAACAGCTCCATCGGCGCACCTGCCGCCTCCGTGCCGAGCAGTGGTCAAGCTAGGCACTCGTTCGTGTAAGGGGTTGTCACGCAGGAAGATGATTCCGTGCGGGGCGGTTGTGGGGGTGGCTGCCCGAACCGGCTGTTATGCGGAATAACGCAAAACGGTAAACAGGTCCCGCGTCAGTGCGCCTCCGCCGCCTCTTGCACGGTGCTGTGATCGCTGCCATGCACGTCGCCGTGCCCACCGCCAACCCCGTCGCCCGCATGCAGGCCTGCGCTCCGGGCGCCGACGCTCCACAGCCCCGCCACCAGGATGACCGCCGCCATGGCCCGGCGCGCCCAGATGCTGCGCAGCGCCAGCCGTTGCACGCCCAGCGACAGCACTGTCAGGCCGGGCACCGTGGCGGCGCCGAAGGCGAGCATGGTCGCGGCGCTGGTGAGCGGGTGCGCCGCCGCCACGGCCAGGCCGAGGGCGGCGTAGACCATGCCGCAGGGCAGCAGCCCCGTCACGGCGCCGAAGAGGAAGCGGGCCGGCGTGCCCGGCCGCCCCAGCAGGGACCGGCCCGCGCGTGTCAGCCCCGGGATCCGGGCGGCGGGCTGGGCCACCAGGCCGGCCAGCGCGGCGGCGAACCAGACCAGCAGCACCGTCGAGATGAGGGCCGGCACCCAGCC
>DATHVP010000083.1:0-5240 GCA_035461245.1 Longimicrobiales bacterium | reverse complement strand
AACCCGTACAACTTCCTGGGCGTGGTGCTGCAGTATGCGACGTTCGGCACGCTGCCGGAGCTGGACGGGCAGGGCCGGCCGAAGTTCGCGTACGGCCGGACCATCCACGAGCACTGCCCGCGCCGGCCGCACTTCGACGCCGGCCGCTTCGCGAAGGTGTACGGCGATGACGGCCACCGCCTCGGCTATTGCCTGTATGAGCTGGGCTGCAAGGGGCCGCAGACCTATGCCAACTGCTCCACGTCCTCATTCAACGAGGTGCCCGACGCCTGGCCGGTGGGCATGGGCGCACCGTGCTACGGCTGTACCGAGCCCGCCATCGCGTTCCGCCAGCCGCTGCACGCGACCATCGCCGTGCCGAACCCGACGCCGTTCGCAGGGTTCCCGGGCATCACGACGCCACAGGGTGGTGTGAGCCCGCTGGCAACGGGCGTAGCCGGCGTGCTCGGTGGCGCCGCCCTGGGCGCGGCGCTGGCCGCGTCCCGAAAGATGAGTGACGAGCCGCCGGCAGCCGTAGAGACACCGGTGCCGCCCGTGGAGGAGAAGGTCAACGCATGAGTTCGCTGGACCGGCGCTCGCTGCTGAAGGGCATGGCCGCGGCGGGCGCCTCCGCCGTGGCCGGCACCGCCGCACTGGCAACAGGCGCCAGTGCCGCCGGCCCGGCCGTGGATGCGGGCAGTACGCTCGGACTGCTGTTCGATGCCACCCGCTGCATCGGCTGCAAGGCCTGCATGGTGGCCTGCCGTGAGGCCAACGATGTGGCCTACGCGGATGCGAATGCACTGCACGACGACTCTGCCGACCTGTCCGCCAACACGCTGAACGTCATCAAGCTGTACAGCAATGGCGACGACGAGTTCGCGTTCATGAAGATGCAGTGCATGCACTGCATTGACCCCGCCTGCGCGGCGGCGTGCATGTTCGGGGCGCTGCAGAAGCGGGAGGGCGGCATCGTCAGCTGGAACGGGGATGCGTGTACCGGCTGCCGATACTGCCAGATCGCGTGCCCGTTCAACGTGCCCCGCTTCGAGTGGGCGTCGCGCAACCCCAGGGTCATGAAGTGCGAGCTGTGTCGTCACCGCGTGGTCGAGGGCGGCGTCCCGGCGTGTGCGGAGGTCTGCCCCCGGGACGCCGTCGTGTATGGCCGGCGCGACGACCTGCTGGCCGAGGCCCGGCAGCGCATGCGGGCGAACCCGGGCGCGTACTACCCGAAGATCTATGGTGAGTACGATGGCGGTGGCACGCAGGTCCTCTACATCGCGCCGGTGGAGCCGGAGAAGCTCGGCCTGCCGAAGCTGGGTGAAGCCGGCGTGCCGGAGCTGGTGCGGGGCGTACAGGGCGCCATCTACAAGGGCTTTGCCGCGCCGGTGGCGCTGTACGCCATCATGGGTGTTGCCATCGCAAGAAACCACAGGAAGGAACAGGCGCAGGTCCAAAAGGAGGATGTGTGAGCGGTCACAGGGAGCACGTTGCGCCTGTCGGCGGGCCCATCTGGACGCCGACGTTCAAGATCCTGACGGCCTTCTTCATTCTGTCCATGCTGCTCGTCGCCTGGCGCTTTGCCGTGGGTATCGGCCCCGCCAGCGCCCTCAACGACGGCTACCCGTGGGGCGCGTGGAAGGTCGTTAATGTCGTCGTGCTGACAGCGCTCGGTTCCGGTGGCTACGCCATGGCGCTGCTGGTCTACGTGCTGAACCGCGGGCACTACCATCCGCTGGTGAGAACAGCAATCCTGACGAGCGCGCTGGGCTACACGACGGGCGTGGTGGCGCTGGGTGTGGACATCGGCCGGCCGTGGAACTTCTGGCGCATCGCCATCATCTCCGAATGGAACATCCACTCCGTCCTGCTGGAGATCGCGGTCTGCATCAGCATCTACCTGGTCTTTCTCTGGATCGAGATGTCCATGCCGATGCTGGAGCACTGGAAGAAGCAGCCGCACGGCCTGCTCAAGGAGATATCCATCAGGGCCACGCCCGTCCTCGAGAAGTGGTTCCCCTGGATTGTCGCCAGCGCACTGCTGCTGCCGACCATGCACCAGTCGTCGCTGGGCTCGCTGTTCCTGCTGGCCGGCCCGCGCCTGCACGAGCTGTGGCTGACACCGTTCCTGCCGCTGCTGTTCCTGGTCTCTTGCTACTTCCTGGGTTACGCGGCGGTCGTCATCGTATCCATGCTGTCCAGCGTCATCTACCAGCGGCCCCTGGAGTTCGCCATGCTGCGCCGCCTGTCCCGGACCATGGCGTACATCCTCATCTCGTTCCTCGTGCTGCGCTGGGTGGACGTCGCCGTGCGCGGCCACCTGCTGGCCGCCCTGGCGTTCGACCGGTTCAGCATGTTCTTCCTGCTGGAGACGGGCCTGCTGCTGGGGTCCGCGCTGGGCCTGCTGTCCCGGCGCTACGGCCAGCGGCCGGACTCCGTGTTCCGCCTCGCCATGCTCATCGTGCTCGGCGGCTCGGTGTACCGGCTGGGCGCATCCCTCGTCGGGTTCATGCCGGGCGACAACTGGGCGTACTTCCCGTCCATCCCGGAGATGGTGATCAGTCTGGGCTTCGTCGCCCTCGCGGTGATGGGCTACATCGTCATGGTCAAGCGGTTCCCGATCCTCACGGCGCATCCGGAGCCCGTCCGGATCGCGAATGACCACTAGGAGGCAGGCATGTCACAGCGCATCGTCATCGACCCGATCACGCGGATCGAGGGCCACCTCCGCATAGACGTGGAAGTGGACGGCGGCCGCGTGCAGAACTCCTGGTCATCAGGCCAGATGTGGCGCGGTATCGAGACCATTCTCGAGGGTCGTGACCCCCGCGACGCCTGGATCTTCACCCAGCGGATATGCGGTGTGTGCACGACCGTGCACGCCATCTCGTCCGTGCGCACCGTCGAGGACGCGCTCGGGCTGGAGATCCCGCTGAACGCCCAGTACATCCGCAACATGATCCTCATCGCGCACGCGCTGCACGACCACATCGTGCACTTCTATCACCTGTCGGCACTGGACTGGGTGGACGTGACGAAGGTGCTGCAGGCGGACCCGCGCCGTGCAGCGAGCATCGCCGAAGGGCTCTCGCCGTGGCGGCGCAACGGCTACCGCGAGATGGCAGCGGTCAAGGACAAGATCCAGGCGGTAGTGAACAGTGGCCAGCTCGGCATCTTCACCAACGGCTACTGGGGCCACCCGGCCATGCGGCTGTCGCCCGAGCTGAACCTCATTGCGGTTTCCCACTACCTGCAGGCCCTCGAGTACCAGCGCAAGGCGAACCAGGCGGTGGCCATCCTGGGCTCGAAGACGCCCAACATCCAGAACCTGGCCGTGGGCGGCGTCACCAACGCCATCAATCTGGACAACCAGGCGACGTTGAACATGACGAAGCTGTTCACCGTCCAGAACCTGCTGAAGGAAGTCGCGGAGTTCGTACAGCAGGTCTACGTGCCGGACGTCATCGCCGTCGGCTCACAGTACCCGGAATGGCTCGGCTACGGTGCCGGCGTCACCAACTACCTGGCGGTCCCCGACCTGCCGCTGGATGCTGCGGCCACAACGTTCGACCTGCCGGGCGGCGTCATCACGAACCGGAACGTGGCCGGTGTCCGTCGCATCGCGGACTGGAACGACGCCCAGTTCCGTGAGCGGACGGTGGAGTCCATTGATCGTGCGTGGTACAAGGGCAGCTGGTCCCGCCATCCCTACGAGGAAGAGACCGTGCCTGACTACACGGACTTCCAGGACAACGGCAAGTACTCGTGGGTCAAGGCGCCGCGCCTGGACGGCCAGCCCATGCAGGTAGGGCCGCTGGCCCAGGTGCTGGTGGGCTATGCCACGGGCCACGAACCCATCCGTCGGTGGACGGACGCGGCGCTGTCGCAGATCTCGTCCATGGCCGGTGCCCAGGTCGGCGTGGATGCCCTGCACTCGACACTCGGCCGTCATGCCGCGCGGGCCATCCGCGCAGCCGTGCTGTCCGAGCTGGCGCCGAAGCACTGGCAGCTGCTGGTGGACAACATCGGCAGCGGCGACACCGACATCTTCAACGAGCCCGTGTTCCCGAAGGGTGAGATCCGCGGTGTCGGCATGCACGAGGCGCCGCGTGGCACGCTGTCGCACTGGGCGATCATCCGCGATGGTGCCATCGCCAACTACCAGGCGGTGGTGCCATCCACCTGGAACGCCGGTCCCCGGGACGAGCGCGGGCAGATGGGCCCGTACGAGGCGTCCCTCGTGGGCAACCCGGTGGCCGACGCGGAACTGCCGCTGGAGGTGCTGCGCACCATCCATTCGTTCGACCCGTGCATTGCGTGCGCCATCCACACGGCAGACCCGGAGGGTCATGAGCTGAGCGCCGTGAATACCGTCAACAGCTGCGGCTGACCATGACGGCGATCACGGTCATCGGACTGGGCAACGTGCTCACTGGCGATGACGCCTTCGGCCCGTATGCCCTGAACACGCTGGCCGCGCAGTATGACGAGCCCGACGGCGTCAGCTTCTGCGACCTCGGCACGCCGGGCCTCGACCTGGTGCCCCACATCGCCGGTGCAGATGCGCTCATCGTACTGGACACCGTCAAGATGAAGGCACCGGCCGGGACTGTGCGCTGCTACCGGAAGGAGGACCTGGTGGCGCGCGGGCCGACGCCGCGCACGAACCCGCACCAGCCGACCCTTGCCGATACGCTGCTCCTGCTGGAGCTGCAGGGGCTGGCACCGTCGGAGATCCTGCTCGTCGGCGTCGCGCCGGAACGCTATGACACGGGCGCGCCCCTCAGCGCCGCCGTGCGCGCCGCCGTGGCGCCGGCCATCGCACTGGCCATTGCCGAACTGGAACGGCTCGGGGCGACCATGCACCTGCGTGACGAAGCCGCGCCGGCGGATATCTGGTGGGAGGCGGTCGCGTCCACGCGCGCGGCGGCCGCGGGGTAACGGGGATCTGGAGGAGGTAATGAAGCGCCCGACGAGTTGAGCGCCACCCTGTCCACGAGATGCAGCATGACGGGGTGGCCACCGGAAGTCAGTGGCAATTCTCGACAGGGGCATGCTCGTGACGATTTCGGACGTATATCCCCACACTGACCGGTTGCAGCCTGGCCGGCGGGAATTCCTGAAGCTGTGCGCCATGGCAGCGGCGGCGGTGGGCCTGCCCGCGAGCGCCGGTCGTGCGTTCGCGGAAAGCGCCATGGCGGGCGCGAAGCCGTCGGTGATCTGGCTGCACTTCTCGGAGTGCACGGGCTGCACGGAGACAT
>DATHVP010000082.1:0-80969 GCA_035461245.1 Longimicrobiales bacterium | reverse complement strand
GTCCCTGCTGTCCCTGCTGTCCCTGCTGTCCCTGCTGTCCCTGCTGTCCCTGCTGTCCCTGCTGTCCCTGCTGTCCCTGCTGTCCCTGCTGTCCCTGCTGTCCCTGCTGACCCTGCTGTCCCTGCTGTCCCTGCTGACCCTGCTGACCCTGCTGTCCCTGCTGGCTCTGCTGCTGCTGTCCGTCACGGTTTCCGGCGTCCTGGTCGGGACGCTTGCCGATCTCGCGCATCTGGTCCAGGAGCTGCTGCTGGCGCTCGGCCAGTGACAGGGCATCACTGGTGGCCTGCTGCATGGAGTCCTGGGCGTCCTGCCGCCGACCGTCCGCCATGGCCTGCCGGGCCTGGTCCAGCGACTGCGCGGCCTGTTCGAGCCGCTCTGCGGCGTCACGACCCCTCTCACCCGCGGCCTCGCCGTCCTGCCGCTGGGCATCGCTGGCCGCCTGCTGCATCTCACGGGCGGCCTCCTCAGCGCCGCCCTGGGCGGCGGCCGTCCGTTCCGCGGCCGTGACCTCGCCGTGTTCCTCCAGCCGCTGCTGCATGGCTTCGAGTTCGGCGGCAAGCTCGCTGGCGCGCTCGGCCAGTTCCTGCTGGGCCCGCGCCTGCTCCGGCGTCGGCGCGCCTTCGTCCATGGCGTCCGCCAGCGCCTGCTGCTGCGTGGCCAGTTCCCTTGCCTCCTGGGCCAGGCTGCTGACCTCCTGCTCCGCCGCGGCCCTCTCCATGACATCCAGCGTCTGGTCGAGCTGCTCGCGAAGCTGCTCCTGCTGCGCGGCCAGCGCTTCCAGCGCCTGCTGCACGGCCTCCGGGTCCATCTCCTCGAGGGCCCGACGCAGCGCCTCTATCTGCTGCTCCATGTCACGGGACAGCATGTCCTCGTTCAGTCGGCGCATCTCCGCGAGACGTTCCTGGAGATCGGCGTCCTTCATGCCTGCCTCTTCCATGGCACGCTCGAGGGCATCAATTTCCTCGCGCATCGCCTCCAGGCGCTGGCGCAACTCCTCATGGCGCTCCAGGACCTTGCGCGCTTCCTCCGCCTCCTGGAAACCCATGCGCTCCGCCGCGCCGGCGCTCTGCTGGTTGGCGGCTGTCGGCTGGTCGGCTGCGCGCCGCCGCGCGTTGGCAGCGGCCGTCCGTCGTTCCAGCGCACGCGTCTCCTCCTGGAGCCGGGCTGCCACCTCCGCCAGCGAACGCGTCTGGCCGGCCAGCTCGCCGGCATCCTCGCCGGACCGCTCCCTCAGTTCCCGCATGGTCGGCAGGCGCAGCGACACGACCCGGGACTCGCCCACCTGGCGCCGGGGCGAGTTGTCGGTCACGCGGACCAGGAAACGGACTACGTCGCCGGGGACGAGATCCCTGCCGCTGGCATCCAGCACCGTGCGGATGACGGAGCGGTCAGCGCCCGACAGGGATATCGGCTCCTCAATGACATTGTCCCGGCCGCCGCTGCTGCCAGCCCGCCAGCTGACCACCGTGGCTGCGGTCAGGCCGTAGTCGTCACGGGCCTCGGCCACCACCGGCTGGCGGCGGGAGGCCTCCAGCGTCGTGTCGCCGACTGGCCAGGTGATGTCCACCCGCGGCGCGACGTCACGGACGACCGTCAACTCGAGGGGCGGCGGACGCACCGACAGGTCGCCGTCATCCGCATCCCGGAGTCGCCACTCGTAGATGCCGCTGGTGGCCGGGACAAAGCTGCCGGAAAACGCGTGGCCGTCCACGCGGAAATCCGCTGTCGGGTCGAGGGCACCGTTCAGTCGCACGCTCGCCAGTGGCCGCGTGGCGCGTCCCGTGACGATGAGCTGCGTGCCCTCAGGCACCTCCAGCGGCGGCACCTCGCCCTGGAACCGCTCAGGGCTGCGGCCCACGTGGGCCGGGTACACCACGTCGATGGCGAGTTCAGACAACAGCAGCGGATCCACCGGAGTAGCCTGATGGCGGCGGCTGGTGGCACCGTCCGGTGCCTCGACCCAGTACTCGGTGACGGCTTCGATCCGCGGGATGCTGACGACGGCGGTGTCACCAGCCACCACGGAAAGTTCCTCGCGGACGACGTCGCCCTGCATGCGCCAGCGGAGGGTCACTACCTGGCGCCCGGGCGCCGTAACATGCACGGCCAGCGCCTGCCCCCGGTGTACCGTCACGTCCCCGGGATGGACCAGCAGCGGTGGCAGTGGCCCCATCGCCAGGCTGGCGATGGGCTGCGCCAGGGGCGACCAGGCGGCCCGCGAATGCTCAGGCGCGGCGAAGGCCAGCACGAACACGCTGAGCGTCAGCGAGCCCAGCACGGCAAACGCGGCGCGACGTCGCTGCCGGACGGCGCGGGCGAGGTCGCCGGCAACGGCGGCGGGCGTGGCACCCGTGAATTGTCGGCTGACCTCGTTACCGGCACGCCTGGCGAGGGTCGGCGAGGTCCCTTCGGGCACCGCTCGCAGCAGTTCGAGTACGCCGCGCACGGTGCCATCCGGCAGCCCCGCTCGACGTTCGGCATCCCTGGCGACCGCGTTGTCATCAATGGACCTGACCCATCGGCGGACACCGAGCCAGAGCACGGCGCCGGCGCCGGCCACGACGAGCATGTCCGCCACCAGCGGGCCGGCGCCCTGCCCGCTCCACGGCCGCACCAGCCCGGCAAGCCAGGTCAGCAGCAGCATGGCGGGTAACGCGCACAGCGCCACGGCGGCGACGGTAATGGCGGCGTCCCGGCGCAACGCGCGACGGACGCCGTCCAGCAGGGCTCGAAGGGACGGGACGGGTGTCATGATACCACCTGGGACAGGGCATAGACGAAGAGATTGACCCCCATGCGCAGCGCCGCTTCGCGCAGATGAGGCGGTGTGTCGTGGCGGTCCGCGTCCTCCCAGCCGTTGCCGAGGTCCGTCTCATAGCTGTAGAACACGACGAGGCGTCCCCTGTCGAAGATGCCAAACGCCTGTGGCGGATTGCCGTCGTGTTCGTGGATCTTGGGCAGGCCTTCAGGAAACTCGTAGAAGCTCCGGAACACGGGATGATCCGCCGGTAGCTCCTGAAGCTCCCGGTCCGGGAACAAACGCCGTATCTCCCGCCGGAAACTCTCGTCCAGGCCGTAGTTGTCGTCCACGTGCAGGAACCCGCCGGCCAGCAGATAGCGGCGCAGCACCCCCAGTTCCTCCTCCGAGAACCGGACGTTGCCATGACCGGTCATGTACAGGAACGGGTACGTCCACAACCCCGGATCCGTGAGGCGCGTGCGCCCTGGCTGGTCCGAGACCGGCATGCCCGTCCGCTCACCGATGGCCCGCAGCAGGTTCGGCAGGCCCGACGGATTCGCATACCAGTCGCCGCCTCCGTCGTACTGGAGCTGGGCTATGGTAAGGGGCCGCGATGACAGAGCGGCGTTCGCCGACGGACCCGTTCCCGTTGCGGCTGCGTGGGCAGCCGTCGCCATTATGACGAAGAGGAGGAGAGTCAGCAGGCGCACGGTCATTCCTTCCTTCGGGTCGCCCCGGCCAGTGACAGGACCAGGGCGTACGCTTCATTCCTCGGTATGCGCAAGCGGCGTGCAAGTTCCCCCGCCGCCGAGCGAGGCGATTCCCCGGCCGCCAGCAGGGAGGCAGCCAGATCGCGGGCGTCGTCCGGACTGGGGTGCGCCTCGATGGCACCGCCCAGCACGACCACGATCTCGCCGCGGACCGGGCCGGGCCCCAGATGCTGCTGCACATCGGCGAGCGTCCCTCGCACCACCGTCTCGTGCAGCTTGGTCAGTTCCCTGGCCACCGCCACCGGCCGGTCCGGTCCGCAGGCTGATTCCAGGTCTGCCAGCAGCCCGGTCAGCCGGTTCGGCGACTCATAGAGCACGGCCGTGTGCGTCAGGGACGCCAGCTCGCTGAGCCGCTCCTGCCGGGCGCCGCCGGACCGGGGCAGGAAGCCAAAGAACGTGAATGGCTCCGCCGGCAGGCCGGCCACCACCAGCGCCGCCAGCAGCGCCGATGCACCGGGTATCGGCACGACGTCGTGGCCGGCATCCAGCACCGCCCGGACGATGCGCGCTCCGGGGTCCGAGAGCAGTGGCGTGCCGGCGTCGGACACCAGGGCGAGGGTCTCGCCGGCATCGAGCCATTCGACGATCCGGGCCGCGCGCGCCGCTTCGTTGTGTTCGTGCGCAGAGACGAGCGGTGTGCTGATGCCGTAGCGGCGAAACAGGATTGCCGTGCGGCGCGTGTCCTCCGCGAGGACGCGATCAGCGCTTGCCAGGACGGAAACTGCGCGGTACGTGAGATCCTCGAGGTGCCCTATTGGGGTGCTTACGATATATAGGGCAGGCATGGGAGATTTGGAACCCCCGGCAGGGCGGGTGTGAGACGAAGTACAGGGGGCTCGCCCGTCGGACGTGCCCCCTGCACCCGAGGTCAGGAGTGCTCCTGGATCTTGCGCTCGAGGAGCGCCTTCGGCACGGCACCCACCACCGTGTCGATATGCTTGCCGTCCTTGAAGAACAGGATGCTCGGGATGGAGCGGATGTTGTACTTCATGGAAATCTGCTGGTTCGCATCCACATCCACCTTCGCCACCTTCAGGCGGCCGGCATGCTCTGTCGCAAGCTGCTCGATGACCGGTGCGACCATGCGGCACGGGCCGCACCACGCCGCCCAGAAGTCCACGATCGCCAGGCCCTCGCCATTCTCGATCTCGTCGCCGAAATTGCTGTCGGTGACACTGATCGGACCGTTCTCCGCCATCCCCATCTCCTTGTCGTCAGCGCGCCCTGTCCCCGGCCGCGCGATATGTTAGCTTCTCGACCGTCCCTCACGTGCAAGAAACTCGCCGGAGCAAGCCCTTGGAACTGCCCATCCATCACGTCGCCATCGCCGTGGAATCCATCGCCACGGCGCAGCCGCTATTCGAATCCATCTCCGGCGCCGCCGGTTCCCCGGTGGAACACGTCGCAGCCCAGCAGGTCAACGTCGTGTTCATCGGCAGCGGCCCCGGCATGCTGGAACTCCTGGAGCCCGCGGGTCCGGACTCCACTGTCGCCCGCTTCCTGGACCGCCGCGGCCCGGGCCTGCACCACATCGCCTACCATGTCCCGGACCTGGAGGTCGCCCTGGCCCGGTTCGCGGCCGACGGCTACGAACTCATAGATCAGGTACCGCGCCCCGGCGCGGGCGGCCATCGGGTGGCGTTCCTGCACCCCCGCAGCACCGGCGGCGTCCTCGTCGAACTCGTAGGAGAGTAGTGTTCGCGGCCCGGGCCGCAACCCTTGCGGCTACGGCTGGGTCCGGCCCCGTGTGATATTCTCGATGCCGACCTGCTCCACCAGCCACTGCCCCCGCGACCGCACCATCGTGAACGGGACCTGGACCGGTCCCGACGCGACCACGACGCGTACGTTGAGCTGCGTGGCCTCATCACGGCGGCCGGGCACGATCTGCTCGCCCACCACGGCATAGTCCGAGTGGCGCAGCAGAGAGGCCAGCAGGAACATCCGCTCGTCCTGTTCGCGCTTGCTCCACGTCCGGGTGATGGAGCCCTCCCGGTTGCCGAACAGGGCGGCCATGGTGTCCAGGTCGTTCTGGTTCGCCGCAGTGAGGAAGCGCTCCACGGTCATGACGGCGGCGAATTCCGGCTCCGGCCCGACGGCAGGTGCCGGGCTCGTCGCGCAGGCAGGGATGAGCAGCAGGACAGCCAGGAGTAGGCTGGCTGGGCGAACAGCGCTGAACCGCATAGTCGTATTCCAGGCGATGGGCAATGGGCAGAAGCGATGGCGCCAGGCCCTCGCTGCCGGGATCGGCAGACGGCGCGGCTTACCGACGGCGCACGCGCGGTCATACAAAGGTCGGCGCGGGCGACGCGGGTGTCAAGCGTCGCCCGCCGAACGACTTGCCCGCTACGGCACCGTCGCCGTGGGGATATCGGCGTCCGCGTCCTCCCCCGCTGCCGCGCTGCGGCGGAGGAACGTCAGCTCACCGTCCTCGCCCCGATCGGCCAGGACCGTGTCGCCGTCTTCGAACTCGCCCTCCAGCAGCAGCATGGCCAGCGGGTTCTGCAGCAGCCGCTGGATGGCCCGCTTCAGCGGCCGGGCGCCGAAGGCCGGGTCGTAGCCGGCCTCGGCGATGACGTCCTCTGCCGCGGGCGTGAGTTCCAGCCCCACGTTCCGCTCCTCGAGCAACGCCCGCACCCGCTCCAGCTGCAGTTCGACAATGCGGCGCAGTTGCTCCTTCGCCAGCGGACGGAACACTACGATGTCGTCCACACGGTTCAGGAACTCCGGCCGGAAGTGCCGGCGCAGCTCGCCCATGACCGTCTCCTCCACCTGCTGCCAGTTACCGGCGCCGGCCTGCTCCAGGATGAAGTGGCTGCCGATGTTGCTGGTCATGATGATGACGCAGTTGCGGAAGTCCACCGGCCGACCCTGCGAGTCGGTGAGGCGGCCGTCGTCCAGGATCTGCAGGAAGATGTTGAACACTTCCGGGTGCGCCTTTTCCACCTCGTCGAACAGGACGACGGAGTAGGGCCGCCTGCGCACGGCTTCCGTGAGCTGCCCGCCCTCCTCGTAGCCCACGTATCCCGGCGGCGCACCGATGAGCCGGGCGACGGCGTGCTTCTCCATGTACTCGCTCATGTCGATGCGGACCATGGCGTCCTCGTCGTCGAACAGGAACGCCGCCAGCGCCCGGGCCGTTTCCGTCTTGCCCACACCCGTGGGGCCCAGGAAGATGAAACTGCCGATGGGGCGGTTCGGGTCCTGCAGCCCGGCACGGCTCCGCCGCACCGCATTGCTCACCGCCTCCACCGCCTCCACCTGGCCGATGACACGGGATCCCAGCTCCTGCTCCAGGTGCGTCAGCCGCTCCCGCTCCGACTCCAGCATCCGGCTCACGGGGATGCCCGTCCAGCGCGATACGACATTGGCGACGTCTTCCGCGTCCACCACCTCCTTCAGGAACTTGCCATGGCTCTGCAGCTCCGCCAGCCTAGCTTCCGCTTCTTCCAGCGCCTTCCCGGTCTTCGGGATCTCGCCGTACTGGATCTCGGCGGCCCGGGCGAGGTCCGCCGTGCGCGTGGCGCGCTCGGCCTCCACGCGCAACTCGTCCACCTTCTCCTTCAGCGCACGGATGCGCGCGATCTGGTCCTTCTCCGCCTGCCACGTGGCCTTCATGGCGTTCGACTTCTCCCGCAACTGCGCCAGCTCCTCCTCGATGCGCTCCCGACGCTCCACCGCGCCCCGCTCGGCGTCCGCCTCCAGCGCCGTGCGCTCGATGTCCAGCTGCATGATGCGGCGCTCCACCTCGTCGATCTCCTGCGGCATGGAGTCGATCTCGATGCGCAGCCGGGATGACGCCTCGTCAATGAGGTCGATGGCCTTGTCCGGCAGGAACCGGCCGCCGATGTAGCGGTCGCTCAACTTCGCGGCAGCCACCAGGGCGCCATCCGTGATCTTGACGCCATGATGCACCTCGTAGCGCTCCTTCAGCCCGCGCAGGATGGCGATGGCCGCCTCCACGCTGGGCTCGCCCACGAAGACCGGCTGGAAGCGTCGCTCCAGCGCTGCGTCCTTCTCGATGTGCTTGCGGTACTCGTCCAGCGTGGTGGCGCCCACCACGCGCAGCTCGCCCCGGGCCAGCGCAGGCTTCAGCATGTTGCCCGCGTCCATGGCGCCCTCCGCCGCGCCCGCACCCACCAGCGTGTGCAGCTCGTCGATGAACACGACGTAGCGGCCTTCCGACTCCGTGATCTCCTTCAGCACCGACTTCAGCCGCTCCTCGAACTCGCCCCGGTACTTGGCGCCCGCCACCATGGCGGAGAGGTCGAGCTGCAGCAGCCGCTTGTTCTTCAGGCTCTCCGGTACGTCACCACTGATGATGCGCTGCGCCAGCCCCTCCACGATGGCCGTCTTGCCCACGCCCGGCTCACCGATGAGCACCGGGTTGTTCTTCGTGCGACGACTCAGCACCTGCACCACCCGGCGGATCTCCTCATCCCGGCCGATGACCGGGTCCAGCTTGCCGCGCCGCGCCACCTCCGTCAGGTCCCGGGTGAACCGCTCCAGCGCGCGGTACTTCTCCTCCGGCGTCTGGTCCGTCACCCGGTGCGAGCCACGCACGCTCTCCAGCGCCTCCCGCAGCGCCTGCTCCGTGGCACCCTGGTGCTTCAACAGGTCCTGCGCGGTGCACTTCTGCGCCGCCAGCCCCAGCAGCAGGTGCTCCGTTGACGTGTACTCGTCCTTCAACTCCCGGGCGATCCGCTCCGACGCGTCGAAGATCTGGTTCAGTTCCCGGCTGATGGCCGGCGTGGCCCCACCCGTCTGCTTCGGCAGCCGCTCCACCACTGCCGACACCGCCTCCCGCAGGCGTCCCAGGTTCGCGCCGACCTTCTGGAGCACCGGGACCACGACCGTCTCCTCCTGCTCCAGCAGCGCCTGAAGGACGTGCACGTCCTCCAGCGCCGGATTGCCCCGCCGCTGCGCCTCCTGCGCCGCCGCCTGGATTGCCTCTGCCGCCTTGATGGTCAGACGTTCGTGGTTCAGCACGGTTCCCGCCCCTGTTCTCAGTCCACTGGCCGTCTGGCGAGATGGGCAACGGGCGTTCCAGCGGGTCGCGCCATTATGGCAGGTACGGACCCGGGATCGGATCGTAAACGTAAACGTTTAACGTAAACGTTGCGGGTAACGGGCAACGGCCGTTCAGTGTCGACTGGCGGAATCACGGGATCGGGGAAGGCGCCTGGACGCGACCCGATCCCGTTGCACGTTTACGTTTACGATCCCGATCCCGGATTCGTTCACAGAGCCGGACCGACCATGATCGCATTCGCGTACGCCTGGAACGTCGAATACCAGAAGTGCCGGAACACCGGGTCATCGATGAACAGGATGGCGCGGCCCGAGCCCATGCGCTTCATGGCCAGCCACGAGCCCTGCTGGAGCCGGTCCAGGCTGCGACGGGTGATGACGCCTGAAACGCGGTCGAGCTCAGCGTCGAAGTAGCCGACGGTCTCGAAATTGGGGTCGGGCTCGAAGACCTGTGCGCCGCTGTGCAGTGCGAACAGGCGGCCCGGGTTGCCGTCAATGCCGGCGCCGAAGGCCAGCGGGTGTGCGGTGTCCAGGTTGACCGACAGGATGGCACCTGGCACCTGGGCCTCCCAGCGGTCGAGTTGTCGGGCCTCCCTCCCCAGGAGTGCCCGTTCCAGGCGTTCGGCGTCGGATTCCCGGGGCGTCTCCCGGAGCTTCACCTCGGCAATGTCGGCGCCCGCGCCCCGGGCCCCGCTGCCGGTGGCGATGAGCGTGCCGCCTCGCTGCGTCCATTCCCGGAGCGCAGTATTGCCGCGCTCGCCGAGGGCGGTGCGTCCCATGTCCGGCAGGATCACCACGTCGTACTCCGCCAGGTCCGCGGACGCGACGCGGTCCGGCGGCAGCATGGTGAACGGGATGCGCAGCGTCTGCTCCAGGAAGAACCAGTGGGCACCCAGGGAGGTGGTGGAGGTGCCGTCGCCGCCCACCAGCGCCACACGGGGCAGCGTGATGTTCTGCGACGAACCGGTCCCCAGGTCGAACCCGGCCGACACCCGGCCGGTGGCGACCGGTGAGGCGATCTCGTGCACGCCGGCCGCCCGGATCCTGTCCGCAAAGTCCTCCACGCCCTGGCGGGGGAAGAACAGGGTGCCCGCAGGCCACTCGCGCCCCTCCACCGTGAACGGCGCATTGAGCACGCGGACACGGCCGCCGTCCTGGAGGTACCGGACGACGACAGGCCAGGCATCGAAGCCGGGCGCCGCCAGCATCCCGAAGGCGCCGGCTTCCGGTGCGCCGGTACCGTGGCGCGCCGGTGCGCTGGCCGGCGACGCCGTCGCCCAGCCCGCGTCGGGCACGCGATTGACGCTGTGCGCCTCCACGCCGTAGGCGAAGGGGAGCGACCACGCGCTGATGTCGTAGGAATAGGTGGCGTCCAGCACCGTTTCCGGCTGGAGCAGTGTCACCGCCAGCAGCCCACGGGGCTGCCGGGCCCGCACCAGCAGGCTGCCAGCCGGGTACTCTGCCCGGCGATCGAAGCCGTGGTGCGGCGTGCCGTCGGCGCGGAACGCGCGGCTGGCCTGCTCCACGCGGATCCCCTGCCGCTCCAGCAGCTCCAGCAGCGCCCGGGCCCGTCCCGGCGAGGCCGGCACCAGCACCACGTCCGGCAGGCCCTGGCCCATGGTCTGGTGGAACTGGAGGAAGCTGTCCAGCAGTTCACCGCGCCGGGCGGCGGTGGCCCTGAGCGTGGCGTTGCCGGACGTCCGGTGCTGCGTGGCCCGCTGCGTCAGCGACAGGTACTGCCCATCCGGCTGGCGGATGGTCAGTCCCGCCCGGCCGCTGCCCGCCTGCTCGTAGGTCATGCCGATGGCCCCCAGCAGGCTCGGCCACGAGTCGCCGTAGCCCGGGTAGAACAGGTCGTAGCTCTGGCCGGTGAAATAGGGCCAGCCGTGCTGGTCGAACGCCGCCGCGTTGGCCGCGCCGAAGTACTCGCCCCACTCCCTGGTATGCCTGGGGTACATGGGACTGATGGGCTCCGCCGCGGGGAAGAAGAAGTAGTTGGATGTGTAGCTCATCTCGTGGAAGTCCACGTGCACCTGCGGCGTCCAGCGCTGCCACGTCGCCAGCCGCGCCTGCGTCTCCTGCTGTGTCGCCCACGCCCAGTCCCGGTTCAGGTCGAACAGGTAGTGGTTGAACCGGCCGCCCGGCCACGGCTCCCAGTGCTCACGCGCTTCCGGGTCCGGGTTCGGGGTGGCGCCCACTGCCTGACGGTAATAGTTGACGTAGCGGTCACGGCCGTCCGGGTTTGCCACGGGGTCAATGACCACGACGACGCTGTCCAGCACGCCGGCCACCTCCGACGCGCCCCGGACCAGGTCCCACGCCGTCCACATGGCCGCCTCGCTGGACGAACTCTCATTGCCGTGGATGCCGTAGCTGAACTTGACGATGGCGGGGTTGCTCGCGACCACATCCCTGCCCCGGGCCGCCGGCGTGGACGGGTCCGCCAGCATCCGGTTCAGCGTCAGGATCTCGTCCAGCCGGCTCAGGTGATCCGGCCGGGCAATCGTGACCTGCACCAGCGCGCGCCCTTCCACCGACTCGCCATACCGCTCCACCCGCACCATCTCCGGCACCGCCGCGGCCAGGGCCTCCATGTAGCGGACCACGCCGGCGTGGTCCGTGAAGCGCTCGCCAATGCCGTAGCCCAGCACCTGCTCCGGTGATGGCACCGCCTGGGCATGCACAGGACCGGCGGCCGCCAGGAGCAGCAGCATGGCCAACGCCGGAACCCGGACGAGGGACCGGATGCGTACCGCCGTGGTACGAGGTAGCCTAGAGGACATGACGATCATCTCCGGAGTGTCAGTTCATGCAGACGCGACAGAATACCTTTCGAGGCGCCACCGGGACAAGCGGCGCCCGGGTGCAGGCCGGCCACCCCTGTCGGCAGGAGCGCCACCGTGCGACAATGTTCGCCATGAAACATTTCCTGCTGGCATTCGCCACGCTGCTCTCCGTCTCCTGCGCCCGCAATGACGGCGTCACGGCCGTGGACCGGGACCAGTTCGTTTCCATTGTCGCCGAACTCCGCGAGGCAGCGGCCAGGACACGGGGCGAGCCCGGGGAATTCGACGAGATCAAGGCCCGCATCCTCGAGCAGCACAACGTCACCGAAGACGATCTCCGTCACTACGTGGAGGTCCACAGCCGGGACGTGGACCACATGGCGGAAGTGTGGACTGCGGTCAACGAGAAGCTGTCGGAACGCAGCATGGACATTCAGTAGGAATGTCCCACGAGCGTTGACACACAACGGTTGACGCATTGGCGTGGAGATTGCACCACGCGAGGGGTAACCGACTGCGGGGGGCAGCCGGGAACCGGAGTGGCAAGATGCTGGAACTGGCACACACCCATGACGAGTGCATCGGTAACTGGCGGCTCGTCGGCGGCAGCGACGAACGCAGGATCCGTTGTGACCGCTGCGATAGCGAACACGAGGCCACGCCGGAGCACCGCCTCGCCGCCATCGACGAGAATTACGCAGGCATCTACCTGCGCCGCCTCGCTGCAGAAGGTGCGGCGCACCTGAGCAGCGAGCAGGACTGACGCGGCTGGCGAGGAGCCTTCACCGGGGTTCCTGCTGCCCGCAGGCCGCCCCGCACGCCGATGCCGAACTCCCTGTCACCCGCCCCGCCGATACCCGACCCGCGTAGCGCTATTCCCATTCAATCGTCGCCGGCGGCTTGGAACTGATGTCGTACACCACGCGGTTGACGCCGGCAACCTCATTGATGATCCGGGATGAGATCCTGGCCAGCACATCCGGCGGGAATGGATACCAGTCCGCCGTCATGCCGTCGCGGCTGGTGACGGCACGAAGGGCGACGACGTTGTCGTAGGTCCGCGAGTCACCCATGACGCCAACGCTACGTACGGGCAGCAGCACGGCAAAGGCCTGCCAGATGTCGTCGTAGAGGTCTGCCGCCCGGATCTCCTCCAGGTATATGGCGTCGGCCTCGCGCAGCACACTGAGGCGCTCCTCCGTCACTTCGCCCAGCACTCGAATCGCCAGGCCAGGGCCCGGGAACGGGTGCCGGCCCACAAGTTCCTCGGGCAGGCCCAGTTCCCTGCCCACCTGCCGGACCTCATCCTTGAACAGCTCACGGAGCGGCTCAATGAGGCCGAACTTCAGGTCCTTGGGCAGGCCGCCCACGTTGTGGTGGGTCTTGATGACGGCGGACGGTCCCTTCACCGACAGCGACTCGATGACGTCGGGGTACAGCGTGCCCTGCACCAGGAACTTCGCGTCGGCGCCAGCGTCCTCGGCGGCCTTTTCGAATACGCGGATGAACGTCTCGCCGATGCGGCGACGCTTCTCCTCGGGGTCCGCCACGCCCTGCAGTCGGTCCAGGAACCGCTCCCTGGCGTCCACCACCACCAGGTGCGCGCCCATGTGCCGGCGGAACGCCCGCTCCACGTTCTCCCGCTCGCCCTTCCGCAGCACGCCGTTGTCAACAAAGATGCACGTGAGCTGTTCGCCGATGGCGCGGTGCACCAGCGCCGCCGCCACGGACGAGTCCACACCGCCCGACAGGCCGCAGATGACATGGGCATCGCCCGCCTGCACGCGGATCCGTTCCAGGTGGTCGTCAATGAATGAGCCCGCGGTCCACGTCGGCTCACAGTCGCAGATCCGGAACGCAAAGTTCGACAGGATCTCGTCGCCCCGGGGCGTGTGGGCCACTTCCGGGTGGAACTGCACGCCGAAGATGGGACGCTCCTCGTGGCGGAACGCGGCGACGGGCAGGTCCTTCGTCGAGGCGAGGACGCGGAAGCCGGCGGGCGGCGCATTGACGTGGTCGCCATGGCTGGCCCACACCGTAACGCTCTCCCCGGTCTCGAAACCCTCGAACAGGTCGCCTGCGTCCGTGACCTGGATCTCCGCCCTGCCGTACTCGCGTCGGCCGGGTTCCACCTTGCCGCCATTCAGGTGGGCAATGAGCTGCATGCCGTAGCAGATGCCCAGCACGGGCACGCCCAGGTCGAAGATGGCGGGGTCAGCGCCGGGCACGCCCTCGTCGTAGACGGACGACGGGCCACCGGACAGGATGATGCCGCGGGGCGCCCACTCCCGGATCCAGTCCACGGTGACGGTGGGCGGGTGGATCTCGCAGTACACGCGCTCCTCGCGAATCCGGCGGGCGATGAGCTGGGTGAACTGCGAACCGTAGTCGAGGATCAGGATCTTGTTTTCCATGTCACGCCATCAGTTCGACCTCGCCCTGGACGAGGTCGTCATAGGTCTCGCGCCGGCGGACGACGCGGTGCTCCGCGCCGGCCACCATGATCTCGGCAGGACGGGGCCGGGCATTGTATGTGGACGCCATGGCGAAGCCGTATGCGCCCACCGTGCCGATAGCCAGCAGCTCTCCCGGCTCGATACGCGGCAACGGCCGGTCCAGCGCCAGGAAATCGCCGCTCTCGCAGATGGGGCCTACCACGTCCACCGCGACCTGCTCCCGCGTCACGTCCCGCTGTGCGGGCTCGACGCGATGGTAGCTCGAGTAGTGGCTGGGCCTGAGCAGGTCGTTCATGCCGGCGTCGGTGATCACGAACGTCTTTCCGCTCATGTGCTTCACGTACAGCACGCGTGTCAGCAGCACACCCGCCGGCCCGACGATGTAGCGGCCGGGCTCAAAGACGACGCGCAGCGCGCTCTGCTGCAGCAGGGGCAGCAGGCCGTCGGCGAAGACGGACGGCTCAGGGCTTGCGCCCTCATCGTAGCTCACGCCGAAACCGCCGCCCACGTCAATGAACTCGAGGGCGATGCCCGCCGCCTTCAGTCGTTCCACCAGCTGCAGCACCCGGCTCACTGCCTGGCAGTACGGCTCCACGTCCACGATCTGGCTGCCGATATGGACGTCAACACCGCGTACACGAACGCCCGGCAGCGATGCCGCCAGGTGGTACATGGCCTCGGCGTCCTCGTACGGGATCCCGAACTTGGTGGCCTTGTGGCCCGTGGCCGTATAGTGGTGCGGCGTCCGCGTCTCCACGTCAGGGTTCACCCGCAGCGCCACCGGCGCCTTCGTGCCCATGGTGACGGCCAGATCGGACAGCGTGCGCAGCTCGCCCTCGCTCTCCACGTTGAACGCGTGGATGCCCGCGTCCAGCGCCGCCGCCAGCTCCGTTATCGTCTTGCCCACGCCGCTGAACACGATGCGGTCCGGCGGTATCCCCGCCAGCCGGGCACGGTGCAGTTCCCCGCCACTCACGATGTCCGCGCCGGCACCTGCATCCGCCAGCAGGCGCAGCACGGACAGGTTGCCGTTGGCCTTCACTGAGTAGGCGATGAGCGGATCAACCGCCGCGAAGGCGTCCCGGAACGCCATGTAGCGGGAGACGATGGCGTGTTCACTGTAGACGTAGAGCGGCGTGCCGTACTCGGCCACGAGGTGCTCCGCCGGCACGCCCTCACAGTGCAGGCGGTCATCCACGAAGTGGAAGACATCCGACGGCTGGATCAGTACGCCTTCGCCCACACCGCCTCCGCCTGCGCCGCGCCGCCGCATGCGATGCACTTGCCTGGCACGTCCGCCGAACGGAACTCCTCGAACGGGAGCACCCGGATCGTCGCCTTCGTGTCCGCCTTGACCTTGTCCTCGCACTCGGTGCCGCCACACCAGCCGGCGTAGAAGAAGCCGCCGTGGTCCTCGATGCGCCGCTTCATCTCCTCGTAGTCGGTGATGCCGCGGTGCGAGTTCTCTTCCCGCCGCTGCCGGGCGGCATCCAGCATGGCCTGCTGCATCGCCTCGAGCCTGCGGCCCATGCCCTCGACCGCCGCCCGCTCCGGTAGCGGCTCCTTCCGCTGCATGTCGCCCCAGGTCGCGCGCTGCACGACCATCAGCGACTGGTTCGCGATGTCCTTCGGCCCCACCTCGATCCGGACCGGCACGCCCTTGCGCTCCCACTCATAGAACTTCGGGCCGGGCTTCATGTTGTCGCGTGCGTCCACGTGGACACGCACGCCGCGCTCGCGCAGCGCAGCCGCCACCTCTTCCGCCTTGTTCACCGTCAGCGCGCGCTCCTCGTCCTTGCGGTAGATAGGCACGATGACCACCTGGATGGGCGCCAGACGCGGTGGGATGATGAGGCCGGCGTCGTCGCCATGGGTCATGACCAGGCCGCCGATGAGGCGGGTGCTGACGCCCCAGGACGTGTTGTACGCCCAGTCCTCGCCGCCGGACTCCGTCTGGAATTTCAGGTCGAACTGCTTCGCGAAGTTCTGGCCGAGCATGTGGGACGTGCCCGCCTGCAGCGCGCGGTTGTCCTGCATGAGCGCTTCCGTGGCATACGTACGGACCGCGCCGGGGAACTTCTCGGACTCGGACTTCCGCCCCAGCAGCGGCGGCATGGCCATCCAGTTCTCCATGAAATCGCGATACACGTGCAGCATGCGCATCGCCTCTTCTTCGGCCTCCGCTTCCGTGGCGTGGGCCGTGTGGCCCTCCTGCCAGAGGAATTCCAGTGTGCGCAGGAACAGCCGGGTACGCATTTCCCAGCGCACCACGTTCGCCCACTGGTTGATGAGGAGCGGCAGGTCCCGGTAGCTCTGGACCCACTTCGCGAACATGGCGTAGATGATGGTCTCGGACGTGGGCCGCACGATGAGCGGCTCATCGAGCTTCGAGTCCGGGTCCGCCTCCAGCCCGTTGGGCCCCGCCTTCAGCCGCGTATGCGTGACGATGGCCATCTCCTTGGCGAAGCCCTCCACGTGCTCCGCCTCGCGGGCGATGAAGCTCTGCGGGATGAACAGCGGGAAGTAGGCGTTCTGGTGACCGGTCGCCTTGAACATGTCGTCCAGCGACCGCTGCATGAGTTCCCATATGCCGTAGCCGTACGGCCGGATGACCATGCTGCCGCGGACCGGTGAATAATCCGCCAGTTCCGCCCGGAGCACCACCTCGTTGTACCACGCGGAGAAGTCCGCGTCCCTGCTGGTCAGTCCCTTGTCGTCCGCCATGTAGTCATCTTCTATGGTTGGGGCCCGCGCGCACGGCTCAGCGGTCCCGCATCAGTCGCCAGACCGCGCCGGCCAGACCGGGCAGCACGATCACCATGGTCACGATGAGCCAGGTCCGCAGGAATGGCATCCCCGTGAACGTGAGCAGCCACGCCACCAGCGCCGCGCCGAGGATCGCCACGATGACCGCCGCGCCCACGAACAGCGCCGAGTACAGTCCGGCCCGTCGCACGGCGGCCTGCCAGCGGACATCGTCGGAATGCCTGCGCTCGGCCATCAGGCCAGCACCTCACCCGGCGCAGCAATGAGGCGCTCCAGTGACACCTCCGCCTGCTCGCCATCCGTCATTGACCGCACCATCACCGCGCCGCGGGCAACCTCGTCGGGGCCGAGGATGATGGCGTGGCGTGCACCTCGTGCGCTCGCCTCCTTGAGCTGCCTGCCCACGCCCGCCGGCTTCAACGGATACAGCACGGAGCGACCTGTGGCTCGCAGTGCCTGCGCCACCTTCAGCAGCAGCGGACGCTGCGCGTCGTCCATGGCAATGACGAACACGTCTACCGCCGGCGTCGTATCCGGCAGCAGGCCACGGTCGCGCAGCAGCTCGGTGAGGACGACGTCACCCATGCCGAAGCCAACGGCGGGCAGGTCCGCCCCGCTTACTGCGCCCAGCAGGCGGTCGTAGCGGCCGCCGCCGCAGATCGCCCGCAGCTCGCCCTGCCGGTCGAAGATCTCGAAGACCGTGCCCGTGTAGTAGGCCAGCCCCCTGACTATGGCCGGGTCGTAGCGCGTGAAGCCGCCGAGTCCCATATCGGCCAGGCGCGCTTCGTACGCCTCCAGCCGGTCCAGTTCCCGGGCAACCGCCTCGTGCTGGCCGTACCGGTTGCGCAACTCACCGAGTCCGTCAGCGGTGAACAGCTGCAGAAGCTGACCGATGACGTCGGTGTCCAGTCCCGCCTCGTCGTGCAGCCGCTGGCGGATCCGCTCCTCGCTCTCGCGACCAAGCTTGTCCACCACGGCATACGTCGCCATGAGGCGGTTCGCCGGCACGCCGTGCAGCGTCAGCAGCGCCTCCAGCAGACGGCGGTCGTTGAAACGTGCAACGATGTGCTCCTCAGACAGACCAAGTGAGCGCAGCGCGTCCAGCGCGACCGCCAGCACCTCCGCATCCGCGGCCTCGCTGTCCTCGCCAAGGATGTCCACGTTCCACTGGAAATGCTCACGCAGCCGGCCACGCTGCGTGCGTTCGTAGCGGAACAGCTGCGGCATGGAGAACCAGCGTACAGGCTTGCGCAGCCCGCCCGCCCGCGCGCCCACCATCCGCGCCAGCGTCGGCGTCATCTCCGGCCGCAGGGCTACCTCCCGGCCGCCCTTGTCCGTGAAGTTGTAGAGCTGGCGCACGATTTCCTCACCGCTCTTCTCGACATAGAGATCCAGCGCTTCCAGCGGCGGGCCGTCGTATTCCTCGAAGCCGTAGCGCCGGGCCACATGACGCCACGCCTCCATGATGTGGGCGCGGATGGCGAATTCGGGCGGGTAGAAATCGCGAAATCCCGGCAGTGTTGCGTGATTCATCGCGCGAAGTTACCGGCCCCGGCGTGAAGCGGGCAAGAAGGCGGGCGGTGGCACGTCGAAATCGGCGCCGTCAGGCGCGAGCCCCAGGGCGACGAGGGCATCACCAACGGTATGGAACGAGCCCGTGACCAGCACTGCCCCACCCACTGCCTGCGCCCGGGCGTGCGCCGCCTCGAGCGCCGCCACGAAGTCAGTGGCGACACGGGCCCCGGGACACGCCACCTGCGCCAGTACCGCCGCCGGATCCCACCTGCGCTCAGGCGGAGCCGTCGGGGGTACGGTCAGCAGGACCTCGCCGGCCAGGGCGCACACCGGACCAGTCATGGCAGCCCAGTCCTTGTCACCAAGCACGCCGAGGACGACCGTCAGCCGTTCCGCCAGTCCCAGCGCCGGCAGCGCCGCCGCCAGCGCTTCCACGCCGGCTACGTTGTGGGCGACGTCGAAGACCCACGTGACGCCGGCTATGTCCACCACCTGGAGCCGCCCCGGCCACGTGGTGGCAGCGATGCCCGTCCGCACTGCGTCGGCCGTTGCCACGTCCCGGCCCAGGGCGCCCACGGCGTGCACGGCCAGCGCCGCGTTCACGGCCTGGTGAGCGCCGGGCAGTGGCGTGTGCAGCGGCAGCTCGCCCCAGGGCGTGCGTCGCACCACGAAGTCCGTCCCGCCACGGGACGTAATGATCCCCTCGACGCTGTCACGAACGGGACGCAACGATGCACCTGCCGCGGCCGCGGCCGCAGCGAAGATGCCGGCCGCCGCCGTGTGCGCCTCGCCCGTTATGACAGGTGCACCGGGCTTGATGATGCCGGCCTTCTCCCGGGCGACGTCCTCCAGCGTGCTGCCGAGGAGCTGCACGTGGTCCAGCGAGACGTTCGTCAGCACGACGACCTCGGGGTCCACCACGTTCGTCGAATCCAGCCGACCGCCCAGGCCAACCTCGACGACGCCGTATTCGACGCCGGCCTCGGCCATGGCCAGGAACGCGATGCACGTGGTTGCCTCGAAGAACGAGGGCGACTCCCGGCGGATGGCCGGCCAGAGACGCTCCGCTGCGGCGAGCAAGGCGTCCTCGCCGATGGCGCGGCCGTCAACTCGGATGCGTTCACGAAAGGTGCACAGGTGGGGCGACGAGTACAGCGCCGTGCGATGACCAGCGCTGCGCAGGACGGCGTCCACGTGCGCGGCGACGGACCCCTTGCCGTTGGTGCCACCTACGTGCACCACCCGGAATGACCGGTGCGGGTCGCCCGCGCCGGCCAGCAGCCGGCGCGTACGGTCGAGGCCCCACCGGATGCCGCCGGTCAGGCGCGGGAACAACTCGTCGGTGAGCTGCCGGTATGTGAGGTCAGGCACGCCAGGCGACGTCGCGGACGTTACTCCGCGGCGCCCTCCGCCGGGACGGGCGCCGGCAATTGCAGCATGTGCCGCAGCAGACGGGCCAGCGTCTCCTTCATGTGCCGCCGATCCACGATCACGTCCACCATGCCGTGTTCCAGCAGGAACTCCGACCGCTGGAAGCCCACCGGCAACTCCTGCTTGATGGTCTGCTCGATGACGCGGGGGCCGGCGAAGCCGATGAGCGCGTTCGGCTCCGCCAGCTGGATATCGCCCAGCATGGCGTACGATGCCGTGACGCCGCCCGTGGTGGGATCCGTCAGTATCGAGACATACGGGACGCCCGCCTCGTGCAGCTGCGCCAGCACCGCCGACGTCTTCGCCATCTGCATCAGCGACAGTATGCCCTCCATCATGCGCGCGCCGCCCGACGCGCTGATGATGATCAGCGGCTGACGTCGCTCCAGCGCCAGCTTGCCCAGGCGCGCGATCTTCTCGCCCACCACCGAGCCCATGCTGCCGCCAATAAACGCAAAGTCCATCACCGCCAGGCAGACCGGTATGCCGTCCAGGCCGCCGGTCACCGTCCGCACCGCGTCGCCCCCGCCACTCTTGCGCTCCGCCGCCTCCAGACGCTGCGGGTAGGGCTTAAGGTCCACAAACTTCAGCGGGTCCGCGCTCCGCAGGTGGCCGAACTGTTCCTCGTAATTACCCTCGTCCAGCAGCAACTCGATATAGTCCTCCGCGCCGATCCGGTTGTGGTAGCCACACGCCGGGCAGACGTAGCTGTTCTGCTCCAGTCGGGCGCGGTACAGGATCTCGCTGCACTCCGGACACTTCTCGAACACGTCCGCCGGCATGTCCCGCCGTTCGGCGGAACTCAGCTTCTGCTTCGGCTTGCGGAACCACGACATATCAGATTCTCCCCTGCTCCAGCGCCACGCGTTGCGCCACGCCCAGCGCTATGAAGCTGGCCAGCAGGAACGAGCCGCCGTAACTCAGGAACGGCAGCGGAATACCCGTCACCGGCATGACGCCCAGTGTCATGCCTACATTGACTACAATGTGCGTAAACCAGGCGCCGACGATGCCGAATACGACCACGCCCGCGAAGGGGTCGGCCAATCGCTCCGCAATGCGCACCAGGCGCCAGAGTATGATGAAGTACACCAGCAGTACGGCGCCAGCGCCGATGAGTCCCATCTCCTCGCCGATGACGGCGTAGATGAAGTCGGTGTGCTGCTCCGGCAGGAACTTGAGGCGCTTCTGCGGCCCCTCCAGGAAGCCCTGTCCCCAGATGCCACCACTGCCGATGGCGACCTTGGACTGCAGCACCTGGTATCCGGCGCCGCGGGGGTCGAAGGACGGGTCGGCGAACGCGATGATGCGCGCCTGCTGGTAGGGCTCGAGCTTGTTCCACAGCGGCCAGGCGATGGTGCCCATGACCAGGTTGACGGCAAGAATTGCCACCCACTCGGAGGTCCGGGCGCGATACAGCCAGAGGAACGCGCAGAGCAGGATCATGTAGATGCTGTAGATCCAGGCACCCACGTAGGCGAACGCCAGGCCCAGCACCGGGCAGAGCAGCATGAACATGATGCCCAGGGGCGTACCGGCCCAGAACATGGTAGCCAGCAGGACGCCGCCGAACACCATGGCGGTGCCGAGGTCCGGCTGCGCCAGGACCATGAGCATGGGCACGGCAGTGACGGCGATGGGCTTCCACAGGTCCCAGATGGTGCGGGGCGGCTCCCGCCAGTTGCCCATGAGCCGCGCCAGCATCAGCACGGTGGCGACATTGGCGAACTGCGCCGGCTGCACGGCAAAGCCGCCGAAGCGGATCCAACCCTTCATGCTCGCTGCCGTGCCGGCGCCTTCACCGATGACCAGCGTCACGGCCAGCACGACGAGTCCGAGGATGTAGGACGGCAGGGCCACCCATTCCAGGAACCGCACCGGGATGTGCATGACGATGAAGAGGATGAACAGCGAGATGCCGATCCACATGATCTGGTTGCGCCAGGCGTTCTCCGCCGCCGGGTCCGGCACCTCCAGGTGACCGGCAGAATAGATCATGGCTGCGCCGAAGATGCTCATTGCCAGCACGCTGGCAACGAGAATCGGGTCGCCGAAATACGACCGGATCCTCTGTACGAAGCTCATGACTCGGGTCCTGCGATCAACGGTGTCCGCTCAGGGCGCGGTAGGCGATCATTGCGACCACCGCCGCGAGAGCGATATACAGGGCGGTCAACGGTGCCGCTGTCAGCAGCAGCATGGGCTCCTGGCCCCGCGCCATGGCCCCGCCTGCACCGAAGCGGATCGCCTCCACCAGCCAGGCGCCGAAAAATACATAGACGATGATGAACAGGTAACTGTCACCCTCGAACAGGTTCCGGGACCGGGCGCCGAGGAAGCACGCGACCACGAACGCCACTGACGTGGCGCCGAAGGCCACCAGGGCGAGAGAGTCTGCGAGTATGCCCAGGAGCAGGCCGTAGAACGCGGCACCGGCGCCGGACAGCCGCCGGGCGCCCAGCAGCGCCGCCACCACCAGCAGGTCCGGCACCATGGTGAGGGCCAGTCCGACACGCAGCGTGAGGTGCAGCAGTATGAGGACGGCAATGAAGATCCAGAATGACTTCGCCGAACGAGATGCCATATCAGTCCGTACCCCCGTCGGCATCGTCATCCTGCAGGGGATCCGGCGGCGCCGTCACCTGCCACACGTCACCCAGGTCACCGCCCCCCTCGCGCACGCCGACCATGACGTGCACCGTCGCTTCCGGTCGGACGGCGGGTCGAAGGAGGTAGCTCTTGCGCCAGCCCGTATCGGCCTCCTCGATGCCGATGACCGTGCCGATCGGGATGCCTCGCGGATGCAGCCCACCCCGGCCTGAGCTGACCACGCGCCGGCCCGGCCGCACGTCCACCTGGAACGCAGTGCCCGTCAGTGCCAGCATGTCCGACTCCCGGCTCGGCCCGCGCCGCGGCTCGATGAGCCCGTACGCCGTCCCGTCCGCCGTCATGGCACTGACCCGGAAATCAGGATGCGTCCAGTCAATCGCCTGGGACGACCGCTCATCCACCTCCCAGACCACGCCCAGCATCCCGTCCGCCGTCAGCACCGTACTGCCAACGAAGACGCCATCGGCCCGGCCGACGTCCAGGATGAAGGTGCTCTCGGCGCTGGTCAGGCCGGCCCGGATCACGTTGGCAGGGATGAAGGCCTCACCGACTCGCTGCTGCAGGCCGAGGGAGGCGCGGAGCTGCCGGTTTTCCTCTGACAGGCTCGCCTGCGCGGCCGCGAGCGCAGCCAGCGAGTCCCGTTGGGCGCGGATCTGCCCCACGTCCACGGCAGAGCCACGGCGCTGCGTGACCTGGCCCTGCAGCATCAGGAACGGCTGCAGCACCGACGCCCGCAGGCCCTGGCGGACCGGCTGCTGGTATTCCACCGGCAGCGCCAGCAGGATCAGGGCGACCAGCAGGATGGCGGCGGCAATGGCGGCGTCCTTGCGCCGGGCCCGCCGGGTTCCGTCAAAATCCAGCACCTAGTTCTGCAGCACGTTGCGGAATCGCTCGAACTCGTCGAGGATCCGGCCCGCACCCCTCACCACACACGTCAGCGGTTCCTCGTCGACGTGGATCGGCAGGTCCGTCTCGTGAGCCAGCAGCAGGTCCAGTCCGCGGATCAGCGCACCCCCGCCCGTCATCACGATCCCTCGATCCACGATGTCGGAAGCGAGCTCGGGAGGTGTGATCTCCAGCGCCCGCCTCACGGCGTCGACGATCTGCTGGATCGGCTCCTGGATGCACTCGCGGATCTCCTGCGAATGTACCCGGACGGTCTTGGGAATGCCGCTCACCAGGTCACGGCCCTTGACTTCCATTTCCCGCTCGTCGCCGTTGTTGAAGGCCGACCCGATCTGGATCTTGATGGCCTCCGCCGTCGGCTCGCCGATCAGCAGATTGTAGTTCTTGCGGAGGAAACTGACGATCGCGTTGTCGATCTCGTCGCCTCCCACCCGGATCGACGTATCAGAAACAATGCCATTGAGTGCGATGACGGCGATTTCCGTTGTGCCGCCGCCAATATCGATGACCATGTTGCCGGTAGGCGTATCCACCGGCAGGCCCACGCCGATGGCCGCGGCCATGGGCTCGGCCACCATGTAGACCTCCTTGGCACCCGCCGCCGCGGCGCTGGACCGGACGGCGCGGCGCTCCAGCTCGGTGATGCCGCTGGGCACGCCGACGATGACTCGCGGCTTCATCCGGAAGATCCGCTTGTTCGTCACGGCCTTCAGGAAGTGCCGGAGCATCATCTCGGTGATGTCCACGTCGGCGATGACGCCGTCCTTCAGCGGGCGAACGGCCATGATGCCTTCGGGCGTGCGGCCGAGCATGCGCTTGGCCTCCAGGCCGATACCCTTGATCCGGGCTGTGCCGCGTTCCACGGCCACCACGGAGGGTTCGTTCAGGACGATGCCTTCGCCCTTCACGTATACCAGCGTGTTCGCCGTGCCCAGGTCCACGGCGATGTCGTTGACAGGCAGCAGCCTGCCCGTGCTCAGGAGGGTCCTCAAACTCATCCGGTCATCCGTCGGCGGCACCATCGCGCCGGCGTGAAGGGGGCTGTTCGCACTCCCGGACAAGGCCCGCTGGCGAGCCCCGATCCGTCAGGCCGGGCAAGTTAACTGCCGGTATATCAACCTGCAAGCGAGCTGTGACGCCCTCCGGGCTCCCGGCCGGCGTCGACGCGCTGGGCCGGCGCGCTCGCAATCCGCGACGCATCATCGGCCCATCGTCGCTACCGACGTCCTCAGTGCCGGCCCGTGCTGCCGAACCCGCCGGCGCCGCGCTGGGACTCGGGCAGCGCATCGGCCGGCTCCCAGTCAATGCGAAGCACACGGGCGACGAGCAGCTGGGCGACGCGCTCGCCATGAGCCAGGGTCTGCGGCTCGCTGTCGAAGTTGATGAGGGGGATACGGATCTCGCCCCGGTAGTCCGCGTCGATGGTGCACGGCGTGTTGATGATGGAGACACCGTGGCGCAGGGCGAGGCCGGAGCGGGGACGAATCTGCGCTTCCATGTCCTCCGGCAGTGCGATGGCGAGGCCGGTGGGCACGAGGACGCGTTGCAGCGGCTGGAGCGTGACGGCGTCGCCGGCGTTGCGCAGGTCCACCGCGGCCGAGCCGGGCGTGCCGTAGCGGGGCAGGTCCCAGTCCGCAGGATAGTTGGCCAGGCGCTGGACCAGTACCGTGATGTTCGTCATGGCTGTCATGTGAGGGTAGGGACGGCGTGTGGTGCCCGGCGGTGCACATGCGCCGGGCACCGCACGTATCACATCGTCTGCTCGACGGGCGTGTAGTCGAGGCCGAATGCGTCGGCCACGCCCGGGTACGTGACCTTGCCGGCGACGACGTTGACGCCGAGGGCCAGGGCGCGGTCATCGCGGCACGCGGCGACCCAGCCCTTGTTGGCCAGCGTCAGCGCGTACGGGAAAGTAGCGTTCGTGAGCGCCAGCGTGGATGTCCGCGATACGGCGCCCGGCATGTTCGCCACGGCGTAGTGGACGACGCCATCCACCACGTAGATGGGGTCCTCGTGCGTCGTCGCCTTGATGGTCTCCACGCAACCGCCCTGGTCCACGGCCACGTCCACGATGACGGATCCGTCAGGCATGTGCTGGAGGTCTTCGCGACGGATGAGGTTCGGCGCCTTCGCACCCGGCAGCAGCACCGCGCCGACGACGATGTCGGCGTCCCGGATCTGCTCCATGATGTTGTAGCGGTTCGAGTACATCGTCGTCACGTTCGCCGGCATCACGTCGGCCAGGTAGCGGAGTCGGTTCAGCGAGACGTCGAGGATGACGACGCGGGCGCCGAGACCGGCCGCCATGCGCGCCGCATTCGAGCCGACGATGCCACCGCCCAGCACGACGACCTTGCCGGGCATGACGCCGGGAACGCCGCCGAGCAATACGCCGCGGCCACCGAAGAACTTCTCCAGGTACTTCGCGCCTTCGAGGACGGACATGCGGCCGGCCACCTCGCTCATGGGCGTGAGCAGCGGCAGCTCGCCCGTGGGCAGCTGCACCGTCTCGTACGCAATGGCGATGGATCCCGAGTCGATGACCGCCTTCGTCAACTCCTCGGACGCGGCGAAGTGGAAGTAGGTGAAGATGACCTGGTCCCTGCGCATGCGCGGCCACTCCACCGCGATGGGCTCCTTCACCTTCATGATCATGTCGGCCTGCTGCCAGACCTCATCGGCGGTGTCCAGGATCTTCGCGCCCGCCGATACGTATGCGTCATCCGCAAATCCGCTGCCCTCGCCCGCACCCTTCTCGACGACGACAGTATGGCCGGCCTGTACCAGCGACTCGGCACCGCCAGGAACGAGAGCGATACGGTTCTCGTTCGTCTTGATCTCCTTCGGTACGCCTATGATCATGACCGTAGTTCCGCGTTGTGTGTCGTTATCGGCTTCCGGCCGGCGTCTTCGCCAGCCGGTTCCATCAGAATTCAGTTACCGGGCCCCAGGCGCAGCAGCGCCTGCGTGCCCGGCGCGAAGTATTGTGCGGCCAGGCCGCCCACCTCGTCCAGTGTCACCGCCTCCACCAGCGCAGTGATCTCGTCCATGCTGCGGAACGGCTCACCGTACAGCTCCGTTCCCGCCAGCCGGTGCAGCCGCGCGCTGGACGATTCCAGCGACAGCACGATCTGCCCCTTGACCTGACCCTTCACGTCGTCCAGCTCGTCGCTGGTGATGCCGTCCTCGGCCAGGCGCCGCAGTTCATCCTCGATGACGGCTTCAGCCCGGTCCGCCGACTCCGGGCGCGTCCCTACATAGACGCCGCTCACGCCGGCATCGGCATAGAACGACTGGAACGAAAATACGGAGTAGGCCAGGCCCATCTCCTCCCGCACCCGCTGGAACAGGCGCGAACTCATGCCACCGCCGAACGCATTGGACAGCAGCACCAGCCCGAACCGACGGGGATCGCCCTGCCCGAAGGTGGGCCGGCCCCAGACCAGGTGCGTCTGCGCCGTCCGCCGGTCCACGCACGACCGGCATGGCACCGGCTCAGGCAGCATGGCGTGCCCTGCCCCGTTGCCGTTGCCGGACACCAGCCCATGCCGGGCGGCGTCGCCACTGGGCAGGCCGCCGCCCCTGTCAGCCGCCGCTTCCCGGCAGAACTCCGCCTTCACACGGTCGACGAAGCTGTCGTGGTCCACGTTGCCGGCAGCGGCGATCACCATGTTGTCCGGTACGTAACGCGCCGCGTGCACGCGCCGGAGGTCTGCCACGGTGAGTTCCGAGACGGTCTGTGTCGTGCCCAGGATGCTGTAGCCATAGGGGTGGTCGCCCCACATCAGGCCCGCGTGCAGGTCGAAGACCAGGTCGTCAGGCGTGTCCTCCACCGTGGCGATCTCTTCGAGTACGACCTCCCGCTCCATCTCCAGGTCCGACTCACGGAGCAGCGGTGCGGTGACCACGTCAGCGAGCACGTCCAGCGCCAGGTCGATGTCCGCATCCAGCACGCGCGCCTGATAGCTGGTATGCTCCCGCGTCGTGTAGGCGTCCAGTGAACCGCCCACTCGCTCGAGCACCAGGGCCAGGTCCCGGGCCGTACGCCGGCGCGTGCCCTTGAAGACCATGTGCTCCAGCAGGTGGCTGACGCCCATCTCCGCGGGGGCCTCGTGCACGGAACCGGCCCGGACCCATACACCGATCGATGCCGAGCGTATGCCCGGCATCGATTCAGTAAGCACTACAAGGCCGCCGGGTAGTACAGTCCGGCGGTATGTGTCCTCGGTCACTCGCCGGCCTCTGCACCGGCACCGGCTGGCGTGCCCGCATTCGCGGCGTCCTCCGCCAGCGCGGCCTTCCGGGACAGCCGCATCTTGCCCTTCTCGTCGATGGAGAGGAGCTTAACGCGCACGAGGTCGCCCTTCTTGACGACGTCCTCCGTCCGCTCCGTGCGACCTTCCTGCATCTCGGAGATGTGGAGCAGCCCCTCGGTGCCCGGCAGGATCTCGACGAACGCACCGAACGCCGTCGTCGACTTCACCACGCCGTCGTAAATCATGCCCACGTCGGGGTCCTGCGTCATGCCCTTGATGCGCGCCTTCGCCCTCTCACCGCCCTCGCCGCTGACGCTGGCGATGGTGACCAGGCCCGTGTCGTCCACGCTGATCTGGGCGCCCGTCTCCTCCTGGATGGCGCGGATCGTCTTGCCCTTGGGCCCGATGATCTCGCCGATCTTCTCAGGATTGATCTGGATGGTGATGATGCGCGGCGCCCACGTGGACAGTTCGGCGCGCGGCGCCTCCAGCGCCTTCTTCATCTCGCCCAGGATGTGCATGCGGCCCTTCTTGGCACGCTGCAGCGCGTCGCGCACCACGTCCAGCGAGATGCCCGAAATCTTGATGTCCATCTGGATGGACGTCACGCCCTTCTCGGAGCCCGCAACCTTGAAGTCCATGTCACCCAGCGCGTCCTCGAGGCCGAGGATGTCCGTCAGGACCTCGATGTCATCGCCCTCCTTGATGAGACCCATGGCGACGCCGGCACACGCACCGCGCATGGGTACACCTGCGTCCATCAGTGCCAGTGACGCGGCGCAGACGGACGCCATGGATGACGAGCCGTTGGACTCCAGCACCTCGGACACGATCCGGATGGTGTAGGGGAAGTCGTCGTAGGCCGGCAGCAGCGGCTGGATGGCCCGCTCGGCCAGGGCTCCGTGGCCCTGCTCGCGGCGGGACGTGCCGCGCAAGGGCTTTGCCTCACCCGTGGAGAACGGCGGGAAGTTGTAGTGCAGCATGAAGGACTTGGTGACTTCCGTGGCGGAGTTCACCGACTCGATGCGCTGTTCGTCCTGCTGCGTGCCCAGCGTCGCCACGCCCAGCGCCTGCGTCTGGCCCCGGGTGAACAACGCACTGCCATGCACGCGCGGCAGCACGCCCACCTCGCTGCTGATGGGGCGGATGTCATCGGGGCCGCGGCCGTCGGCGCGCACCTTCTTCTCGATGATCTGCTTCCGCATGGCCGCCTTCTCGCGGTTCGAGATGACGTTCTTGATGATGTCGGCAGCGTCAGGAAAGTCTTCCGCCAGCGTGAGCTGGATCTCGGAACGGATCGTGGAGAGCAGCTCGTTGCGCGCGGCCTTGTCACCCACGGCCATGGCCTCACCGATGCGGCCGCCCACCAGCTCATCGATGCGCGCCGTCAGCGCCTCATCGATCTCGACCTTCTCCCACTCCATCTTCTCCTGCCGGATGCCGTCCAGGAACTCCTCCTGGATGCGGCACAGCTCCTTGATGGCCTCATGGGCTGCCAGCAGCGCCTCGGCGATCTCCTCTTCCGGCACCTCGATGGCACCGCCCTCCACCATCATGATGGCATCGGCCGAACCGGCCACCACGATCTCGACATCGCTGTACTCGAGCTGCTGGAACGTGGGGTTGATGACCCACTGCCCCTGGATACGGCCCACGCGCACGCCCGCGATGGGCGCCTCGAACGGGATCTTCGAGATGTTCAGCGCCGCCGACACGCCGACCATGCTCATGACGTCCGCGTCGTTCTCCTGGTCCGCCGACAGCACGTGCACCATCACCTGCGTCTCGTTCTGGAACCCGTCAGGGAAGAGCGGACGGATGGGACGGTCGATGAGCCGCGCTGCCAGGATGTCCTGCTCCGCCGGCCGGCCCTCCCGCTTGAAGAAGCCGCCGGGGATCTTGCCCGCCGCGTAGCTCCGCGCCCGGTACTCTACCGTCAGCGGGAAGAACGGCAGGTGCGTCGGCCGGTCCTGGGCCGTCACCGTGCAAAGCGCCACCGTCTCACCATACTGGACCAGCACCGCCCCGTGAGCCTGCCGCGCCATGCGGCCCGTCTCCAGGATCAGCTTCCGGCCCGCGAACATCCACTCTTTCCTGTGCATTTTCTCTCTCTTTTCTCCGCTTCAGCACGCCACCCCTGTGGCGGCGTACCAGTCAACGTCAGTCCATATAACGCGCGCGCAGCGGTAACGCCCGTGGGCGCCCGCTGCGCGCGTTCAGTCCGCCGGCATGGCGAACAGTTCTCGGATCAGTGCCGCAGCCCCAGATCCGCAACCAGCGAACGGTACCGCTCGATATCCGTCCGCTTCATGTAGTCCAGCAGCCGACGACGACGGCCCACCATCTTGAGCAGGCCGCGACGACTGTGATGATCCTTCTTGTGGGCCCGGAAGTGCGAGGTCAGCTCGTTGATGCGCTGTGTCAGGATGGCGACCTGGACGGGGGCACTGCCACGATCGTTCTCGTGCAGCGCGTACTTCTGGATGATTTCGTTCTTGTCCGCAATCATGCGGTAAAGCCTCCGCGAGAGTCTACGCTGGTCGGGAAGCCGGGCCGTTCGGCCCGTCAATTCTTTTACTGCCAGCCCCTGATTTTAGCGTAATCGGCGTAGCGCCGCAACTGTCCGACCCGGCTGTTCCGCCGGTGCCCGCTGCCATTGCAGCCCCTGCGCCCCACGGTCCCGCCGGTGCCCGCTCCCGCTGCTGCCCTGTGCCGCACGGTCCCGTGGGTGCCGGCGCCGGGCGCGACGCCTGACGCCCTGCAGGCATGGCTGTTGCCCGGTCAAGGCGCAAACGTTTGCACCCGACCGCCCGGACCAGGGCGCAGGAAAGGACGGATCATGGACGACGGCATCGGCCACAGGGTCTGGGCCATCCCCGAGGGCTACATCCCGGGCGACAGCACCGGCCCCGCTGACATGGAAAGTCACGAGGCGCTCTGCTTCCTGAACACGTCCAGCCGGGATGCGCAGGTGGAACTGACTATCTACTTCTCGGACCGCGAACCCGCCGGCCCGTACCGGCTGGAGGTCCCGGCACGGCGCACCCTGCACCAGTGGCTCAACAAGCTGGACGACCCCGGGGAGATCCCAAAGGACACGGACTACGCCATGGTCGTCCGATCGGACGTGCCCATCGTGGTCCAGCACACGCGGCTGGACTCACGCCAGGCGGAGAACGCCCTGCTCAGCACAATGGCGTTCCCCGTCCCGAACTGAGCAGGTGCGCCGGGACCGGCGAGTCGGCATTCCGCGGGCAGCCGCACCGGCGGCTGCGCTGTCAGAACCGGGACGCCGGCAGCCACACCTCCGACCGCTCCCACGCCCGGCGGAATCGGGCGCCGACGTCGTCCGCCTCGGCCACCCGTCCCTGCGCTCGCAGCGCCGCCTCGAGACCCACCAGGCTCCAGCCGTTATTGGGCCGGGCCACCAGCGCCTCCTCGTAGACCCGCTGCGCCTCAGCGGCCCTGCCCTGCTCCAGCAGCAGGGCGCCCAGAAAGTCCCGGGCGCTGAAGGGGATGGGTTCCGGCTCGTCGTAGACCAGCATGCCTTCCAGCCGCACTGCCTCCTCGAAAGCCTCCATCGCCTCGGCCACCCGGCTCTCGTAGCGCAGGATCTCGCCCCGCAGGATGCCGCCGGTGATGCCCAGCATCTGCGCCGGCGCGTGCTGGCGCAGCATCCGGTTCGCAGGCGCATGCGCCGCCAGCGAGTCCACAAGCGCCGCGTACATGCCGGCGCTGTCCACCGAGCCCAGCCGCAGGTGCGCCATCCCCCGGGCAAACCCGATGAAGCCCTGATGGATGGGGTGCGCCGGCGCATTCGTGATCTCCAGCGCGTCCCGGAACCGGCCGAAGCGAACGAGCACCAGCGCCAGAAAGCCGTGTCCGTCGTTGGGCGCCAGCCGGGCGTAGTCCCGGGCGGCCTGCTGGGCCAGGGCACCCTGACCGTCCATGCTCGCCGAGAACAGCAGCATGTGCAGGTTGTGGGCGGGGTAGATGGCGAAGCCGTCGCCGTCGCCGGCGCGCACGTCCGTCTGCCACGCCTCGATGTTGGACCGGGTGGCATCGCCCCAGCGGCCCACGCGGTTGTAGGTGTGCGACGGCATGTGGTTGATGTGGCTCGCCCCGGGGATGGACGCGCCCAGCAGGTCCGCGCACGCCTGCGCCTCCGTCACCTTCGGTGTGGTCTCGGTGGCGTGCACGTAGGCGTGGCACGCACCGGGGTGCCCGATGTCACGCGACAGCGCGCCCTCCAGCACCCGGTGGATCAGCGCCACTGACGCCTTCTCCAGCGGCCAGACGCCGCGACGCGGTTCGAGGAGCATCAGGGCGTCGGCGTAGAGCGTCGCCACCTCCACGTGATCCGGGAAGCGCGCGTACACGTCCGCCATGGCGTTCACGTACGCCGAGTCCAGCCCGCGCCGGCCGTCGGCCGGGTGTGCCGGCGCATAGCGCACCGCGAGGGCGCTGATGAGGGCCCGCTCCACTTCACTGACGCGGCCAGAGAGCTGGACCGCACGCTGCGCCGCCGCATAGGCCGCCGGTACGTCCGCTGGCCGCATACCGCCGTTCAGGTACGGCCCCACTGCCCAGGCCTCACCCCACCAGCACATGGCGCACTCCGGATCCTCCGTGCGCGCCTCGACGAACGAGCGCAGCGCGTCGCCCGGCGTGTACGCGTACATCAGCCGCACGCCCTGGTCGAAGTACGCCTGGGCGGTCGGCGACGTCGTCGCCACCGGCCATGTGTAGCTCCCCAACCGCTCGCCATACAGCGGCATGCGGTCGCGGTCATGGTCCTGATGGGCGCTGCTCTGCGCAGCAGCACTCGATGCCCAGAGGCAGGCGACGGCAAAGGGGGCGAGAAATCGCATGGTACGCGCGGTGGAATTGTGGAGTCGGAATGCCGGCAAGTATACTGCCCCATGCACGCACTGCCAACGCTCACCGCGCTCCGCTACATCCAGCCCCTCCGGGAGGGGGGCTCGCTGCCGGCTATCGTGGACACCGACGACGGGCTGTATGTCGTCAAGTTCCGCGGCGCCGGCCAGGGGCCCAAGGCCCTCATCGCGGAGATCGTCGTGGGCTCCATGGCCCGGGCGCTGGGCCTGGACGCGCCGGACCTGGCCGCGGTGGACCTGCTGCCGTCCTTTGGCACCGGTGAACCGGATCCCGAGATCCAGGACCTGCTCCGCGCCAGCCACGGCATCAACGTGGGGCTGCGCTACCTGGACGGCGCGTTCAACTTCGCCCTGGCCGCCGCTGGCGACCTGGTGACGCCGGAGGTGGCGGCCCGGATCGTGTGGCTGGACGCCTTCGTGCTGAACCCCGACCGCTCGCACCGCAACACCAACCTGCTGGTGCACGACCGCCGCGTCTGGCTGATTGACCATGGCGCGGCGCTGTACGTGCACCATGACTGGCCGTCTGCCACGCCGGAGCGGGCCCGCGCGCCCTTTCCCCTCGTGAAGGACCACGTGCTGCTGACGCATGCCCAGGACCTCGAGGCCGCCGACGTCGATTGCACGGCCCGCCTGCCCCGCGCAGTGTTGGAGGATATCATGCGACGTGTGCCCGACGGGTTGCTGGCGGACCGCCTCCTCCGCGGCGAGTTCGGGTCACCGGATGACGCACGACATCGCTACGTCGAATTCCTTGCCGCCCGCCTCGAGGCGCCTCGCCATTTTGTGACCGCGGCCGCGGAAGCCCGCGTCGTCGCGCTGGCGCAGCCACCCGTACCCGTGAGGGCACGGCGATGAGCGCTGCCCCGCTGGTCCCGTACAGCTTCGCCGTGCTCCGGGTCGTGCCCCATGTCCACGTTGGCGCGTTCGTCAATGTGGGCGTCACGCTGCACGCCCGCACCGCCGAGTTCCTGGCAATGCGCGCCATCAGCGACGAGGCCGCCCTCCGGGCCCTGGCCCCCGACCTCGACACCGAGCTGCTGGCTCGCTACATCCGCTCCATGGCGGCCGTCTGCCGGGGCGACACCGATGCCGGCCCCATCGCCCTGCTGCCGACCTCCGAGCGGTTCCACTGGCTCAGCGCGCCACGGTCCGACGTGCTCCAGAGTTCCCCAGTGCACTCCGGCCTCTGCGCCGACCCGGCCAGGGCGCTGGATGAGTTGTTCGAGGAACTGGTACTGGGAGTGCGACCACCGGACGCCTGACCTCAATCCGCCGGCAGCACCGTGAACCCTTCCAGCGTCGCCGCCGTGGCGAGGCGCTCGTCCAGTGTGACGAAGACGTCGCCGGCGGGAGCCGGCGCCCAGGCCAGGGCCGCGGCGAGTTGCAGGGCATCGGCGGCGCGCAGTGGGTGTGTCCGCAGCAATCGCATGGCCGTGGTTCGTACGTGCTCCACCCGTAACCCACCACCGCCCGTCGGGCAGATACGAGGCCGACAGCACGTTGCCGGGCATCCGTGCACGCCCGACGGCGTTCAGCCCGGAATCGAGAACCAGCCAATCGGACTCCGTTCCCGGCTCCGCGGCGGACAGCCTGAGCCACACCGCGTCGTCAGGGCCCAAAGCGGCCGCCGGCCATCTCCGAGAACCAGATGGTGTCCCCGATCAGCCCGTGATTGAAAGCGGGCATCCTCAAGGCCAGCGCGGCGACCAGGCGCGAGCTGCCTCCAGGTCGCATGACCTCACGCCCCCCGTTCCGCCAGCAGCCGCCGTCCCTCCTCGCAGTCCGCCGCCATGGCGCGTACCAGACCATCCACCGACGTAAACGCGGCGATGTCGCGGATCCGCTCGATGAAGTCCACGCGGATGCGGTGGCCGTAGAGGTCGCCGTCGAAATCGAAGATGTGCAGCTCCACCGACGGCGGCAGCCCGGCGAACGTCGGCCGCGGGCCCAGGTGCAGCACGCCGTCCACGATGCGGTCCCGCAGCGCCGCGCGCACGGCGTAGATGCCCTCGCGGGGGATGAGCTTGTCGCTGCTGCCCACGTCCAGGTTCGCCGTGGGAAAGCCCAACTTCCGCCCCGCACCCTCGCCGCGCACCACCGTCCCCGTCACCGAATACGGCCGGCCGAGCCCGCGGGCGGCCGCGGCGACGTCGCCGTCCTGGAGTGCGCGGCGGATGCGCGACGACGATACCGGCTCCGAGCCGTCGTCCACCGGTGCCACGACGTCCACGCCGAAGCCCATGCGCGCACCGATCTCCTTCAGCGTCTCCACGTCGCCGGAGCGGCCGCGGCCGAAGCCGTGGTCGTACCCGATGACCAGGTGCACCATGTTGAACCGGCCGATGAGCACCTTCTCGACGAACGTCTCGGGCGAGAACGCCGCGAGTTCCCTGGTGAAGCGCAGGAACGCGACGCGGTCAATGTCGGCCTGGGCGAGGATCTCCATCTTCTCGGCGGGCGTGCTGAGGAGCGGCGGGGCGGCCTCCGGCCGTACGATGCGCAGCGGGTGCGGGTCGAACGTGACCAGCACACTGCGCGCGTCATGCTGGTGCGCCGCACGGGCCAGCGCCTCCAGCACCTGCCAGTGGCCGCGGTGCACGCCGTCGAACGTGCCGACAGTGACGACACTGGGAGCCGCCGTGCTCATGCCATCACCTTGCGCGGGCGGATCACGTCGCCGGTGCGCTGGCCGATGGCGACGAGGGTGCCCGACGCGACGAGGGCGACTACGCCGTCGTCGCCCGGTGCTGCCTTTACCGGCCGGCCATGGCGGATATGCGCCAGTTGCCCCTCGTCCAGCGTCACCTTCGGCATGCCGGACAGCGCGTCGGCGGAAGGGATCATGGCGGCGCGCACACGGTCGGTATCGCCCAGTTCGGCCACGGGCACGGCACCCGCGACGTCGTGGTCGCCCACCCGCGTCCGCCGAAGCGCGCTCAGGTGAGCGCCCACACCCAGCGCCTCACCCAGGTCCCGGGCAATGGCCCGAATGTACGTGCCGCTGCCGCACGCCACGTCCAGTTCCAGCACGGGCGGCTCGAACACGGTGATGCGCAGCTCGTCGATGCGCACGCGCACCGGCTCCAGCTCCAGCGCGCGACCGGCCCGCGCGGCGGCATACGCACGCTCGCCTGCCACCTTCTTCGCCGAGTACGCCGGCGGCCGCTGCAGCACGTCGCCGGTCATGCCGGCGAGTACGGCCTCGACGGCAGCGCGCGTGATGGCTGTCGCACCGGCCTCGGACAGGACAGCGCCGGTGGCGTCGTCCGTGTCGGTGGCCACGCCGAGGCGCACCTGGGCCGCGTAGCGCTTGTTCAGCCCGGTGAGGTACTCGGCGATGCGCGTGGCGCTGCCCACGCAGACCAGGAGCAACCCCGACGCGAACGGGTCCAGCGTACCGGTGTGGCCGACACGGCGCGTACGCAACGCACGGCGGACGGCGCCGACTACATCATGGGATGTGGGCCCGATGGGCTTGTCCACGGGCAGCACGCCTTCCAGCGGCACGTCAGTCGTCATGCCCGCCGGGACGCCGAGGCTCGTCGGCTGCGACGTCGTCGTGGGACACGACATCGTCGGAATCAGCGACGTCGGCCGAACCAGCGTCGCCGGCGGAGGCAACGTCGTCGTCCACCGGTTCCGGCGAGCTGGTCCGCGCCTCCTTCAGCAACCGCTCGATGTGCATGGCATGCTCGAGCGTGTTGTCAAAGGCGAAGTGCAGGTCCGGCGCGCGCCGGATGTGCATGCGGCGGCCGAGCTCGCCGCGCAGGAACCCGGAGGCGGCACGCAGCCCCTCCAGTGCCTGGTCGCGCTCTTCGTCGCTGCCCTGCATTGTCCAGAAGACTTTGGCGTGATAAAGGTCGGGCGTGACCTCCACGTCGTTGATGGTGATGAGTCCGATGCGCGGGTCCTTCACCTCGAACCGCAGCAGCTGCGTCAGTTCGCGCTTGAGCTGTTCGTTCAGCCGCGCCACACGCTTCTTCGCCATGCCCTGCCCTCCCCCTCAAGAAAACGGCCGCACCGAAGCGCGGCCGTCAGCTGCAATTCACGGGCTCAGTAGTAGGTCCGCCTCGCGGATATGACCCTCGCCCTCATGTCCCCCGTCACCAGGCGGTCCGCCGAGTCCAGCACGTCCGTCACGTGGTACTGCTCCCCGCCGACGACGGCCACCGCGATTTCGGCGCGCTGCCAGAGGTCCTGATGCCGCGTTTCCGCCGCCGAGACCTTGAACCGCGATCGCAGCCGTTCCTTCAGGCTGCTGACCACCCGGCGCTTGTCCTTCAGCGACTGGGCGCCGAGGATCTCCAGCTCCCAGACGATGACGCCCACCACCACACTGACCTCCCTCGCGCCGGCGACGCGGCCGGCCGGCCGCGCCGGCTACTTGTCCGCGTTCGCCGAACTGGCGAGCGTCCGCGCCACGGACTCGACGCGGTAGCACTCGATATGGTCGCCGATCTTGATGTCGTTGAAGCCCTCGACATTGAGGCCGCATTCGAAGCCCTCGCGTACCTCGCGGACATCGTCCTTGAAGCGCTTCAGGCTGCCCAGCTCGCCCTCGTACACCTGGACGGCCTCACGGACCACGCGGACGCGGCCCTTGCGTTCGATGGTGCCTTCGGTGACATAGCAGCCGGCGATGGTGCCGACCCGCGGCACCTTGAACAGCTGCCGGACCTCGGCGACGCCCAGCAGGACCTCCTTCTCCTCCGGCGCCAGCATGCCCTCCAGCGCGGCGCGCACATCCTCCACGGCCTCGTAGATGATGCTGTACAGCTTGACGTCCACACCCTCGCGGGCGGCGACCTGGCGTGCCTCCGCCGTGGGCCGGACGTGGAAGCCGATGACGACAGCACCCGCCGACGTCGCCAGCAGCACGTCCGACTCGTTGATGGCGCCGACACCGCGGTGAATGACCTCCACCTTGACCTCGCTGGTGCCAAGCTGCAGCAGCGAGTCCGACAGCGCCTGCACCGAGCCGTCCACGTCGCCCTTGATGATCAGGTTCAGCGTGGCCGTCTTGCCTTCCGCCAGCATGCGGCTGATGTCCGTCAGCTTCACGCCGCGGCTCTTGATGCGAAGCTGCTTCTCGCGCTCCAGCCGCTGGCGCGTGCCGGAGATCTCGCTGGCGCGATCGGCGTCCATGGCAATGAGCCCGTCGCCGGCACCCGGCACGCCGGCGATACCGAGGATCTGGACCGGGATGCCCGGGCCCGCCTCGTTGACCGGCTTGCCTCGCTCGTCGAGCATGGCGCGGATGCGGCCGTCGTAATGGCCACACACGAAGCTGTCACCGACCTTCAGCGTGCCGTTCGTTACCAGTACCGTGGCGACGGCACCCTTGCCCACGTCCAGCTGGGCCTCGACCACCGTGCCATGGGCACCGCGGTCCGGGTTCGCCTTCAGGTCCAGCACCTCGGCCTGCAGCAGGATCTTGTCCAGCAGGTCGTCCACGCCGGTGCCCTTCTTGGCGCTGACGTCCGCCGAAAGCACGTCGCCGCCGAACTCCTCGACGACCACGCCCTGCTGCAGCAGGTCCTGCTTGATCTTCGACGGGTCGGCACCCGGCAGGTCGATCTTGTTGACGGCTACGATGATGGGGACGCCGGCGTTCTTCGCGTGGCTGATGGCCTCGATGGTCTGCGGCATCACCGAGTCGTCCGCCGCCACCACCAGCACCACGATGTCCGTCAACTCCGCTCCACGGGCGCGCATGGCCGTGAATGCTGCGTGGCCCGGCGTGTCCAGGAACGTGATGGACCGGCCGTCCTGCAGGTCCACGTGGTACGCACCGATGTGCTGCGTGATGCCGCCGGACTCGCCCGCGATGACGTTCGTCTTGCGGATGTAGTCCAGCAGCGACGTCTTACCATGGTCCACGTGGCCCATGATGGTGACGATGGGCGGACGAGGCTGCAGGTCCTCCGGCTTGTCCGGCGTCTCCGTTTCCTCCGCCTCGCCGGCGTACTCTTCCTCGCGCACGGCCCGGAAGCCGAACTCCTCCAGCAGCAGTTCGATCTGGTCGAAGTCCAGCCGCTGGTTGATGGTGACCATCAGGCCGAGGTTCTTGAAGGCGCTGGCCACGATCTGCGTGGCCGGCACGTCAATGACCTGGGACAGCTCGGACACCGTGAGGAACTCGTTCACGCGAACGGTCGTCGCTTCCTCGGCGGCGCGACGCTGGCGCTCCTGCTCCATGCTGACGCGGCCGGGCGCTTCCTCGCGTCGGTGGCGACGCTTCTTGCCGCCCGTCTTCAGTTCGCTCATGACGCGGGCGATGTTCTCCTGCACCGCGTCCTGGTCCACCCGCCGCTGCTTCTTCTTCTTCCGGTCCTTCTTGCCGCCGGCACCGCCGCCGGCACTGGCGCCTGCGCCAGCCGACTGGCTGGGGGCTGCGCGCCGGCCGTCAGGCGTGAAGCCCTCGGCCTGGATGCGGACCTGGCCGCCCGGCGCGGCACTCGCCGCCGGTGACGGCGACTGGCGCGGCGGCGTCTTGCCCAGGACTTCCGCAGCCCGCCGCAACTTCGGCTTCTGCGCCTCCGTGGGCACGTTACGTGGCCGCGAGTCCTCCAGCGGCTTCGCCGAAGCCACCGGCTGGATGGGCGGCTGGGCGGGCTCGGCCGGCGCCTCAGGTTCCGCGGCCGGCTCATCGGCAGCCGGCTCGGGTTCCGGCGCCTCGGCGACAGGCTCTGCCACCTCCTCGGGCTCCGGGGCCGGTTCCACTTCGGGCGCTTCCGGCTGCGCCTCGGCAGCCACGACCTCCACCTCCGGACGGGCAGCCACTTCGTCTATGGCCTCCGCCACATCCTCACCGGCGGCGGCCGCCTCCTCGGCGGCTTCGGCGGCAATGGCGTCGGCAGCATCAGCGGCGACATCGGCCGTGGAGTCGGCCTCCGCCACGGGTTCAGCCGGCTCCGGTGCCGGCTCCTCGACGATGTCTTCCTTGCGGCGGCGCCGCCGCTTGCCAGCCGGCTGCGCGTCTTCGACGACGGCCTCGAGGGATACCTCCAGGTCGGTGTGGCCGGCACGGCGCTCCCGCTCGAGGCGGGCACGCAGCTTCGCGACCGTGGCGTCATCCACCTGCGACGCCTCGGACGTTACACGTGCGCCCATACCGCGGAGGATCGTCAACATCTTCTCCGCCTCGACCTTGAACTCTCTGGCTACTTCGTAAACGCGCATATCCTGTGGTTCCAGCTTTCACCTGTGCTGTCCGGCCGCTCCTTCAAGGAGCGACTGCAGCCGATCCGCCAGTGGCCTGTCGACCACGCCGACGGCACTGAGTGGCGCACGCCCGATGGCGGCGCCGAGTTCCACCCGCGCGAACTGCCGCGCGAACGGGATGTTCCTGGCTTCCAGCAGCGGCACCAGCTTGCCACGGCTGTTGTCCGACGCGTCGTCCGCCACCAGGGCAAAGACGAGCGTCCCGGAGCGCGCCGCCTCGCGGACGCGCTCCGTGCCCGGCACGACGGCGCCTGCGCGCGCCGCCATGCCGAGCAGGGCGAGGGCCCGGTCAGGCCTCGCCATCCTCCGGCGCCGACGTGGCGCTGCCCTTCGGTTCCGGGAGCGGCAGGCCGAGGATGTCGGCGGCCAGTTCCTTGGCCTCCTCGATCTCCTCGTCAGACATACCCTCCGTGCCAGGCGCCGTTTCATCGCTGTTGCTGTCCTCGACGGTCAGCGACTCGATGAGGCCCAGCACATTGTCCGCCTGCTCGGCAGTAATGCCGGGGACGCGGAGCAGGTCCTCGCGCTCCAGGTCGATGATATCCAGAAAGCTAGTATATCCGGCGCTTTCGAGGGCCGCCAGTGTGCCAATGGGCAGATCCAGCTCCCGCAGCGGGAAATCTGCCATCTCGTACTCCTGCTCGCCGCCGCCGAACAGAGCGGCATCGGCGCCCCGCTCCAGCCACTCGCGGCTGCCATACAGGTCGATCTGCCAGCCGATGAGCTGGCTGGCCAGTCGCACGTTCTGCCCGTTGCGCCCGATGGCGAGGGACAGCTGGTCCTCGTCCACGATGGCCGTGATCACCCGGCGCGACGAGTCGCTGATGACCTTGGCCACCTTCGCCGGCGCCAGCGCGCGCCGGGCGTAGATCTCCGGGTCCGGGTGCCACGGCACGATGTCGATCCGCTCACCGCCCAGTTCGCTGACCACGGCCTGGACCCGCGAGCCCTTCAGGCCCACGCACGCGCCCACGGGGTCGATGCTGTCATCCCGCGACGAGACGGCGACCTTCGTCCGGCCGCCCACCTCACGGGAGATGCCCTTGATGTCCACGATGCCCTGGTAGATCTCCGGCACTTCCAGCTTGAACAGCGACGCCACGAACTCCGGCGCCGCCCTCGACAGCACCAGGCGCGGGCCCTTGGGCGTCTCCTCCACCCGCTTCAGCACCGCCCGGATGGGCTCGCCCTGCCGGAACCGCTCCCGCGGGTTCTGCTCCTTCCACGGGATGATCGCCTCGGCGTCCCGGGACTTGTTGAGCATCATGACGATCTTGCCGCGTTCCACCTGCTGGACCTCGCCAGACAGCAGGTCGTTCACCTTCGAGGCGTACTCGTCACGGATCTTGTTGCGCTCGCCCTCACGGACCCGCTGCACGATCCGCTGCTTCGCGGCCATGACCGCGTTACGCCCGAACTCCATGAAGTCGACGGGGATCTCCTGGACGTCGCCGACTTCGAAATCGGGGTCATCCCAGCGTGCGTCCTCCAGCGACACCTCACGCGACGAGTCCTCCACCTCCTCCACGACTTCCTTGAGGACGGTGATGTGCATCTCGCCGGCGTCCTCGTCGATGATGATCTCCGCCTCGACGTTCGGTCCGAACCGGCGCGCCAGCGCCGCCATGATCCCGTCCTTGATGAGATCGTGGAGGTCGTCCCGCGACATGTTCTTGTTGGCAATCATCTCGCGGAACGCCGCGAGGATCTGTGTAGCGTTAGCCATTCCTGGTCTCCATCGCCGGCCGGCTCAGCGCCGGTCCTTCCAGCGGAAAACGAGATGGGCCCGCACGACACCTTCGCGCGGGATTTCTACCACCCCGGCGTCGCCACCGCGGCGCAGCCGGATCACTTCCTGTCCATCCACTTCGGCCAGGCCGAGGAGTTCACCTTCGGCCCGCTTGCTGCCATCCGCCTGGGCCTGCTTCAGCCGGACGGCAATCTCCCTGCCGGCAAAGCGCTCAAAGTCGCGCGGCCGGACGAGCGGCCGCTCGACACCGGGCGAGGACACCTCCAGCAGGTAGCGCTCAGCTACCTCAGGGCTGGCGTCCAGGTACTCCTCCAGGCCACGGCTCACGCGTGCGCAGTCATCCACCGTGACACCGGTGCCCGGCTCGCCGCTGGAACCGCCGGCCACGTCCACCCGGACCCGCAGAATGGGCCGGGCCCTCGAACCCGCCCGCTCCAGCTCCACGAACTCGTAGCCCAGCGCCTCGACACGCTCCTCGATGACCCGTTCCAACTCGTCCGACATCACCCGCTTCGAACCGTTTCCCCATCCCCATGCAAGAAAAAAAGTGGGGGTGCAGCCCCCACTTCTCGCCGCCGGCCCGGTGCCGGCTCACCGTACAATTATAAGGTAAATCGCGGGTTTGAGTCAACGGGTGGGATGGTTTATGGGGATGGTTTATGGGGATGGTGTATGGGGATCGTTTATGGGGATGGTGTATGGGGATCGTGTATGGGGGTGGGGATGGGGCCGGAGGCCGTGGCGCGCCGGCCCCATCCGTCATTGCATCCGGGGCTAACGGCTGTCGCGGCGCTTCTGCGAGCGCTGGTTCGACGCGCGATTGTGGGACCGTGCGCTCTTCGCCCGGTTGGAGGTCGGGCCGCCGGGGGCCCGGCGCGCTCCCTTCAGCGCAGCGGCGCCGGACTGCTTAGGCGCAGCCTTCTTCGCGGCGGTCTTCTTCGCGGCGGTCTTCTTCGCGGCGGTCTTCTTCGCGGCGGTCTTCTTCGCGGCGGTCTTCTTCGCGCCGGTCTTCTTCGCGCCGGTCTTCTTCGCGCCGGTCTTCTTCGGGCCGGTCTTCTTCGCGCCGGTCTTCTTCGCGCCAGCGGCCGCGGCCGACTTCTCGACGGCGGCGCGGGCCTTCAGGAAGCGCTCCAGCGTCTCGTCGAAGAGTTGCGCCTTGCGCTGGGTGTTCTCGTTACCCTTCGCCGGCCGTGACGACCGGGCCTGCCGCTTGCCCCTCGCCTCGCCGCGCTGCTGCCTGGCCAGCGACCGGTACTTGTCGCGCAGCTTGCGGGCTCGTTCGATCTTCTGGCGCAGTCGCGCCGGCGACAGCTTCCTGGCGTTGGATGCGGCACTCGCCTTCACGAGCTCGAGCTCGGGTCCGGTGCACAGACGTTCGGCACTGCTGGGGCTGATGGCCATCAGGGCTCCTGTCAGGTCTCGTGGATGTCCGCCGCCCATTCGACGGCGACGCTGCCCTTCAGCGACCGGGCCGTGGGGCACTTGTCGCGGTGTCGGGCCAGGGCCCGGTCGACGGCCTCGCGGGCGTCGGCCGGGATGCGCAGCGTGTAATGCACATCGATGCGCGTGAGCGTGATGATGCCGTCACGCATCTCATTGGTGCCCGCGGCGGTGGCGCTGATGTCATCGCCTGCGAGCCGGATCCCGCGCGCCTCCAGCGCGCCATTGAGTGTTCCCAGCATTCACCCGCCGGTAGCGGCAACGATGTAGTCCACCGGCAGGGGCAGGTTCTTCTCGTTGTCCAGACGGTACAGGGACTTCACCGGTCCGTGCACGCCGAACTCGACGGTGGTCCCGTCTTCGAGGGTTGCGCGCCGATGTGTGCCCTCGATCTTCGCGACGCGGGCACGTGCGACGTAGCGGAATTCACTCACTCGCGGCCTCCGTTGGTGCTGTCGTCGACATCGCGTACAGGGTCGGCCTCGATGGCTCCGGTGTCAAGCGTCGCGGGGTCCACCGGATCATAGCCGGGGCACTGCAGGACAGGCAGGCGCGGGTACCTGGGGAACCGTGCGTCCACGCGGGACAGGTCGCACAGGAAGAACGTCGAGCCCCGTCGGCTCCCCACCGTCCGCATGTTGCGACAGGAGCCGCACAGGCCGGGGTGAACGTTCACCCGGCGGCTCCGGCTGCGCTGTTCACGCTGAGCGGCCGAGCAGCGCGACCTGCCGCTCCGCACAGCCGGCCCGGTGCGAGAAGAATGGCGACTCGCCACAGCGGGTGCAGTGCTCCGAGATAGTGATGTTCGCCGCCGGCACACCGGCCGCTACCGCCCGGTGCGCCAGGTGCGCGCGCAGGTCAACGAACAGGCGCGGAGCTTCCGGCACATCGAGCAGGCCAAGCTGGGTCGGCACCTCGGCGCCGACCTCGAAGCAGGCACCGCAGATGGCAGGTCCGAAGTGGACGAGCGCGGCATCGGGGGCCACGTCACACTCGTCCCGCAGCACGGTGAGGCCACGTTCCAGGATGCCGGCAGCGACGCCGCGCCAGCCGCCATGCAGCAGTGCGATGGCACTGCCGTCCGCCGCAGCCAGCGAAATGGGGACGCAATCCGCCACAGACACGGCCAGCAGCGCGCCATCCAGTGCGGTGGCGTGGCCATCGGCCTCGCCGGCGATGAGCAGGCCGTCCCACCGATTCCGGTGTGCAACGACGTCCGCGGCATGCACCTGCTTCGCATGGGCAACCCCGTGGAAGCCCAGCGCCCGGGCCAGGCCCAGCCAGCGGGGCACGACCTGACCGGCCGGCGTCCCGCCGAAGAGGGTCATGTCGGCGCCGGCCGTGATGCCAGCGACAACGTCGGGCAAGCGGCGTCGCCAGCCCGGGTGGGCATAGACGGTGATACCCGCGACAGGGTCGCCCGCCGGTTCCTCCGCGACGGTGCTCACGCCGGCGGGCGCCGCCGGCATGGCAGTGGTCCGCATGGACTCTGTCAGACGCCCGGCGAGCCGGTGCCCTCGGCGCTACCCGCGGCGCCGGTGGTGCCGCCGGTGGTGCCGCCGGTCGTGCCGGGGCCGGCTGTGCCGGGTGCCCGGGCCTGACCGCCGGCGTCGTGGGAGTGGTGCCCCCCGGCGCTGGTGTGGCGCTCGACCTGGGCCCGGAGCTCGGCGACTTCGGCCTTCAGCGCGTCGAAGTCCCGACGCGAGACGAAATCCACGCGATCGCGCATCTCGTCCATGGCCTCCTGTGCGCGCTTCATTGCGTCGCGGGCGGCATCGCGGGCACGGTCGGGGGCAATGTCGCCGCGATCGCTCAACTCGGTGAACGTCTGCTCGATGGCGTCCTTGAAGGCGCCGATGACGCCGGTGACCGCCCGCATGCTGTCGCGGAACATATCACCGGGGTCGTTCTTCTTCTGTCCGTCACTCATGATGCCTCCAGGTTTACTGGCCGTCCCGGGAATCCGTGCGTTCGATGCTGGCGCCGAGCCCGCGCAGCCGATCGTCAATCCGTTCGTAGCCGCGCTCGATCTGCCCGACGTTGTAGATGTGGCTCGTGCCCTCAGCGCCCAGGGCGGCAATGAGCAGGGCCATGCCGGCACGGATGTCCGGGCTCTCCACGGGCGCCGCGTGCAGCCGTGATGGCCCGACGACGACGGCCCGGTGCGGATCGCACAGCACGATGCGCGCGCCCATGCTGATGAGCTTGTCGGCAAAGAACATCCGGCTCTCGAACATCTTCTCGTAGATCAGGATGGTGCCCCGGCACTGCGTCGCGACGACGAGGGCGATGGACGTCAGGTCCGCCGGGAACGCGGGCCAGGGTCCGTCATCAACCTTGGGGATGTGCCCCCCCAGGTCCATGCGGATGATGCGCTCCTGGTCGGCGGGCACGAACAGGTCCCGGCCGCGGATCTCGCAGCGGACCCCCATGCGATCAAAGGCGAGGAGGGTGGAATCGAGATGCTCGACGGCGGCGTCCTCGATCAGCACCTCGCCGCGGGTGACGGCCGCGAGGCCGATGAACGAGCCGACCTCGATGTGGTCACTGCTGATGCGGAACGTGCCGCCGCCCAGCCGGTCCACACCCTCGATCTCGAGAATGCCGGTGCCAATGCCCGATATGCGCGCGCCCAGCGCATTAAGCATGTGGCACAGGTCCTGAACGTGGGGCTCGGCGGCGGCGTTGCGCAGCCGGGTCGTGCCCTTTGCCAGTGTCGCGGCCATCACGGCATTCTCGGTGGCCGTGACGCTCGGCTCGTCCAGGAAGATGTCCGCGCCGACAAGGCCCGTCGTCTCCAGGTGGTAGCCGCGATCCGCCTGGACAACGGCACCGAGCTTTGACAGCGCCAGGAAATGCGTGTCCACGCGCCGGCGACCGATCACGTCGCCACCGGGCGGCGGCAGCACCATCCGGCCGACCCGGGCGAGCATGGGCCCGGCCAGCAGGATGGACGCGCGGATCCGCGCCGCCATCCCGGCGTCCAGGTCGTTGACCCCGACCTCCTTCGCCTGGATGCGGACACGGTTATCGCCGAGCCATTCCACTTCGGCGCCGAGGACCACGAGCAGGTCGAGCAGCGTGCGAACGTCCCGGATATCCGGAACGTTCTCCAGCACGACCTCCTCCTCTGTCAATAGGGTCGCCGCCACGATGGGCAGCGCTGCATTCTTATTGCCGGCGGGACGGATGCTGCCACTCAGCGGCCGTCCGCCTTCCACCACAAATTTCGGCATGTCTCTCTCCTGAACGTCAGCCCGGTGCGGGTGCGCGTCCGGGGGTGTGCACAGAACATACCGGGCGGGGCGCGCGTGCGGCAAACCAGCTTGACACCCCCTGCCTGTCACCCCAACATGCCCTCATGGAAGCGCCGACCGGAGTGGACCGCCCTGCCCTGCGGCTCGGCATCGCACAGCTCGCCCCACGCCTGCGTGACGTTCCCGCCAATGCCGCCGCCATCACTGCCGCGGCGGCTGCGGACGTGGACATCCTGCTCACGCCCGAACTTTCCCTGACCGGTTACGACGTCGGCGACGCCGTGCATCACCTGGCTACGCCCGTGGTCACCGGCTCACTGCTGCGACCCCGCACCGGCCGCCTGCCCGATGACGAGCCGGACGTGCCTGACGTGGCCGCAGACGCTGCAGGCGACGTCGTCATCGGCCTGGTCGAGGCGGCACCGGGCGGCCCGTTCAACACCGGGTGCGTGCTGCGCCAGGGTCGTGTGGTCTTCCGTCACCGAAAGCTGTACCTGCCTACATACGGCATGTTCGACGAAGGCCGCTGGTTCGGACGGGGAGACAGCCTGGACACCTGGACGACACCGTCCGGCTGGCATTGCGGCCTGCTCATCTGTGAGGACTTCTGGCACCCGGGCCTGGCGTACGTCCTCGCCACGCGGGGCATCGACCTTCTGCTCGTCCAGGCGGCGGCCCCGGGCCGCGGCGTCTGGCAGGGTGGCGAGGAAGACGCATTTGCGTCGGCGGACGTGTGGCGGCGCATCGCCCGGACCACGGCCCAGCTCTACGGCATCCATGTTGCCCTGTGCAATCGCTCGGGTGTGGAGGGTGGCGTCATGTTCGCCGGCGGTTCGCTGGTTGCAGGACCGGACGGCAGCATCCTGGCCGCATCCGATACCGGCACCGGCCTGCTGGAGGTGGAACTCACCGCAGGTGAGCAGGGGCGGGCCCGCCAGCCGTATGCCCACGCCCGGGACGACGATGCGCGCCTCGTCGTACGCGAGCTGCAGAGATGCCTGCCATGACGGCCGCCGCCGGCGCGCGCGTCGGGGCGGTGGTCCGGGCCGTATGTATGGCGGCGTGCACGGACGCGGCGGCGTCAGGCATTGTCATCACGTACGCGGAGACGCCCGAGGGGCGACTGCTGGCGGACTGGCTGGCGGACGCCGGGGCCGGTTTCCGCATCTGGCGCGAGCAGGGTTCGGCATGCACCGTGGTGGAGGAGCGGCGCAGCGGCGGCGCGCTGGTTGCACATCCCGCCAGCAAGACGCAGCTGCTGCTGTCGGCGCGCCTGCCGCTGGTGGACCTGCTGCCGCTGGGTGACGTCTGGGCCTCGCAGGTGACGGCGCTGGCAGGGAGCTGGACCGGCCCCGAGGCCGTGCGTCGGTTGGCGGAGGCGGCCGGCGGTATCGACGTGCTGGACCGGGCCATGCAGCAGATGGTGGAGGAACGTCAGCCGGCGGCGGTTGCACTGGCAGGGTTGCCGGCGGACGTCGCCCCGGAATTGCTGGCGCTGTACGAGGCAGGCCGTCATTCCCGGCTCCGGCCGCGGCTGACGCCGAAGCTTACGGCCCGTACGCTGGGCATTGACCTGTTCGACTGAACCGGGTGGACGCATGATGGCTGTGGTGGTGCTGGCACAGGTGGATGCGCGCGCAGTCGAGGCGCTGGAACGGATCGCCCTGACGCAGACGGTGATGGCCACCGTCCTCGTACTGGTGGGGCTGGTCATCGTGGCCGGCGCCGTAATAACGCTGCTGCAGCTGCGCGCGGCACGGCGAATGCTCCAGCAGACGGTGACCGAACTGAAGCCGCAGGTGGCGCCGCTGGTGGACCGGGCAAAGGGCGTGACGGACGACGTCGCCGGCGTCACCGACAACGTGCGCCGCAAGGTGGACGATGTGCTGCACACCGTGGAGGAACTGCGCCGTTCCGTGGAGCGCGGCGGTGCAGCGACAGAGGAACGACTGCGGCGCTTCACGGCCGTGCTGGACATCGCGCAGACGGAGGCGGAGGAACTGCTGCTGGACGCGGCAGCCACGGCGCACGGCATGCAGGAGACCGCGCGGGTGCTGCGGGAGCAGCGCGGACCACGACCGGACCGGGGCACTCGCGCCGGCATTTACGCGGAACACGAGGAGGACGAGGATGAATGACAGGGACAGTTTCGACGTCTGGACGGCCGTCGCCATTGGCGCCGTTGTGGGTATCGGTACGGCGCTCATCGTGCGCGCGCGCCAGGATGACGAGACGCATGAGATCGTGCGCCGCCTGCGGCCCGTCCGCCGGCGGGCGGAGAAGACCATGAAGAAGGTCAGGCGGGAAGTCGGGCGCCGCGCCGATCAGGCAGGCGATGCCGGCGAGGAGCTGGTCTCGGCCGGCCGTGAGGTGCTGGATGAGCTGCGCAAGGGCGCGAAGGAGATCGTGCGGGACACGCGCCGGGAGCTGGAGCGCGCAGCGCAGGACAGCCTGGAAAGTGCACAGAAGGCGGCACGCAGGGCGAAACGGCGCGTAGCCCGCTGAACATGACCGGGCGGATTGCTGCTGTCGCAGGGGCAGCCCTCGCCCTGCTGCTGTTCCTGCCGGCATCGGCGTACGCGTTCGGCCCGGCGACCCACGTGTTCCTCGGGCATACGCTGCTGGACCTGCTGCAGCTGCTCCCGCTGCCGCTGGGGGAGTTGCTGCGGGCCCACCCACAGAGTTTCCTGTACGGGTCCATGGCGGCGGACATTTCTTTTGCCAAGAAGTACGTGCCGGCAGGGCGGCACTGTCATTTCTGGCACGTCGGCGAGGAGATACTGGAGAAGGCGGGCAACGACCGGTTGCGGGCCGTCGCCTACGGCTACCTAAGCCATCTGGCCGCCGACACCATCGCCCACAACTACTTCGTGCCCCGGCAGCTGCTGCTCACGAGTTCGTCGAAGGCCCTCGGCCACGGCTACTGGGAACACCGGCTGGACACCCAGCTCGGGGAGACGTACGGCGCCATGGCGCGGCAGGTCGTGCTGGATTACGACCACTCGGAAGCGGACAACCTCTTCGACAGCGTGCTGTCCGGCACGATCTTCTCCTTCGAAACGAATCGTCGCATCTTCAGGGGCATGATCCGGGCGCAGGACAACGAGCGGTGGAAGGCGGTGTTCGACCGCGTCCTGCAGAATTCCCGCTGGGACCTCGCGCCTGCGACCATTGATGCATATACGTCGCGCGCCTTCGATTTCGTGGTGGACTACCTGCTGCGCGGACGGGAGTCACTGCCGGCACAGCTGGATCCCACCGGCGAGTTCAATCTGCAACTCGCCAAGAAAGTGCGGCGCCTGACGCTGAAGGAAGGTGTCACGGACCGACTGGAACTGCTGCACCAGGTCGCAGACGACTTTTTCCCGCTACCGGACACGGGTCTCCACTACTGGTCCCGCCACGTCCAGGCGGCGCGGGCGTAGCACCCGCTGGCGTGCCAGCGTTTCCCGCCGGCACTCCATGCACCAGCGCCGCTGCAGGCGAAGCAGCCGGAGCACGCGGGCAGCGGACCGCGGCGCGCGGATCGGCAGCATGTCCGCGTCACAGATGACACAACGCGGGTCCTGCGGCAGCAGCAGGTAGATGACGACTGCGGCGAGCAGGATCTTGGAGCCAAGCAGCACAAAGAAGAACAGGCCGAACTCCAGCAGCAGCATCATTCGTCGAGCCTCCGCCGGAGCAGTTCGCTGGCCCGGCGCGGATCCGCCGTGCCGGCAGACTCCTTCATGAGCCGGCCCATGAGAAAGCCGAACACCTGCGCGGCGCCTGCCCTGTACCGCATGACCTCGTCGGGATAACGTGCGACGACGGTGTCCACCCACACCTCGATCTGCTCGTCATCCCGGACCTGTGCCAGTCCTCGCGCCGCCACGATGTCCCGGGCATTCTTGCCGCTTTCAGCCATCTCCCGGAACACACTGCGGCCTGCGGTGACGGAAATGGTGCCATCCAGCACGAGCCCGATGAGCTCCGCCAGCCGCGCCGGTGTGAACGGAATCTCGTTGATGGAGAGTCCCCGCTGGTTCAACCAGCCGAGCACATGGGTCAGGACCCAGTTGCTGGACGCCTTCCCGTCACCCGTCTGCTGCGCCACGGCCTCGAACCAGTCCGCCAGGTGCCGGTCGGCGGACAGTACGGATGCGTCACCGGCCGGCAGCCCATACGATGCCCGAAGTCGGGATTCCTTCGCCGCCGGCATCTCGGGCAGGGCCGCGGCAATGCTGGCAATCAGGTCGGCGGAGAGTGAGACCGGCGGCACGTCAGGCTCCGGGAAATAGCGGTAGTCACTGCCGGACTCCTTGGAGCGCATGCTGCGTGCCTCGCCGCGGTCGGCGTCCCAGAGCAGCGTTTCCGGCTCCACCACACCGCCCTTCCCCACCGCCCGGGCCTGGCGGGCGGTTTCCCATTCCAGGGCTCGCTCGACGCTGCTGAACGAGTTCAGGTTCTTCAGCTCCGTGCGGGCACCGGACGAGGCACCACCGGAGGCCCGGATGGAAATGTTGGCATCCACGCGCAGCGACCCCTTCTCCATGTCGCAGTCGCTGACGTCCAGGTACTGCAGCGTCTGCTTCAGCCTGTCCAGGAAAGCACGCGCTTCCGCCGGACTGCGCAGGTCCGGTTCGGTCACGATCTCCACCAGCGGCACGCCGGCCCGGTTCAGGTCAACGGCGGTGCAGCCATCGAACCGATCGTGCAGGGACCGGCCGGCGTCCTCCTCCAGATGGACGCGGCGGATCCTGATCCGGCGCTCCCCCGGTCTGCGGATGTCGAGGCTCCCGCCGGTGGCGATGGGCTCGTCATGCTGCGTGATCTGGTAGCCCTTCGGCAGGTCCGGATAGAAGTAGTGCTTGCGGGCGAACCTGCTGGTTTCATGGACAGTACAGCCCAGTCCCAGCGCCGTCCGCACCGCCAGCTCGACAGCGAGCGCATTGACCACCGGCAATGCACCGGGCAGGCCGAGACAGACGGGACATACGCGTGTGTTCGGCGCGCCCCCGAACGCAACGGTGTCACCACAGAACAGCTTCGTCCGCGTGCGCAGCTGCACATGGATCTCCAGGCCGATAACCGCCTCATGGCGCGCATGCGCGGCGTCGCTCATGCCGCCAGTCCGGTTTCCAGCGCAGCGGCCACGCGCACCAGCACGTCCTCCCGCCAGCGGGACGCGATGAGCTGGCCACCGACAGGTAGACCGCCACTGCGGCCCACCGGCTGGGACAGGGCTGGCAGTCCCGCCAGGTTCGCCGCGACCGTGAAGACATCCGACTGGAAGCTGCCCCAGGCGTCACCGGCATGGGTGCCAGGTGCGAAGGCTGGCGCCGGCGTCGTGGGTGTGAACAGTACGTCGATGCCGGAAGCCAGCACGTCGTCGAGTTCGTGGCGGATGCGTGCACGGACCCGCTGCGCCTGCACGTAGTAGCGGTCGTGATAGCCGGCGGAAAGGACATGCGTGCCCAGGATAATCCGGCGCCGCACCTCCGCACCCAGGCCTGCCGACCGGCTCAGCTCCCAGAGTACGTCAACGGTTGCCGCGTCCCGGGTACGGACACCGTAACGCACACCGTCGAACCGGGCCAGGTTGCTGGACGCTTCCGCCGTTGCCAGCACGCAGTACGACGGCAGGGCGTAACGCGTGGACGGGAGTGACACCGGCCGGATGGTGGCGCCCAGCTCACGCAGCGTGTCCAGCGCCGTGCTGCACGCGGCGCGCACGCCGTCCTCCACCCAGTCAGGGAAATACTCGTCGGGCACCCCGGCCACGATTCCCTGGAGCGGCAGCTGTCCGCGGGAGGCCGCGTGGCGGATGGCGCCGCTGAGCGCGGGCTGCTCGGCGCGTACGGACGTGGCATCCAGCGGATCGTGCCCGGCAATGACATCCAGGACGGCGGCCGCGTCCGCAACGGTTCGACCGAACACGCCGACATGGTCGAGAGACGACGCGTAGGCCACCAGGCCATACCGGCTCACCCGGCCATATGTGGGCTTGAGGCCGACCACCCCGCAGAACGCCGCCGGCTGGCGTACGGAGCCGCCGGTGTCCGAGCCCAGCGCCGCCGGCACCCAGCCCGCGGCCACGGCGGCGGCGGACCCGCCGGAGGAGCCGCCGGGCACCCGTCCTCGATCCATCGGGTTCAGCGTCGGGCCGAAGGCGGAATGCTCGGTGGACGAGCCCATGGCGAACTCGTCCAGGTTCGTCTTGCCGACCACGACCGCACCGGCGGCGCGCAGCCGCTGCACCGCCGTCGCCTCATAGGGCGGCTCGTAGCCGGCCAGGATCCGGGACCCGCAGGTCAGGGGCAGGCCCAGGGTACAGATGTTGTCCTTGATGGCGACGGGCACGCCAGCAAGCGGCAGGGCACTGTCACCGGCCGCCGCGCGCCTGTCCATGGCGGCGGCGTCAGCTACGGCCGCGTCGTGGTCGTAGCTGATGACTGCGTTCAGGCGGTCGGGCCCGGATTCGCACCGGACGATATCCGAGAGGGCGGCACGGACGACGGCTGTGGCTTGCTGCACCCCGCTGGCTACATCGCCTGCGATGCCGGCAATGCTGCGGCGGTGCAGCGCGTCACTCATGGGAGCGGTCACCCCGGTGCGCCGCCAGGCGCGGCACGGTGAAGAAGCCGTCGCGCCAGGCCGGCGCCATGGCTTCCAGCGGCACCTGCAGCCCCTCCGGGGCAGGCACGTCCGCACGCAGTGCCGCTGGGACGTCCGCGGCGGACGCCGTCGGGGGGATGCCATCCACGTGGGCGGCGGCCAGTGTTTCCACATGCGCCAGGATGCTTTCCAGTTCACGTGCCAGTCCCGCCGCCGCGCCGGGCTCGAGCTGCAGCCGCGCCAGTGCCGCCGCGGCCGCCACGTCAGCTGCGGACACGGGCATTACAACTCCTTTTGCAGGTTCGCATACCGCAGCACGACCTTCTTGCGGCCAATGGAGTCGAAGTCAATGACAGCCTTCAGTTCCTGACCCAGCCCCGTCAGCTCTCGAATGACGCCGCGGCCGAACTGCGGATGCCGGACCCGCTCGCCCTTGACGAAACGCGGGGCTTCCTGGGCATCGCTGTAATCAATGTAGACGCCGTCGTCGGACCCCTCGAACGCCGAGCTGCTCCGCTTCGGTCGGTCCCGGTAGCCCAGGGATCCGACGCCCTGCACGGGATCGCGCCTGGACCACCGCGTTTCGCCGGCGTACCGGGCACGCTGCAGGGCGGGCGTGGTCATCTCGTCATACAGCTCCGGTGGCAGCGGGTCCAGGAAGCTGGAAGGGCGCCCGGCCATGATCTCGCCGGCGCGGCGCCGGCTGCGGGCGTGGCTGATGAACAGCTTCTTCTCGGCGCGTGTGATGGCCACGTAGAACAGGCGGCGTTCTTCCTCGAGGGTGTCCGGATCGTCGAACGCGCGGGCCAGCGGGAACAGCCCGTCCTCCATGCCGGCGATGAAGACGACGGGGTACTCCAGTCCCTTCGCGTTATGCGCCGTCATCAGCGTGACGGCCTGCGCCTCCGGGTCGTGGCGGTCCACGTCCGTGAGGAGCGTGACCTTCTGCAGGTACATGTCCAGCGGCGTCGATGCCACGGCCCGGTCCTCCTCCTCCAGGTCCGGGTCCGCGCCGCGGGCGTCGAACTCGTGGGCACCGGCGATGAGCTCGTTGACGTTGTCAATGCGCTCGACGCCTTCCGGCCCCTCGTCGCGCAGGGCATCGAGCATGCCGATCTCGGCGAGCAGCTTCTCCAGCAGCGCGCCCACGCCGATGTGGGAGGCCAGTGCCGTATAGCGCTGGATCATGCCGGCAAACGCGACGAACGACGTCGCGGCACCGCCGCGCAGCTCGGGGCACTCGTCGGCGCGGGCGGCGGCGGCCAGCGGTGACAGCCCCTGCGCCGTCGCCCATTCCAGCAGCCTGGCCCGCGACGTGTCGCCGATGCCGCGGCGCGGGTAGTTGATGATGCGGTCGAAGGCACCGGCGTCCAGCGGGTTCGAGATGAGGCGCAGGTACGCCATGGCGTCCATGATCTCGCGGCGCTCGTAAAAGCGCGTGCCGCCGATAATCTGGTACGGCAGGTCCCGCCGGCGGAACGCCTCTTCCACGGCCCGGGACTGGGCGTTGGTCCGGTACAGTACGACGAAGTCACGCAGCCGACGCTCCGGATCATGCTGCAGCCGGGCATCGATCTCGCCACCGATCCAGTCGGCTTCATCGCGCTCATCCAGTGTCGCCACGATGGTCAGCGGGTCGCCGGGCCCGGCGTCCGTGCGGAGCTGCTTGCCCTTGCGCTTCGTGTTCTTCGAGATGACGGCGTTCGCCGCGGCCAGGATGCGGCCCGTGGACCGGTAGTTCTGCTCCAGCCGCACCACGCGCGCGTCCGGGAAGTCCTTCTCGAAGTCGAGGATGTTGCGGATGTCGGCGCCGCGCCAGCCGTAGATGGACTGGTCGTCGTCACCGACGACCATGAGGTTGCCGCCCTCGGCCCAGTCGGCCAGCAGCTTCAGGAACACGTACTGCGCATGGTTCGTGTCCTGGTACTCGTCCACGAGCAGGAACCGGAACCGGTCTCGGTAGTACGCCAGCGCGCCCTCGTGCTGCCGCAGGAGTTCCACCGGCTTGACCAGCAGGTCATCAAAGTCGAAGGCGTTCTGGTCCCGGAGCGCCACCTGGTACGAGGCGTACACGTCCGCCACCACCCGGGAGAACGGGTCGCCCTGGGGCGCGGGGTACGCCTCCGGCGGCACGAGCTGGTTCTTTGCCGACGAGATGGCGCCATGCACCGCCTGCGGGTTGAACCGCTTCGGGTTCACGTTCAGCCGCTCCAGCGCCCGCTTCGTCTCCCGCAACGCGCCGTCGGCATCGTAGATGGTGAAGTTCGGCGACCAGCCCAGCTGCCCGGCATGGCGGCGCAGCAGCCGCGCGCCGATGGAGTGGAACGTGCCCACCCACATGCCCGCCGGCTCCCGCCCGAGCAGGCGACGGATGCGCAGGCGCATCTCACCGGCCGCCTTGTTGGTGAACGTCACCGCCAGGATGGATGACGGATCGACGCCGTGCTCATTGATGAGGTGCGCGATGCGGGTGGTCAGCACGCGAGTCTTGCCGGAACCGGCGCCGGCCAGGGCCAGGATCGGCCCCTCGAAATGCTCGACGGCAGCGCGCTGTTCCGGATTCAGTCCTGCGAGGTAATCCTGTTCCACGATACGTCCGGGCGGCGGACGACGCAGCGGGTCACCGCCGTCCGGCACGCCAATGCGAGTGACCGGTCAGGCCGTGATCCGGTCCGAACCGAGATAGTGTGCGATGCTTTCCGGCAGGACGATGCTGCCGTCCGCCTGCTGGTACGTCTCCAGCACGGCAATGAGGGTGCGCGGCAGGCCCAGCCCCGAGCCGTTGAGCGTGTGGGCGAACTCGGGCTTCGCCCCCGGCTTCGGCCGGAACCGGATGTTCGCCCGGCGGGCCTGGTAGTCGTTGTACAGGGAGCAGCTCGACACCTCCAGCCAGCGTCCGACACCCGGCGCCCAGACCTCCAGGTCGTATGTCTGCGCGTTGGCGAAGCCGAGATCGCCGCCGGCCAGCAGCAGCACGCGATAGCGCAGGCCGAGACGCTGCAGCACGGCCTCCGCGTGGGCAGTCAGCTCGTCCAGCGCTGCCCGCGATGCCTCAGGCCGCTCGAAGCGCATGAGTTCGACCTTGTCGAACTGGTGCACGCGCAGGATGCCGCGCGTGTCCTTGCCGTGGGAGCCCGCCTCCCGGCGGAAACACGGTGTATACGCCACGTACCGCTTCGGCAGCGCGTCATGCTCCATCAGCTCGCCGGCGTGCAGGTTCGTCACCGGCAGTTCCGCCGTCGGGATCAGGTACAGCCGGTCCTCGCCGATGAAGTACATCTCATCGGCATACTTCGGCAGGTGGCCGGTGCCCAGGGCGGCCGTCTCGTTTACCACGAACGGCGGGGCAACCTCCGTGTAGCCGTGCTCCCGCACGTGCATGTCCAGCATCAGGTTGATGAGCGCACGCTCGAGCCGCGCACCCATGCCGACGTAGAGCGGGAACCCGCTGCCGGCGATCTTAGTGCCCCGGGGCAGGTCCAGGATGCCAAGCTTCTCGCCCAGGTCCCAGTGAGGCATCGGCACGAAGTCCTGCCGCACCTCGTCGCCCCATTCCCGGACGACGACGTTGGCATCTTCACCACCCGCGGGCACCGCCTGCTCCGGCAGGTTCGGTATGCTCAGCAGCAGTTCGCGGACCCGGGCCTCGACAAGGTTCTGCTCCGCCTCCAGCCCGCTCATCCGCTCGCCCAGCTCGCGCATCTCCAGCACCAGCGGCTCCGCCTCGTCGTGCCGGCCGGCCTTCTTCAGGCGGCCGACCTCAGGCGAGACCTCGTTACGCCGGGCCCGCAGCCCGTCCACCTCACTGACGAAGGCGCGACGACGTTCGTCCAGCCCCAGCAGCTCGTCCAGCGCGGCGTCGTACTCCGCCCTGCCGCGCACCGCCAGCCGTTCCCGGATGCCCGCCGGATCGTCCCGGATGAGTTTCAGGTCCAGCATCTAGTTCGCCGGCGGCGGTACCAGGGCGCGGTCGTCACAGAACGGGTTGCGCAGGATGGCAAACCGGAAGATGCCCTGCTCCTCGTCTATCTCGATGGGTTGCACCTTGGCGTAACGCGGGCCGGTGGTGAAGCCACAGGGCGCGCGCCGTGACCGGATGATGTAGATCACGTCCGTACGCAACAGCACCGGCTCCGTGGAGTACGCAGCGGATTCCCGGGGCGCCTCCTCCACATCAATGAACGCCTGCCCCTCCAGGGTGGCTATGGCCGCCATGGAGCTCAGGCCTTCAAACGAGGACGCCGGTGCCAGTGACAGGCCACCCGGCCCATCCACGAGCACCACGTCCCACTGGCCCGTGGCGCCCGGCGCCTCAATGGCGATGGTGCCCACCGGGTCCGTGGCCAGGTCCAGGGCGCTGACCAACCCGATGTACGCCGGCCGCGACGCCGAGTACAGCGTGATCTCCACCGGGTTCGGGTTCCACGGCTGTGGCCCGAACGGATCGTCACAGGCAGCAAGCACAAGAACCGCCGCCAGCGGAATGTATCGTAGGAGTCTATGCACGGAACTGCCTGTCGTCGCTGGAATCATCATCAGTCAGAATGCGAAGGTTACCCGTAGCCGAGGCATGGTGTCAAGGTGAGAAAGCACGCCGTCGCATTGACTTGCCGACGGCGCCGCAGCTACTCTTCGACCCGCCCGGACCGGCCACTGCGGCCGCAGGGCGTGGCGGCCACGCCCTCCGTCAGGACGTGCCGGGGGGCACGAATCTGGCACCCATTGCCGCCAAACGTATGTCGCTCACCAGCCCAGTAGCACATGGCCCCGACTGCCGACGAACGGCGCAATATTCTTGTCGTTGACGACGAGCCCTACATTGGCCGGATCATCCAGCTCAAGCTGGAAGGCTCGCCCTACGCCGTTGACGTGTGCCAGGACGGCGCCGCCGCACTGGACCGGCTCCGCACTGACGACCCCGTTCACCTCATCCTGCTGGACATCATGATGCCCGACATGAACGGGTTCGAGGTGCTGGCCCGGCTCCGGGAGATCCCGCACCGGTCCGAGACACCTGTCATCATGCTCACGGGCAAGGGCCAGTCCACGGACCGGGAAAAGGCCGAATCCCTCGGCGCCAGCGATTTCCTCACCAAGCCGTTCAGCCCGAAGAAGCTGCTGGCTCGCATCGATGAGATCTTCACCGACTGACGACACGGCCCACCTCTGGGCCGTGATCCTGGCCGGTGGCATCGGCTCCCGTTTCTGGCCCGTGTCCACCCCGAGTCGGCCCAAGCAGTTATTGCCCCTGGCCGGCGACGCGCCGCTGATCCGCCAGACCGTGGAGCGGATCCTGCCCCTGGTACCCGCCGAGCGGGTCAGGATCCTCACCGGTGAGGCGCTGGCCGCGCCCATCCTGTCCGCTACACCCATGCTGAACGGGTCGGCCCTGCTGCTGGAGCCCCGGGCCCGTGGCACGGCACCGGTCCTGGCCTGGGCTGCCCATGAACTCGTCCGCCAGGACCCGGACGCCATGATGCTGTCCCTGCACTCGGACCATGTCATCGAGCCGGCTGCCGCGTTCCGCAGCGTGCTCGCCCGTGCCGCGAACCTGTCCCGTGAACATGGCCGCCTGTTCACGCTGGGGGCACGGCCGACGCGGCCGGACACGGGCTACGGCTACATTGCGCCGGGCGAACCGCTGGCGGATGACGGCAGCGCGCGGGTCGTGGCCCGCTTCGTCGAGAAACCGGATCGGGCGACAGCAGAGCGGTACATCGCCGACGGTTGCCTGTGGAACACGGGCATCTTCATCTGGCCTGCGCAGCTGCTCCTGGACGAACTCCTGCGCCACACGCCGGAGGTGGCCGAGCACTTTCAGCTGCTGGATGACGGCGATGTCGCCGGCTACTTCAACGCTACGCCGACCCTGTCCATTGACGAGGGGCTGCTGGAGCGCAGTGACCGCGTCGCCGTGCTGCGGACTGACTTCGACTGGGACGACGTGGGCGCCTGGGACGCCGTCGGCCGGACCCGCGCAGCGGACGGGGCCGGCAACGTAGCCGTGGGCGATGTCAGCTTTGTTGACGCCGAGCGGTGCATCGGCTGGTCCGAGGACGGCCGGGTCGTCGTATTCGGCGCGCACGACATGGTGGTCGTCCATGCCAATGGCGTCACTTTCGTGGCGCCCCGGGACAGGACGCCCGACCTGAAGCGGCTGCTGGAGGAGCTGCCCCGGGACGGCCGCAGTGGAGGTGGGTGATGGCCAAGCTGATGCTGTACCTGTTCGATGACGCCGCGGCCCGCGCATGGCAGCCGTTCGCGCTGACCCGGCCGGCAGGCGAACTGATGCTCGGCGCTTTCACCGGCCGCGCCCGGGCTGAACGCTGCTTCGGCTCCGCCTGCGCCGGACACATTGCCGCTCCGCACCTCGCCGGCTTTGCCGAGCCCGGCGCCGCGCCCGTGGTGGAGCCGACAGCCATCCCCACGGATCGTGACCGGCTGTTCCTGAACGCCCGCTTCATCCCCGACTGGAATGCCGGTTTCCAGCCACCGACCCGTCCGGCAGCCATCACCGCGGACGACACTGTCGTGGGCTGGTTCGCGCCCGCGGGCTACGACACGCCCGACAACGGCTGGTTCCTCGAGCCAACGGCGGGCGACGACGTCGCCACCATCTCGGGACGCGTGCTGCACAATGTCTGGGAACTGGTGGCCGAGAACCCCGACCAGCTCCGTCGTGACTTCGACGGCGTCGCCCGCAGCGGGGCCGTCCCTTCGCCGCCCCGCGACTTCGCCACCGTCGGATACCGGGACGGCCAGCTCCGCCTCGGCAGCGGCGTTACCATCGAGCCGGGCGTGGTCTTCGATTTCGCTGACGGGCCCATCTGGCTGGACGACAACGTCACGGTCCGCGCCTTCACCCGCCTGGCCGGGCCGGCATATGTCGGCCCCGGCAGCACCCTGCTCGGTGGTCCCTACACCGCCGTCTCCGTGGGCCCCGTCTGCAAGCTGCACGGCGAGGTCGAGGAAACGGTGGTGCTCGGCTACTCGAACAAGGCGCACGATGGGTTTCTGGGCCATGCCTACCTGGGACGCTGGGTCAACCTGGGGGCCATGACCACGAACAGTGACCTGAAGAACAATTACGGTCCGGTCCGGATGTGGACGCCCGCGGGGGAGGCGGACACGGGGCTCATCAAGCTGGGCTGCCTGCTCGGCGACTACGTGAAGACGGGCATCGGTTCGCTGCTGAACACGGGCACGGTGGTGGGCGCCGGGTCGAACCTGTTCGGTTCGGCCATGCCACCCAAGTATGTACCGCCCTTCAGCTGGGGCACGGGCACGGAGCTGGTGGAGTTCCGGGCGGACAAGTTCCTGGAGCTGACGGCCACTGTGATGCGGCGGCGCAGCCTGGAGCTGGCGGACGGCATGCGTGGCATGCTGGAACGGGCCCACGCCCTGGGGCGCGGCCAGGCGTCCGGGGCGGGTCCCGGGGTTATGGATGGGGGCGCTGGCTGATATGTTGTGTGGTGGCCCGTCGGGCCTGAGCCGGTCCTTCTGAGCAGTCCCATTCGAGATGCGTGTAACAGTCCTGGGCAGTGGCAGTGGTGGCAATGCGACGCTGGTGGAAGCTGGCGGCGTGCGCGTGCTCATAGACGCCGGGTTCAGCGGTCGCAGCCTGGAGCGCCGTATGCTCGAGGTGGACGTGGACCCTGCGTCGGTGACGGCGATCATCATCACGCACGACCATGGCGACCATACTCGAGGCATGGGCATCCTGGCCCGGCGCTTCGGTATCCCCCTCTACCTGACGTCGCGCACGAAGGTGGCGTGCACTTCGTTGCTGAACGGCAGCGAGGAGGTACGGGAGTATGCGTCGTCGCAGAGGTTCTGCATCGGCGAGCTGGAGATCCGCCCGTTCCTGACGGCTCATGACGCCGTTGATCCGGTGGCCGTGACGGTGCGGGCCACCACAACGGACGCGAAGCTGGGCATCGCCACCGACCTGGGTCGGCCCACGGCGGCGGTGCGGGCCGAACTGTCCCGGTGCCACATGCTGGTGCTGGAAGCGAACCACGACGACGCCATGCTGTGGAACAGCCCGTACCCGTGGTCAGTGAAGCAGCGTATCGCGTCCAGCCACGGGCACCTGTCGAACCGGGCCGCCGCGGGCCTGGCCGTGGAGCTGCACCATGACGGCCTTGCCCACGTGGTGCTGGCGCACCTGAGCGAGCACAGCAATGACGGCGCGCTGGCCGCTGACGTCATTGGCAGCGCGCTGGCCCGTCGTCGCTACAACGGCACGCTCCGGGTCGCCGACCAGGACCGGCCCCTGGAACCCATCACCGTGGCCCCGCCCCGCCCTGAACAGCTCGTCCTGCTGTAGCCCGCTGTAGCGCGCCACTTCGCCCGAATTGTGGCGCCCGTATTACGGCGCCCGTATTACGCCCGCAGTCCACCGTTCAGATGCCGATAGCCCGGAGCAGGTCGTTACCGATGGCCCAGGCCATGAGCAGGATGATGAAGACGAAGCCCACCTGCGTCATCTTCATGCGCTGCTCGAAGGAGAGCGCCCTGCCCCGCACGGCCTCGATACCCAGGAAGACCAGGTGCCCGCCGTCGAGGACGGGGATGGGCAGCAGGTTCAGGATGGCCAGGTTGATGGACAGGATGGCCATGAACGTCAGGAACGCCTCAGCGCCGGCCCGGGCGAAGCGGCCGCTCATCTGGCCGATCATGATGGGGCCGCCCACGTTCCGTGCGGAGTGGCGGCCGGTGATCATGCCGCCCAGGAAGTCCACGGTGAGGGCTGTGACCTCCCAGGTCTGGTTGAAGCCGCGGGCCACGGCGCCGACGGCGCCCAGTCGTTCCCGGGGCAGGTGCATGTCCGGCGACAGGAACGGCACGGCGACGTCAATGCGGCCCACGCGGATGCCCGACTCCAGCTCCCGGTCGTGTGGCGTCACGGTTGTCGCGAAGCGTTCGCCGTTGCGATCAACGGCCAGGCGTACCGGCTGGCCGGGGCTGCGTTCGATGACGGCGATGAACTCCTGCCAGGTCTCGACGGGCGTGCCGCCGGCCTCCAGGATCCGGTCGCCATTGCGCAGCCCCGCCTGCGCGGCCGGACCGTTGGCCATGACCTCCGCCAGCACGGCGGGCGTCGCCAGGCGCGGCTCCAGGGCCGCGATGAGGGATGCCCGGTCCTCGTCGCCCGACGGCAGAGCGAACGTGAGTGCCGGCGCATTGCGGAATTCCATGCGCGTCTCGCCGGCACGGGCGCGGGTCAGCGCAAGCGTCATGTCGCGCCAGCTCTCGACGTCCGTGTCATTGACGCGGGCCACGTCCCACCCGGGCTCGACGGCGGTGAGCGCCTCCGCCCCCTCCGGCAGCCGCTCCTCGGTGACACCGCCGAGGACGGTGCCCGCGTCGGCGGGTACACCCCAGACGCCGGCGATGAACGTGAACGCAACGACGGCAAAGAGCAGGTTCATGATGACGCCGGCAGAGATGACCAGCGTCCGTGCGGCCAGCGACTTGGACTCGAAGTCCCGGGGTCGATGGGCCGCTTCCCCGCGCTGCTGGGTGGCGTCATCGCCCACGGTATCGTTCACGGTGACGGGCCCGCCCTCGATGTGCTCCATCTCCTCCATGCCGGCCATCTTCACATAGCCGCCCAGCGGCAGGGCGGAGATGACGTACTCCGTCTCGCCCCGCGTGAAGCCGATGACTTTCGGCCCGAAGCCGATGGAGAAGCGCGGCACCTCGATGTCCACCCACTTGGCGGTCATGAAGTGGCCGAGCTCATGCACGAAGATGAGCACACCCAGTACGACGATGGTGGCAAGAATGGTCGTCAGCATATCTTCCTCACAGCCCCGGCGGCGACCTCACGGGCGCGCCTGTCCGCGGCAAGAACGGTATCCAGCGAATCGGCCGGTGCGGGATCGTGGGCAAGCAGCGCGCCTTCGATGACATCCGCAATGCCGGTAAACGACACGGCGCCCGCCAGGAACGCCGCCACCGCCACCTCATTGGCGGCGTTGAACACGGCCGGTGCCGTCCCACCCTGCCGGCCTGCGGCGATGCCGAGGCCGAAGGCACGGAACCGGTCGGCATCCACCGCCTCGAACGTGAGGCTGCCGGCGGCCACAGGATCGAAACGTCGCGTGCCGGCGTCGGGCAGCCGACGCGGATGCGTGAGCGCGTACAGGATGGGCAGCTCCATTGTAGGGAACCCCATCTGCGCCAGCACGGATCCATCCGCGAACTCCACCATGGAATGGATGATGGACTGGGGGTGCACGACGACGTCGATATCCTCGTACCCGACGTCGAACAGGAAGTGCGCCTCGACGACTTCGAGGGCCTTGTTCGCCAGCGTCGCCGAATCAATGGTGATCTTCGCACCCATGTCCCAGGTCGGGTGGCGCAGCGCCTGCTCACGCGTCACAGCCTGTAACTCGCGGGCGGGCAACGAGCGGAAAGGACCGCCGGACGCCGTCAGGATCATGCGCTGAATGGCCTGCTGCGGGACGCCGCAGATGCACTGGAGGATGGCGCTGTGCTCACTGTCCACCGGGATCAGTTCGCCGCCACCGTCCGTCAGCGCCTGCCGCACCAGCGGCCCGCCCGCCACCAGCGACTCCTTGTTGGCCAGCGCCAGACGTTTCCCGGCATGGAGTGCCGCCAGCGTCGCTTCCAGGCCCGCCGCGCCGACCACGGCGTTGATGACGATGTCCGCGTCCGGGTGGGTCGCCGCGTCCAGCAGGGCACGGCGGCCCGTCCGGACGCACGGGTGCAGCGGGCCGTTGGCCGCCGCCGCATCGTCATCCACCAGGACGGCCAGCGCCGGCGCGTACCGCGCCACCTGCTCCGACAGTTCGCCTGCCTTGCGGTTGGCCGCCAGCGCCACGACGCGGAACTCGTCGGCGTGGCGGTCCAGCACACTCAGTGCACTCCTGCCGATGGACCCCGTGGAGCCCAGCAGCGCCACGCCCGTCATCCGCCCCAGCCCCCGTTCATGCGCAGCAGTGCGAGTTCCAGCAGCCAGTACGTGGCGGGAATGGTGAAGAAGAGCGAGTCGAAGCGATCCAGCATGCCGCCGTGTCCGGGCAGCAGGTTGCCCGAGTCCTTCACGCCGGCCTCCCGTTTCAGCAGCGATTCCGCCAGGTCACCGACCTGCGCCACGGGCGAGATTATCAGCCCGGCCAGCAGCCCGAAGCCGACACCCAGCGGCAGGTGGAGCAGCCCGTGGAACACGAAGTGGCCGTACAGCGCGCCGACGATTACGGTGCCCACCACGCCGGCAATGGCGCCCTCCACCGTCTTGCCGGGGCTGACGGCGGGGATCAGCTTGCGCCGGCCCATGCTGCGGCCGCCGAAATAGGCGGCGGTATCGCTGGTCCACGTCAGGACCAGCGGGAACAGCAGCAGCGCCGGCCCCAGCCAGGGCGAGAGCGGCACCAGCTCGGCCTCGGGCAGCCCCGGCACCATGGAGCGCGTGGGCAGCGTCAGCTCCCGCAGCAGCACCGCATGCGCCAGCGTGCCGCCGGTGAAGAGTGCGCCGGTTATGGTCACCGCCGAGACGGCCAGTGGCGAGCCGTCCACCCCGCGCAGGAAAATGGCCGCGGCAGCCACCAGCAGCGTAGCCAGGACGAATGCGCCCCAGGACCAGGCGCCGGCGAAGTACGGGTCGGGGTTGAAGCCCGTGATGAGGATGGGTGTCGCGGCCAGCAGCGCGCCGGCGGCGGTAAAGGCGCGGATGCCACGGTGCCCGGCCAGGCGGTACAACTCCACCGCGGCGCCCGCGGCGATGGCGGCCAGCAGCAGGGCCAGCAGCGAGCCGCCGGCCCAGATGACGACAAGGGCCAGCGGGATGCCAACCGCCGCGACGGCGACTCGCCTGGTCAGCTCGCTGGCCATGCGGATCAGACGGCCGTCACGCGACCGAAGCGACGCTCTCGCCTCTGGTAGTCGTAGATGGCCTGGAAGAGGTGCTCCCGGCGGAAGTCCGGCCAGAGCACAGGCGTCATGAACAGTTCCGTGTAGGCCAGCTGCCAGAGCAGGAAGTTGCTGATGCGCAGCTCGCCAGAAGTGCGGATGAGCAGGTCGGGATCGGGGATGTGGGCGGTGTAGAGCTCATCGGCGAACTCGGACTCGTCGATGTCTGCCGGATCCAGCTCGCCGCGGGCCGCCCGCTCGGCCAGCCGTCGCGCCGCCATGGCGATCTCCGCCCGGCCGCCGTAGCTGATCATCAGGTTCAGCCGCAGGTTGAGGCCACCGCGGGTGTAGCGCTGAATCTCCTCCACCGCCCGGCGCGGGCCACTGCTCAGGCGGTCCAGGTCGCCGAAGACGTGGACCTCCACGCCCTGCCGCTTCAGCTCCTCGCGTTCCCGCCGGGCGTACGACTGCAACAGCCGCATCAGCGCCTCCACCTCGGCGGCGGGCCGGCTCCAGTTTTCCTGCGAGAACGTGAACAGCGTCAGGTGCTCGACGCCGGCTTCGATGGCGCCTTCAATGCAGTCGCGTACGGACTTGAGTCCGGCCGAATGGCCGCGGAACCGGGGCAGCCCGCGCGCCCTGGCCCAGCGACCGTTGCCGTCCATGATGACGGCCACGTGCGAGGGAATGAGCCCGCCGACCCTGATTGCCTGCAGCAGATCCGCGGGCGTAGTGCTGTCGTCCAACCTAGACCTCCATGACCTCCTCCTCCTTGGCAGCAAGGAGGTGGTCGATCTTGCCGATATAATCGTCCGTGAGCTTCTGGATCCGGTCCATCTCGCGACGGGCGTCGTCCTCGCTGATCTCGTGCTCCGACTGGCGACGCTTGATCTCCTTGTTCGCTTCCTGCCGGGCCTGCCGCACCGCGATCCGGCCATCCTCGGCCAGCTTGTGCAGCATGCGCACCATCTCCCTGCGGCGCTCCTCGTTCAGCGCCGGCACCGGCACCCGGATGAGGTTGCCGTCATTGCTGGGATTGAGCCCGAGCTCGGAGTTGCGGATGGCCTTCTCGATCTCGGCCATCACGCCCTTGTCCCAGGGCTGCACCAGCAGCAGTCGCGGTTCCGGCGAGCTGACGGAGGCGACCTGGTTCAGCGGCATCTTGGAGCCGTACGCGTCCACGCGGACGGTGTCCAGCAGCGCGGGACTGGCCTTGCCGGTCCGGACCGAGTTGAACTCGCGCCGGACCGCGTCCAGCGACTTCTCCATCTGTTCCTGCGCCTGCGCGTGCGTAGGCATTCATCCCCTCCGCCGTCTCACCGATTGCGTTCACGAACGGCCGCGGCGCCGTGGCCGCGGACCTGTCACCAGAAGAGCCGGAAGATAAGGGCGCGGTCAGCCGCTGACCATGGTGCCGCGCTTCTCACCGGCCAGTGCGGCGGCTACGGCACCCCGTTCACTGATGTTCAACACCACGATGGGCAGGTCGTTCTCGCGACAGAGCGAGACCGCCGCGGCATCCATGACCTGGAGGTTCCGGGTCAGTACGTCCTGATAGGTCAGGTGGGGGATGAACTCGGCGGACGGGTCCTTCTGCGGGTCCGCCGTGTAGATGCCGGAGACCTTTGTCGCCTTGATGAGCAGGTCGGCATGGATCTCGATGGCCCGCAGCACCGCTGCCGTGTCGGTGGAAAAGTACGGATTGCCCGTACCCCCGGCGAAGATGACGACGCGCCGCTTCTCCAGGTGGCGCAGCGCCCTGCGCCGGATGTACGGCTCCGCCAGTGCCTCCATGCGGATGGCCGTCATGACCCGCGTCTCCACACCCTTGCGCTCCAGCAGGTCCTGCAGCGCCAGGGCGTTGATGATGGTGGCCAGCATGCCCATGTAGTCGGCGCTGACCCTGTCCATGCCCTCGGCGCTGGCCGTGGTTCCCCGGACGATGTTGCCGCCGCCGATGACCAGGCCGATGTCAGCGCCCAGGCCGTGGAGCGACCTGATCTCGTCCGTCAGCCGGTCCACCACCGGCGGTGAGATGCCGAAGCCCTGCTCACCGGCCAGTGCCTCACCGCTCAGCTTCAGGACTACCCGCTGGTACGTCAGATCGCTCCCCGCCATGGCCTGCTACTCGCCCAGCGCGAAACGGGCGAACCGGCGGACGACGATCTTCTCGCCCGTCTTCGCCGAGGCCTCCTGCACCAGCTGCTCGATGGTCTGCTTGCCGGCCGGATCCTTCACGAAGATCTGGCCCATCAGCGTGGACTCCTGGTAGAACTTCCGCATCTTGCCCTCGACGATCTTCTCCTGCATCGCCTCCGGCTTGCCCTCGTTGCGGACCTGCTCCAGGTAGACGGCCTTCTCTCGCGCCGCCACGTCCGCCGGGATGTCATCGGCGTTCAGCGCCAGCGGGCCCGCCGCGGCAATGTGCATGGCCAGGTCGCGGGCGAGCTGCTGGAAATCGTCATTGCGGGCAACGAAGTCCGTCTCGCACTGCACCTCCACCAGCACGCCGATCTTGCCATTGGAGTGGACGTAGCTGCCGATGGTGCCTTCCTTCGTCTCCCGGTCCGCACGCTTGGCTGCCTTGGCCGCACCCCGCGCACGCAGCAGGTCGATGGCCGCCTCCAGGTTGCCGTTCGTCTCCTCCAGCGCCTTCTTGCACTCCATCATCCCAGCACCCGTGCGCTCCCGGAGCTCCTTCACCTGACCTGCAGCGATTGCCATGTCCGTCCCCCTGTATGGTTTGCCGTGTGTCGTCTGGTCATCCCGTGAAAAAGCGCTGCAGGGCTGCCGCACTGGCGCAGCGCTGCAGCGCTTTCAATGTCAACCGGCCGGCTCATGCGACGCCGGCCCGGCGAGCTACGCCTCTTCTGCCGCGTCCTCGTCGCCGCCCTCGGGCTCTTCCGTCTCGCCCGGGACGCGCAGCGTCGCAATCACGTCCGCACGGGGACGGCGCTTGCGCCGCGGCCGACGCCGCTTGCCCTTCTCCTCGCTGGCCGACGTGTCCTGCTGCAGCCCGCCCTCGCTGGAGTACGTCGCCGCCTCGCCCTCGTCCGCCCGGCGCCGCGCCTCCGGCGGCAGCTCCCGACGGGCCTGCTCGATGGCGTCCGCGATGGCGCTGGCGATCAGCTGCACCGAGCGGATGGCGTCGTCGTTGCCCGGGATGGGGAAGTCGATGACGTCAGGATCGGCGTTCGTGTCCGCGATGGCGATGACCGGGATGCCCAGCTTGCGGGCTTCCTTCACCGCGATCATCTCCTTCTTCGCGTCCACCACGAACAGCGCGCCGGGCAGGCGGCCCATGTCCTTTACGCCGCCCATGTACTTGTCCAGCTTCTCACGCTCGCGCTGCAGCAGCAGCTGCTCCTTCTTCGTGTAGAACTCGAACGTGCCCTCGTCCAGGCCGCGCTCCAGCTCCTTCAGCCGCCGGATCTGCTTCTTGATGGTCGCGAAGTTCGTGAGCATGCCGCCGAGCCAGCGCTCGGTGACCCAGTAGCCGCCGCAGCGCGCCGCTTCCGCCTCGATGATGGGCCGCAGCTGGCGCTTCGTGCAGACGAACAGCACGCGGTCGCCGTTCAGCGTCACGTCCCGCGTCGCCCGCTGCGCGTCCTGCAGCCGGCGCAGGGACTTCTGGAGGTCTATGATGTGAATGCCGTTGCGGGCCGCGAAGATGTACTTCTTCATCTTCGGGTTCCAACGGCTGCTCTGGTGTCCGAAGTGGACGCCGGCTTCCAGCAGATCCTGGATCTGGGTCTCCGCCATTGCTTACCTGTCTGCGGCCGTCCCGGCCGCCTGTCTGCGGCGCGCCTGGCGGCGCGCCCGGGGTTGTCCGGCGGCGACGCACCCGCGTCGCCCCGCTTCCACCACCTTCATCCGGCTGCCGACCCCCTCGCGGAGGACCCCAGCACGCCGTCCGGCAGTGTGTGTATTGTCTGTATCGCCTCGAAGACTAGCGCTTCGAGAACTGGAACCGCTTGCGGGCGCCCGGACGACCGGGCTTCTTCCGCTCCACCTCGCGCGGGTCGCGCGTCAGCATCCGCTTCTCGCGGAGCGCGCTGCGCAGCTCGGCGTCATACTCGATGAGCGCCCGGGCAATGCCCAGACGGACGGCGCCGGCCTGACCGGTCTGGCCGCCGCCATCGACGTTGACCTTCACGTCGAAGCTGCCCTTGGTGTTCGTCGCAATCAGCGGCTCCTCCGCGTGGATCTGGTGGGATCCGCGGGGGAAGTAGTCTTCGAAGGAACGGCCATTCACCGTCCATTCGCCTGAGCCCGGCCGCAGCCAGACCCGCGCCACACTGCTCTTCCGTCGGCCGAGGCCGTGGTACTGTTCAGTCGCCATGTCAGATCTCGAGGACTTCGGGCTGCTGCGCCGCGTGCGGATGCTCCGGACCGGCGTAGACCTTGAGCTTGCGCCGCATCAGGCGGCCCAGATTGTTCTTCGGGAGCATGCCCTTCACGGCCAGGTCAATGATCCGCTCGGGGTGCTTCTCCTGCATGTCACGGAACGGGATCAGCTTGTCGCCGCCCATGTAGCCCGTGTGCCGGAAGTACGTCTTCTTCTCGGCCTTGTTGCCCGTCAGCCGGATCTTGTCCGCATTGATGACCACGACAAAGTCGCCGGTATCAAGGTGCGGAGTGTACATCGGCTTGTGCTTGCCGCGCAGGATCTGCGCGACCTCGCTGGCCAGTCGGCCCAGGACCTTGCCCTCGGCGTCTACCACGACCCAGCGGCGCTGGATGTCCGTTGTCTTCGGCGTGTACGTTTTCATGCGAACCCTGAATGTGGCGTCTTGCAAAGCTTTGAAGCATAGGGCGGGTGGCGGGTTCTGTCAAGCGCTTGAACAGACCGGGAACGGGATCGGGATCGTAAACGTAAACGGGACCGTTTGAACGACCGGGGATGGTCGCGCCGCCTGCTTCGTCGTCGCCCCGCCTGCACCTTTGCCAGGTGCCGCACCGGGCGCGCCCACCTCCCTGCCGCAGCCACCCGGGGTCACCGGACGGAATGGTGTGCCGGGGTCTGGTCCGGGCGACGCGTCGCGGGTGCGGGGGCGGGCTAGCGGAGCATGAAAGTCTCGAGGTAGCGTGCGCGGGATGCGTGGCGGAGCCTCACGAGGGCCTTCTCCTTGATCTGGCGTACGCGCTCGCGGGTGATGCCGAGGAGCGCCCCGATCTCCTCGAGGGTCATGGGGTCGCGCCCGTCTTCGAGGCCGAAATAGAGGCGCAGCACCCGGGCTTCCCGTTCCTTGAGGCTGCCGAGGGCCTCCTCGACGGTGGAGGCAAGGGCGCGTTCGTAGGTCTCGTCATCGGGCCCGGCGGAGAACTGGTCGGGCAGGTAGTCCAGCAGGCGGTTGTCCTCACCGGGCGTGAGTGGCGCGTCCAGGGACAGGTGGGTCTGGGAGATGGCGAGGGTTCGCTCGATCTCCTCCTCGGACAGGTCGAGTTCGTCGGCGAGTTCCTCGACGGTGGGCTCGCGGCCCAGCTCCTGGAGCAGCGTGGAGGACCGGCGTCCGATGCGGTGCAGGGCGCCGGCCCGGTTCAGCGGCACGCGGACGATGCGGCTCTGCTCGGCCAGGGCCTGCAGGATGGCCTGGCGGATCCACCACACGGCGTACGAGATGAACTTGATCCCCTTCGTCTCGTCGAACTTGTGGGCGGCGCGGATGAGGCCGAGGTTGCCCTCGTTGATGAGGTCGCCGAGGGCGACGCCCTGGTTCTGGTACTTCTTGGCCACGGAAACGACGAAGCGGAGGTTCGAGCGGACGAGCTTGTCGAGGCCTTCCTCGTCGCCGGCCCGGATGCGCCGGGCCAGGTCGACCTCATCCTCCCGGGTCAGCAGCGGGTAGGCGCTGATCTCCTTGAGGTACTGATCCAGCGAGCTCTCGTCGTACGTTCCCTTGCGGGTCGCGTTGAAACTCATACGGCGCTCCGGCGCTGCGACATGTGAGTAAGGGATGGAGCTGGAGATCTATGGATCATGCCTCTGGGGCGACGTCGCCGGCTGCGTATCACATGTCACGTCCTTCCGCTGCTGCTTCGCTGCTGGTACCGGTTATCGGCCTGCCGCAAGTCAGTGCACACCCCGGCCGACGCGGTCCCAGCGGATGCCGGTGAGCCACGGAACGGCGCGGGGTGAGGCAGACTCGAACGAATAGTAGATGAACAGCGGCCGCCCCTTGAGCGCCGCCCGGGGCACGAAGCCCCAGTAGCGGGAGTCCTCGGAGTCGTCGCGATTATCGCCCAGCATGAAGTAGTGCCCGTCGGGAACGACAATGGGCCCCCAGTTGTCGCGCGTCGGCCGGCACGCGTCACGTCCCGCCGGCAGGCCGGCCAGTTCACACTGCCAGACCATGCCCGGCGCGACGATGTCGTGGGGATCGGAGTGGCGGACGGCCGGTTCGTCCTGGAGAATGCCGTTCAGGTACAGCGTCTTGCCCACCATGGCCAGGGTGTCGCCCGGCATGCCGACCAGGCGCTTCACGTAGTTCTTGCCTGCCTCGTGGGGCGGCACGAATACGACGACGTCACCGCGCCGGGGCTCGGCAAGAGCGGGCAGGCGTGCCGCGGCGCCTGGAATCGAGGCGCCGAACACTGCCTTGTTCACGAGGAGGAAGTCGCCCACCAGCAGCGTGTTCTCCATGCTTCCCGTCGGGATACGGAACGCCTCGACGACGAAGCTGCGAATGACGAGGAAGAGCCCGAAGGCAATGAGGAACGACTTGATCCATTCCCAGGCCCAGCGACCATTGGAAACGGGACTGTCGGCCTCAGCATTTGTACGGTGTTTATCGTCGCTCACGCGGTCGGCTGCTGACCGGTGATGTTCCCCCGTGACGGCCACTGGCATCCTACGCTTGAGGTCGGCCTGCTGTCAAACCGCTGCGGCACCTGCTGGGCCGGCCTCCAGGCCGTTTCGTTGTGCGTGTGTCATGCCGCCGGAACGAACACTGAAATTACGCTAATGAATCACTGCCTCGTGCGCCAGTCCCGGGCGCGGCGCGGACCGCGCCGGTCTGCGCCCGCACGCGACCGCTCCCGACAGGGACGAACCACGGGCACCGGCGGCCGCGGCCGGTGGCGGCGGCCACCACCGGGCACCGCACGCCGCCGGTTCGCGCCAGGCGCCGTCGCGCCCCTGCCTCAGTACGGTCCCGCGTCGTAGGTATCGATCTGGGCCCGCTGCAGCTTGCCGGAGTAATCTACGTAGCAGACCTTCGTCTCCGAGTAGAATTCATAGACTTCCCAGCCGCCCTCGCGATGGCCATTGCCCGTCTGCTTGACGCCACCGAAAGGCAGGTGCGCCTCCGCACCGATGGTGGGCGCGTTGATGTACGTGATGCCGTTGTCAAGCTCGTTCATGGCGCGGAACGATGCGCGCACATCCTTCGTGTAGATGGAGCTGGAGAGGCCGTACTTCACCTCGTTGTTGATGCGGATGGCCTCATCGAGGTCGGCACAGCGGAGGACGCTGAGGACCGGGCCGAAGACTTCTTCGAGGGCGAGGCGGGAGCCGGGCTTCACGCCGCGCAGGATCGTCGGCTGGAAGAAGTGGCCGTCGTCAAGCTTCCTGCCGGTGGCCCGGCCGCCGCCGCACAGGACCTCGTCCCCCTCACCGCGCGCGATCTCGACGTAGCCGGCCACCTTGTCGAGGGCGGCCTGGTTGATGAGCGGGCCCACGTCGTTGCCGTCCTCGAGCCCGCTGCCGAGGGTGAGGGCCGTGGCCCGTTCGACGAGGCGGTCCAGGAACTCGTCGTGAATGTCCTTGTGCAGGATGAGTCGGCTGGTTGCCGTGCAGCGCTGGCCGGTGGTGCCGAAGGCGCCCCAGAGCACACCGTCCAGGGCCAGGTCCATGTCGGCGTCCGGCATGACGATCTGCGCGTTCTTGCCCCCCATCTCCAGCGACAGCCGCTTGTGCATGCGGCCGCAGACCTCGCCGATGCGCGAGCCCGTCTCCGTGGAGCCGGTGAAGGAAATCAGCGGGATCTCCGGATGCTCGACCATCGCCGCGCCGATCTCCTCGCCGTAGCCGTGCACGAGCTGGATGACGTCCGGCGGCAGGCCCGCCTCCAGCAGCACCTCGACCAGGATGGTGGACGTGTGCGGCACGTCCTCCGCCGGCTTCAGGATCACGCTGTTCCCGCAGACCAGTGCCGGGAACATCTTCCAGGTCGGTATGGCCAGCGGGAAGTTGAACGGCGTAATGAGGCCCGCCACGCCGATGGGGCGGCGGTACGTCATCGCCCACTTGTCCCGCAGCTCGCTGGGAACGGTGTGGCCGAAAAGGCGGCGGCCCTCGACGGCGGCGTAGTACGCCGTGTCGATGCCCTCCTGCACGTCGCCACGCGTCTCGTTCAGCACCTTGCCCATCTCCCGGGTCATGGCGCGGGAGATTTCCTCCTTCCGCTCGGTGAGCAGGTCACCGACGCGGCGCAGCACGTCGCCGCGGAGGGGGGCAGGCGTGCGACGCCACTGCTCGAAACCGCGCTTCGCGGATTCCACAGCGAGCTGCAGGTCCTCTGCGCCGGAGCGGGGGAACGTGCCGATCAGGTCCGACTGGTCTGCGGGATTGCGGTTCTCGAACGTGCCGCCGCTGGACGCGTCCCGCCATTCGCCGGATATGAAATTCTGGAACTTCCTGGCCATGCCGAATCCTCAGGGTGGGTGTATGGTGTATGGTGTATGGTGTATGGTGGCGGGGATCATCCTTCTTCCCGCACCAGCCCGTACTTCTCGATCTTCTTGTACAGGTTGGACCGCGGCATCTCGACGGCCCGGGCCGTCTCGGACACGTTCCAGTCGTGCTCCCGCAGCTTGGCGAGGATGAAGGCGCGTTCCGCCCGCTCCTTGAACTCGGCGAACGTAGGTGCGCCGAGCATCTCTGAAGAGAGTGCATCCACGGCCTGGGCGCCACCCACGAGGCGTTCCACGTCCGCTGCACCGATCTCGTTTGACCGGGCGAGGATGAGAAGACGCTCTACGGTGTTGCGCAGTTCACGGACGTTGCCGGACCAGTCGAGGCTGGACAGCGCCTCCAGCGCGTCGGGCGTCAGGTCCCGGCCGGGCAGCCGCTGCTCCTCCACGGCCTTGCGCACGAAGTGCCGTACCAGCATGGGCACGTCCTCCCTGCGTTCACGGAGGGGCGGCACGTGGATGGGTACGACGTTGAGGCGATGGTACAGGTCTTCCCGGAACCGGCCGGTACCGATCTCCTCCTCGAGCGCCTTGTTGGTGGCTGCGATGACGCGGACATCCACGCGTATGGGCTTCTCGCCGCCGACGCGGGTCACGATGCCCTCCTGCAGCGCGCGCAGGACCTTGGCCTGCGCGGCCAGGGACATGTCGCCGATCTCGTCGAGGAAGAGCGTGCCGCCGTCGGCCTGTTCGAACTTGCCGGCCCGGTCGGCGGTGGCGCCGGTGAAGGAGCCCTTCATGTGACCGAACAGCTCGCTCTCGATGAGTTCCGACGGGATGGCGGCGCAGTTGACCTCGACGAACGTTTCGTCGGCGCGCGCGGACAGGCGGTGGATGGCCCGTGCCACGAGTTCCTTGCCGGTCCCGTTCTCGCCGGTGATGAGGACGCGGGCGTCGGTCGGCGCGACCTTCTCGATGCGGTCGAGGAGGGCGCGGATGGCAAAGCTGCGGCCGACGATCTCGTAGCGGCTCTCGATCTCGCCGCGCAGCCGCTGGTTCTCCTCCTGCAGCCCGCGCTGCTGCAGCGCGTTGCGGATGGTGAGCAGCAGGCGGTCGGTGTCGAGGGGCTTCTCCAGGAAGTCGTACGCGCCGCGACGGGTGGCCTCGACGGCCGTCTCAATGGTGCCATGGCCGCTGATCATGACGACGCACGCGGAGGGATCGTGCTCGCGTATCCGGTCCAGCGCCTCGAGCCCATCCATGCGCGCCATCTTCACGTCCATGAAGACCATGTCAGGCCGCACGTCCGCATAGCTCTGGATGGCCTCACCGCCGGTGGCGGCAACGCGGACGTCATGGCCCTCATACTCCAGGACCTGTCGCAGGATCTTGCGGATGCCCTCTTCATCGTCGACGACGAGTATCCGTGCCATATCTTCCCGTGAGTGTCAGTTGGCCAGCAGGACGAGTGAGTCGCGCCGGATGTAGGCGGAATTTGCGCCCGGCGGCAGGGGCAGCGCCATGGCATCGGCCGGCAGGCCGGGCTCATCCCGGCGCCCCAGCCGCTCGAGGGCGCCGGGCACGAGCCGGCGCGGCAGCGGGAACCGCTGGGCGCTGATGTCGTCAATGGCGAAGGCCACCCGGCCCGGCTGCAGCGGCAGCAGGCGCCCGGACACGGTGACCTCAGTGGTGTCGGGCAGGAACGCGGCCGCCGGCCCGAGACCCTGGATGTCAGGCAGCCGGTCCACGGGTACGCGGGCCCGGAGGCGGAGCTGGTCGCCCCGCATCTCGACGACGGGCGTGTCCAGGAAGCCCGGCAGCACGCCGTTGTAGCGGAAGGCCAGCAGGCTCTCCAGCTCCACGGCGGACAGGGCCGCGTAGGTGCTGCTGCCGTCCCTCAGTGCGTTGAGCTTGCGTTCCGCCCGGTCGGCCAGCTCCGGCGATGGCTCCTCCACTGCGGGGCTGGTGCCCCTGTAATCGTGCCACGCGATGAGCAGCCGGTCCCGGTACAGGTAGACGCCGACACCCAGGGCGAGGATGACGACGAGGGCGACGATACGTCGCATGCAACCGCCAGGGATCACGTGTCCGCTTCCTGGCCGAGGGCGATGCGCAGGAGCGTCTCGTAGCGGGCGCCGCCCGGATCCGTATGGCTTCTCATCAGGTCCATGGTCTCCACATGATCATTATCGGTATGCTCGTACCCCGCTGCGTCCCGTTCGACATCGGGCGTGCGTGCGCCAGCGCGCAGGCGGGCCACCGTGACATGGGGGCGGAACGGCTTCTGCTCCCGGCCGTAGCCCAGGCGGGACATGGCCAGTTCCAGCTCCCGCTGCAGGGCCATGAGCGCCGGGTCCGGCGTCACGCCCACCCACAGGACGCTGGCCCGGCGCAGCGAGGGGAACGCACCGAAGCCGGCCAGTTCCAGGCGTTGCGGGCCGTGCCGCGCCGCCACCGTGCGCAGCGACTCCTCGATGCGTGGCACTTCATTGCCCTCGATGTCGCCGAGGAAGCGCAGTGTCAGGTGCAGCGACGACGCTGCGGTCCAGCGTACCGGCCAGTCCCGCTGCCGCAGGGCCTCCAGCGAACCGTGCAGCCGCTTGCGCACGGCGCGGTCCAGGTTCAGCGCCACGAACACCCTCATGCCCGCGCCCCGCGCCCTGCGGCGATGACGGAAACGGCGTCCACCGCCCGGTCCACGTCATGGGCACTGCTGCACCAGCCAAGGGAGAATCTGACTGCGCCCGTGCGTTCCGTACCCAGCAGGCGGTGCACTTCCGGTGCACAATGAAGTCCCGCACGGGTAAGGATGCTGTGTTCCCGGTCCAGGCGGGCGGCGAAGGTGGCAGCGTCCACGACGTCGCTGGTCACCGTCACGATGGGCACGCCATCCGGCGCGGGCGGGGACAGGACCCGGAGGCCGCGGACACCGGACAGGCCGTGGTGCAGACGGAGCTTCAGGTCGGACAGGCGGGCATGCAGCGACGCGACGCCCTCGGCAAGGACGTGGTCCGCGCCGGCCAGCAGGCCCGCGATGCCGGCGCCGTTGAGTGTCCCTGCCTCGAGGCGATCGGGCAGGGCGGCGGGCATGTCCCGCTCCAGTGAGTTGCCGCCGGTGCCGCCGGTGATGATGGGATCGACGTCGAGTCCGTCCCGGACCCACAGTCCGCCGATGCCGGGTGGACCCAGCAGCCCCTTATGACCGGTAAACGCCAGCATGTCCACGGCGGCGGCGTCCACTGGCAGGTGCCCGGCAGCCTGCGCCGCGTCCACGAGGGTGAGCACGCCGGCGGCCCGGGCCATGGCGGCCAGCGCGGCGACATCCGTGCGCGTGCCCAGCACGTTCGAGGCGGCCGTAAGGCAGAACAGGCGGGCGCCATCCAGCGCCCGCTCCAGCCCGCGCATATCCAGGGACCCGTCGATATCGGCGGCCACCATGACGACATCGGCGTCCCGTTCCCGCGCCACCCGTGCCGCCGGGCGCAGTACTGAATTGTGTTCCAGCGCGGTAACGACAACGCGCTCGCCACGTCCCACGGTGCCCCAGATGCCCGTGTTGAGGGCGTGCGTCGCGTTGGCGGCGAACGCGATCCGGCCGGCATCACCGGGCACGCCCAGCAGCGCGGCCAGGCGCTGGCGGCAGTGCAGCGCCATACGGCCGGCCTCGTTCGCCAGGCGGTGCCCACCGCGACCGGCCGATGCGCCGACGTCCGCCAGGTAGTGGGACACGGCGGCGGCCACCGCCGGCGGGCGCACTGCCGAAGTGGCGGCGAAATCCAGGTAGGTCACCTTACGCACAGGCGGCCCCGGCGGCCGAGTCACGCAGGGCCGGGTCCAGGGGTATGGCTACGTACCGGAACCCTGCGGTCCGGGCAGCAGCGGCCAGCTCCCGCGCCCCGGCGGTGCTGCAGCCGGCGAGAACGCAGATGTCGCGATGGTGGCCGGCCGCCTCATGCTCGGGGAGTGCCACGTCGCCGCCGCCGCGGGCATGGTGCCCGCTGGCTCCTGCCGGCGCGGGGTCGCTTGAACCGCCGATCCGCACCAGCACTTCGTTGAGGGCGCCCCGGCGGTAGCCCTCCGCGTCCAGCAGCGGCTGCGGCAGGGCTGCCGCATGGAAGGCCCCGGCGATGCGGGCGGCCTGCCTTTCGGCAGCGGGGAGTTCATCGGGCGCCACCTCGATGCGCAGCACGTCGTCATGGTGCCGCACGCGGAAGACGACGAACCCCATGTCCCGCAGGATCGTCTCCGCGTCCTCGACCTGGCGCAGCCGTGCCGGCGTCACCGCCACGCCGTAGGGCAGCCGGCTGGACAGGCACGGCGCGCTGGGCTGGTCCCACGTAGGCAGCCCGCGCTGGCGGGACAGTTCACGGATGTCATCCTTGGTCAGCCCAGCCTCCAGCAGCGGCGAGCGGACGGAATGCTCCTGCGCCGCTGTGAAGCCGGGCCGGTAATCGTGGGCGTCATCGGCGTTGGAGCCGTCCAGCACGGTACGCAGCCCCCGCTGCCGCGCCACCTCCTGCAGCTTCGGCCACAGTTCCGACTTGCAGTAGTAGCACCGGTTCGCCGGGTTGGCCGTGTAATCCGGGTCCGACAGTTCGTCCGTCTCGATCTCGTCATGCGGGATACCGAAGCGGCGCACGCAGTCCAGCGCGACGTCGTGCTGCACAGCGGGGTACGCGGCACTGCGGCCCGTCACCGCCAGCACTCGGTCCGCGCCCAGCGTCTCCACCGCCATGTACGCCAGGAACACCGAGTCCACACCGCCGGAATATCCTATGCACACTGAGCCGCACTCCCGGAGGATCTCCCGGAGCCGCTCAACTTTCTCATCCATGCTCATCGCCGTCCTCCCAGTCGCCATCGCCCGTGTGTTGCAAAACGCGGGCGCGGCGGAAACTACGCCGTCGCCCGGCGCTCGGGAAGCGCGGGCCGGGCGGGCGCTGCGGGACGGAATGCCGGGCGGCAGTGTCAGGTACGCGTGGGTTCGCGCCGCCGATAGGTCAGTGAGCGCCAGAGCCATTCGGCGGGCCCGAAGCGGAAGCGGCGCAGCCAGAGCGGGCAGCCGGCGAGGAGCACGGCCCAGGTAGCGGCCACGATGAGCAGCGATCCAGCAGCATCCAGACGGCCGTGCAGCCGAGCGCCGGCAACGGCGACCAGCATGACGACGCTCTGGAACAGGTAGGCGGTCAGCGCCATGCGCCCGACGCCCACCAGGGGTGCGTTCGGCCCGCGACGGATACAGAACAGCGCGAGGCTCGCCAGGTACCCCGTCGCCAGCAACGGACCGGCGACGGACACCAGACCCGACGCGAGGAGCGTGGCGCCGATGCCGGGGCTCTCGCCCGAGGAGGTGGTCACCAGCGCAACAGCCAGGTTGAGCGGCAGCCCGGCGCCGAGGCCGATGGTAGCGGCGCGGCGCAGCGCAGTCGAAAATGCGGCCGGGGTGGTGACAAAACCCGTCCGGGCCACGGCGGCACCGGCCAGGAACAGCGAGAGCGTCCAGGGCAGCATCAGCGCGCCCATGGCAATCATGCCAGGCGTGTCGGCAGCGTGGAGCCTCACTATGTCGAAGTAGGTCCCGCTTCCATAGACGGCGGCGGCCCGCGCTTCCTGCTGTGCAATGGAGTCCGCGAGATCCGGCTGCCTCATGACCCATGTGAGGGAGCCCAGCAGGGTCGCGAAAAGGGTGGTACCGACGGCCAGCAGCACCGCCGCGCGCTTCAGCATGCTGCGCGGGCTCAGGTGTAGCGACCGGACCAGCACCAGCCCCGCGATGCCATAGGCGAAAAGGATGTCGCCCGGGAACAGGAACACCATGTGGACGAGGCCGATGGCGGCAAGCCAGCGGTAACGGCGTCGGAGCAGTGCCTGCGGCTCGACGCCGCGGCCAGCCGCGCGGTCCGCCAGGACGGCCGCGCCCGCCCCGAACAGCATCGCCAGCGCCGGCATGAACTTTCCCATGGCCAGCCAGGTCGTCAGCAGCACGATGAGGCGGTTGTGGGGTGACGTCCCGTCCCCACCGTCGAGGCCTCCAAACGGTGGGACGCTGCCTGCGGCCAGCAGGAAGTGGATGTTCACGACCATGATCCCGAGCACGGCGAAACCCCGCATCGCGTCGAGCGTCGGCTCCCGTGTGGCGGGCTCCGCCGGCCCCATGGCGATTGCGGCAGGCGACGCTGCCGGATCGGCGCTCTGAGTAGTACCGATGGCTGGGCTCATGCGAGGGGACGAGAACTGGTCAACGACGTGGCTGCAGTGTACCGCAGGAACACAGCAGCGGCAACGCTGCAGCCCGTCGGCCGGCTGGGAGGAGCGGTCCGCCGCCGTGCTCGCGGGCCTCAGGCCCGGGCTGAACGCGGCCGCTGCCGGTCCTGGTACTGGGCGGCGAGTTTCACGTGGGCTTCGCTGATGCGGTCTGCACCCTTCAGATCGGCGATGGTCCGTGCTACGCGGCAGACCCGGTGATACCCCCTCGCCGACAGGCCCAGCTTGCGGATGGCGCCGCGGATCGCCCGCTCGCCAGCGGCGTCCAGCCGACAGTACTCGGCCGTTTCCGCCGGGTTCAGCTCGGCGTTCGGGCGGCCCGCCCGCTGCAGCTGGCGCTCCCGGGCTGCCACGACGCGCTGACGGATGGACTCGCTCGTCTCCGCGTGGAACCGGCGCAACAGGTGACTGGGCGGAATGGCCGGCACCTCCACATGCAGGTCCACGCGATCCAGCAACGGCCCGGATACGCGCCGGGCGTAGCGGTCCACGTCCGCAGGCTTGCAGATGCAGCGTCCCGTGCCGCTGCCGTGGTAGCCGCATGGGCACGGATTCATGGCGGCAACGAGCATGAAACGGGCGGGGAACGTGAGTGCCATGCGGGCGCGGCCGATGAGAACGCATCCGTCCTCCATGGGCTGGCGCAGGCTCTCCAGCACGTGACGCTGGACCTGTGGCAGCTCGTCCAGGAACAGGACGCCATGGTGCGCAAGCGAGACCTCGCCCGGTCGCGGCGGACTGCCACCTCCGATGAGCCCCGCCTCCGAGACAGAGTGGTGCGGTGCCCGGAACGGCCGCTCGGGCAGCAGCGCGCAGCCCGGACGCAGCGTGCCGGCGACGGAATGTACCTTCGTCGCGGCCACCGCTTCCGCGTGCGTCAGCGGCGGCAGGATGCCGGGCAGGCGCCGGGCCAGCATGGACTTGCCGGCGCCGGGCGGCCCGGTCATGAAGATGTTGTGCCCACCGGCCGCGGCGATCTCCAAGGCGATCCGCGCGTTGTCCTGACCGAGCACATGGGCAAAGTCCAGCCCCGTGCCCGGTAGCGGCGGGGCCGCACCATTGCTGGCGGCGACCGAGAGGCGGGCCTTGCCCAGGAGGTGTGCAATGGCCAATTCCAGGCTCGGCACCGGCAGGACCTCGAGCCCCTCCACGACGCCCGCCTCCGCTGCGTGTCCCGGCGGACAGAGCAACGTGGTCATGCCGTCGGCGAAGCAGCGCGCCGCGATGGGCAGCACCCCGCGCACGGGGCGGACCGTGCCGTCGAGACCGAGTTCGCCGATGACGCACAGGCCGTCCAGCGCCGACGCCGGAATCTCCCCCGCCGCCGCCAGCAGGCCCAGCGCTACCGGCAGGTCGAATGCGCTGCCGCCCTTGGGAATGTCAGCGGGCGCCAGGTTCACCGTGATGCGTCCGGCCGGCAGCCGGAAGTCCACGTTCGCCAGCGCTGCCGTCACGCGTTCCCTGCCCTCCCGCACCGCACTCTCCGGCAGACCCACGACGTGCATGCACGGCATGCCCCTGCCGAGGTCCACCTCCACGCGCACGGTGTACGCGTCCACACCGAGTACGGCGCCACTGTTCAGCTGTGCGAGCATCAGTCCCCCGGACGAGTAGGACGGGTTAATTGCGACGTCGCGTAATTCCAACCCGCTGCCGGGGCGAAACCATGGCGGGGTGGGACGTTGTGAGAGGGAGGCGGGCGACGGCGGGCGACGGCGGGCGGCAGCGGGCGGCGGCGGGCGGCAGCGGGCG
>DATHVP010000081.1:0-11206 GCA_035461245.1 Longimicrobiales bacterium | reverse complement strand
TTCCAGTACAGCCTGAGGGTGGGTGGCGGGTTCACGGAGGACATGGCCATGGACCCGGCCGAGCTCTCTCCCGAGGAGCGTCGCCGCGTCATGGTCCTGGACGAGGTCGGCGCCCTCGTTCCCGAAGTGCTCACGAGTCTCGAGCAGCTGTTCGATCTGACGGTCATGACGTCGGCCAGCGGTGCGCTCGGAAGTCTCTCGGCAGGCCGGTACGGCACCCTGGTCATCACGGTGGACCCGTTCGACGAAGCCCGCACGTTCGACCTGATCTTCGCCCTCCGCCGGGAGGGCAACGCCGCACCCATCGTCTGCGTTGCGCCGAGCAGAGGCCTGCGGAGCACGACGCGGTCGAAGGGCCTGCGCATCGGAGCCGACGATTTCTCGGTGGCGGACCTACCGCCGGCGGAGCTCGTGGAGCGCATCCACATGGCATGGATGCGGGGGACGCACCGACGCACGGGGCCCAGCCAGATCGGCCAGATCCTGCAGCCGCTGAACGGGGACGGCAGCATGCGGCCGATGACGCGCACCGAGTTCCTCCAGGCCATGGGCACCCTGGTGGCGGAGCAGCCCCCCCTCTTCTTCTGCTACCTCGAGTTCTCCCTCCAGGCCGGTGCCGCCTCTCAGGTGTGGCCATCGCTCCGGGGCAACGTGCGCATCGGCGACGGCGACATCGTCGGCGCTCTCACGGAGCGCAGGTTCGCGTGCGCCCTCGACCGCATAACGCCCGAACAGACGCAGCGCGTGATCGAGCGGATACGGGCGGCACACCCGGCCCTCGGCGGGCTGGGTGACGTCCTGGTGATACCGAGCCCCGGCGCGACGGACCGGATCCGCGAACGTCTGGCGGAGTGGTCCGCACCGACGCTCGACGACGGCCACAGCCGCGCCTTTCCGCACATTTCCCTGGGCCCCCAGTCGGTGCCGGGCGCTACGTGAGCCCCCGCGGCACCCGCTGCCCCGCGTCCGTGCCCGCCTGTGCCGATCCGCGTGCGCGGCGTCGGCGGATTCGCTAGGCTCCGCCCCGACAGCCCCGGCTACGCATGACATCCAGCGCAGGAACAGTCATCCGGCCAGAGCCGCCACAGCTACGGGATGAGCGCGTCCACTCCATCCCCCACGTAGCGGCATTCACGTTGCTCTGGGCGATCCTCCAGGCGGGCTTCGCACTTGGCAGTCCGGAGGTCCTGCAGGGGGATCAGATCGATACCGACGGCTACATGCGGCTGGTCCGGCTGGGCGTACTTCTGGACGGCGGCGGCTGGTTCGATGGCACGATCCCCCGGAGCAACTGGCCGTTTGGCGAGGTGCACCACTGGACGCGCCCGCTGGACGCGCTGCTCGTGGCCGTCATGCTGCCCTTCGCGGCATTCATGGACACCGCCGCCGCCGCCGCCGTGGCTGGTGCCATCATCTCTCCACTGTGCCACCTCGCCCTGTGCATCGCGGCCGTGTGGATCGTCCAGCCGCTGGTTCCCGGACCGGAGCGGTTCTTCGCCATGCCGGCCATGCTCGCCCAGCCGGGACTCATCGGATACGGCACCGTCGGTCGGGCCGACCACCACATGCTCATCTTCCTCCTCGCCGCCCTCGCACTGGGTGCCTGGATACGCGCTCTCCTCGAACCGGGCCGCCGACGGTGGGGCGTGGCTGCGGGTGCACTATCGGCCGTGGGTGTCTGGGTGAGTCCGGAGTCGCTGCTGCCGCTGCTGCTCCTCTTCGCGAGCGGCGGTCTTGCGTGGGTGCTGCGGGGTTCCCGCATGGTGGAGCAGAACGTCGCACTCTGCGGTGGACTGGTGATGGGCCTCGCGGTGGCGCTCGTACTGGAGCGCCCGCCATCCGAATGGCTCTGGCAGGAGTTCGACCGGATCTCCATCGCCCACCTGACCATGGGACTCCTGGCCATCACATTCTGGTGGACGTTCGGACGCCTCCGTGGCGCATCGGGCGACGAACCAGCGCCCCGGTTGACCGCGGCCGATGGCGGGGAGCAGCGTGCAGCGTCCGCGGCTTCGTCGGTGGCGGCGCCGGGATGGAGGGACCGGCTGCTCCGCGGCGGTGTCGGTGCCGTCCTGGCCGTCGCACTCCTGGCCGCAGTGCATCCCCGCTTCTTTCATGGCCCGTGGGAAGGCGTCGACCCCGGGATCATCGACATCTGGCTCAGTGGTGTGCAGGAGCTGCAGCCGCTGGTCTCGTCCGAAGCGTCGGGCCTGGGCAGGTCCGTGGTGTTCTTCGGCCCCGTGCTGTTCCTGCTGCCGCTCGCCATCTCGGCGCTGGCGCAGGACCGGCACACCCCGCGGGCACCCGTCCGGGCGTTCCTCCTGCTGTCCCTCCTCGTGTACGTCCCCATGGCCGCGTATCAGGCACGCTTCGCCGGTTACATGGGCCTGGTGATGGCGGTCCTCATGATGGTACTCATTTCCCGACTGCTCACGCGGGCCGATGCCATTGTTTCCGTCGTTGGCCGAGGCGTCCTCCGCATCGCCTTTATCCTCGGCGTGCTCATGAGTCCTTTGCTCATGGGCGAGGTCACCGGTGCACTGGTGTCGGCGGCCGGTGTGGCGACGTCCGGGGTGGACGACGATGACGAGGTTGCGGGGCTCTGTCGCCTCGACGGAGTGGCCCGCGTGCTCTCAGAACCGGAGTCGCTTGGCTCCCAACCTCGGACCATCGCGGCGTTCATCGACTTCGGGCCCGAACTGCTCTACCGCACGCCCCACCGGATCCTCGCCGGCCCCTACCACCGCAATGCGGATGGCATCGTAGCCGCCTACGCGCTGCTGACAGCGGCGGACCCGATTACCCGTGATTCCATCGCGGCCGCCCGCCAGGTCGATCTCATCCTCATCTGTCCTCCGCGGGACAGCGTATATTTCGGACGTTACGTGGAGGTCAGCCTCTACACCGAACTGCGGCGTGGAATGCTGCCCGGCTCGTACCGCGAGGTCGAGCTGCCGGACGACGTGCCGGCCGGGTTCAGGCTCTTCGAAGTGGATCGGCGGAGACCGGGCGGCAGCGACTGAAGCACCTCCGGAACGTCGAACCCGCCTGAGGGCGGACGCCCCTACGGGCTCTGCCGCACCAGCAGGACGGCCACATCGTCGGTGTGGACAGTCTTCCAGCCGGGGTCCCTCCTCAGTTGCTCTGCAAGGGGTGCATCCGGGCGCAGAAGGACCACGGAGATGTCGCGCGCCCGCAGGCGGCTTTCCCAGCCTGATCCCGCGTTTCGGATCATCATGTACTCGCGCACGAGCTCATCGCCGAAGAAATCCGCCATGCTGTCCACGAACACCCGCTGGCCGGGCCACATGAGGAGTACGTAACCGCCCCACGTGTACTCGCTCAGGAGCCGGCCGGTGACTCCGGCCTCCCGGGCTGCCTGCACAGCATGGGCCGGGAAGACGTGCTCCGAGAATTCGCGCGGCAGTATGGACACGCCTGGCAGACGTGCGTTCACAGGCAGGAAGATCAGCATCAGCGCGGCCGCTGCCATGCCTGCCCGCGCTCCCGGCCGGTCGGATCGCGCGAACTCGGCGCGCATACGTCCAAGGCGCCGGCCCGGCAGCCCCGTCGCCACGGGTGCCAGGGCATGCGCGGCGATCGGCAAGGCGAATACCGCGAATACAGGTGCGTTCCGGCTCCCCACCATCGCCGCAAACACCGCGGACCCCAGCACGAGAAGGACGTGCCAACCGACCCACTCCCTATGCGCGGCAAGACCCGCTACCACCGCACCGAGCAGCAGCAGGAACATGATGCCGAGGGCGGACGTCGGGTCCAGCGGCATGAATTCGTTGACCATCCGCGCGGTATCGCTCCCTACATGCTGCAAGGCGTGGACGTGGAGGGACCAGCCGAACGGGTTGGCCAGCGTCGCGACCGCTGCCACTGCCGGCATCACGCCGCGCTTCGCGGCAGCGGCAGCCACGCGGGAACCGCCGACCACGTCGTCCATCGCATGCCCCACGGACCAGATGCCCACCATCGCGAGGCCGTAGAGGAATCCCGGGTGCAGGTTGGCCCAGACCGCGAACAGCACGACCAGCCAGACGAGCGGCCGGCGGGAGTGCAGAACGTGGAGAAGGAGGGCGAGCGCGAGGAACGTCACGAGATGTGGGCGGGCCAGCCAGTGCCAGTACGTGAGCAGTGCGGCCGCGATCCCCGTCATGAACGCCAGCAGCGGGTCACCGGCCCGCCGTACGAACCGCGTCACCAGCGCGAACGTGCCGGCGAGCATGGACGCGGCCAGCAGCACGATTCCTGGAAGACCCGCTGCTGCATGGACTCCCGCGAGCACCACCTGGCTCAGCCACTCGTACGCCAGAAATGACTCACCGGCGCGGGTGAAGGAGAACGGGTCCGGGAAGCGCGGACCCGCCGCCAGGATGTGACCACCCGTCACGATGTGGCGGGGGAGATCTCCGTCGCTGTTGAGCAGCAGTCCGTGGAACAGGAGGGGAATGACGACGATCCAGATGGCGAACGTCAGGTCCACCACGGATGCTTTGCGCGGCTGCGCCTCCTTCCCGGACCTGCTCAGTGCGCGCGCTCCGGTGCGCCGTCGGTGTCCCGGACCGGAACACCGAATCTGTCCCGGACCGGAACAGGCCGGAGCAGCCCGGGATGTATCAGGGCGCCCGCCGCCATATGCCGACGAGCCCCAGAATCAGCACCATCGCCATGAACAGGATGAAATAGGAGATGTCCCACTCGCCTGTTACGCCGCGAGTGAAGTTCGTCCACGCAGCTGACATGACGTGCAGCAGCGATCGCAGGACGGACGCCCACCATGCCTGGATCTGATCCATTCTAACACTGCCGCGTCGCGGGGAGAGCGCCGGCCGTGACGGACCGCTCAGGAATCCGAACGGTTCCGCTTGCCTTCGTACATCTGTCGATCTGCCGCCGCCAGCAGGGAGTCGAGACTCACTGCCGGATCCGGCGTGATCGTGACCGCCCCGATACTGAGGGAGACTTCGTACGGTGCGGCCCGGGCCCGGTTGTACTCCGCGAGCCGCTCCTTCAACCTGGAGATCAAGATTCGGGCCCCGTCCGCGCCCGGCTCCACGGCCAGGACCACGAACTCGTCGCCGCCCATGCGGGCCATGATCCCCGTCCCGTCGCTCACGCGGGCAACGATGTCGGAGTCGCGGTAGCAGCGCCGGAGCAGGTCGCCGATGTCGGCCAGCACCCTGTCCCCCTCCAGATGGCCGAACCCGTCGTTGATGTCCTTGAAATCGTCGATGTCGATGTACAGGAGGAGCAGCTCGGCACGACGCCGCATCGCGAGACGGCGCTGCTGCTCGGCCAGCATGAAGAAACCGCGGCGGTTGTAGAGGCCCGTCAGGTCGTCCATGGTGGACAGCCTCCGGAGCGCCTCCTCCGCCGCCTTCTGGGCGGAGATGTCGCGGTAGATGCCGTAGACCGCCACCTGATCGCCCTCCACCATCACGGGGGTGCCCAGGATGGACACAGGCACGGGGTGTCCGTCGCGCGTGCAACGCACCGACTCCGTCTCAACGTATCCGCCGGAGGCCACGCGTCGCGTCAGCGCCATAGCCTCCTCGCGCAGGTCCGGAGGCACGATCAGTTCGTTGATCGTCCGGCCGAGGGCTTCCTCGATGGAGTAGCCGAACATCTCCTCGAACTTGCGGTTGACCCGGACTACGCGGTCGTGCACGTCGAGCACGACGATTCCCTCCGGCGCCGCTGAGAAGAGCTGCTCGAAATAGGCCTCTGGTGCGTGTGCCGGCGATACCGTGCGGGCCTGCTCATCCAGTCGGTCCAGCGTCTCGAACACGCCTTCGAGCAGTCCCGCGACGCGGGCGCCGGCTGCCGTCGCTTCCTCGGGGTCCGTCGCGTCCCGGAGGACCAGCCAGCCCGCCTCCCGGCCGAACCGCTTGACCGCCACTACGGCCAGGGAATCATCCTCCGTCGCCGCACGGCCGGTCGGCGGCTCCCCGCCCGAGGCAACGTACTCCAGGCGGCCTCCGCCCACGGCTTCAGGCGGTGCATCACCGATGAGCCGGATGAGCGCGGCTTCGTCCGGCGCCGTCACGAGACTGCGGAGCCATTCCGCCAGTGCGCCGGCGAGTTCCGTTTGCGGCTGGATGTCTGCGCGCACGTCGACGTCTGTGCCGACCGGATCGGCGTCCGGTTCGCCGCGCGGGTCGGCACGACCCTCTTCCTGTTCTGGAGTCATCGAACGATTCGTGGACGCTGGCAGCGGAACTTCCGGCCACCATGCCAGCGGCGTGATTGACGAAATATGCAACACCGCTCGGCGGGGAGTCCAGCACCACGCGGGGGAGCAGGCCCGCGCTGGACGGCCACAATGTATCGAATGGCGCGCAAAGCTTGCGTGGCCGGATGCGTTGAGATGCCACTATGTATTTGTCGGATAATCAGTTACGGGAGGGCACGGTTCTGGATGTGATGCGCTGCGTTCATCAGGAGTCCGCCTTGCTCTCGACGTGGAGAACGGAGTCGTACATGCGTACGCTGAACCCGCAGCCCGTGGCCATACTCCCGCTACGCGTGGTCGCGGTGGTGGCAGTGTGGGCGCCATGCGCTGTGCTTCTTGGGCTCGGGCTTGGGTCGCCGCTGGCCGTGGCAGTCCTCACCGTCGCCGTGCTGAGCGTGTCCCACGTGTATGCCCGCTTCGAGGCGCAGTCGGTCGCAGAGGCCGTCTGGAAGCACGCCACCGCCCTCGACCTCGACGACACGGGCCTCGCCTCGACCTCCCAGGCGGACCATTTCCTGGCGTCCGAGTTTGCGGCGGCGCGGCGGGGCCGCAAGGTGACGCTGGTGATCTTCGGCCTCGATGGCATCGGCTCCCCGTCAGGCGAGGCTGCGTTAGCGGGTGAGGCCGATGTCCTGCGCGAGTTCGGGAAGCTGCTCAGCGGGATGACCCGTCGCATGAATCTGACGGCGCGATACGGCTGGCGCTCCGACGCATTCCTGTCCGTGCTCTCCAATGCCGATGCCGAGGCGGCGGAACTCTTCGTAAAGCGGGTCCGGGAAATGGCGGCGTCGGCCGGCGGCGCATTGCCGGACTTCAGCGCCGGCATCGTCGAGTATACGCCGGACATCCTCGATCCGGCCCAGTTCGTGGAAGCCGCGCGACAGGCCCTGCAGGAGTCCCGCGGTTCTCGCAATTCCGTGCTCGCCATCCCCCGCGGTGGGCCAGTACCCCCCGGGAAGAAGGGGTACATCAACGTCGCCTTCTGATCCGTGCGCAGCCACGGGCCGACTCCGCTGCTCCCACTCTCGCGCCGCCAGTCCGGCCTGCATGCGCAGGCCAGGCCAGGTGGGGTGACGCACGATGTGCTGCGCGGGCACGCCCTGGCGGGCGGTCTCCGGCGGCAGTGTACTCTCATCCTCGTCGCTCTGCTGTCGGCACTTGCGGCGGCGATCCTGCTGATCGCGCTGCAGCGTGCGGCCGGCTCCGCCGTCGGCGGGCTGGATGACGCCGGTTCCGCCGCTCTTCTGGAGTTGCCCCCCCGGACCCACGGTACGTAGCCGATCTGCACGCTTGCAGTCGACGCCATCCGGTTCCATCATACGGCGTCCACCGCGCAATTCCTCCGTACACACCCGCGATCGCACGATGAACGCAGCGCTTCTCCTCGAACGCGTGTCGAAGCGGTACGCCGCGCATCACGCCGTCCGTGATCTCTCCCTCGAGGTTCCTACCGGCTCCATCTACGGAATCCTGGGTCCCAATGGAGCCGGGAAGTCAACCACGCTCCGCATGGTGATGAACATCATTGCCCGCGACAGCGGCAGGATCGAAGTGCTGGGGCAACCGCCCGAGGGTCGGGAGGTGCTCCGCTCGGTGGGATACCTTCCGGAGGAACGCGGCCTGTACCGACGGATGGGCGTGATGGACGTTCTGGTATTCTTTGGCCGGCTGAAGGGCATGGACGCACGGGATGCCCGGCGCACCGGCGCGGAGTGGCTCGAGCGGATGGGGCTGGGCGACTGGCGCACGGCGCGGGTGGACACCCTGTCAAAGGGAATGCAGCAGAAGGTGCAGTTCATCACGACGGTAATGCACAATCCCTCGCTCCTCATTCTCGATGAGCCGCAGTCCGGACTGGACCCGGTGAACCAGGAAGTGCTCCGGGAGACGATCCTGAGCACGCGTGATGGTGGAGGCACAGTCGTCCTGAGCACCCACAACATGGACCAGGCGGAGACTCTGTGCGATTCGGTGTGCATCATCGCAGGCGGGGCGAAAGTGCTGGATGGCGCAGTGAGAGACGTGAAGCAGGCGTACAGGGGGGACCGCTACAGGCTTGTCCTCGACGCCTTCAGCACCGACACCGGTGCGCGCAACGAAGTGGATCGGCTACTCCGCCGGTACTCGACGAGCGTCGCTGTGGAGTCGGGCAACGGCGGTTGGCTATTCGAGCTGACGGATTTCTCCCAGCGGGACCTCCTCGCCCAGGTGCTTGAACTGCCGGTCGAACTTGAATGCTTCGAGCGCGTGGAGCCCTCGCTCCATGAAATCTTCATCGAACGCGTCGGCGCGGCCGCACGCACGGCGAGGCGGGAGGTGAGCGATGCGTGAGATCCTGATCGTGCTCGGCAGGGAGCTCAAGGAGCGCGTGCGGACCCGGTCTTTCGCGCTGGGGACGCTGCTCTTCCCCGTCTTCATGGTGGCGGTCCTGCTCCTGCCGACGTTGACAGGCGGGGCGAAGGATCGCCACCTCGTCGTGGTGAACGAGGCGCCGCCGCCGATCTCACAGCTCTTCGTTGTGGCCCTCACGCAGGCGTTCCCGACGAGTCCGGACACGGCGGCCGCGACGCCACGGCGACGCGGCGGTTCCCAGTACAGGATCGAAGTCGTACCGGGCCCTGTGGCGGAAGTACGTGCGGATCTGGTCGCCCGCATCGACGCCGAGGAGCTGGACGGTTACATCGTGCTCCCGTCGGACATCCGTGACACCGCCCACGTGCAGTTCCGATCCACTCGCCTCGGCGACCCGGGCATGCTCGCCGACATCAGGAATGCCGCCACGGAGGCGCTGATGGCGGATCGTCTCGCCCGGGCGGGACTGAACGTGGAGAGTGTCACGGAACTGCTCCGGCCGGTCCGCGTGGACGGCGGGCGCGTCGATGAGCGCGGCGAGGAGGCGGGCACGGCCCAGGCCAGCTTCTATTTCGCGTACATCGTGGCAATGATCATCTACATCATGATCGCGTTGTACGGCTCCGGCGTCACGCGGAGCGTACTGGAGGAGAAGAACAACCGGATTGCCGAAGTGCTGGTCAGTTCCATGCGCGCAACGCACCTCATGGCCGGCAAGATCCTGGGGGTGGGCGCGGCGGTCATGCTTCAGATGCTCATCTGGGTGGTGGTCATCGTCCTGCTCGTCACGCAGTCCGCCTGGCTTGCCGAGCAGTTCAACATCAACCCGGCAGCACTGAACGCCATCACGGCACAGCCGGGCACGGCGCTGCTCCTCGGCGCGTACTTCGTTCTGGGCTTCCTGCTGTTTGCGGCGCTGTTCGCGGGACTGGGGGCCGCGGTGACGAGTGACCAGGAGGCGCAGTCCTTCCAGATGCTCTTCATGTTGCCGCTGTTCGTGCCCCTGCTTTTCCTGCTGCAACTGACGACGAGGCCCCTGGAGCCGCTGGCACGCACCCTCGGCATGATCCCGTTCACGGCGCCCGTCGCCATGCCCATGCGCATGGCAGCCGCACGAATTCCTCTGGCCGAGGTGCTCACGTCTCTCGCACTGCTCGCCATCACGACGGTGCTCGCGGCGTGGCTTGCCGGCAAAATCTACCGGATCGGGATCCTGTCCACGGGGCGCAGGCCCAGCATGCGGGAGCTGATCTACTGGATGCGGACGGGGTGAGGGAGTCGGTTTCGGCCGCGCGACGACCTTCCACCGACGACACGTCGGCGATCGGTATCGCGCCGCACCCATGACCTTCCTGGCGCCGTTCGTACTGGCCGCCTTCATCGGCGCCGGCCTCCTGTTCAGCGTCGAGCCGCTGGTGGGCAAGCTGGTGCTCCCGCTTCTCGGCGGATCCCCAGCGGTGTGGAATACCTGTCTGTTGTTCTTCCAGGTCATGCTGCTCACGGCGTACGCGTACGCGCACTACGGCATCCAGTTCCTGGGCATTCGTCGCCACGCTGTCGTGCACACCTTTCTCGTGGCTGCATCCATCATCACTCTGCCACCGGCGCTGAGCGGTGCGGAGCCGCCCGTTGGTGCGTCCCCCGTGCCCTGGCTACTTCTTCAGCTCGTGGGCACCATCGGGCTGCCGTTCTTCGTGCTGGCCGCCACCGCGCCGCTGGTGCAGCGCTGGCTCGCAAACTCCGCCCACCCGTCGGGCCGTGATCCATACTTCCTGTACGCAGCAAGCAATCTGGGCAGCCTTGCGGGCCTGGTCGCGTACCCGTTCGTGCTGGAGCCCCTCTGGGGATTGCGCACCCAGGCGGTGGGCTGGTCGTTCGCCTACGTTGCCTTCGGCGGAATGATCGCGGCACTCGCGCTGCGGGCGCGTGTCGCGGCCGGGCGGTCAGCCGGCATGGCGAGTGATGCACCTGGCGGCGCCGGCGCCGGCCGCGGACCGCGGCTGTCCTCGAACATCTCCATCGTGGACGCGCTGCGCTGGACGGGGATGGCCTTCGTGCCGTCCGCGCTGCTCCTGGCGGTCACGGGCTACGTGACGACGGACATCGCGCCCATGCCCCTGCTCTGGATGGCGCCCCTCGCGCTGTACCTGGCGACGTTCGTCGCGGCCTTCGGGAGCCGCGGCGATGCCGCGGTTCGCACGACGCGTCTGGTGCAGCCGGTCCTCACTCTCGTCCTGGCGGCGACCGTGATCGCCGGGTTCAACCCGCTCTGGATGCTCCCCCTCCACTTCGCAGTGCTCACCGTCGCCGGGTATCTCGGCCACGCGCGACTCGCAGCGGAGCGCCCGATGGCTGCCCGCCTCACGGAGTTCTATCTCCTCATCAGTTTGGGCGGCACCCTTGGCGGCGTGTTCGGCGTTCTCATCGCGCCCCTGGTGCTGATGCCGGAAACAGAGTATGCCCTGCTCCTCGTCGCCGCGCTGCTCCTGCCCCGTCGTGATGCGGCCAGGGCGGCGCCGGCGTCGCTGCGGAGCATCGGCGCGGCCGTGGCGGCGGCTGCGACGGCAGGGCTGGCTGCTGCTGTGGTGTGGGATACGGCCCGGGGTGCTA
>DATHVP010000080.1:0-32140 GCA_035461245.1 Longimicrobiales bacterium | reverse complement strand
ATCCGGGCCCTGGAAGGCATGGGCACCCTTGACCCGACGCGTTCGTTCGGGCCCTGGTTCCACCGGATCGTCGTGAACGGCGCGTTGAACTACCGGCGCCGCCGGAGCGTGCGAGCCACGCAGCCGATGCCCGGTGACGTTGCCGCGACGACGTCGTCGCCGGAGGCCGACACGGAGAACGCCCTGCTGCGGCGGCGTCTTCGGGCCGCGCTGGACACACTGCCCGAGCGGCAGCGGACCATCGTGCAGCTCGCCGACCTCGAGGGCATGAACAGTTCCGAGATCGCGGTCATACTGGACGTCCCCGCCGGTACGGTCCGGTGGCACCTGCACCAGGCGCGGCAGACACTGCGGGCGGCACTGGGTGCACCCGAGGAGGCATCATGAGCGACCACTTCGACGACAGCCGGGACACACCGCTCCAGGGCGATGACGCACTCCGCCGCGGCCTCGACGACGCCGTGCCGCAGCCACCCATGGACGACGTGGACTGGATGACATTGCACGCCCGCATCGCCGCCGCCGCCAGCCCGAATCTGGCGGCCCTGACGGCGGCCCGGGCCGCGGATGCGGTGCGGCAGGCGGACGCCATCCGGGGACTGCCGTCCACCCGGCAGGCGCACAGCGTGTGGCAGCCGCTGGCTCGCTGGTCACCGTCCGGCATCCCGCTGGCCGCTGCGGCCACGGTGCTGCTCATGCTGGGCGCCGCCTGGCTGGGCACCGCGCCGGCGGGCGAGGTCGCAGACACCGGCGATGTCGCGTTCCGCACACTGGAAGAGGAGTTCGTGGACGGGCTGGGGGTGAGCGCCGCGCCTCTGCTCGCAGGGATCAGCGCCGACGAACTGCTGGATGCCGTGTTGTTCTACGGCGGAGAGGACCGGTAGGCATGAAGCTGAACATGGGCACGCGCACACAGGCCATCGTGCTGCTGCTGCTGGTGGCCACGTCCGGCGCCCTGGCCGGCGTCGTGGGCGACCGGCTGCTGGTGGACCGGGCCCGTGCCGAGCGCACTGTCCCGGGGAGCCAGGGCGACCCGATGCCCGGCGGGCCGTGGCGCTGGGAGGCGCGGCCGGACGAGCGCTACGCCGAGCGCCTGGGTCAGTCCCTTGAACTGACTGAGGTCCAGCGTGCACGCATCGACAGTATCGTCGAACGCCAGCAGGAGCGGGTGCAGGAGCTGGCGGCAGAAATGCAGCCGCGCTTCCGGGCCATCAGCGAAGACGCGCGAACGAGCATCGAGGACGTCCTCACCGTCGAGCAGCGGCAGCGGCTGCGCAGGCTGAGGGAGGAACGCATGCGCGTCATGCGCCCCGGCATGCGGGACATGATGCGGCGGGAGGGCGGACCAGCGGGCATGCGTAACGGCGGACCCGGCACGCCGGATGGCCCTGCCGGTGCCGGCCGCGGCGTGCCGCCCACCCAGCGCCCGAGGATCACGCCGGAACTGCTGGACAGCATCCGTGGCGACCGACCGCTGTTCGAGGTACGTGACAGCCTGCTGCGTGCCTTCGGCGACAGTGCCCGGGCCGACGAACTCCGCGCCCGCCGGGACAGCATGCAGCGGGCTCGCGGCGGCGTCAGGGAAACCGCAACGCCGTAGACGTGTAATGACAGGGGCTCCGCACGTCCGGGGCCCCTTGCATTTCCAGCAGCACCAGGAGTCTACGATGAAGTTTGCAGCAGCTTGCCTCCCCGCCCTCGCCGCCGTCTTCCTCGCCGCCGTGCCCGCCGCGGCCCAGCAGCCCCGGCCGGAGGGTGAGCCGCGCAGCGTCGAGCAGCGCACCAGCGTGGATGACGTGATCCAGCGCAGCGGCATCATCGAGGCGCTGGAGGCCCTGGCGGCAGCCGCGGCACCGGAGATCGAGCGCACCGCCGAGCTGCTCGGCCAGGCGGTGGCGGGCCTCGCAACGCGCCTGGCAGAAGATCAGGAACTGCGCACGTCTGCTGCGCGGGCCGCTCACGGGATGGTGGGCGTCGCAGAGATCATGGTGGTGGAACAGTCGGCCACGCTGCTGGAAGCGCTGCGCGAGGCCGCCGCGCATATCGAGGGCCTCAGCCGGAAAAAGGCAGAGGGCGAGCCGAACGCCCGCCCCTAGCACCCGACCGCGCTACCTCTCGTACAGAAACGTCGCGCGAGGGGAGAAACCCATGCTGGGCGGCAGGCCATAGTCCACGGTCAGCCGCCCGCCGGCACGGGCCACCGTGAACGTGAACTCGCCCAGCCGGATCCAGCCTTCCTCAAGGGACCATGTGCCGACCCGGGTCTGACGGGCCATTGACACTTCACATGCGCCCGGCTCCAGATCCGGCCTGCAGCGTACATCCATGAACTCGGTGGCCTTGCCGTCTCCGTGGAGCGTCACGCCGCCCGCCGTGATCTCCAGCGCCCAGAAATGGGGATGGTCCGCAGGCAGCGCCTCCTCGTTGACTGATACCAGCACGTAATGCGTGTCATGGCCTTCGCCGGTGCTGTCGCACGCCGCAACGGTGATGGCCGCAGCCAGGACGGCTGCTCCCCTCGCCATGGACACGCTGTTGAGCAAGGTCATGATGCCCTCCGCAATGGACTCCAGCCGGCCGGCCGTCTGCCCGGGCCCGAGGGGAGTCTGGTAGCCATAACGATCACACGGCGGTGGGCGGTCGTCAATTGCTTGACGAATGCGACCCCGAAGGAACGGGGTGAGTGGGGCTAGGGCTGGTCAGTGACTTCGCCCAGGGAGCCCTGCGGGGCGCCGCCGCCCGCGGTGCGCGCGACCCAGTCCGTGGGTTCCCGCTCGGCCTCGGCCCTGGCGACGTGCAGGAACAGGTCGCGGCGCAGGCCGTCCAGGGGGAACGGCCTGTTCGGCCGCTCGTAGGACCGATTGGTCAGCACCACCGCCCACCGGCCCGAGGCCGGGTCCAGCCACAGGGACGTGCCCGTCCAGCCATTGTGGCCAAAGGCCACGGGCCGCTGGCACGGCTCGCTGGCGTCAGGCTCTTCATCGGGGCAGATGGCTGTCCAGCCGAGGGTGCGGCGCCCGGCTCCGGGCTGCTGCGCGAGCAGCCCCCGCACCGACGCGGGCGACAGCACACGTACCCCGTCGAGTTCGCCGCCAGCGGCGACCATGGCGGCGAACCGGCCGACATCGCCGACAGTGGCAAAGAGGCCGGCATTGCCCGTGACACTGCCCAGCGCGCGGGCCAGCTCGTCACTGGGCAGGCCGCGGAACGGCTCACCGGTGCGCAGTCTCAGTGTGGGCGCGCACGTCTCGCACCCGCGGCCAGGCGCGAACTGTGTGCTGTGCATGCCCAGCGGCTGCCAGACCCGGCGTTCCAGCATGCGCTCCAGGGGCTCGCCGGCCACGCGCTGCGCCGCCGCCCACAACACCACGTAGCCCACGTCGGAATAGGTCACGCGCCGGCCTGGTGGGACCTGGACCCGGGTGAGGAGGAGGCGGCGCAGGCGGTCAGCCGGTGACGTGCCCCGGATGACGATGCCGGGGGGCAACCCGGACGTGTGCGTCAGCAGGTGTCGCCAGGTGACGCTGTCCTTCCACACGCCCTCGAATTCCGGCAGGTGCCGGCGCACCGGCTCGTCCAGCGTGATCCGGCCGTCCTCCACCAGCAGCAGCACGGCCACGGCAGTCGCCATGGCCTTGGTCAGTGAGGCGAGGTCGTAGAGGGTGCTGTCAACGACGACGGGCGGCGATGCGTCCCGCCAGCCGATGCGGCCGACAGCGCGGACGAATTCCGTGCGCGCCCCGGTGCCCACGGCCAGTGCGCCGCCGGGATACGCCGAGCCGACGCCCGCAGCAACGAACGCCGTCATGCTCTCCGCCGTGGGCTCCGGGATGGTGGGCACCACGGGCGGCGCATCCAGCGACAGGGTGGGATCACCATCCTCGTACAGCGGCTCGCACGCACCCGCGAGGATCGCAGCCAGGAGAACGGCCGCGCACGCGAAGATTGCAGGGCGACGTCGCGTGATGCGTCTCTGACGTCGCCTGGTGGGGTTGTCCGGCGTGTCCTGGTTTGTCATGCTGCCTGCCAGCGGTGGTACGCGCTGACTCCCGCCATTCAAGTACTGGACCGCGTCGCCAGCCCGTGCGGGTCCGTACCGCGCAACTCGGCATCCGCTTCCCTGCCCAGCCGCGTCACGATTCCCGGCAGCGCGTCCACGTCAGCCGCCGTTGTATTGAAGTTCACGATGCACGCCCGCAACACGTACGTACCCCGCAGCACCGCGTTGGACACGAACGCCTCGCCGCCGGTCTGGATCCGGTCCAGCACCAGTTCGTTCACGCGGTTCAGGTGCTCTTCCGTGGCAGCGTCACCGAGAGTCGGCCGCAGGCCAGCAGGCACGTAGCGGAACGTGCAGATGCTCAGGGCTGAGGTGAACACGTCGAGGTCCGGGTGTGCGACGACATTGTCGTGCAGGCGGCGGGTGAGGGCGATGTCGTCGCCGATCATGCGTTCGTAGCCGGCGCGGCCCGCATGCCGCAGTGCCAGCCAGACCTTCAGCGCACGGAACCCCCGGGAATTCTGCAGCCCGTAGTCCACGTAGTTCGTCGCCTCCTCGCCGAAGTGGTAGTACGGCGGGTGATACGCGAAGGCTTCCCGCAGCGCGGCGGCGTCGCGGACCAGCGCACAGCCGGCCTCGAGGGGCGTGTACAGCCACTTGTGGGGATCCACTGCCACCGAATCGGCCCGCTCCATGCCGCTGAAATCGGCGCCACTGTCCGGGACCGCCGCCGCGAAGCCGCCGTATGCGCCGTCCACATGGAACCAGACGCCGCGCTCGTGGCACAGATCGGCGATCTCGTTCAGCGGGTCCACTGCGCCCGTGCTGACGCTGCCGGCGGTGCCGACCACCATCATGGGCCGCAGCCCGCGCGCCGCATCCTGCTCCATCGTCCCGCGCAGGGCAGCTACGTCCATGCGCAGTTCATCGTCGGTGGGAATCCAGCGGATGGCGTCCGTGCCCAGACCGAACAGGTCGGCCGCCTTCTGGATCCACGTGTGCGTTTCCGCAGAGGCGTAGACGGTCAGCCGTCGCGCGTCTTCCGCCGCCAGACCACCGGCACGGACATCCCACTGCGCCATGCGCGTGCGGGCGGCCAGGAAGCACGTGAAGTTGGCGACGTTGCCACCGCTCACCAGCACGCCGCCCGCATCAGCGGGATAGCCCATGAGTTCGGCAATCCAGCGCACGGCCTGCGACTCGATCTCCGTGGCCATGGGGCCCAGCGTCCAGCTGCCGCAGTTGGGGTTCACCGCTGCGGCCAGCATGTCCCCCAGGATGCCGATGTGTGCGGGACTGGACGTGATGTAGCCGAAGAAGCGGGGGTGGCCGTTGAACGTGGAGTTGTCGAACAGCAGGCGCGTGGTGGAGCCCAGCAGAGCCGCGGCATCGCTGCCCTGCTCCGGCAACTCGCCCTGGGGCAGGAGCGCGCGGAGTTCGCCGGGCGTGACCGGCGGCCGGACGGGCCGCTCCGGCAACGTGTCCAGGAAACCTGCGATCTCATCCACCAGGCTGTGACCCAGTGCGCGAAAGGCATCGGCATCCAGCTTGAGCGGGGCCTCCCGGGGCCGGGACATCCCAGTGCTGTCCGTTACGGCACCCCTGACATCCGTGCCCGCGGTTTCCTCACGATCCTCCACCCTGACCTCTCTTTCGGCGCCGTCAGCGCAGTCCCTCGAACAGGTCCGTCTCCCTGCGGCGGCCGCCGTTCACCGTGCTGAATACGCGGTAGAAATGTTGTTCACCCCACATGACTTCATGCTGCGACGTTGTCAGGTCATCCAGCTTGCCGTAAATCGCCATCTGCGTCTCGTGGCAGCGGACCGCCTCCCACACCGTCCGCCAGTGGGCCCGGGCGTCCACGTGCGTCGTGATCATCCACTCCGGCCACGGTTGTGCTTCCCGCTCCTGTCCATCCACGACACTGACCAGCTTCTTGAACGATGTCTGGTACAGGTCCCAGACGCGCTTCGTGTTCACCATGTAGTACAGCTTGGCGACACGGTGCGCTTCGCCTGCCACGTCCGCCGCCGCGTCGGCCGCCACGGTCGCCGCCGCCGCCGTGAACTGGGAGATGGCAATATGATCGGGGTGGCCGTACGCGCCGTCCGGTCCGAACGTAACTACGACCTGCGGCCGCTGGCGACGCATCTCGCCGGCTATACGGCCCACTATCTCGGCGGGGTCGGCCTCGTCCAGCCGGCCGTCGCGGTAGTCCAGGAGCGTGACCTCGCGCACGCCCAGGACCGAGGCGGCGCGGTGCAGTTCACCCGCGCGCACGCGCCCCACCTCCTCGTCCGACGGCCGCTCCTCGTTGCTGAAGAACCGGCCGCGATCGCCGGGTGTCGCCGTTACCAGGGAGGTGGCCACTCCCTCAGCGGCGTAGCGGGCCAGTGTCCCGCCCAGCCCCAGCGACTCGTCGTCGGGGTGGGCAAACACGGCCATCAGCCTCAGGTCACTCATGTATGCAAAGTGGGGGACGGGTCCGGCAGGCACAACCTCCCGGCTCGCCCGCGGCCCGCCACAGCCGGGGCGAGGGACTCACCGGCCGGTGTTACGGACGGCTCGCGCTGCCGGCAGGCCCGGGCGCACGCCCGCCCTGGCGGATGGCCACCGCCCGTTCCAGTTCATCGCGGGCCTGGAGCACGCGGCGCAGCACGTCTGCCGGCAGGTCGTTATCGGCGCTGAGGAACTCGTCTACGATCTGCAGTGCTTCCGGGGACGCGTGCCCGCCGATGAAGGCGTCCAGCCAGCGCGGGAGGAAGAAGATGCGGCGGTGCTCCCGCAGCCAGGGCGCGGCTTCGAGGGCAGGCCGCAGGAAATCCAGCGAGAGTTCGGCGTGGCGCTGGTGGTTGAATGCGCCCAGTGAGGCGGTCACCCATTCCTCGTTGAGGCCCGCGTCCTCGAGGTAGCGGGCGAAGTATGCGGCCTTCGACTCGGCCGTGGGGATGGCGGCGCCGGCGATGAACGCCATGCGGGCGGCCTCGGGCGTCGAGTCCCGCGCCTGCTCGGCGCGGTACAGCGCGGCGGCATCGTCCTCGTCCAGCGCCAGCAACCGCGTCACCGCCGCCCAGCGGCTGGGCTGGCCGAGTGGCCGGCCGTCGAACTCGCGCCCTGCTGTCAGGTATGCCCGCAGCCTCGCCAGCGCCTGGGGTGAGCTGGCCATGGAGATGAGCGCATCGAGAGCCGCGCGTCGCAGGTCGTAGGAGAGGTCGTTGTCATCAACACGCTGCAGCAGCAGCGCCTCGAGGGTGCGACTCGTTGTCTCGCGCGCGGTGCCGGGCTCCATGTAGCGGGTGAGCGCGTAGGTCATGCGGCCCAGGAGCAGGCCGCTGATCTGCTCATCGCTTTCTGACGCGTAGGCCCGCAGCGCGGCGTCAAGGAAGAGCGACGGCGGCAGCCGTACCTCGCGGACCAGGTCCCACAGTGCGCCCCATGCCATGGCGCGGAGCAGGTCGTCCTCCAGCGTGGGTGCGTGCTGCAGCAGCCAGGCGGCGGAACGGGAATCCGGCAGGAAGATGCCATAGCCGTAGTCGCCATCGTTGGCGAAGACGAAGTCGGGTGCCGGCAGGTCGCGGGCCCCACGTACCGTCGTGCGACGCCCACTGAGCGTGACATCCAGCACCACGTCCTCACGATCTGCGTAGCCCAGCCGGACCCGCAGCCGCGCCGGCCACCAGCCGCCCCCGTCGCCTGGAAGTTCTCGGGCCGGGCGCTGCGTCAGGACCAGCGCGCGGATGGCGCCCTGTTCGTCAACGGCCAGTTCCGTCTCGACGATGGGGATGCCGGCGCGCAGGATGTACTGCTCGCCGAAGTGGCGCAGTCGGGAGTCGGACGCTTCCTCGATGGCGGCCAGCAGGTCGCGCCAGGTGGCATTGTCGTACGCGTGCCGCCGCAGGAAGATCTGCAGGCCCCGCCGGAACGCGTCCTCGCCCACCATGAACTCCAGCTGCCGCAGGATGGCCGGTGCCTTGTTGTAGACGATGGGGCCGTACGCGCCCTTGGCCAGGTCCAGGTTGGCCAGTTCCTGCCACACCGGCGTGGTACCGGGCGTCACGTCCACGGCGTATGCCGGTGGCTTGTTGCGCAGGTAGAACGTCTTCCAGGCGTCCGTGCCGGGGTGCAGTTCCTCCTGCATGCGGGCGGCCATGAAGGTGGAGAAGCCCTCCTTCAGCCACAGGTCGTCGAACCACCGCATGGTGACCAGGTCGCCGAACCACTGGTGCGCCACCTCGTGGTAGATGGTGGCGGCACGACCGAGCCGTCGTGTCAACGTGGGCGGCTCCCGGAATATGAAGTTTGTCTCGTTGTAGAAAATGGCACCGACGTGCTCCATGCCGCCAAAGGGAAACGCCGGCGCGAGGAGCAGGTCGAGCCTGGCGAATGGATACTCCATGTCGAAATACCGCTCCAGCCACGCCAGCCCCGACCGGTTCAGGTGCAGCAGCGTGTCGGCGTCTACTTCGCGCGCACGCGCGCCCCGCACCCATAGCGTCATGTCGGCGGCGACGCCGGCCAAGTCATCTTCGTCGTGGGTGAGTACCTCCCACGGCCCGGCGGCGAACGCGGCAGCATACGTGCTGATCGGCGGCGTGGCAGCGAAGCTGTGACGGACGGCCCCGGCCGCGGTGCTGTCCGTGCCCGCCAGCGGACCATTGGCAAGCACGCGCCAGCCGGCAGGGGCGGTAATGTGCCACGCGATCTGCGCCTTGATGTCCGGCTGGTCGAAGACGGGGAACAGGAGCTGGCCATCGGACGGGACCAGCAGCGTGTAGAGGTAGCGGGCGCCCTCCTGCGCGTCGTCGTAGGAGATGATGGCGGCGCCAGCGGGAGCGATGGGCGCCACAAACTCCAGCACCAGCCGGTTCGCGCCCGGCAGCAGGTGCCGCTCCGGGATCAACACATGGTCGTGTTCCCAGCGCGCGTCATTGACGAGGTGGCCATTGGCCTCCACGCGGCCCAGGCTGATGCCGCGGAAATCGAGGACCAGGTCTCCCGCACCGGGCTGGCGACTGAGGCCGATGGTGACCCGCCCGGGCGCGCTGTCCGGGGCCGTCACGTCCAGCTCGATCTCGTACGACACGCCAGCGAGGGTGGCGGCCCGGTGACGGGCGAGTTCCAGCGACACACCGGGCGCAGGGAGCGAGTGTACGGACGGCGGCGGGACCGGCCGTGTGGCGCAGCCCGCCACCAGCAGCAGCGCGGCGATGACAGCCCGGCCGCAACTGCTCCAGGGTGTCCGGGACGGGGCCGGTCCGGTGACGCACGTCATGCACGCACAATAGCACGCCTCCACCGCGGCGCGAAACCGGTGTTGCCACTATTCCGAACCGACGCTTTCGGGGGGGGCGGGATCGGGGTTCGCACCGGCGGCATACGCCGTCGGAACGGTAAACCAGAATTCAGTTCCCTCCCCGAGCTGGCTGTCGGCGCCGATCCGGCCGCCGTGGGCCTCCACAATGGACTTGGCGATGGTGAGCCCCAGGCCAAGGCCCCTGCGGTCGCTCGCCTTCGCCTGCCAGAACCGGCCGAAGATCCGCTGCATCTGCTCCGGCGGGATTCCCGGCCCCGTGTCCAGCACCGCGAACCTTACCGTGCCCCCCTCCGGCCGGACGTGCAGCGTGATCCGGCCGCCGGCGGGCGTGAACTTGATGGCGTTCCCGACGAGATTTGAGAGCACCTGTAGAATGCGACCCCGATCTACGCAGATTCCGGCGATGTCGGGTGCCAGCACCACGTCCAGGGTCAACCCCTTCTCCTCCGCGAGTGGGCCAAGCGTCTCGGTTGCTTCCTCGACGAGGGTGGCCACGTCCGTATTCTCCACCTCGATGGCCAGCCGGCCGGTTTCCAGTTTCGCCACGTCGAGAAGGTCCTGCACCATTCGGTTCATGCGGTCGCTCGTGCGGCGGATGATGCCCACGCCTCGGGCCTGGGCGGCCCCGTCGTTCGACTCCAGGATCATCTCCGCAGCCATCCCGATGGTGCTGAGGGGGTTCCGCAGATCGTGCGACACGATCTTCAATACCTCCTCGCGGGCCTCCGCCGCCTCGCGGGCGTCATCATACATCCGCGCGAGCTCGACCCGTGCGATCTCGTTCGTGATGAGGCGGCGGATCACCCGTGTCAGCTTCCCGCTCAGGAGCCCGGTAACCAGTACAGCGGCGCCCAGAAACGCCGCAGCCAGCAGCTTCACCCCAGCCGCTGCCGAGACGATGAGGGCTGCCCCCACGGCGAGCAGGGTGGTAAACCGGGATGCCGTGCGAGACAGGCGCAGCGATCCGGAAAAGGCCACGAGTGCACACCCCGTCACCGATACCATGAGGGCGCCCAGCGGTGCCCCGCCCCAGGGTTGGAGGCTGAAATTCAGGAGCAGTGCGATGATCACAATTGCCGCGGAGTCGAATGCAGGCACCACGCGTCGGAGCTGGCGATGATAGAAGCCCTGCTGCAGCGCAATCATCAATGCCCCTGCCACCACCAGCCATACGACCGCAGCTGCCACGTTGACGAGCGGCATCGCGGGCAGTGACACCACCGCCGGGCTCGCAGCGGCCACCATGGTGAAGAGGAGATACAACGCCACGATTACGGTTCTGCCCAGGGCAAGCGACCGCTCGCTTTCTCGCGCCTCCTTGAGCAGGGCGGCCTCGATTGACGCCGTGATGTCCGGCGACTGCCGGGGGATCGGCAGATTGAGCTCCACCGCCCGGGCAATGGACATGGCGAGGAGCTCCTGCGAATCGAAGTGTCGCATGGTCAGACTCGCCGGCGCTGGCCAGGTTCAGTGCGCAATGATGAACCCGCTGGTGCTGTCGATCTGGGTTACGAACCAGGACCCGACCCTGCGCGTCTGCAGCTTCTGGCTCGGGCCATTGCCCGGGTTCATCCGCCATACAAACCATTCCCGGGCGCCGAGCGCGTTGCTGCTGCAGCGACGGGTGTCGATCCACAGCGTAGCCGTCCGGCCCAGCGCATTGGACGCAGCCCGTTGCTGCTCGATCTCCACGCCCAGCCGCTCCCCCGGCAATTCGCGGAAAACGACCGCGCGCTGGGCGGCGTTGGCGCTGGGGGGTATCGTCAGTCTGTGGCCGGCGGTCGCCAGCTCGCCGCCTTCGGCGCCGATATTACGCACGTCCGGGTTGGCCGTCTCGCCTGGCGGACACGTCAGGAACTCCGTGGGGAAACCCTCCTCAATGACCACCTCGGGCCCGACCCCGGGAGGCATGAACGGGGCGGCGCAGCCCGCCGCGAAGATCGGCATCGTTAAGGCCAGTATCAACCGCTGACGCGTGTCCCTGAATGTCATGGTTCCCCCGCTGCCTGTGTGTCCATGCGGTGCCGCCGTCTGACGGCTGCCGGTGCGCGGTACGACCCTGCCAGGATCTGATCAATCACTGATGCGAGATCCAGCGGCTCCCCATCTTCGACCTTGCCGCCGTCGATTTCCGAGAGGAGTTCCGAGGCCCTGCGACGGACGTCGCCGTCACTGCCGGGATGGGCCCCGATCCCGCTCGCGAGTTCGGCTGCCCCGCGGCGATCACCCTGACGCAACCGCAGGCGAGCGACCGTGAGCAGCGCCTCGAGAGCAAGTGGGTCGTTGTGGGCGGCAGCCGCCGTGCTGAGCGTGCGGTGCACGGCGGCCAGGGCGGCCGCCTCATCGCCCTCGAGAATGGCGAGCTCTGCCAGGCCCACCAGTGTCATGCCTTCGATGCTTCGATAGCCCGTACCCCTGGCGATGTCCAGTGCCTCCTGCAGCCACTGGCGTGCGTGGGCAAAGTCGCCGAGTTCGCGCGCCGCGGCCCCCAGATTGTGCAGGGCCTGCGCATCCAGTCGTGGATTCTTCAACTCGGGCTGCAGCGCCAGCGCTTCGCGAAAGCGGCGCTGTGCCTCCTCGTACCGCTGCCGACTCGCCGCCAGCACCCCCAGGTTGTTCAGGCAGACCCACATGCCATTGAGGTCGCGTTCCTCCTCCAGCAGCTGCAGCGATCGGGTGAACAGCTGTGTTGCCTCCGCGAAGTGGCCCCGGGCCCACTTCACGTTGCCCAGATACGCCATGGACCAGCCAATGCTGTGCCGGTCACCGCTGCGTTCCGCGAACGCCAGGGCCTCCTGCTGTAACCGTTCCCCCTCTTGGTAGTCGCCCATACCGAGACGGACCGCCCCCAGCCAGTGCAGAGCAAACCAGACTTCTCCGTCCTCATCCGCGTCCCGGGCATCAGCCAGGCCGCGACGCAGCAGCGATTCCGCAGATTCCAGCTCGCCGAGTCGGTGGAGAAACACGCCGGTCCGTACCACCAGTCGCGTCGCGGCCAGTCGGACGACGCGCGGCAGGTCCTTCTCCCCCGCCGTATCGTCCAGCATTGCAGAACCGCGCTCGAACACTTCAGCGCCCTCGCGGGCCCAGCCGCGGATATCGTAAAAGTGAAAGAGCCCGTCCGTGGACTGCAGCAGCGCCCTCGCGTTCTCCGTCTGGACGGCATATTCCCACGCCGCACGGACGTCGTCCACGACGTCTGCAACCCGCTGGATGGTGGCGGGGTCGGCCCGCTTCAGGCCGGCCTGTTCCGCTTCCAGCGCTGCAGAAAAGAAGGCCAGATGCCGCTCGCGCGCCCGCCGCTCGACGTGCGGGTCCGCGGCGAGACGTTCCAGCGCATACGCCCGCACGACGTCGAGCATGTGCAGGCGCTCACCAGTGCGGCTGAGCAGGGACTTATCCACCAGCTGGCGCAGCAGCACCGCGTCCGCCTCCGCGACCTGCGCCGCCGCACGCCGGTCAAAGGCGGACCGGAACACGGCCAGGCGTGCCAGGGCCGTCTGCTCCGCTGACGATAGCAGCCGCCAGGACGCGTCGAAGGTAGCCCGCAGGCTGTGGTGCCTGCTTGCGACATCGGGCGCCTGGCTCGAGAGCACATCGAGGTCCCGTTCCAGCTCCGCCCGGATCTCCGCGCACGACAGCGTCCGCACCCATGCGGCGGCAAGCTCGATGGCGAGGGGGATGCCGCACAGCAGCTGGCATATGCGCCTGATCTCCGCCCGGTTCTCATCATTCAGTTGGAAATGACGGTCGAGGCGGCGCGCGCTCGCCACGAAAAGGATTGCGGCGTTGCCGTCATCATCACCCTTGCCTACGTCGAGACCATCGAGGACGAGCAGCCGCTCGTGCTGGAGGTTCAGTCTTTCACGGGAGGTGACGAGTATCCGCAGCTCACGGCACCGATCGAGCAACGCGGCAAAGAGCCCGACCGCGTCGCGGATATGCTCAAAGTTGTCGAGAACCAGCAGCAGCTGCCTGCCCTGCAGGTACGCCATCAGGTCCTCGAGGGGGTCGTCCCCGCGCGACAACTGAAGGCCGAGTGCCTCGACAATCGCCGGCACCAGAAGATCCGCCGACGCGAGGCCGCTCAGTGCCACGTAGGCAACACCGTCAGGGAACGTGCCCCTGACCTGCTCCGCCGCCTCGAGGGCGAGCCGCGTCTTGCCCACGCCGCCCGGCCCCATGATGGTGACGAGGCGCTCCTGAGACTCGCAGAGCAACTCCCGCAGCTCGCGCAACTCGTCCTCACGGCCAATGAAGGCAGTCGCAGGCCCCGGCACCGAAGACCCCACCAGCTGCGAAGGACGGCTCGCAACCGCGCCGGCGCTTGCGCCCCCGGGATCGGCAACCTCAGCACCGTTCCTCGAGAACAAGGCTCGGACCCACTCCAGGAACCCGGACACGAGGTCCGAGACTGTGGGGCTCGGCGGGGACTGCGTCCCGGACGCGCCCGGTGCCCGGGCGGCGGGTGGTTGATCCAGCCCGGGCCGGGGCGGCCCCACAGGCGCGGCACCCGCTGCCAGCGCCTGCTCCAGCGCAGCGGCGAAATCCTGCGCGCTGGCAAACCGCTGTGCCCTGTCCTTGGCCATCGCGCGGCGCAGTGCAGCATCCACTGCAGCAGAAACTTCTCCACGCCGTTCCCGGACGGACGGTGGCGCCTCCATCCGGTGCCGGGCCAGCAGGCCGGTCACGGTGTCCGCTGTGTAAGGCGGCGTACCGCAGAGCAACTCGAAGGAAACGCAGGCGAGTGAATAGATATCGCTGCGGGCATCCACACCGCTCTCGCCGGCAGCCTGCTCCGGGCTCATGTACAGTGGCGACCCCACGGCGATGGCCGTGGCCGTGAGGCGCTGATCGGTGGCGCTGGCAAGTGCCCGCGCCAGGCCAAAATCGGCAACCCACGCGTGCCCCTGCCGCGTGACGAGGATGTTCTGCGGCTTGATATCCCGATGGACAATTCCCAGCGAGTGGGCGTATGCCAGTGCGCCGGCGATCTGGTTGATCAGTGGCAGAACGAGGGGCAGCGGCATGGCGCCGTCGCGGTCCATCCGCTGCCGCAGCGAATCGCCCTCCACCAGCGGCATCGTGAAGAAGATGAAGCCGGCTCCCTCGCCGCTGTCAAACAGCGGCAGGATGTGGGGATGGTTCAGCCGCGCGGTGGTTCGTATCTCCTGCAGGAAGCGGTCGGTGCCGAGCGCGCTCGCTACGTCTGCCGCCATTACCTTCATCGCAACGCGGCGACCGTGCTTGATATCCCGCGCAGCGTATACTGTGGCCGTCGAACCCCGGCCGATCTCACGCTCCAGCACGTATCGTTCGGCTAGCGCTGCACGAATGCCAGCTAGCATGCTGCACTCCCTGCTGCGGCCGTGTGGCTTATAGCGACTGCCCGTCACCCCGAAGGGTAGTGACCGGGTGCCGTGCTCATGCAACCACCGGGTGCCGTACTCATGCAACAGCGATCAGGACGTCAGGCACCGGGCTGGGCGTCCTATGTTCCGAAGCGGTTCGCGGTCAGTCAAACGTGGGAGACGTGCACTTCTCGAGCCATCCATCCCAACAATAAGGACGCACACCCCAACTCACCAGTCCCACCTCTCACGCCCCTTGCCCTACCTAATGTCATTAGACATATTGGATGAGGCTGATGGGAGGAGCGTTATGGCGAGGAAGGTCGGGCTGGACCGGCAGGACGTGGTCGCGGCGGCGGCGGCGCTTGCGGACGCGGCGGGTAGCGAGGCGGTAACGCTGACGGCGGTTGCGAACGTGCTGGGCATACGGCCGCCGTCATTGTACGCGCATGTGTCGGGGCTTCCGGGCCTGAAGCGAGAGATGGCGCTCCTGGCGGCGTCGCGGCTGGGCGAGTCACTGGCGGCCGCGGCATCCGGCGCCGAGGGCATCGCTTCCCTGCGCCGGATCTGTGCGGCGTACCGGACGTTCGCCGTTGCGCATCCGGGCCTGTACGGCATGGCGCAGCGGGCCGTGGCGCCGGGCGAGGACGACGAGCTGTACGACGAGCTGGCGGCGGCAGTGTGGCCGGTGCTGGCTGCACTGGCGGAGGCGGGCGTGCCCGAGGCGCGGCGGGTGCACCTTGCCCGGTCCGTGCGCAGTGCGCTGCACGGGTTCGTGCAGCTGGAGCAGGGGGGCGGCTTCGGCATGCCCGAGTCGGTGGACGAGAGTTTTCATGAACTGGTAGACCTGCTGATGGCCGGCGTGGCGAGCGTCCGGCGGGAGGAGGGATAGATGTTCCTGGCGCACTATGGCGTGGCACTGGCCGCGAAGCGGGTGGCGCCGCAGACGTCCCTGGGCACGACGGTGTTCGCGGCCCAGTTCCTGGACCTGCTGTGGCCGCTGCTGCTGCTCGTGGGTCTCGAGTCGGTGCGTGTCGTTCCAGGCCTGATGGCGGCCAGCTCGCTGGACTTCGTCCACTATCCCATATCCCACAGCCTGCTCATGGCAGTGTTCTGGGCGGCAGTGGCAGGCGGCGTGTACTACGCGGTCCGGCGCAACCGACCCGGTGGGATCGTGGTGGCGGTGCTGGTGGCGAGCCACTGGCTGCTGGACGCGCCGATGCACAGGCCCGACCTGCTGCTCTGGCCGGGCTCGGACATCCGGGTAGGCGGCGGCATCTGGAACTCACTTGCCGCGACGCTGGCGCTGGAGTTCGCCATCTTCGGCGGCGGCATCCTTGTCTACGTCCGACGCACGCACGCAGCTGGCCGGATTGGCAGCATCGGACTGTGGTCCATGCTGGCGCTGCTCGTCGTCTTCTACCTGGGTTCGCTGTTCGCGCCGCCGCCCGCCGACCCGCGCAGCCTGGCGGTGGGCGGGCTGGGGCTGTGGCTGTTCGTGCCGTGGGCGGCGTGGGTGGACCGGCGCCGCTCAGCGTCGCGGGGGCGCATCGAGGGCGGTGAGGAGGTCGGCATCGCGGTCGTAGACGTCCCGATGAAAGTGTAGCTCTCCGTGCAGGTCCGCCGAGGCGGTCCAGTAGAGGACGTGCACGGGCAGCGGCCGGGCCAGGTGCACGGTGCGGTTACGGCCGGTGGCGATTGCCTGCTGCAGCGCGTCCCGGTCCCAGCCGCCCAGGTCCGCCAGGATCAGTTCGGCGAGGCGGATGGGATCCTGCAGCCGGATGCAGCCGTGGCTGAAGAGGCGCTGGTCCCGCTCGAACAGGTCCCGCGACGGCGTGTCATGCAGGTACACGTTGTGATCGTTGGGGAACATGAACTTGATGACCCCAAGCGGATTGAGGGGACCGGGATCCTGCCGGAACACCCACGGGAAGGTGCGGGCGCTGTAGCGACTGAAATCAATGCGGGACGCGTCCACCGTCCGGCCGGACGCATCCAGCACGCGCATCCCGTTGCGCTGCAGGTAGCTCGGGTCCCGGCGAATGTGGTCGAGGACTTCGCCCACAATGCCCGGCGGTACGGTCCATGTCGGGTTCAGATCGATGTAGCGCATGGATGCCGAGAAGATGGGCGTCCGCGTGTACGGTGCTCCGACGATGACGCGGCTCTCGAACACCACGGTCCCGCCGCGGACGTACCACGCCACGGCGCCGGCGATGTTGACGGCCACGTAGTCGTCGCCGAGCCGCGGCGCGATCCAGCGCACCCGCTCGAGACTGGTGCGTACCTGCGCTATCCGGCCGCTCACGGGTACATTGAGCTCGGCGAGCGTGGCTGGCCCGACCACCCCGTCCTCGTTCAGCCCGTGCCGGTGCTGGAATGACCTGACGGCCCGCTCGAGGGGGACGTCAAGCCTGTGGCCGCCAGCCGCGTCATCCGCCACGAGGTCACCGGCGATCCTGAGCCGGTGCCGCAGCAGCGGCACACGCGGGTCAATGCTGTCCCGGCGCATGGTCGGGCCCGCCGGGATGACCGGCCAGCCACCCTCCCGCTCCACCGCCCGCAATGCGTCCAGCGCATCCATGAGCCCGCGATACACGAAGTGGCCGGGCCGCAGCCCGAGCACGGCCGAACCGGGCCGCCCCGTGGCCAGCAGTTGCCCTGCCTGGCGTGCCGCCGCCTGCGCGTCCGGCGGTGGCGGGGTCGCAGGTGCCTTGCCGTGGACGAGATGGTCGGCCATGCGCAGCAACGCGTGGGAACGCAGCAGGTCCAGCTCCGCCTCGCGGTCTGCGGACGGCGCACGCACCAGCGCAGCGTGCGAGCGGATTGCGTCGCCGTGGTAGTCCAGCGGGTCCAGCCCGTCCCGGGCCAGGTCGGCGGCGGCAGCGAGCAGGTCGGCGCACGCTGCCGCATCCGTCCACGCCGGCATGAACGCCCGCTGCTCGTACAGTGCGGCGAGCGCCGCGCCCTGCGTCAGGTTCTCACCCGCCACCCGCAGAGTACCGGTGGCGCGCAGCTGCTCGATGCGTGCGCGGATCTCCAGCGCCACGAGGCTGTCCTGCGCGTGCAGCGATGGCGCGACCGTCGCCAGGACCAGGGCGATGAACAGGAATCGATGAACCAGCGAACCAGGCATTGGCACCTCACGGGTCGCACTGCCTGTACATGAACAGGAAGCGGCCGGTCAGAACAGCGGCGGCTCCCCGAACCTGCGTAGGGGAAATCCTGCCTTTACCGGACCGGGCTCAGCGGGATGCCAGTCGCTGGAGGAGGAGATCCGCCACCCGCCCCTCGTCGGCGCGGCCGATGCAGGGACCGGCCTGGCATTCAGTACAGGGACCTGTGACCTCGACGAATGCCTGCCGATCATCGGCCGCGTCATTCCAGACGGCGCCAATGCCCTGGCGGATGACGGCCACCGTGGGCGCGCCTGCGGCGGCGGCGATGTGTTTCGGGCCGCCATCGTTACCCGCCCAGGCGACACACCGCTCGTAGAGCGCGGCGAGCTCACGCACAGTGGTGGTGCCGGAACCCAGGAGTGCAGGCTGCCGCATGAGCGCCCCGATGGCCGCGGCCTGCTCCCGTTCGCCGGGGCCGTGTGTGAGGAGGATATGGCCACCGGCATCGGCAATGCGGTCCGCAACCCGCGCCCAGTGTACGGCGCCCCAGCGTTTGCCGGGCATGCGGCTGGCACCGGAGATGGCGACTACCGGTGCATCGAATCCGGCCCGGTCCCAGACCTGTCCCGCGTGGTGACGCTCGGCCCCGCCGATGGCGATGCGGAGCCGGGTATCGGCACTCTCGATGGCGACGCCCAGTGGCATCAGCATGGCCAGCTTCTGGCGCGCCATGTAGACCGGGCGTGTCTCCCGTGGCAGTATGTGCGTGTAGGCACGGTTCCGGAAGCCGCGGCCGTGGGTGCCCACGCGCACGGGCGCGCCCGTGACACCGGTCATGACAGCCGTGGAGCCGGTGGACCGGAAATCCACGACGGCGTCGTAGCCGGTCCGTGCGAGGTGGCGGAGGAACCGGAGCCGGGCCAGGGCGCCGACCGGTGGCACCAGGATATCATCCAGGTCCGCGTTGCCGTCCAGCGCCGCGGCGCCCGGGGCTTCGGTGACAAAGACGATGCGGGCCTCCGGCGCGGCACGGCGCAGGGCATGCACAGCGGGTGTGCAGAGCAGCACATCGCCGAGCCAGCGCGGCTGGGCCAGGAGCACGCTGCGCAGGCGCCCGGGTCGTACGGCGGTGCCGGCGTCAGCCGATGGCAGGGCGTCCGGGTGGTCCATGGTGGTAAACAGTAGCGTCGCGACAATGACACGCAACGGGGACGATGGGATGCGCAGCCTGAGCGACAATGTAGACCTGCTGGGAACGATCCTCGGCCGGGTCATCACGCAGCGTGCCGGCCGGGAGACGTTCGAGCTGGTGGAGGAGCTGCGCCGGCTCTGCAAGCAGGCGCTGCTGGAGGAGGACGACGGCTTGCGGCGCGAGGCCGCCACGAAGATCGCGACGCTGGACACCCAGACGCTGCGCTGGCTGCTCCAGTCCTTCGGCGTCTTCTTCCACCTGGTGAACCAGGCGGAGAAGCACGAGATCGTGCGCATCAACCGTAGCCGCTCCATGGGGGACGAACCGCGCCCGGAATCCATTGATGCCGCCGTCGCGCAACTTCACGCCGGGGGCTGCTCGCCGGACGAGGTGCAGTCGCTGCTGGCCGGGCTGGACATCGCGCCCACGCTGACGGCGCACCCGACGGAGGCGCGGCGCCGCTCGGTGCTGAACAAGCAGCGTCGCGTGGCGGAGCTGCTGGCGGAACTGGATCGCACGGACGCCACCCCCGCAGAGCTGGAGACTGCGCGCAGTGCCCTGGAGCAGCAGGTGGCGCTGCTCTTCGCCACCGCGGACGTACGCACCGAGCGGCCGTCCGTGCAGGACGAGGTGGAGCACGGCCTGCATTTCCTGCGCAACGGCATTGCGGCCATCGCCCCGCGCATCGCCGCCGACGTGGATACCGCGCTGCGCCGGCATTACGGGCAGGACGCGGCTGCGCAGGGCACGGCACTCGCCCCGACCGCCCCGACCGCCCCGACCACGCCGGCCGCCAGCGAGCCGGCCGCCACGCCGCTGGACCTGCGCTGGCGATCCTGGATCGGCAGCGACCGGGACGGCAACCCCAACGTCACCGCGGAAGTCACCGCCTGGGCCCTCGACCGCTACCGGGCGGCGGCGGTGGAGCTTCAGCTCGGGGAACTGGAGGCGCTCCACGATGAGTTGAGCATCGCGTCCGCACTGGCGCCACCGCCCGCCGCATTCCGCACAGTGCTGAATGACTTCGAGGTGCCCGCCAGCGCCCGGGAGCCGTACCGCGCCCTCGTCGCAACACTGATGGACCGCGTGCGCGCCGGCACCTGTAGTGGCCACGAGTATGTGCAGGCGCTGGAGGCCATGCAGTCCGCGCTGGCCGCCAGCGGCTTCACCGGCTCCGCCCGGGACGGCCGCATTGTCCGGGCCCTGGTCCAGGCCCGCACGTTCGGCTTCCACATGGCCGCGCTGGACGTCCGCCAGCACAGCCGCGTCCACGAGGAAACCGTGACGGCACTGCTGGCCGCCGGCGATGTAACCGACCGCTACGCCGAACTGGACGAGGCGGAACGCTGCGCGGTGCTGGAGCGGGAACTGCGCAACCCGCGGCCGCTGCTGCCCGTGGGCGTGACGCCCGACGGCGTCGCCGCCGAGATGCTCGCCACGTTCCACGTCATCCGCGACGCACTGGCCCGGGATCCCGCGTCCATCGGCAGTTACATCGTATCCATGACGCATTCGCTCAGCGACATGCTGGAGCCGCTGCTCATCGCCCGGGAGGCCGGCCTGTTCCGCGTGCACGATGGCGGCGCGTGGAGCGCACTGGACGTCGTGCCGCTGTTCGAGACCATCGAGGACCTGGCCGGCGCGGCAGATCGCATGCGCGAGCTGTTCGAAAGTGACGTCTACCGCCTGCAGCTGGAGGCGCGGGGCCGGTTCCAGGAGATCATGCTCGGCTACTCCGACAGCAACAAAGACGGCGGCTACTGGATGGCGAACTGGGCACTGCACCGGGCGCAGGGCGAGCTCGGCCGCGTGTGCGCCGAGCACGACGTGAGGTTCCGCCTCTTCCACGGCCGCGGTGGCACGGTGGGCCGCGGCGGCGGCCGCGCCAACCTGGCCATTGCCGCCATGCCCCGAGCCGCGCACAACGGCCGCATCCGCATCACGGAGCAGGGCGAGGTCATCTCGTTCCGGTACGGCCTGGCGGCCATCGGCCACCGGCACACGGAGCAGCTCGTCAGCGCCATGCTGCTGTCGTCGTACGCGGCAGCCCATGACGAGGAGGCGTTCACGCCGTCACCCGACGACGAACGGCTCATGGACGACATCGCCGCCGCCTCCATGCGGGCGTACCGCGAGCTGGTGGAGGATCCGGCGCTCTGGGAGTTCTACGTCCGGGCCACGCCCATCGAGCAGATCAGCGGCCTGCCCATCGCGTCGCGGCCCGTGTCACGGAAGTCCGCGACGGAGGTGCAACTCGACGACCTGCGCGCCATCCCCTGGGTCTTCGCCTGGACGCAGACCCGTTACATCGTGCCTGGCTGGTACGGCGTGGGGCGCGGGCTTAAGCAGGCACTGGCCGACGGTCACCTCGCCGCGCTCCAGCGGCTGTACGGCGAGTGGTCGTTCTTCCGCGCGGTGGTGGACAACGCCCAGCGGGAGATGGGCCGGGCCCGGCTCGAGATCGCAGCGCACTACGCCGCCCTTGCCGACGCCGACGTCCCCGCAGACACTGGTGCCAACGCCGCCGGGGACAGCGCTGCCAAGACCGCCGCGTCCGGCTGCCATGCCACCATCACCGCCGACTTTGCCGACGCCCGGGACGCGATCCTGCAGATCACTGGACAGGATGAGCTGCTGGCCAACAACCCTGTCATCCGCCGGTCCATCGACGTGCGCAACCCGTACACCGACGTGCTGAACCTGGTGCAGGTCGAACTGATCCGGCGCTACCGGTCAGCCGAGGCAGAAAGGCTGGAGGATGTGCCGACGGAATCGGTGGGAGAGCAGACGAAGAACGCGCCCTGCGAGGAAACGCCCGCGGACGTCGAGGAACTCCGTCGCCTGCTCTTCCTCAGCATCAACGGGATCGCCGCCGCCATGCAGGCCACCGGCTGACCCCCCATACTCCATGAACCACAAACGATACGCTGTCAGCTCACACCGAGCCACACCGCGGCGACGAGCGCCAGGGCGCCTGCCAGCCAGACCTTCAGCATGAACGGTATGACGAACCTGAGCCAGCGTTCGTAGGGGATGCCGGCAATGGCCAGGATGCCGATGATGACGGGGTTGGTGGGGACGAGAATGTTGGTAAAGCCGTCGCCGAACTGGAACGCGAGGACCGCCACCTGCCGGGGCACGCCCACCACATCCGCCAGCGGCGCCATGATGGGCATGGTGACGTAGGCCTGGCCACTGCCCGACGGGATGAACAGGTTGGTGATGCTCTGCACGATCATCATGCCTACCGCCGCCAGCGACGGACCCAGCGACTGGAGCGGCACCGACAGGCCGTGGACTACGGTGTCAATGACGCCGCCGTCGTCGAGGACCACCTGGATGGCCCGGGCAAACCCCACCAGCAGGGCGGTCATGGCCAGCTCGGCTGCGCCCGCGCCGAACCGCGTGGCGGCCGTATCCGGCGTCATCCGCGCCACGGCCGTGATGGCCACGGCCATGGCCAGGAAGAGCGCGCTCATCTCCACCAGGTACCAGCCCCTGGCAGTGAGGCCCCAGACGAGAACGGCCAGCGTGACGACGACGGTGAGCAGCACCACCTGGTGCGTCGTCGTGAAGGCCGGCGCGTCACCCGGTTGCTCCAGCCCCGGCGGCTCGATGCCGGCCAGGTAGCTGGCGCCGGGATCGGTGCGCACCTTCGTCGCATAACGCCAGATGTGATGGGCGCCGATGGGCACGAACAGCAGGGTGAGGAGCAGCCGGTAGCCCATGCCCGACGCAGGCTGGAGTCCTGCCACGTCCTGGGCGATGAGGACGGTGAACGGATTGATGGTGGCGACGCCGTAGCCGATGCTGTAGCCCAGCGTGACGATGGCCACGCCCACCAGCGCGTCGTAGCGCAGGGCCAGGGCGAGGGCCACGAGGACCGGCACGAACGGCAGGTACTCCTCCGCCATGCCGATGGTGCTGGAGCCCGCCACGAACACGATCATCCCGCCCAGCACCAGCAGCAGCGGCCGGTGGCCCAGCCGGCGCAGTGCGGCGCCGAGCATGGCGTCAATGGCGCCCGTGCCTCGCAGCACGGCAAACGCACCGCCGATGATGAAGATGAAGAAGATGATCTCCGCCGCCGCCTCGAGGCCGCGGGGCACGGCGGTGAAGACGGCCACGGGCGAGACGCCCGGCACGTCCGGGGCGACGTTGTAGCTCCCCGGCACCACCTGCTGCCGGCCATGTTCGTTCTCCACCCGTTCGTAACTGCCGGCGGGCAGGATCCACGTGAGCAGCACCGCGGCGGCGATCATGCCGAGGAGCAGCACCAGCGTGTGCGGGACCTTCAGGCGAGTGCGCATGCGCACCAATGTACGAGCCGGAAGCCCCCGGACCAGTGGCCGGGGGCTTCCTCCTGCCTCGGCGCAGGACTTCCCTTATCAGCGCCGCCTAGAAGACGTACGGCGTCGGCTTCAGCGACCACGACAGGCCCAGCGTCAGTTCCGCCATGCGCCGGTCGAAGTCAGGACCGACTGCGCGGCCGCGGACTTCCGCCACTGCACCGAGCTGGTCGCCGATGATCCAGCGCACGCCAGCAGCAGCCGACGGGCCGACGTTCGGACCGATGGTCGAGCCGTCCTGCCGCTCCGCCCGGTCAATCGTCAGCGCACCACCCACGCCGATGTACGGCGCCATGTTGCCCTGGCCGAAGCTCATCTGGATCATCGCCTCCGGTGCCGCCACGAACAGGCTGCGGCTGTCTTCCACCGTCCCGTTGCCGGGCACCGCAAACGTCTGCTCAGGCCAGGCCACGGAACCGCCCAGCTCAGCGCGGAAGACCGTGCCGAACGGGATGGACCAGCGCGCCGCCACTGCCGGCGCCCAGCCCTCGCCGCCCTCCAGGTTGTAGTAGGCCGCGCCGGCGTGTGCCGACAGCGCCGGCGCCCGATCTACCTCAGTACGCTGCGCCTCGGCAGCCATGGGAAAGGCCACCAGGGCCGCTGCGGTCGTTCCAAGAATCCATCGTGTCATGCTGTACTGCTCCTTGCTGCTGTGAAACGTCGCCCGCCGCTGTTACAAGTTCCGGGCCAGAACGTCACATCTTATTTTACAACAACGATTTGTACGGTTCGCATGGCGCTGCGGCAGAGGCAGTTCTGCACCCCGTGTGGTGCGCAGATTGCACCACGGCCCGCAGCACCAATTACACGGAGGAGGAGATGAGCGTCAGGGAACTGCTGCGTACCAAGGAGCCCGCCGTTACCGTCCGCACCGGCACGACCGTTCACCACGCCGCGCGCATGCTCATGCGGCACGGGATCGGCGGCCTGCCGGTTCTCGACGACGCAGGTGACCTGGTGGGTTTCCTCTCCGAACGTGACATCGTCAGGGCGCTGGACGAGTCCGGCACCTCTGCCACGAGCGTTGCCGTGGAGCGCGTAATGCAACGGCCGGCGCCGACGTGCCCCGCGGACACCACTCTGCGGGACCTGATGGGGCAGATGACGGGTCGGCGGACCCGCCATGTCGTAATTACCGACGGACGCAGGATCGCCGGTGTCGTGTCGGTGGGTGACCTGGTGAAGCATCGCCTGAGCCAGCTGGAGACCGAGGCGGAGGTCCTGCGCGATTACGTTGCGGCGCAGCGGGCGATGTCCTGATCACGGGTGACCGGCCGGCCCGCACGGCCGGCCGGTCGCAGCGAATGGGCGGACGTCCGCCGGCCCCAGGCGCGAATCCGAACCCGCCCCGGCCCGGACAAGACCGCACCATCAGCGGGCGAAACGCTCCGCCGTTTGCACCAGCCGCTTCGCCTGGTGTGCAATGCCCGCCCGGTCAGAATCACTTAGTTCATCGCCGGCCGTAACGCTCATGCCGTACGGGTTGCCGCCCGAGTCGAACACCGCCTGATCCGTGTACCCCGGCGTGACGATGATGCAGCCCCAGTGCATGAACGTGTAGTACAGCGTCTGCAGCGTCGTCTCCTGGCCGCCGTGGGGATTGCCGGCGCTGGTCATCGCCGTCACCACCTTGTCCGCCAGCTTGCCCTCATTCCAGATGGGGCCGAGCGTGTCGATGAACGAGCGCATCTGGCTCGCCGCGCCGCCATAACGCGTTGGTGCGCTGAAGATGTACGCGTCCGCCCAGACCATGTCGTCCGGCGTCGCCTCGGGTATGTCCGCCGTCTTCTTCGCCTGCTGCGACCACTTCTCCTGCGCTTCCACCACTTCCTTCGGCGCTGTCTCCTTAGCCTTCCGCAGCCGGACCTCGGCGCCCGCCTCCCGGGCTGCCTCCGCCGCCGCCTCCGCCATCTGGTGATTCGTGCCGTATGTGCTGTAATAGATTACTGCGACCTTCACGCTCATCCGTCCTCCAGTTCCGTGACTGCGACTTCGGGCAACCCGCCGGATTGCTCAGTTCTGAGAGATTGTGCAGCTTCCATGCCGGCGACGTTACAGCGAAGGACGCTTTCACAGTTCGCTGCGGATCTCCCAGAGGTCGGGGAAGGCGGGGTTCGCGATGGTGTTGCGCAGGTAGGCCGCGCCGCTGCTGCCGCCGGTGCCGCTGCGCATGCCGATGGTCCGTTCAACCATCTTCACGTGGCGGTAGCGCCATTCCTGGACGCCCTCGTCGAGGTCCACCAGCCGTTCGCAGATCTCGGCGGTGCTGGAGTCGGTGCGGTAGATGCGGATGAGGGTCTGCTGGAATTCTGCTGACGCGACGGTGGGCTCCCGGACATCGCGGCTGATCAGCTCGGCGGGGACCGGGTAACCCCGGCGGACGATGAAGCGGAGGAACGCATGCCAGACAGACGGTGTTTCCAGTCGCCGCTGCAGCCATTCCCGCTGGGTGGACCCTTCCGGATAGTGAGTGACCGCGGAGGCTCGCTTGAGGCCGAGGGCGAACTCGATGGCGCGGAACTGGAAGGACTGGAACCCGCTGCCGGACTCGAGGCGGTCCCGGAACGCCAGGAACTCCAGCGGCGTCATGGTCTCGAGGATATCGAGTTGTGCCACGAGCACCTTGAGGATGGTGAGCACGCGCTTGAGGGTGTGGCGGACGCGGGTGTCGTCCTCGGTGTCAAGGAGGGTGAGCAGGTGGTCCAGTTCGTGGAGGATCTGCTTGAACCAGAGTTCGTACACCTGGTGCACGACGATGAACAGCATCTCGTCGTGGTCCGTGCCTCCTGGCGCCGGCGTCTGCAGCTGGAGCAACTCATCGAGGCGGAGGTAGCTCGAGTAGGTGACGTGAGGCATGGCCGACTCGGTTCCTGGTTCAGGGCAATGGCAGGCCCCGGCATGCGGGCCGGGCCTGACTTCCAGCTCGTGTGACTGCCGGCTGGGTATATGGACCTGGCGCAGGCATTCTGCAATATTCTGCCCATGACGGAGACCCGCTTCAACAAGCCGGACGCCGGCACCAGCTACACCTGGCTGCACGTCCTGAACGCCGTGCTGCTCCTCGGGCTGTGGGTGTTTGCCATCGGCGCGTACCCGGGCCTGCCGGAGCAGGTACCCGGTCACATCGGCGGGAGCGGTGTGACGCGGTGGGACGCCAAACAGAGCAGCCCGTGGTTCATCCTGCCCATCATTGCGCTGGTGAACGCGGCGATGATGTACGGCATTTCGGCCATCTCGCACAGCACGCCCGGCAGTTTCAACGTGCCGGCGAAGACGCAGCTGATGAAGCTGCCGCGGGAGGGACAGCGGTACGCCATGGCCCCCATGCGCGGGTTCATGTACGGCATGGCCACGTGGCTGCTCGTCCTGCTCGGCTACATCCAGGTCGAGATGTACCGCATCGCCCACGCCGGACCCGGCGCGGACGTTGCCACGAGCGGCCTCCTCTGGGTCACGATCCTGATGGTGGCCGCCGTGGTGATCATGGCAGTGCGCATGTCAGGCACCGTCAAGCGACGCATCATGGAGTGGGAGTCCACTCAGCCCACTCCCGAGGAAGCGTGATGGCCGGAGTCCGCGCCGCCACCTGTGCCGCCTTCGTCCTCGCCGTCCTGGCTGCATGCGCAGACGGCGGAGCCCGCGACGGGTCCCCAGCTGCTGCGCCCGGTGGCGCGGATACCGCAGACTCGTGGGCGGCCGTCAGTCAGACAGGCAGCGGCGCCATCCGCGTGCTGTACGTCCCGGCCGGCGGCTTCGCCTACCGTGATGCCGACGGCCGGCTCACCGGTGTCACGGTGGAGCTCATGCGGCATTTCGCCGCATGGGTGGGCGACGAGCACGGCGTGTCCGTCGAGGCGGAGTTCGTGGAGGAGCAGGACTGGCGTACGTTCTACAACCGCGTCCGTGATGCCGGCCCCGGCGTGTTTGGCGTGGGCAATGTCACCATCACGGAGGCACGGCGCGACGAACTCCGCTTCTCGCCGTCGTACCTGACGAACGTGGCGGTGCTCATCAGCCACGAGGATGTGCCGGAGCTGCGGCGGCTGGAAGATGCCGACGTCGCGTTCCAGGGACTTGACGCCCTGGCCTTCGAGGGCACGCTGCACGAGACGCGGCTGCGCGAGTTGCGGGACACGCACGTGCCGGACGCCGGCGTGGTGATGGCATCGTCCAACGACGAGATCCTGGAGCGCGTGGCGGCCCGCGGCCACTTCGCCTACATCGACGCGTACAACTTCTGGCGCGCCCGCGATGCTGGCGCGCCACTCCGCCGCCACACGGTGGGCGACGACCCTGCCGAGGAGTTCGGCGTGATCATGCCGCTGGGCACCGACTGGGGCGAACTCATGGACCGGTTCTTCCAGCGCGACGGCGGCTACCGCGGCACCGCCGAGTACCGCGAACTGCTGGTGCGCCACCTGGGTGAGCCCCTCACCCGCGCACTGGAGGACGCCCGGGCGGCGTCCGGCACGTAGCGCAGCCGACGCCCGGCCTGCAGCAGGAGGACGCGTAACTCAGGAGGCGACGTCGCCTCAGGTACGGTTGTCGCCTGACGCGCCTGCCCCCGACCTGCCGTCGCCCAGCGTCTCGAACATGCCCGTCTCCCGGTTCTTCCGCACGTTGTCCCAGTTGAAGCAGCGGCCGTTCATGGCAACGTAGACACCGTGCGGCAGGCTCTGCACGAACGACAGCGCGCTGCCCAGGTTGAACAGCCCGTCGGAGCTGCCGAACGCGTAGGGGATCATGGCGCCGGTGAGGACCACCGTCTTCCCGCCCAGTGTGCCCTGCCCCATCGCCGCCGCCAGCACGCGCGCCGTCTCCACCATGGTGTCCGTGCCATGAGTGATGACTACCTGGGACTCCGGGCACGCGACGCAGCGCTCCACCAGCAGCCGACGGTCCGCGTCCGTCATGTCCAGGCTGTCGATCATCATGAGCGTTTCCACGGCCACGTCCAGCCGGCATCGGCCCCGGCGCAGCATCTCCGGCACGTGCGTGTTGCGGAAGTTGAGGGCGCCGCGCAGCTCGTCGTATTCCTTGTCGAAGGTGCCGCCCGTTACCAGGATCCGGACATCGTCCGACGTCGCTGCTTCCTGCTTCACTCCGCGCTCCCGTTTGTGTTGGCGCCGGCACCGGCCGGCGGGCTTCGGGCGAGGGCACCCATTCTTCCCGGTGAGGTCATGCACAATTGTGGAATTGCGCAATTGTGCACAGGTCCCGCAACCGACAGCTCTGCTCTGGCGGGCTGATCGCGCAAGCGTCGCCCGTATGTGTGCCCGAGAGATATGCGCGCTGGTGGGCGCGGTCGCCAGTCCCCCGGTGAGGATCGTCCTGTGCGGAGGTCGGCGGGCGTCCTCGGCCGTGGACACGCCAAAACGCTAACTCGTGTATTGGTAATGACTTGGTGTTCGGCACCGGCGTTGCCCCTGACAAGGTCGGTATCCGTTGGCGCGCGGCGCGCGACCGGCGGTGGAGGAAGCAGCGCGAGAAGGGGCAGCACCATGGGCAACAGTCTGGCAACCATTCGACGCCGCGCTCTGCTGGGCGTGACGGGCGTACTCCTGTTCGCGGCGCCGGCGTGCGCGTCGCTGGATATCCTCGATGACGTCATCCAGGCCAATGGCAACAGCAGCGTGCTCACGGGCGAGGTCCGGTCCGTGGACACGCGCCGTGGGCGACTGGACGTGCGGGACAACTACAGCAACCGGACGCGCACGGTCCGTTTCGACTCGCGCACGCGCATCACCAACGGCACGCGACAGTACCCGGCATCGTCGCTGCGCCGGGGCGACCAGGTGCGGGTGCACCTGAGCCGGGACCGGTCGGGCACCATGTGGGCGAACCGGGTGGAGGTGCGGAACACGTCTCGCGACGGCCGGGTGGTGAACGCCCGGGTCCAGCGGCTGGAAGGGCGCGTGCTCCAGGTGGACAGCCGGCGCGGGCTGTTCACGGTGGAGCCGAGCCGGAACCGCACCGTCGTCGTGTACGTCCCGCGCAACGTCAGCAGCAACGACGCCCGTCGGCTGAACCGCCTGCGCCGTGGCGACCGCGTGCGCATGGACGTGCGGCAGGTGTCCGGCAACGCCGTGGAGCTGGTCCGCTTCCGCTGACGACGCACGGGCGCGGCGCGCAGGGCATGCGTTCGCGCGCCTCTACGCGGCGGCCGGGCTGGACGCTCAGGCCGGCCGCGGCGTATGATGGGGCCATGAACCTGCACAGCCGACGTACCCGGACCCTCCTGCTGGCGGTGGCCAGCATGGCCCTTCCTGCATGCATGACCGGTGCGGCGCAGCAGCCGACGGCCACGGCGCCGGTGCCGGCGCAGCCCGGGGCCCACGCCGCCATCGCGGGCTCCGGCCACGTTCCTCACAGGGTATACGACGTCGCCGCCGCCTCGTTCATCGACTTCGAGACGCTGGCCGTGCGGGCGTCGTCAGTGGACGTGGTCTACTTCGGCGAGCAGCACGGCCACGTGCCCGGGCACCGGCTCCAGCACGCGCTGCTGGAAGCGGTAGGACGACGCACGGACGCGACGCTGTCCATGGAGATGTTCGAGCGTGACGTCGCGGACATCGTGGCCGGGTACGCCGCCGGCCGCGTTGACCTCGCCCGCTTCCTGGAGCGGTCCCGGCCGTGGCCTCGCTTTTTCCCCGACTACCACCCGCTGGTAGAGGAGGCGCGCGGCCGCGGCTGGCCGGTGGTGGCGGCCAACGTCCCGCGCCCGCTGGCGAACCGCATCGCGCAGGAGGGCGTCGCGCTGCTGGACGGGCTGCCCGCGGCGGAGCGCGCCCATGCCGCCGCCGACATCCAGTGCCCTGACGACGACTACCGTAGCCGCTTCGTGGAGCAGATGACGCGGCACCCGTCGGGCCACGGCGAGCCGGACCCCGCGGCCGATGCCATCCGCCACCAGCGCTATTACGAGTCGCAGTGTGTGAAGGACGAGACCATGGCCGAGTCCATCGTCGCCGCGCTGGCGGGAGGCGCGCCACGGCCCGTCATCCACGTGACCGGCGCGTTCCACACGGACCATGGCGACGGTATCCCCGTCCGCGTCCTGCGCCGGGATCCGTCGGTCTCGTCTTTCAGCGTGACCGTGGTGCCGGTAGCGGACCTGGACGAGCTTGACCCGGCGGCACACGCCGGGCGGGCGGACTACCTGCTTTTCACGCTGGCAACGCCTTAACCGACAGCGCGGACCAGCCCCCCTTAACCGACAGCGCGGACCAGCCCCCGCTTGTCGGATATGACCCGGCCGGCCATGCATTTTCCACAGTAGGCAGGTCAGGATCGGAGTCGCCAGATAGCCGAATGGGCCTCTCGGGCGTCATTCGGCCGGCGCGGGGGGTGGTGCGCCGTCAAGCGACCAGGATCATGCACTGGACGGCGGGGCGTTTCCATGTCCGGGTGAGCCAGAACCAACATCCGGGCGCTGGTCCGCTGTGTTGGGCGCCGTGAAGAACGGCCGCCATTTCTCCTCCGGCGACGGCTTCGTCAGCAGGCTCACCACGACCATGAGCGTGACTGACGTGAGGACGCCCGGGATGACGATGTACTCGTAGTCGGCGAAATCGAAGGTGTTGCCGGCGAACGTCCAGGTGAAGTTCACGCCCATCCGCGCCAGCAGCGAGATGCCCAGGATGCTGCCCAGCCCGCCGGCAATGCACGCGACGCCGCCCGCCGGCGTCACCCGCTTCCACAGGAACGCCGCCAGCAGTGCCGGCGTCAGGCTGGCGCCCACCAGCGAGTAGGCGTAGAGGGCCATGGCGAGCACCGTCTCGAACTGGGTCAGCAGCACGAGCCCGAGGGCGCCGAACACCACCACCAGCGCACGCTGCACCGCCAGCTTCTTCTTCTCGCTGGCGGCGGGGTTGATGAAGCGTTCGTAGACGTCGCGGCTGGCGCTGGTGGACGGCACCAGCAGGAACGTGTTGCCCGTGGACAGCACGATGGCGACGGCGGCGGCCAGCAGCAGTGCGCCGAGGAAGACCGGCAGCCCGAACGCGGCAATGTGCAGGATGATGGTCTCCGCGCCGGCCCGGCCGAGTACGTTCGTCTGCTCCATGAGGTCCGGGAACACGGCCCGGCCGACGATGGCCAGCAGTGCCAGCGTCGTCTCGATGAGCATAACGCCCAGCACCATGCCGATGACGGCCCGTCGCGCAGCGTTCTCGTCCCGCGCCGAGAAGAACTTCTGGTACATGCCGCTCTCGCCCAGCAGCAGCAGGAACGTGGGCGTGGCGACGCCGATGACCCAGAGCACGTTGTGCCCGCCCAGCACGCTGGTATGGCCCTCGGGCAGGGCGGCCAGCACGTCGCCCAGGCCGCCGGCGGAGATGACCAGGTACGGCAGCGCGATGAGGATGGCGCCGGTGATGATCAGCCAGTTCAGGATGTCCACCGCGACGATGGACATCATGCCCGCCGCCGCCGTGAACAGCACGATGGTGGCCGCGGTGATGAACATGCCCGCCGTCGGCGAGATGGCGCCGTCGGTGACGATGCTCAGGATCCAGCCGCCGCCACGGAACTGGTATGCGGCGATGGTGACGTAGGCGAGGATGATGGCGAGGGTGCCGAGCAGGCGGGCAGCGGCGTTGTAGCGCTGCTCCAGCAGGTCGGGCACAGTGTACTGGGCGATGCGTCGCACCCGCCCGGCCAGGAAGTAGGCTACCACCAGCCCCGCCCACGCGCCGACGGAGAACCAGAGCTCCGCGATGCCCACGCGGTAGGCCAGCCCGGCGCCGCCGAAGAGCGAGCCGGAGCCGATCCAGGTGCAGACCAGCGTGCCCACCAGCAGCAGCACCGGCACGTT
>DATHVP010000079.1:0-26284 GCA_035461245.1 Longimicrobiales bacterium | reverse complement strand
CCCTCCGCCCGCGTAATGAGCTGAATGACCCGTCCGGCGAAGGTACGGGCGTCATCACCCAGATCCGTGGGCACTGGCGCGTCAGGCAACGACAACAGGTGCGGCGATGAAAAACTCCAGTAGTACCGGCCGGTCGCCTCGTTGCCGTCCGGCTTGGAGATGGTAATGGTCAGGTCCGGCGGCAGGGCGGCGGCATCGACGTTGACAGTGGCGGCCGTTGCGGCGCCGATCCACGGTATGGCAGAGGCGGGCGGCCGCATCCCTGCCTCCTCACGGACAGGTGGCTGCACGGCTACGCGCCGGAATGCCACACCGCAAGGCACGCCCCGATGCGCAAAGTGGACTTCCAGGACCGTCAGCCGGGTCACATGGTCACGGGGGGCCACGAGGGGGATGGTCAGTCGGGTCTTCGCCAGGTCCGTCACATCGGCCACGAGCCGGTAGTGCCAGCCGGCCGGCGCCTCGAAACCATCGGCAACAATGGTGATGTCGAGGGGAACCTCGGAAGTTCCCGCCGGGAGCACCGTCGCGATCAGGCCGCCGACGACGTCAGGCTGTGCCTCGTGGGCCAGGCCAATACCCAGTTCAAAAGCCTCGCCGGGAGCGAGTACGTCCTTCTCGAGTTCGACGCTTGCCCACGCCTGCCAGGGGACGGGCCGGGCGTCGCCGCCCGCTGACGGCACCGGCGGCCTCAGCGCCTGCCCGGCACCGCCTCGGGTAGCGGCCGCGCCAGCCGGTTGTGCGCTGCGGGTCGGTCCCGGCGGCGACATCTTTCGGGGGGCTGGGCGTTCCCCTACGTCGGGCGACGGCGTGGCGCCGGCGCTGCGGGTCCGGCCAATGGGAAGGCGCCACGGACCGCGGCCGGGCGCGCGTGCGGGTGGGGGGGCGCCTGGAGAGGGCGCCGGCCCCACCGGTACGGACGGGGGTGCGTCGCCTGCAGCGGGGGGCGGCTCTACCGGCCCGGACGGCGGTGCGCCTGCCGAGGGTGGAACAGCCGGTGGCGGACCTGCAGGCGGCGGCTCCTGACGGGGCGGTCGGGCCGTGACAACCCCCACTACCGCCGGGCCGTCCAGCACGATCCCGTGGTAGGCTCGCAATGCGGCGCGATCGAGGTCGGCGAGCTGCGCCACCGGCGCCTGCGGCAGTAATCGCAGGTGCAGCGCATCGCCCAGTCGCGGCTCCTCCGCCGTGGCAGGCAGGCACCGGACCTGGTCGAGCAGAGCCCCGGCCCTGAACAGGTGGAACGTCAGTTCAATGCCCACCTGCGTTCGCACCACGATGTGCGCATCTTCCGGCTGGGCGAAAAGACGGGTGCGTGCCCCCTGCAGCGGCATACCTGCGTCCAGCACGACGGCAGAACGGAGCATGGAGATCTCCTGTGGTCCATGGCCGGTTCTGGGGGAGCATCCGGTGGCCCGACTGGCGGGGGAGCCATTGTCCTATCTACACCAGCCCGTGGTGCGGTGCAATAGTGATCACGGCGGGTGGGGCGGCCGGGCAGCTGCTACCGGGCCAGCGCCTTCCGCATCACGTCCAGCGGCGCCGGCGGGCCAAACCAGCGCTCGAAGGCGGCAGCCCCCTGGCCCAGGAGCATTTCCACACCGTCCGCGGCGGGGATGCCCAGGCGGGTGGCGTGGCGGACCCAGGGCGTGGTGCCGTCGCGGCGGTAGACCATGTCGAACACCGCGCCGGCGCGCCCCGGCACGGACAGGTCCAGGGGCAGGGGCTCATGGTCAGCCAGGCCGACGGTGCTGGCGTTCACCACCAGGTCCAGGTCCCGGTCGTGCAGCGCGGCGACAGTCGTGACCACGTCGATGACGGTATCGCCGCCAGCGAATCGGGCGGCGAGGTGTCCAGCCCGGTCAGGCGACCGATTGAGCAGCGTGATCCGCTCGGCACCGCCATCCAGGAGGGCGCACACCGCCGCTGCCGCGGCGCCGCCCGCGCCCACGATCAGCGTATGCGTGTCCTGCAACGAGCCGATCATCGCTTCCACAGCGCGCCGGAAACCGATGACGTCCGTGTTGTCGCCGCAGATGATGCCGTCCTCGCCCCAGAACGTGTTGCACGCCCCCGTCCGGGTCACCGCATCGGTGGGCCGCTCGATGCACTGCGCAGCCGCATGCTTGTGGGGCACGGTCACGTTACCGCCCCCACCGCCGCGGCACAGCGCGCGGATGAGGGGCGCCACGGACTGGGCGTCGCAGCGCAGTGCCGTATAGACGGCGTTGTGGCCGGCGTGACGGATGGCCGCGTTCTGGAAGACGGGTGAGAACGAATGGGCTACGGGATCACCGAGGAGGGTGAGCAGCCGCGTCGTCGCCGATATGTCCACGACGGGTCAGGGCGAGAGGATGGGCTCGAGGCGGTCGAGCAGTGCGTGTACGGCACGCTCGATCTGCTCGAACGCTTCCCGGTAGCTGGCCTGGTCGCCACCGAACGGGTCCGCCACGGCTTCGCCGGCACCCTCGCCCTCCAGGAACGAGGTAAGGAGGGACGCCTTCTCACCTGCACCCATCCCGGCGACGGCCTGCAGGTGGGACGGGCCCATTGCCAGGACCAGGTCCGCCCACTCGATGAGTTCCGGCGTGACCGGCTGGGATTCGTGGGCGCGCAGGTCGAGGGCGCGCTCATCGGTTACGGCCACGGCCAGTTCCGAGGCGGCGTGGCCGGGCGCAGCAGCGACGCCGGCAGATTGCACGTCCACATGCGTCCAGCCGCGCTCCCGCAGGGCGCCGCGGGCTATGGCAGCGGCCATGGGGCTGCGGCAGGTGTTGCCCGTGCAGACGAACAGGAGGTTCCAGGTGGTGCCGGGCTTCTTCATGAGCGTTCGCGTTGCAGCAGTGCCTCGGCCACGGCCAGGTCCGCGGGCGTGGTGATCTTCAGGTTCTCCGGCGTACCGTCCACTACGACGACGGTGGCACCATAGCGCGCGACGAGGGCTGCGTCATCCGTCGCGCCGATGCCCTCGCGCGCCGCACGATCATGTGCCATGCGCAAGACGCCGGCCGGAAACGCCTGCGGTGTCTGCGCCGCCCTGAGCCGGCGCCGGTCCGGCGTCGCAACGACGCGGCCGCCGTCGTCCACTTCCTTGATGGTATCCGTCACCGGCACCGCGGCAAGGGCGGACACGCCACCGGCGGCGGCCTCGACGCAGCGCTGGATGACAGCGGCGTCCACCATCGGACGCGCCGCGTCATGGACCAGGACAATGTCGCACTCGCCGGGCAGCGCGGCGAGAGCGTTGCGAACAGAGTCGCTGCGCTCGGCGCCGCCGACGACGAGGATTGTTCGCGGGTCGGATCGCAGCCAGTCCGGCGGGTCGGCATGGACTGACGCCGGCAGGGCTACGACCACCCACCGGACGTCAGGCCGGGCAAGGAACGGGCGCAGGCTACGGGCCAGCACTGGCTCGCCCCCCAGCTCGATGAACGGCTTGCTGATCCCGCCCATGCGCCGGCCGGCGCCGCCAGCAGGGATGATGACGCCGACAGCCTTCATTGCGGACCGAACAGCCGGGCAACGAGTTCGCCCACCGTCGCGACGGGTACGACCTCGAGCCCGGCGGCCTGCGCGGCTGCGGGTGCCCTGCCCCGGCCGGGCATGAACGCCGTGCGGAACCCCATGCGGGCAGCCTCGGCCAGGCGCCGCTCGAGCTGGCCGATGGCCCGGAGTTCGCCGCCAAGGCCGACCTCGCCGAGGAACACGGAGCGGGGGTCGAGCTCCCGGTCGTACGCGCTCGACGCCAGCGCGGCCAGCAGCGCCGCGTCCGACGCGGTCTCCATGATGCGCACACCGCCCACCACGTTGACGAACACGTCCAGCGCGCTGAAATCGATGCCGGCGCGCTTTTCCATGACCGCCAGCAGCAGGGCGAGGCGCTGCCGGTCGAAGCCGGTAGCGACGCGCTGCGGCGCGCCGTAGCTGGCCTTCGAGCAGAGCGCCTGCACTTCCACCAGCAGCGGCCGCGTCCCCTCGATCACCGCGGCCACGGCCGTACCGCTCACCCCGCCGTCCCGGTCGCGCAGGAACAGTTCCGACGGGTTCAGGACCGGCTCCAGCCCGGTTGCGGTCATGCGAAACACGCCGATCTCCTCGGCGGCACCGAAGCGGTTCTTGGTGCTGCGCAGGACCCGGTGATCCAGGGTGCCCGTCTCCTCGAAGTAGAGGACGGTGTCAACGATATGCTCCAGCGTCTTCGGCCCGGCCACACTGCCACCCTTCGTCACGTGCCCCACGAGGAACACGGCGGCACCCGATTCCTTTGCCAGCCGCTGCAGGCGTGCGGCGCACTCCCGGACCTGCGTAACGTTGCCGGCGGCCCCGTCCAGGTCATCGCTGTAGACCGTCTGGATGGAGTCCACGATGAGCGTGTCGGGACGGAGCTTCTCGGCGGCGGCGAGGATGGCGTCCAGCCGGGTCTCGCCGAGGAACGTGACGTCCGCCGCCGCCTCCGTCAGGCGGTCCGCCCGGAGCCTGACCTGGGCAGCCGACTCCTCGCCTGACACGTAGAGCGTGGACCGGCCGGCGTCATTGAGCCGGGCCGCCACCTGCAGCAGCAGCGTACTCTTGCCGATACCGGGCTCGCCTCCCACCAGCACGATGGAGCCGGGCACGATTCCGCCGCCGAGCACGAAGTCGAGCTCGTTGAGGCCTGTCGCCCAGCGGGTCGTGTCAGAGCCGGTGACGTCGGCGAGGCGGACGGGCGCGGCAGTGCCACCCGCCCGTGCTGCCGCGGGATTGCGTCCCTTCACGCGCTTCTGCTGCGGCTCCTCCACGAGCGTGTTCCACGCCTCGCACGCGGGACACTGACCGTGCCACCGCGGCGCCTCATTCCCGCAGTCGGTGCAGTAGAAGACCGTCTTCAGCCGGGCCATCAGTTTGCGTGCTGCGGCGAGAAGGACTCGAACCGCGCGCACTCCTTCCGGAAGAACAGATCGACGGCGCCGGTGGGGCCGTTACGCTGCTTGGAAATGATGAGTTCGGCCTTGCCGACGGTGCCCTTCTCCTGCGCCTCTTCCCTGGTGTGGTAGTACTCGGGGCGGTAGAGGAACATGACCAGGTCAGCGTCCTGCTCGATGGATCCCGACTCACGCAGGTCCGACAGCTGCGGCCGGTGGTCCGCCCGCTGCTCGACGGCGCGGGACAGCTGCGACAGCGCGATAATGGGAACCTCCAGCTCCTTGGCAAGCGCCTTCAGCCCGCGGCTGATGACGGAGACCTCCTGCTGGCGGTTCTCGGCCGTGCCGCCGCCGTTCATGAGCTGGATGTAGTCGATGATGATCAGGCCCAGGTCCGGCTGGTCCGCCTTCAGTCGCCGGGCCTTCGCCCGCATCTCGAGCACGCTTACGGACCCGGAATCGTCAATCCAGAGCGGTGCCGTATTCAGGTGACCGGCGGCCTGGGCGAGGCGACCGAAGTCGTCATCCTGCAGCCGGCCGCGCAGCAGACGGCCCAGGTCCACCAGCGCCTCCGAGCACAGCATGCGCTGCACTACCTGCTGCTTCGACATTTCCAGCGAGAACATGGCGACGGGCACCTGGTGCGAGATGGCGGCGTGCAGGCCGAGGCCGGTCACGAATGCCGTCTTGCCCATGGACGGACGGGCGGCGACGATGACGAGGTCTCCACGCTGGAGCCCGCCGGTCATCTCGTCCAGGTCGTGGAGGCCGGTGGAGATGCCGGTGATGCCGCCCTTGGCCGCCTGGAGCTGCTCGATCTTCTCGAACGTCGGGTACAGGATCTTCTTGATCCAGACGAAGCCCTCGCGCTCGTGGGACTGGGCTACCTGGAAGATGCGCTGCTCCGCCTCGTCCAGTACCTCCTCCACGGTGCGCTCGCCCGGCTCGTACGAGTCCCGGATCACCTGTGACGAGGCCTCGATCAGGCGCCGCAGCAGGGCCCGTTCCCGGACGATGCGGGCGTGGTACTCGATGTTCGCGGCGGTGGGAACGGCGTCCAGCAGCTCCGCGATGTACGACATCCCGCCAATGCTCTCCAGCTCGTCCGTCTTGCTCAGCTCTTCGCCCAGCGTGACGGGGTCCACCACCTGCCCGCGCTGGAACAGCCGCGCCATGGACCGGAAGATCCGCCGGTTGGACTCCCGGTAGAACATGGTGTCGTCCACCAGTTCCAGCGCCTTGGAGACGGCATCGCCGTCAATGAGCATGCCGCCCAGCACCGAGATCTCGGCCTCCGGCGCGTACGGCGGCTGCCGCTCACTCAGTGCGAAGGACGGTGCGGGCGCACCCCCCCCGCCGCGGGCGAAAGGATTCTCTGCTTCAAGCCTGTTCATGCAACACCTTGCGGAGCAACTGGAAATCCTGCCACGCCACCCGTGTCATCTGGGGGCTCCTCAGCAGGTAGGCCGGATGATACGTGACGACGAGCGGCGTGCCGCGATACGTGTGCCGGGTACCGCGCAGCCGGCCGATGCTCTCTTCACTGGCCAGCAGCGCCTGCGCCGCGAACTTGCCCACGGCCAGCAGCACCTTCGGCTGGATGGCGTCGAGCTGTGCGTGGAGGAAGGCCGTCGTGCACGACGACACTTCGTCCGCCATGGGGTTGCGGTTGCTGGGCGGCCGGCACTTCAGCACATTGCAGATGTACACCTTCTGCCGGGGGAAGCCGGCGGTCTGCAGCAGCAGGTCCAGCAGGCGCCCGGCCCTGCCGACAAACGGCCTTCCCGTGCGGTCCTCCTCCTGCCCTGGCGCCTCGCCCACCACCACCACGTCGGCCGACGGGTCGCCCTCGCCGAACACGACCGTCGTGCGGGTCTCGTGCAGCCGGCACAGCGTGCAGCCGGCGGCAGTCTGCTGCAACAGCGCGAGCCCGGAACCGCGACCTGCGCCGGCGTCCTGCACGCCTGTCGCCGCCGCTGCTGCCGCTGCGCGTACCGCACCGGTCTCAGCTGCGGCTGCCGCCGCTGCCGACCCGCTGAAGGCACCGGGCACGGCATCCGCGCCCCGGTCCGGCGGGTCCGTCCGGGCCGTCGTCCGGGCCGTCGGGCGGGCCGGCGGCGGGGCGGCTCGGCCGGCGAGGATGTCCACGGCCTGGCTGCCGGAGAGGGATTCCAGCACGAGTTCATCCACGCCGAGTTCCGCAAGCTGGCGCAGGTACCGGGCAACAACCTCGCGGTCCACGCTCACGATGATGCCTCCAGCAGTGTCGCGATCCGGTCCAGCAGGGCTTCGGCGACGTCCGTCTTGGACATGAGGGGCAGCGCCTCCTCGGCACCACCCGGGCCCATTATGACGACACGGTTCGTGTCCACGTCAAAGCCGGCGCCGGCCTCGTCGGCGGAGTTCAGCACGATCATGTCCAGCCCCTTCGAGTCGAGCTTGCGGCGGGCCTGGTCCCGGCCGTCACCGGTCTGCAGGGCAAAACCGACGATCACGGCGTGCCCGGCGCGGGCGTCCCGCGTCGTGCGCAGGATGTCCGGCGCCGGCTCCAGCGGGATGCTCGCTGGCGCACTGCCCTTCTCCAGCTTCCCTGGGGCAGGTGCCACTGGCCGGAAATCGGCCACTGCCGCAGACATGATGAGCACATCCGCCGCGGGCAGTTCAGCCCTGACCGCCTCGGCCATGTCCGCCGCCGTCTCCACCCGTTGCAGCGCGGGGCCCACGGGTGGCGCCACCGATGCCGGCCCGCTGATGAGCGTGACTTCGGCGCCGCGCCGCCACGCGGCCGCGGCAATGGCAAATCCCATCCGACCCGACGACCGGTTGGAAAGTACGCGCACCGCGTCCACCGGCTCGCGAGTGGGGCCGGCCGTGACCAGCACGCGGCGGCCCTGCCAGGGTCGGCCGCTGCCCAGCAACCGTCCAATATGCTGCAGCACGACGCCCGGCTCCTCCACCCGACCGGGGCCCGTTCCCTCACCGAAGGCGAGGGGGCCGGAGGCCGGGCCCAGCAGGTGATAACCCAGCTCACGCAGTCGCGCTGCGTTGGCCTGCGTCTGTGGATGCGACCACATCCCGTCATTCATCGCGGGGCAGATCAGAGCCGGCGCCCGCGTGGCGAGCAGTATCGCGGCCAGCAGGTCATCGGCACGACCCATGGTCGCCCGGGCCATGAAATCCGCGGTGGCGGGAGCGACACAGACGACATCGGCGTCCCGGGCCAGGCGAATATGATCGAGGGCATGTCCCGCGGCGAGGATTTCGGTCAGGACAGGCCGGCCAGTGACGGCCTCGAAGGTGATGGGGCCAACGAATTCCCGGGCCGCACGGGTCATGACCACGTCCACGACGGCGCCCAGGCGAGCCAGGTCACGGGCCAGCTGGACACTCTTGTAGGCGGCTATGCCGCCCGTTACCCCGAGTACGATACGACGGCCGTTCCACGGCGGACGCGCGGCGTCCGCGCCGGCGGCAGGCCGCCTGGCCCGCTCCGACGCGCCGACGTCGCCCGCCACGGACTCAGGTCCCCCTGCGACGACGCTTGCTCAGCGAGAACTCTACCTCACCGGAGCACAGGGTCTCCAGCGCGCGGGTCGTCAGTTTCACCTGCTCGACGCTGCTGCCTACCGCGTCACCGGGAAGCGCATTCAGTTCACGGGCATAGCGTGCTGCCACCAGCACGCCGAGATACTTGCTGCCAGCCTGCTGTGCCAGCTCGCCGGGCGTATATACGCGCATTCGTCAGACCTCCCCAGTTTCCAGAATTTGGTCCATGTCCGCACGCAATGCGGCCAGGGTCACGTCCAATCCATCCAGCCGGCCGGCGCGGGCCCGCTCGGCCGCGATCACGGCCTCGAGCCGGCGAATGGCCAGCTCGAACTCGTCATTCTCGATGACATAGTCGAAACTCGCCACCGCCTCCAGTTCCTTCCGGGCCGTCCGCAACCGGGTGGCCAGTTCTCCGGCATCCTCGCCACTGCCCCGCTCCGTCAGGCGCCGCCGCATCTCCGCTACGCTGGGCGGCAGGACAAACACCAGCACGGCGTCCGGCAGCACCTGACGCACGGCCTGCGCACCCTGCACGTCAATGTCCAGCACGACGGTGTGGCCCCGGCCCAGCGCGGCGTCCACCCCGCGCCTGAGGGTGCCGTAGCGGCGGCCGTGAACCTCCGCGAACTCCAGCAGCTGACCGTCGGCCACCAGCCCATCGAAGCCGGCGTCGTCGACGAACTCGTAGTCCCGTCCGTTCACCTCGCCGGGCCGGGGCGGTCGCGTCGTGGCCGACAGGGAGAACACCATGTCCGGCCAGCGCTCCACCAGCGCCCGGGCCAGCGACGTCTTGCCGGCGCCGCTGGGGGCCGCGAGGACTACGGGAAACGGGCGGAACCTGATCATTACTCCACGTTCTCGATCTGCTCCCGCAGCCGTTCGATCTCATCCTTGATGGCGATCACCTGGTGTTCCATGGCAGCGTCGTTGGCCTTGGACCCGATGGTGTTCGTTTCCCGGTTCATCTCCTGGACCAGGAAGCTCAGTCGCTTGCCCACCGGCTCCTGCGCCTCCACGTGCATGGACTCGCGGAACAGCTCGATATGCGAGCGCAGCCTCACCAGCTCCTCGCTCACGTCCCAGCGCTCCGCCATGTGGGCGATCTCCCGGGCGATCCGGTCCTCATCCACGGGCACGCCCTCCAGCAGGTCCTGCACGACCCTGCGCATCCGGTCCCGCTCCGCCACCAGCCGCTGCGGCGCCATCTCGACGATGCGGGCCATGGCGGCCTCGATGGCCGCCAGCCGCTCCTCCAGATCCTGCTGCAGGCGCTGGCCTTCCTCCCGGCGCATGCCCGCCGTGGCCCTGGCGGCGGCCTCCGTGACGAGCCGGACGTCGTCGGGCTCCGGTAGCGGGACCTCCGCGTCATCCTCATCCACGACGAGGTCAACGAACCTGCTGAGCAGGGCCAGGTCCACCTCTCCGGGCAGGTCGAGCCGCTCCCTGATGCCACGCAGGAGCTGCACGTACCTCAGCAGTTTCGCCTCGTCCACGGCCAGGTTCACGCCACCATCGGCCGCCATGCCATCAACCGGCTCAAGGCGGAGCGAGAAATTGACGTGGCCCCGGGGCAGCTGAGCCCGCAACGCATCCCTGACCTGGGTCTCGAACCGGTCGAGCCCGCGTCCCAGCCGCAGGTTGAGACTGAAGTAGCGGTGGTTTACGGTACGGACCTCCGCCCTGAGGCGGCCCGCGGCCGTGTCCCGTTCCGCCTCGCCGTAACCCGTCATACTCCGGATCATGACCCTGCGCCGCAGCCGGTTAAAGGTAGACGAAGCCCGTCACGCGGTCAACGCAACGGATCAGTTCCACAACACCCACTTCACGCCATAGAAGATACGCGGCCCGCGCAATGGCCTGCCGGGCAGGTCCAGCACTTCATAGCGGTTCCCGAGCAGGTCCTCCCATCGGAGGAACATACGGACGTCAATGACGCGGATGTGAAGATATCCGTTCACCCGCCAGGCCGAGGGGACGACCGGCGCGGGGGGCGGCTCGTCGTCGTCCGCTGTGGCGATGGACGGGAAGCCGCCGACGGCACCGCGCAATCCGGCCTCCATTCGTCCCAGGATCTCCAGGTTCCCGCTGGGCAGGGGCACGAGGTGTGTTTCCAGCGCGGTGCGCCAGCTGCGGGCAGGCGTGTACGCCCATCCGGGAGCATCCGTCCATTCGACGATGCTGCTTTCGAGGGCGAGCCAGCCGGGCACCACCACGAGCCGGCCGAACGCTTCCAGCCCCCTGCCGTCGCCCACCGCCATGGGGTAGCCGGCAGAGTCGAAGGGCAGACCGAACGGCCAGCTCATGTCCTGGGAAACGCCGAACGCCGCGGCGCCGGCAGTCGCCCTGCCATTGAAAAGGGCGGCGGACGCGCCGGCCCGCCAGCCGTTCCGCTCGGTGGCGATGCGACGTTCGTCCGCTCGCCAGTGGGGCGCAGCGCGGGAGCCGCCGGTGAGTTCGGCGAATATGGACGTACCGGGCAACAGGCCGAGTTCGCCGTGTGCGGCGAAGTACGACGTCGCTCCGGTACCGTCCCAGGTGGCGTGGACGAACTCGCCGCCTGCCCGCGCGACGCCGAACTGAACGTCTGCCTCGACGCCCGCCTCCACGCGGGGCAGGCTGGCAGCGTCCCGGTACCGCACGGAGCCCCGGATGGTGGCGAGGCCAGTGCTGAATGCCAGGCGCGCCCCGAGCTGGGTGATGCCAGTGTCATCGAGGCGCGGGGAGATGGTGTCACCCGGCGGCGGAAACAGCGAGTCTGCCACGGTGGTCCGACCGGCGTAGACCTCGGCCACGAGCCCGGGTGAAAAAGCGTTGCGTGCCCGCACTACCATGTCCCGGCGCGTGCGATGCAGGGGCCAGGGCGATTCCGGCTCCCGCTCCAGAGTCGCCTGCATGAAGTCGAGTTGCAGCCCGCGGACACCGTCCGTCCACGCCCACTTAGCCCAGCCGCTGAACAGGCTGGACGGCTCCCTTCGGCCCGCACCGTCCGTGTCCAGTCGTTCCACGGCCAGGGCAAACGGGCCGAAGAGAACGTGAGGTGCGAGGACGACGCCCCGGAACATGTTCGCCGCCGGCTGGCCGATACCCGCCTCGACGCGGGTGTAGGGCTCCGGCTCGGTGGCGTAGTCGGTGAGGATCCGGATGCGCAGCAGGCCCAGCCGCCGCTGCACGCGGACTTCGCGAATATGGGCCAGCGGCAGCTGTGCCAGGTCGAAGGTTCCGGCGTCCACGGGGTCGAGGATGTAGCCATCCACCTCGATCTCGGTACGCGTCGCCGTGCCACCAAACGCCGCGGCGGCCTCGGGCTGGACAAACGTACCGGCGCGGAACGTGGTGACGCCGGGAATCCGGTCCAGCAGGTCGGCAAGGCTGGTGGGTGCCTCACGGAGCAGTGCGTCCCGATCCCAGACCCACTCACCCGCTGCGAACCCGGCGGCCGGGCCGGCGGGCATGAGCGGATATGGGACGACCGGCCGGGCCGGCACCGTGTCCATGCCGGACTGCGGTTCCTCCAGCGGCAGCGTGTCGGCGACGAGGGTATCGGCCCGGATCGTGTCCCGGACGGGCGGCACCGGCGGCACCTGTCCCCACGATTCGACGGGCAGGCCCGCCAGCAGGGTTGCACTGAGCGGAAGCGCCGCCAGCCAGAGCCGGCGGCGGGATCCGCGGGAATCTGGCGTCATGCTTCGGCGCGCGCCCTCACCCAGTCCACCAGCAGGCGCGTCGGCACGCCGGTGGCCCCCTTGCGCAGGTAGGGCGCAGCCTCGTCGCGGTAGGCGGTGCCGGCGATGTCGAGGTGCGCCCAGGGCACGTCCTCCCCGGCGAACTCCTTCAGGAACCAGCCGGCGGTAATCGTGCCGGCCGGTCGGCCGCCGGAATTCCTGATATCGGCGATGGGGCTGTCAATCTGTTCGCGATACTCGTCCCAGAGTGGCAGGGGCCAGCAGCGCTCACCCGTGCGCTGGCCGGCAGCCCGGAGCTGGGCCAGGAGGCGACCGTCATTGCCCATGACGCCGATGGCCTGGTGCCCCAAAGCAATGACGCAGGCGCCGGTGAGGGTCGCGCAATCAACAATGGCAGCCGGCTTGAACCGCTGGGCGTATGACAGCGCGTCGGCGAGAATCAGGCGACCCTCGGCGTCCGTGTTGATGATCTCGATGGTCTTGCCGCGGTGTGAGCGGATGACATCCCCGGGCTTCAGGGCGTTGCCTGAAGGCAGGTTTTCCGTAGATGGTACGATGGCCACGACATTGGCCTTCAGTTTCAGCTCGGCGATGGCCTGGATGGCGCCGAGCACGGCAGCGGCACCGGACATATCGTACTTCATGTCTTCCATCCGTTCCGCCGGCTTGATGGAGATGCCGCCTGAATCGAAGGTCACGCCCTTGCCCACGAGCACCAGCGGTGCATCGTCGGCGCCGCCGCCCTTGTATTCGACAATGATGAAGCGCGGCTCCTCCTGCGTGCCTCGCGCCACCGCCAGCAGGGCGTGCATGCCCTCCGTCTGCATCTGCTCCCGGTCGAAGATGGTCACCTGCAGGCCGAGGCGGCCGGCCATTTCCGAGGCGCGCTCCGCCAGGTACGACGGCGTGGCGATGTTGCCCGGCCGGGTCTGCAGGTCCCGGGCGAAGTTCTCGCCGCGGGCAGTGATGGTGCCGATGCGGGCGGCGCGGTCCAGTTCCCGGGCCTGGTTCTCGTCGTGGGCGATGATGGTGACCTCGTCCAGCGAACCGCGCGGCTCATCGTCGGACGGCGTGGTCTTCAACTCCCGGAAGTCCCAGGTCGCCAGCACCGCAGCCTCCACGGCGGCGAGGCCGGCATAGTAGTCGCCCATCTGCTCGGCGATGTGATGGACATGACCGACGGACACGGCCATGCTGCGGATGGCCATGCGCTCGGCAACGCGGACGGCGTCGCCCACGGCACGCCGCAACTGCTCGACGGTGTAGTCCTCGGGCTTGCCCGCCCCCGCCAGCAGTACCCGCCGGATGCCGCACCCCGCATCGGGCGGGTAGATCACGAGAGTGTCACCCTTCCGGCCGGCGAAGTCGCCGCTCTCCAGCACGCGGCTGATGGCACCATCGTAAAGCCGGTCCACCTTCGCGACGAAGCCGACGGCCTCGCGATCCCGCTCGAATACGTGCAGGACCAGCAGCTCAGCCTGCAGGTCATCGGCCCCGGTCTGCACGGTCGTGATCTTGGGTTCAGCCATGGGTTCCCCGCCCACTCCTTGCTGGTTGCTCATGTCTACTGGCCTCGGTCCTTCGTGTTCCGCGCCGCCACCGGTCGCCGGCACCCGTCAGGCGCGCCCGGACAGGAGACGTACGGTTCGATCCGACGGCCCTGGGTATACTGACTCCGGCCTGATCAGGCGATGTCGCCGTGCTGGTCACGGCACTATACAAAAAGGGCCGAGCCTCCCCTGCGGTGAGGACGCCAGCCCTGTTCGTGAGGCGGGCGGATACCCGGCCAGCGCGCGAGTATAGCGCGCGTGAACACGCCATGCAAGCACGACTCCATCGCCTGAAGGGTCCTGTTTTTGCACGTTGCGCCGACCTGCGCGCGGCCGTACCCCGGCCCTGTCTTGCCGTGCGCCTGCGCGGTGGCTACGCTAGCCGCCCGATCACGGAGAAAGGTACGGACGAATGTGGAAGCTGCGGGTGCTGCCGCTGGCCCTGACGATAGGCATTGTCGCGTGCGGCGGGAACGACGATCAGGATGACGGCATGGCGGTCGCGCAGGATTCCCTGGCGATCGTGGAGACGCCGGAACAGACGCAGGATCTGCTGTCACCGATCCGCGCCGTGAGCATGTCGCTCATCACGTATGCCGACATGGGGACGCAACGGGGCGCCCGCGAGGACATCCGCGAATTCGCCCGGACGGTGGCAACGGATCACCGCGGACTCGTGCCGATCCTGGATCGGGAGGCGCAGGCCCGCGGCGCGACGCTGGAGGAAACGACACCCGGCCGTGAGCTGGCCAGCGCCGTGCGGCTGGCGCATGCGGGCCTGGAAAACCTGCAGGAAGCCGACTTCGACCTGGCCTATATCCGGGCGGAAGTCGAGTCGCACCGTCAGCTCCTGGACACCATCGATCACGAGCTGATCCCGGCCGCCACGAGTCCGGCCATGCAGACGCTGCTGCAGGACACCCGGGCCATGGTCTATGCCCACCTCATGCGGGCGCGTCAACTGCTGGGCAACCTGCTGGGGCAGCCGGTGGAGCCACCGCCGCCAGGTACGGCGCCGGAGCAGGTGCCACGCCCGCCACAGCCGGACACCACGCCGCCGACTGCACCGCCAGGCGGGGGCGGCGGCTCGCGTCAGTAGATCGTCAGGGCCAGGCGGGCGGCATTGACCAGGCCCGCGGCGTGACTGGCGAGGTCCAGGGCGGCGGGCGCATCGCCTGATTCCAGGGCGGTCCGGGCCTGAAGATTCATGTCCCGCGCAACCGCTATCATGCGCTGCAGGCGGAGCACGTCACGGCCGGCGGCCGACGCCACGACCAGGGCCTCTCCCGCTTCTGCGATGCCTGTGTCCGCAGCCTCAACCAGTCCGCGAGCTGCATCCGCACCGAACACATCCAGCACCAGCGCGACCTGGGCGGACCGCGCCGCCAGGGCTGCTGCCTGCGCCGCCTCCCGGTCACCCGTCCGCGTCAGATACGGGGCCACGCCGCCGGCTGCCCGTTCGGTCTGGGCTGCGACCGGCGCAGGCCCGTCCCCCGCCCCGGCGCTGCGATGCGCCACGGCGAGTTCATGAAGCTCGGCGAGGGTGGCGATGCGACGGGCGTCTGCGAGCAGAGCGTGAACCCCGCTGACGCGGGCGGCCGCGCCCGTCGCCGCGTCCAGTGCCGCTGCGTGACGGCCTCCGGCCTCCGCTTCCCGGGCGACTGCGAGGAGTGCCCCGGCCTCGTCCAGCAGGCCGTCCGCGCGGGGTTCGTCCCGTCCCGCGAGGCGGGCGTCGGCCACGCTCCGGGCCAGCCGCGCGGCGTCCAGCTCGATGCCGTCCATGACGCGTCGGACTATCCCGGTCCCGAACACGCTCAATACGACGTCGAGTTCTTCCGTGTGCACGGCCTCGAGCCGAGCCGTCGCGGCCTCCCTGTCGCCGACGGCCACGGCCCGACGAGCATCGTCCTGGAGCCGCTGCAGATCCGCGACAACCGTCCTGGCCGCTGCGGGTCCGTGGACGGTATAGACACGGTGCACCGCGGCGTGCAGCAGGCCCGGAAGTGTGTGGGGCGCCGGCTGACTGCCCGTGGGATCGGCGGTGAGCAGTGAAGCCAGGTCGTACCGCGGATCGAGGGGGTCACCGGGCGAACGGTCACACGCGACGATGCCGAGGGCAACGACAAGGATGCAGGGTGTGAGGCGTCGCAGCATGCAACCTCCGAACAGTTGTTGCAGATGCCCTGCCGCGCGCCCGGTCCGCGTGGCAGGGCCCTTCCCAATAGAACGCGCGGCGGGGCTCAAAGTCAACGCGACAGGACGCCCGCCCGACCTCGGCGGCCGGCAGCTTCAATCGGGCCGGGGCAGCCGCTCGTCCCGTTGAGCCGTCAGGTAGGCGAACAGCGCCGTGACCGTCGCCATCTGCCGCATGTCCTCGGGCTGGACCCGGTCCACCACGTCCATGTTGGAGTGATGGGTGCGAGACCTGTACTCCAGCCGTTCCTGTATGAACTGGAAGCCGGGCAGCCCGACGCGGGCGAACGAGGCATGGTCCGTGGAACCGACGGCCCGGGGCCCGACGATATCGACACCGAGATCGCGCAGCGCGTCCAGGCGCATCCACTCCTCGAAGACGGGTCCGGCGCCGTGGTTGCGCTCCAGCCAGATGCCGCGGATGCGGCCGGTCCCATTGTCAATGTTGTAGTAGGCAGAGACCTGTTCGAAGGCGGGCTGACCGACCAGGTGGTTCTCGACGTAGTGCCGCGACCCGATGAGGCCCTGCTCCTCTGCGCCCCAGAGGGCCAGGCGGATGGTGCGCCGGGGGCGGGCCTCGCTGGCCAGCAGGATGCGCATGGCCTCCATCATGGCTGCGCTGCCCGTGGCATTGTCCGTGGCACCGGTGGCGCCGTGATGGGAATCGAAGTGCGCGCCGAGGATGACGACTTCGTCCCGGAGCGCCGGATCGGAGCCGGGAATCTCGGCGAAGATGCTGAAGGCATTGGGCTCGACTTCGTCGTGGAACCGGGTCCGGACGTCCAGCTCCATGCGCACGGGCACCCCTCGCTCCAGTACGCGGACCATGCGGTTGTAGTGCTCCACGGCGAGGGTGATGGACGGCGGCGTGACGGGTGCATCGGCGGCGCGGGATCCGCCGGAGCCGACGAAGATGGTGCCGCCGTCGGTACGCTGCGAGGTCCAGGACAGGTCGCTGCCGCCGGGCACGATGTCCGAGTCGGACCCGCGGTCCAGCAGAGCCAGGACGCCTTCCTCCATGTAGAACGCCTGGATGGCCTGCTGCGACGGCGGCGCCGGCCGGGGCTCACCGGTCCGTGCCGGCGGCGCCGGTGACGGGGTTGCCCGCGGGTCCTCCGAGCGTGCCTCGCGGATCTCGTCCTCGTTCATGCGCAGCACGATGCGCCCGTCCAGCAGGTTGACCTGACGGGCGGGCTGGGTGAGCACGATCTTGCCGCCGAGGGTGCCGCGGTACCGCTCGAAGTCGGCCCCGGAAAGGATGGGTGCATGGACGACGTCGGCGATGACCGGTCCACCGGTGCCGTGCGTCCACGATTTCGGCAGCCCGATAATGGGCTGGACCTGCGGCTCGATCATGTGCGCGCTGAACCGGTCCAGGGACCAGCCGCGGCCGAACGCAAAGCGTTCCTGGCGCACCTCGGCCAGGCCCCATTCGCGGAGGCGGTCCATGGTCCAGTCGGCTGCCTGTTCCGTGGCGGGACTGCCGGTGAGGCGCGGCCCGTAGACGTCCGCCAGCCAGATCACGTGCTCCATGACCTGGGACCTGTTCATGCCCTCATCCACGATGCGGTCCATCACTGCAACATCAGACGCGGCGGGAGTCTGGGCGGACAGCGCCTTCACCGATGTAGCCACCAGCAGCACCGCGACGGCGGCATGAATCGTGTTCCGTGTCATTGGCATCTCCGGTATCATCCACATTGTGCGGGGATCGTAGGACGAACCCGGCGAGGACACAACAGCGGACAGGAGGGGTGGGGATGAGGTGGATTTGCTGCGGGCTGCTCGCCGCGCTGCTGGTGAGGCCGGTGGGTGCCCAGACCCTCGAACGCACCATGCTGGTCGGCAGCCCGGATGCGGGCCTGCCGTGGCTGCTGGAGTTCGCGCCCGAGTTCAGGCTCGAGCGTGCCGCGGGCGCCGGCCTGGTGCAGCGCGGCACCTTCGATATCGCCCTCGGGCTCCCGGCCTGGGCCCGGGCGGGGCTGCGTGTCGCGCCGGAATCTCGTGTGGTGCAGGGATCTTCGGGCGAATGGGAACTTCGGGCCGCCGCCACTGGCCTGGCCCTCGCCAGGGAGGCACCCGCAGACCTGGCGATTACGGCCGCCGTGAACGGTGCCGCCGGCAGCCTCGACGTGGATGTCACAGCTGCGCACCGCGCCGGGCCCGTGCGTGTCATGGCCAGCGGACGGCTGTTCACCGACGGATTCGGTGCCGGCGATGCGCGGACTGCCGTGGGCGCCGGCGTTGCATGGTCACCGTGGCGGACGAGTGTGCCGGTGACGCTCAGTGCCGACGTCGTCACGCTGCTTACACGGGACGCCCCGGAACGAGTGGCCTGGAGTGCGGCGGTGGCCACGGGCCTGCCGTTCAGCCCGTACAGGATATCCGTCTTTGCCACGAACACGGCGTCAGGCACGCTGCAGGGTACGAGCAGGGGTTCGCCGCGCACCCGGCTCGGCGTCTCCCTTGTCGCGCCCCTGGAAGTCGGACGCGCCGCCCGTCTCGTGGCCTCCCGGCAGCAGGCACGGCGGGCCGTCGTCGCGGATGTGCCCGCGGCCGCCACCGGCATGGTCAGCACAACCATCGAGGGGTTCAGCTACCCGCAGTACCGGCTCGAAGTGCTGCGTGGCACGACCGTGGAGTGGACGAACCGCGACGCCGTGATGCATACGGTCAGCGCGGACGACAGTTCATGGGACTCGGGTGCTATCCAGCCTGGCGCGTCCTGGCGCGCGCGCTTCGACGAGCCCGGCATCTACAGCTTCCACTGCGGGCCCCACCCCTGGATGAAGGGCGTGGTGGTGGTGCGGTGAGCGGCCGCGTCAGATACCGAGATACCAGCTTGCGATGGAGAAGTAGATGAGGACCCCCGAGATGTCGGCGAGGGACGTGATGAGCGGTGCGCTGGCGGTGGCCGGATCGAGCCTGAAGCGGGTGAGCAGGAACGGCAGCGACATGCCCAGAATGCTGCCCCAGAGCACGATTATCACCATGGTCGCGGTGGCCACGACCAGTACCTCCGGTGCGCGGTAGAGGGCGACCAGGCCGACACCCAGGGCCATGGTGCAGCCCAGCAGCAATGCCACGCCGAGTTCCTTGACCAGCAGGCGGAACCAGTCCCGGGCATGTACGTCACCCGTGGCCAGGGCGCGGACCATGAGCGTGGAGGCCTGTGCGCCGGCATTGCCGCCGCTGCCGATGAGGAGGGGCAGGAAGAAGACCAGCGCAATGGCCGCCTGAAGGGTGTCCTCGAAGATGGCGATGCCCGCGCCGGACAGGATGTTCACGAAGACCAGGCCCATCAGCCAGCCGATGCGGGCACGGTAGAGCAGCGTGATGGGCGCCTCGCGCAGGCTGATCCGCACGGGGCCGACGGAGCCGACGCGATGGAAGTCCTCCGTCGTCTCCTCCTCCGCCACGGTCATGAGGTCGTCCACGGTCACGATCCCCACCAGCACGCCACCGGAATCCACGACCGGCAGCACGTACTGGCCGTACCGCCGGATCATGTGCACGGCGTCTTCCCGCGGCGCGAACGCGGACAGGATCGCCACGCGATGGTCCATGATCTCCGTGACCGGTGTGTCGAAGGACGACAGGATGAACTGGCGGAGCTCGATGTCGTCGAGCAGCCGCCAGTCGTCGTCCACCACGAAGATCCGGTTCAGCGTCTCACTGTCCTGCCCATGGGCGCGGATATGGCGCAGCGCCTCGCCGACCGTCCAGTCGGGGCGGACGGCAACGTAGTCCGGCGTCATCAGGCGGCCGACGCTGTCCTCAGGGTAGCCGAGGAGCCACCTGGCCTCCTTCAGGTCGTCACCGGCCAGCAGGTTGAGCAGGCGCTGGGTCGCCTGACCGGGCAGTTCCTCCAGCAGGTGAGTGCGATCGTCAGGTGGCAACTCGGCGAGTAGCGACCGGGTCTCCTCGTCGCTGAGGTCGCGCAGCAGCAGGTCCTGCTGCTGCAGGTCCAGGTGCGCGAAGGCGGCAGCGGCCGTTTCCCGCGGCAGCGCCCGGAACAGCAGAACCCGGTCCGCCTTGCGCAGGTGCAGGATCAGCGCGGCCACTTCCGGGCCCGGCGCATCCTCCAGGGCCTCCCGCAGCCGCGGCCAGTCGCCGGCCGCAATCAGACTCAGCAGTTCCGGCTTGATGGTCTCGTACAGCATGTCCACCCCTCTCATGATCCTCGATCGGCGGCGGGAACGTTACTGCGAGCCGTTGCCGGGCGCACGCCGGGCGAGAGCCGTCCCATTCATCCGACGCTGTCCGACCGTGGCTCACTGTCGTAACATGCACGTGGCCGACCCGTGCAACACGGACCTATACACGGAGTCCCATGCAGGAGGAGACCGCCCGCTACTACCTGCGGGTCACCATCGTCGTTGCCGTGGGCATGCTCGTCGGCGCTGTCCTCGAGTGGGTGCCGGCGCAGCCTTCTCCGTGGCGCTGGCTGCCGCTGGGCATCGCGTACGTGGTGGGTGGCGCCCGCATCGCCCGGGACAGCTGGGACACCCTGCGCAATGAGCACAAGCTGTCCATTGACTTCCTCATGGGCGCAGCGGCGCTGGGGGCCGCCATCGTCGGCAGCCCGCTGGAAGGCGTCATCCTCATCTTCCTCTTCAGTCTGTCCAACACGCTGGAGGCCTATGCCATGGGACGCACCCGGCGCGCGATCCGGGGCCTCATGGCACTCAGCCCGGCGGAAGCGACACTGGTGGACGAAGGTGGCCGGGAGCAGCGGCGAGTGCCCGTGGATGAATTGCGGCCCGGCCACCGGATCCTGGTCCGCCCCGGCGACCGGATCGCGGCGGACGGCAGGGTGGCCACCGGCCGCAGCGAAGTTGACCAGTCCGCCATCACGGGTGAATCCATGCCGGTGCCGAAGCACGTGGGGGACGACGTCTTCGCCGGCACCATCAACCGGGGCGGCGCCCTCGTCGTGGAGGTCACCCGACACGCCGGCGAGACCATGCTCGCCACCATCATCCGGCTTGTGGAGGAGGCCCGGGAGCAGCGCGCCCCCGCCCAGCACTTCATTGACCGGTTCGCACATCCCTACACACTTGGGGTGGTGGCCGCCACGGCCCTGGTGGCCACACTGCCGCCGCTGCTGATGGATGTTGCCCCCGGCGACGCGTTCTATCGCGCCATGACACTGCTTGTTGTGGCCAGCCCGTGCGCGCTGGTCATCTCGACGCCCGCCGCAATCCTGTCCGGCATCGCCAACGGGGCACGGCATGGCGTCCTGTTCAAGGGCGGGGCCTACCTGGACCTGGCCGGCACCATCGACACCGTGGCCTTTGACAAGACCGGTACCCTCACGGTCGGCCAGCCACGCATGCAGGAACAGGTTGCCGTACCCCACGACGATCCGCCACGTCGCCGGGAGATGCTGGCTCGCGCCGCCGCCGTGGAGCAGAACTCCGAGCACCATCTGGCCCGGGCCATCCTCGACGCCGCCCGCGCGCAGGATGTGCCCGTCGGGAGCATTGCCGATTTCGAGGCGTTTCCCGGTGAGGGCGTCTCGGGAACCCTCCACGGGCGGACCGTGTGGGTCGGCAACGCCACCATGAGCCAGCGCATGGGCGCCGAGGTGGACCTGATCCTCCGGGGCTGGACGGCTGAGCAGACGTCACTCGGCAGGTCCGTCGTGCTCGTGGGAGAAGATGCCACCGTGATCGGCGCCCTGTCCTTTGGCGATGCCCTCAAGACCAACGCGGCCGCCGCCGTCAGGCACCTGAAGTACGAAGGCATCCGCTGGATCGCCATCCTGTCCGGGGATCATCCCGATGCCGTCAGGGCCATCGCCGCAGAACTCGGCGCCGACGAGGTGCGCGCCGGGCTCCTGCCCGCCGACAAGGTCGAGGTCGTCCGGCAACTGCGTGACAGCAGCCGGGGTGTGGCCATGGTCGGCGACGGCGTCAATGACGCGCCCGCCATGGCCGCCGCCACCCTCGGCATCGCAATGGGTGCTGCCGGCACCGACGTCGCCATCGAAACCGCCGATGTCGTCCTCATGAGCGACGATGTACAGCGAGTGGACTACGTCATCCACCTCGGCCGGCGCGCCCGCAGGGTCGTGCGGCAGAACGTCTGGTTCAGCGTCGGGTGGATGTTCATGCTCGTCGTGGTTGCGCTCACCGTGGGCCTGCCCCTCACCCTCGCCGTCGTCGCCCACGAGGGCAGCACGCTCCTGGTCGCCCTCAACGGCCTGCGCCTGCTCGCCGGTGCACCGCACGGTCCGACATCGTGAGCGGATCAGGACAGCCGTAAAGGTCGAAGGCACTCCGTAAAGGTGATCGGCACGCCGTCAAGAGGGGTGGAACAGCTACCTGCAATTTGTTGCGATGCCGCAACATACAGCACACCTGTTGCGTCTGCGCGCCACTTGCGCATCCACCAAGGACAGTGCGAGAGTTCAGATCCCCGCGAGGCTATCCCCGGTCGCGTCGGGGGCTCCCACACAGGCAGCACAACGCGAAGGAACGACCATGTTCCGCATGCAGGCTGTGCCCGTACTGCTCGTGGCCGGCGTCATCATCGGCGGTTGCCGGGATGACGGCCGGCTGATCGGACCCGGTCCCCGGTTCGACCTCTCGGACAGCAGCAATCCCGCAGGGAATCCCTTCTTCCACATCCTGTCCCCGGTAGGCAGCGGCCAGACCACTGCGGCGTTCAATCCGCACCTGAATCCGGTGGTGGAAATCTGCCGCCTGAGCGACGCGGACGTGTCGGGGACGTACCCTTCGACGGGATGCGTGGCCGGTGCGAGCCCGCTGATAACGGCGGAGACAGGCCCAGGCGAGGGTGACGTCCGCCTGGTGGACGACTACTACCAGTACCAACTCCGGTCGGAGGCCCACCCGTTCGAAGTGGGCGTGGTGTACCGCATGCACGTCCGCGTGGGCAAGGTTCTCGGCTACGCGGACATCCAGCCGGTGGCCAACCCGACCCAGCTGCGGCTGGTGCCTGAGGGCATCTACGGTTTCCAGCTGGGCAGCACGGTGCCGTTCAAGTTCAGCATCGACGAGGGCGCATTCTGCTGGCCTGAAACGGCGTGCAGCGAGTACACCATCGACCCTGCCGCGGGCGGCACGTTCAACAACGGCAACCTGTTCGTTATCGCGTTGCCGAACTTCGTGGACCCATCGGGGGGCACTCGAACGTTCGAACTGGTGAACGCCACGGACCTGCCGTGCCTGCCCACAACGTTCGTGCAGTACGAGGCGTGCGTGGAGGTCCGCATGCACCCGGCGCTGGAGCCAGGTGAGGAATTCAACTACCTCGACATGCAGGCTGGTGAAGGCGAGACCGTCTTCATCGCCATGTGCCTGGATCCGGCGGCTAATGAGCATCATGCCAGGAAGTTCAAGGCCCCGGACAAGCCGTGGGAGGCCACTACCACGTACGAGCCCCTCGGGCCGCCCGGCGAGTACATCTTCAACCAGGCGGCGGCGTGTGCGGACTGGGCGCCGACGCAGCCCGGCGGCCATCGGGTCGGCGGCTGGGCCGCGGCTTCGCGGGTCCGTGACTTCTACGCACGCCATGGGCGGCCGCTGGTGGAATGGATTTTCGGTACGCCGGCATACGGCGGCGACCTGGTACTGTTCAGCAGTGTGCGCACGCTGACGCGCTTTGGCTGGGTCCGGGAGATACGCTTGCAGGCCGCCGATGCGTCGGCGACCGTGATGGCGGATGTGGCCCTGACCGCTCGGGTGACATCCATCCATGCGGAAGAGGACCATGCCGAGCCGAATGACCATGACCTGGGCGTGAACGGCGTGAACGTCGAGTTCGCATGCATTGACGGGGGCACCGGTTATGCGTCGTGCAGCCATGCGTCTGGCACAGCGGCGGCGGTCAGCGCCGGAGCGGGCTCGGCCACCGGCCATGCTACCGCTGACTGGTCCTTTGCGGAGCCCGGTACGTATCGCATGGAAGTGACAACGCCGCAGGATGGCGCCACCGCCGTACGGTTCGACGTCGTCGTCACCGACTGGTCCGCGACGTTCCTGATGCCGCTGGTGCAGAACGCACCGGCACCGCTCGCGACGCAGAATACCACTGCGTCGGGGACCGTCCGCGCGACGTGCCAGGCGGGCAGTTGTGCGGGGACCGTGCTGGCGGAACTGCCCTTCGGGCCCGCCAACTTCAGCGACGGCCGCTATCAGGTGCAGTGGCGAATCGGCGGTGCGCAGGCCGGCGACATCATCGTGGTGTCAGTTCACCTGAACGGGGTGCGGCCCATCGGTGACGCGACCTTTGTCGTGGCCGGTGATCCCCGATTCAACGTCGGGCGGAACCTGCCGGTGCAGTTCCGCATCGAGCGCTGAGGAGCGCGAGGCCCACCCGCCGGTTCCGGCCACGGGTGGGCCAGCGGTAAAAGTGAAGGAGGGCGCAGGACGTGGGACTGTTTTCGCAGTTGCGTGAGCGACGCATCGTCCAGATTGTCATGGCGTATATGGCCGGTGCCTGGGTCGCGCTGGAAGTCATCGATCAGTTCGTGGACCGTGAGATCATGCCCGACCAGGTTTACCTGGTGGCGCTCATCCTGGCTGCGGTCGGTGGACTGCCTGCGGCGCTCATCATCGGCTGGTATCACGGCGAGAAGGGCCGCCAGAGCGCGCCGCGGGCGGAAATCGCCATGCTCGTCGGCGTCGCCGTCATTGCCCTCGGTCTCAGCAGCTTCACCGTGGTCAACCGCGCAGCGGGACCGGACGCGCTGGATGGTACGCTGGACGTGCGCAGGGTGGCGGTCCTCTATCTCGATCCCAGTGACCTGGGGGCTGATGATGCGTGGCTGGCGGACGCCTTCACGGAGGACCTCATTGCAGAGCTGTCCCAGGTGCGGGGCCTGGACGTGGTCAGCCGGAACGGCGCCATGGACGTCCGGGATCTGGGGCTGACTTCCGACAGTATCGCCAGGCGTCTGGACGCAGGCACTCTTGTGGATGGTCACGTGGAACGGCGCGGCGACCGGATCCGTGTCGCGCTGCGGCTGGTGGACGGGGCGAGCGGCGTGGACATCCAGCGGATCTCGTTCGAGAGCCCTGCAGACGACGTTCTGACAGCCCGGGACCAGTTCGTGGAGGAGTCGGCGCGCCTGTTGCGCGGGTTCCTCGGCGAGGAGATCGCCGTGCGCCAGCGTGGTGCGGGCACGAGCGTGCGGGACGCGTGGTCGCATGCCCAGCAGGCGGAAAGGTTACGCAAGGAAGGCGTGGCCAGGGCGCACACGGACCTCCGTGCGGGCGACGAACTGTTCGCCCGGGCCGATGCCCTGCTCGCCCGGGCGGAGGTGCTGGACTCGGCCTGGGCCGAGCCGGCCGCATTGCGCGGCGAGATATCGCATTCCCGGGTCCGGGCCTACCTGGACCATCCCCATGAGGCAGCCGCGGAGGCGCGAGAGGGCATAGAGCACGCGAACCGCGCGCTGCAGCGGAACCGCAACCATGCCCGGGCGCTGGAGGTACGAGGCACGCTGCAGTATATCCTGCATCTGCTGCACGCGGAGCCGTTGCCGGCAGAGCATGCAGCGCTACGGGACCGGGCCCGTGCGGACCTGCAGCGGGCAGTGCAGCTGGACGCCTCCCTGGCCAGCGCGCACAGTACGCTGAGCCACCTCTACATGACGGAAAACCCGACGCAGTCGCTGGTATCGGCGCAGCGAGCCTTCGAGGAAGACGCGTTCCTGGAATCAGCGCCCAACGTACTCTGGCGCCTGTTCCTGGGCAGCATGGAGATTGGTGGCTTTGCGCAGGCCCAGCGGTGGTGCGCCGAGGGTAACCGCCGCTTTACCGATGACTACCGCTTTGCTTCCTGCGAACTCTACCTGATGACCACGCCGTCAGTGGCGCCGGATCCCGCCCGGGCGTGGCAGCTGGCGGCCCGGACGGACTCTCTCGCGCCCGGCCATGAGCGCGACTACCAGCGTATTGCATCCGAGCTGGCCGTCGGCAGCGTACTCGCCCGGGCGCAACTGTCGGACAGCGCCCGGGCCGTGGTCGTCCGCGCCCGCAACCGTATTGATCCGGCCCTGGACCCGACGGCGGAGCTGACCTGGATGGCGGGCTACGCGTACGTGCTGATGAAGGACCATGACGAGGCCGTGCGCGTACTGCGCCAGGCCGTGGCCATGAGCCACGGCTTCCGTGCCACCGGCGAGATCAACTGGCGGTGGCGCGAACTCCAGGCACACCCGGAATTCCAGCAGCTGGTCACGGCGCACTAGGCGAGCCTTCGCCCCGCTGGTCCCGGGGTTGGACCGCCCACGGCGGCGGCGGCGCGGCGACCGGGGAGGACAGGTCGAACTCGGCGCGGAAGTCCTTGTTGAAGCGGGTCAGTTCGTACGCGAACATCTCGCCGGGATGTATTTCCATGGCCCATACATTATGAACGCCGTCAGGGTGGTCCC
>DATHVP010000078.1:0-17749 GCA_035461245.1 Longimicrobiales bacterium | reverse complement strand
GGGCGGCGCCGGCGAGGACACCATCCTGGCCCGCGTCGGTGAGGGCATCGTCTCGACCATCGGTTCGGCGGACAGCCACAAGGCCGTGCTGGAGAACCCCGACAAGATCTCCAAGACGGTGCTGTCCAAGGGCCTCGACGCTGGCACGGCCTACGAGATCCTGTCCATTGACATTGCCGACGTGGACGTGGGCAAGAACATCGGCGCCGAGCTGCAGACGGATCAGGCGGAGGCGGACAAGCGGATCGCCCAGGCGAAGGCGGAGGAGCGGCGTGCCATGGCAGTGGCCGTGGAGCAGGAGATGCGGGCCCGGGTCCAGGAGATGCGCGCCAGGGTCGTGGAGGCCGAGGCGCAGGTGCCGCAGGCCATGGCCGAGGCATTCCGCCAGGGCAACCTGGGCATCATGGACTACCAGCGCCTGCGCAACGTCGAGGCGGATACCACCATGCGCAAGGCCATCGCCGGCGATACCGACAGCAGCCCGCAGCAGCGGGAGAGCTAGCGTTGGACTTCGGACTGCTCCTCATCATCGTCTTCATCCTGGCGCCGCTCCTGGAGCGGCTCCTGGGGTTGGGCCGTGGCCAGCAGCAACCACCGCAGCAGGGGCCGCGGCCCGGCCAGCGGCGGCCGGGTCAACCCGGTACGCCGCAGCCGCAGCGTCGCGCACCAGCGCCCATTGACGACGAGGAGGTGCCGTTCCGGTCCGTGCCCGCCGGGCACGACAGTACCAGCGACGACGCCGCCGCCGGCATGCTGCCCGACGACCTCTGGGAGATTCTCACCGGCGAGAAGCGGCCGACAACCCGTGGAGGGAAGGAGCCCGTGGATGCGGCGCCCCCGCCGCCGGTCACGCCCGTGCCCGCGCCGCGCGGACCGGACGCAGCCCAGCGCCGGGACCAGAAGTTCCGGCTGGAGCAGCAGCGGGACGCGGAGCGCCGGGCCGAGGCGCAGCGGGCGGCCGAGCGCGAGCGCGAGCGCATCCGGAACCGTCCTGCGGGCGCACCACGGGAGCGGCGGCCGCAGCCGGCGGAAATGCGGACCCCGGTCCCGCCGCAGGCCAGCCGTCAGCGTCGTCCTGCGGGGCCGCCGCCCAGTGACGCCGACCGCCTGGTCCGGAAGGTCCCCGTGCGCGCAGCCAGGGTAGCCATTTCCCAGGACGAGATCATCCTCGGTGCCGAGGAGCGCCACGACCGCTTTCACGAGCGTATCGATCGGGAGGCCGCGGAGGCGGCCGAGGCTGCGGCGGCTGCCGCGGCGCCGCAGGTCGAGTTGTTCGAGGACCGCCAGGCGCTGCGTCGGGCCATCATCGTGTCCGAGGTGCTGGGCCGTCCGAGGGGGCTCGACTAGGAAGATCAGTCGCCGGCGAGCCCCAATCGTCGCATCATCTTCTGCAGGCTCTGCCGGTGCAGTCCCAGTGCCCGCGCCGTGGCCGAGACGTTCCCGCCGTGCCGCTCCAGCGCCGCAGCCAGGAAAGATTTCTCGAACGCATCCACCGCCTGCGTGCGGGCGTCCGCCCACGAGAGTTCCGCCATGGCGGCGTCCTCCGGCCGTAGCAGCGTCCGGCCGCCGGCCACGGCAGGAGGCAGGTCGTGCAGCGTGATGGCGTCGCCATCCGCCATCACGACTGCCCGCTCCATGGCGTTGCGCAGTTCCCGCACGTTGCCAGGCCAGTTCCAGGCGAGGAGTGCGCGCCGGGCGGATTCATCGAGAGGCAGTGCCGGGCGCCTGTGCCGTTCGGCGAAGTGCGCGATGAAGTGGGCGGCCAGCAGGGGGATGTCCTCGCGGCGTTCCCGCAGCGGCGGCATTTCGAGCTGGACGACACTGAGGCGGAACAGCAGGTCCTGGCGGAATGCGCCGGCGTCGGCGAGTTCGGCCAGGGACCGGTTCGTGGCCGCGACGAGGCGCACGTCCACCGCCACCTCGGTGGTGGAGCCCACGGGCGTGACGCTGCGCTGCTCCAGCGCCCGCAGCAGCGTCGCCTGCGCGGCGGCGCTCAGTTCGCCGACCTCGTCGAGGAAGAGCGTGCCGCCGCTGGCGGCGACGAAGACGCCGTCCCGGTCCCGGTCGGCCCCGGTAAACGCGCCACGGACGTGACCGAACAGTTCCGACTCGGTGAGTTCGGCGGGCAGTGCCGCGCAGTTCACCGCCACGAACGGCCGGCGTGCGCGGGGACTGGCATCGTGCAGTGCGCGGGCAATGACTTCCTTGCCGGTGCCGCTCTCGCCGAGGAGCAGCACGGTGATATCGACCGGCGCTACCCGGTGGACGGTATGCAGCACGGCGCGCAGCGCCTCTGACTTGCCGACGACACCGTCCACGCCGGCCTCCAGCTCCTCGCGCAGGCGCCGGTTCTCCCGCCGCAACGCCAGCAGTTCCCGGGCACGACCGACGAGGGCGATGACCTCATCGTTGTCGAAAGGCTTGGGCAGGTAATGGTAGGCGCCCAGCCGCAGCGCCTCCACCGCCAGGCGCTCGTCGCCGTGGGCGGTGAGCAGGATGAACAGCGTTTCCGGATGCCGTGCCCGCACTTCCTCCAGGAGCGCCAGTCCGTTCATGGCCGGCATGCTCAGGTCGGAGATGACGACGTCGGCGGGGCTGCCCTCGAGTGCGGCCAGGGCTGCGGGCGCGTGTTCGGCCTCCCGCACCTCGTGGCCGGCATCCCCCAGCAGTTCCGCCAGCGCGAAGCGGACGGCGGGTTCGTCATCTACGATCAGGATCTTCACGGCGTGCCTTCGCTGTTCCCTTGGCTGTCGGCATCTTGGTGCTGTGCTCGTAGCGGCAGGCCTGAGCCCGCCGGGGGATCCACGCGATCTGCGGCCCGGCGCGGCACGCGCAGGAAGAACCGAGCCCCGCCGCCGGCGGCGTCAGTGACGCCCGTGTCCCAGTTGTTCTCCCGGGCCAGGCGACGGACCACGGCGAGGCCGAGGCCGGCGCCGAGTCCATGGCTGCGGAAGGGCTCGAAAATGTGCTGGCGTTCGGCTGCCGGCACGCCCGGGCCGCTGTCGCTGACGCGGATCTCGATGGCGCCGTCGGCGTCCACTGCCTCCAGGCGGATGGTTCCACCCGGCGGGGAGTGGGCTGACGCATTGATGAGCAGATTCAGCAGGGCCTGGGCCAGCGCGTCACGGGGGGCAGCGACGGTGATGCCACCGCCGTCCCGGTGCAGTGTGCCCTGCGCACGCTTCAGCCGGCTGTCCATGAGCAGGGCGAGGTCGTCGAACAGGGGATCCAGGGAGGTGCTGCCGGACCGACCGTCCTGCGGCGGCCTCCGCTTCGCCAGGTCGAGGAGGTTGTCCACGATCCGTTCGAGCCTGTCGATCTCGCCGAGAATGACGCCGGTGTACCGGACGCGCCGGTCCTCGTCCAGACCGCTGCTTGCCAGGCGCTGGGTCAGGGAGCGCATGCCGGTGAGGGGGTTGCGGATCTCATGGGCCAGCGTCGCCGACAGCTCGCCCAGCAGTGCCAGCCGCTCCTGTGCCGCGGCTTCCGCCGCCAGCTCTCCAGTCCGTGCGGCCCGCACCTCAATGTCATAGAACCGGTGGTGCACGACGCCCACGAAGATCAGGTACTGGATGACGACCGTGACGGGCGGCATCACGTAGAGCACAAACCGGCCCCCGAGCAGGATGATGCCGGCCACGCAGAGCGGCGCGATGACGAGGAGCACGAGCTTGAGTCCCGTCTCGCCGCGTCGATCGCTGCTGCGGGACTGCCACAGCTCCCTGCGCTCCCGGACATGAAACACCGAGCCGCCGGCCCACATCCCCGTCTGGTAGGCGATGGCCCAGGCGCCGCCCGTCCACGGGTTCAGCCAGTACGCGGTGGCGGCGGCGGCGCCCAGGATGATGAGTGCCGTCGTCGTGCGAATCTCCCGGGCGTCCACCAGGCCAGTGACCATGAAGAAGGCCGGCAGCATGTGCACGACGAGCCCGTAGGCGCGCAGGCCGGCTGGCGAGCCGAAGCCCAGCGCGAACCAGCCCTGCAGCGCGAGCCATGCCATGATGCAGCAGGAGAACAGTGCGTGCCAGCGCACGGCCCTGCTGTCCGGCCGGAGCAGGAGCAGCAGCGCGGTGCCCAGCAGGTGCGCGCCGAGGGCGGCATACGCTACCAGCGCCGCGGCGACGAGGGGCTCAGCTACCAGCACGCGGTGCTCACTGGAACTGGAACTCGGCGCCGAGGACGAAGACCCGGTGGCCGAATACGCTGTTGACGGGGACCCGCCGGCCGTCGTCAGGGCCCCATGTGTAGCTCATCACGTTAGCCCGGTCCAGCAGGTTCAGCATTTCCACGTACCCCAGGGCCAGGCGTCGGCCGCCGATGTTGAAGTAGCGCGTCACGCGTGCATCGAGGCGCCGATAGTCGGGCAGCCGGTCGCCATTAATTTCGCCGTACGTGGGTACGCCCGCTGTGCCGGCGACGCCGCTGCCGGCGTGGACCACTGGCGTGAATGGCTTGCCCGTGGCGTAGCGTGCCGTGGCGCCCACTTCCCAGGACTCGCCCACGGGCATGCGGGCCACGGAGGTGAACGAGTGGGTCACGTCGAGGGTGGACGGGACGACGTCGCCACCCTCCAGTTCCACCCTCCCCCGCAGCAGCGAATAGCTTACCCAGCCGTTGAGCCCGCCGGCGGGTGACCATCGGGCCATGGCATCGAGACCCGTGTTCGTGCCCGCCACCGCCTGCGGTCCGGCGCCGGTCGCAGCGTACTCACTGTACTGCTTCACGTACGCTTCCGCACGCAGCGACAGCATGCCGCCGCGTTCGACTCCTGCCACCAGGTGCTCGGCGCGACGCGGTGTGCCGCCCGGCTGCCCGGCGTCCGGCACCCGGTAGCGGGCGCGCCAACTGCCCTGGTGGAACACGCCGCCGCCGGCGCGCAGTGTCCAGTCGCCGCTGGTCCACGCCAGGGCCACCCGCGGGTCGGCAGCCGTCATGTCGTCGCCGGGCAGCGCGTCCACGCGCAGGCCTGCCACCAGCGCGAGACCGGGGAACGGCTCGTGTTCGGTCTCCAGGTAGGCCCCCGCATGGAGGGCGTCCTCCTGCTCCGCCGCAAGGGCCATGGAGGGCGCGCCTGGGGCCAGGCTCGCCGTTGTCGGTACGGCGCCGGACGTGCTCGCCGTGAATCGCGTGAGCTCGACACCAGCGCGTACCCGGGTGCTGCGGAACGCCACGGCGTCCAGGTCGACGCGGCCGCCGCCGGCGACGTCCTCGCGCTGCCGGTCGAGGACGCCGAAGCTCATGCCGCCATCGCGTCGGGACGCCGTCAGCGCGGCACTGATGCCGCGCCGGCCGTCAGGCGACACGGCCCGGGCGGAGAGGGCCGCGTGCTGCATAATGCTGCTGCTCGCGAACTCGCCGGCGTGGCCGTGCATTTCCACCAGGCGGCCGTATCGGTCCGCCACGGACAGCACGGTGGTGCGCAGCTCCACGCCGGGCAGCGGGTCAAAGGTTACGCCGGCCACCCCCTGCACGGACTGGGGCGCGCGGGTGTAACGCGCCGCTTCGCCGGTCATGCGATTGAGGAGCCGCGTGTCGGTGGCGCCGAGGGTGGCCCACGCGCCCGTCTTGTCGCCCATGGCCGTGCGCACGGACCCGCCGGCCTGCACCATGTTGGCGCCGGCACGCACGGACGTGGCGGCGGGCCGGCCCTCCGTTTCCACGTCAACGATGCCTGACAGCGCGTTGCCGTAGCGCGCACTGAAGCCGCCGCTGGAGAAGTACGCCCGGCGCAGTATCGTCGCATCCACGACGCCCATGCTGGCGCCCTGCAGCGATTCCCATCGCCCGGTAAACGCCAGCCGCCCGCCGTCGAAGAAGATGGGTGTTTCCGCCGGGTCGCCGCCACGGATGTACAGCTCCGCGCCGTCGCCGGCGCGGGTGGCGCCAGGCATGGCCTGGAGCGCCTGCAGCATCTCGGCGGTGCCGCCGGGCATGGTGTAGACGTCCATCCGGCGCAGCGTGGTGCTGGCGCGCACTTCCTGGAACTGGTGGTTGGCGGCCTCTGCGCGGAGCGGCGCGAACGCATAGACGGGGGCGAGGTCCGACGCGGCCGCGTCGGGCGTGGACAGCCAGCTGCTGTCCGGGACGAGTGGCGCGCCTGCCGCCTCCAGCCGTGCCCGCAGTTCCGGGTGAGTGGGCAGCAGGGCCAGGCCGCGCCGCCACGTCTGTACCGCGGCGGCGCTCCTGCCGGACGCGGTGTGGAGGTCGCCCAGATGCACGAAGGGCAGCGCGTGCTGCGGTGCGACGTCGTCCCGTGGCTGGTGCGCGATGAGACGCTCGAACTCCCGGGTGGCATCCGGGCCCCGACCCAGCATGGCCGGCATGTTCTTCAGCAGCATGGCCAGCGTGAAGCGGGCGTTCCAGTGCTCCGGTTCCACGGCCAGCGCGGCCTGGAGCTGCGCCTCGGCGTCGGCGATGAGCGCCATTACGGTGGGGACACCGGCGTGATGAAGCTGGCAGCGCACCAGTACCTGTGCCAGGCCTACCCGCGCCGCCACGTTGCGGTCGTCGTCCCGGACCAGCGACCGGAAGCTGGCCTCGGCCTCGTCGGCGACGCGTTTCGCAGCCGCGTCGCCGGCGCTGCCGGCGGCGCACTGTTCCAGCGCCGCATGCGCCGCGGCCAGCGCCTGTGGCTCTGCGCCGCCCGCCACCTGTGCGGTGAGGTTCGCCGCCGCGCCGGCGGACAGCGCCGCGGCCCCACCTAGCCATATCAATCGTCGCATCCCTCTGCTCCCGATGGAGTACTCTGTCCGCGGCAGTACGACCGCGGTCCGCTTGCTCATATGGCAATGCCGCGACCGCGTCTGCGTTCGAGTGTTCCCGTTGGGGCAGAAGGGTTTGTGTGTCAGGTGGGGTGCAGCCGACGGATCCGTGTGCAGCCCCGAGGCTGCACCGGTGGGCGAAACGCCGGGAGGGACGGCGGACTGTCCCGGCGCGGCGGATTCGGCTAGTCTCAATGGACTACCGGGGCCATGCGCCGCCATACACCACTGCACCATCCGGAGCCATGCTTCAGCACATTCCTGTTCTCGGCGCCGTCGCCACGCTCTCGCTGCTGACCGCTGCCGTGCCTGCGGCGGCGTCCGCTCCCGCTGCCCTTACGGCTGAGCCCGATGCCGTCGCCCAGGCGACGCAGGCGCAGGCGGACTCCGTATCCTGGATGCGCTACCCGGCCATCTCGCCGGACGGACAGCACATCGTCTTCACGTATCGCGGCGACCTGTACCGCGTCCCGACGGCAGGCGGTACAGCCGTCCAGCTCACCGTGCATGCCGCTCATGACTTCATGCCGGTGTGGAGCCGGGACGGCAGCCGCATCGCGTTCGCCAGCGACCGGCACGGCAACTTCGACGTCTTCGTCATGCCGGCTGCCGGCGGTGAGGCCCGCCGCCTGACGCACCATTCGGCGAACGAGTTCCCGTACGCATTCTCCCATGACGACCGGCACGTCCTCTTCGGTGCGACGCGGCTGGACGACGTGGCAAACCGCCAGCATCCCCACGGCTCCCAGAGCGAGCTGTACCAGGTGCCGGTGGCCGGCGGCCGTGCGCTGCAGCTCCTGACGACACCTGCGGAGGACGTCTCCCCCAGCCGTGACGGCCGACTGCTCCTCTATATGGACCGGAAGGGCGGGGAAAACGCGTGGCGGAAGTACCAGACGTCGGCCATCGCCCGGGACATCTGGGTCTATGACCGCCAGGCGGGCACGCACCGGCAGATCACCTCGTTCGCGGGCGAGGACCGGTCTCCGGTGTTCGCCAACGATGGCTCCGGCTTCTACTACCTGAGCGAGGAGAGCGGCAACTTCAACGTGCACCGCATGGCGCTCGACGGCGGCGCCAGCCAGCAGCTCACCAACTTCAGCGGCTACCCCGTCCGCTTCCTCTCCGCCGCCGACAACGGGACCCTCGCCTTCGGCCATGACGGCCACGTCTACACCATGGCGCCGGGCCGCCAGCCCCAGCGCGTCGCCATCACGGTGGTGGGCGATGCCAAGGCCAACAACGAGCGCGTCATCTCCTTCACCAGCGGCGCGTCGCAGCTCGCCGTCTCGCCCAACGGCAGGGAGGTGGCCTTCATCTACCGGGGCGACGTCTTCGTCACCAGCGTCGAGGGCGGTATCACGAAGCAGGTCACGCGGACGCCGCAGGCGGAAGCCGGCGTCGCATTCTCGCCGGATGGTACCGCGCTCATCTACGCGTCGGAGCGGGACGGCCGGTGGGGCATCTACGAGGCGCGCCGGGCCCGCGCCGAGGAGCCGTACTTCTACGCGTCCACGGTGATCCGTGAGACGCCGGTCATCGTCAATGAACGGCAGAACGCGCAGCCGACGTACTCGCCGGACGGCACCGAGATCGCCTGGGTCGAGGACCTGAACACGCTCAGGGTCTACAACATCGCGTCGCGGCAGAGCCGCACGCTGCTCACGGACCGGCAGATCTTCTCCACGGGCGGCACGCACCACGTGGAGTGGAGCCCTGACGGCCAGTGGATCCTGTTCAACTACAACCGCCCGGGCATGGCGCCCGCGGACGTGGGGCTGGTCCGCGCCGACGGCAGCGGCGAGCCCATCAACCTGACGAACAGCGGGTTCAGCGACTCCGGCGCCACCTGGATCCTGGACGGCAAGGCCATGCTGTTCCGCAGCAACCGGGACGGCCTCAAGTCGCTGGCCATGACGGGCGGCACCCAGTCCGACGCCTACGCCATGTTCTTCACGCAGGACGCGTGGGACCGGTTCAACCTGTCGAAGGAGGAACTGGCGCTGGTGAAGGAGGCCGAGGAACGCGCGGCCCGCAACGGCGGACGGGACACGGCGCGGGCGGCCGCCACCCCCGTCGCACTGGAACTCGATGGCGCGGCTGACCGGCGTGCCCGGCTGACCATCCACTCGTCGTCGCTGGGCGACGCACTGGTCAGCCGGGACGGCGAGACGCTGTACTACCTGGCGCGGTTCGAGCGCGGGCTGAACCTGTGGTCCACGTCCCTGCGCACGCGGGAGACGCGGCAGGTGCTGGCCCTCAACGCCAACAGCGGCAGCATGCAGTGGGACAGTGCAGGGAAGCACATCTTCCTGCTCTCCGACGGCGGCATCTCCCGCATCGACCCGTCCAATGGACGCCGGGACAACGTCACCATCCGCGGCGAGATGGTTGCCGACGGCGCGGCCGAGCGGGAAGCCATGTTCGACGCCATGTGGCGTCGCACACGGGACACGTACTACACCCGGGACTTCCACGGCGCCGACTGGGAGGCGCTGCGGCCCATGTACGAGAAGTACCTCCCGCACATCGGCAACAACCACGAGTTCGCGGAGATGCTCAGCGAGCTGCTGGGCGAGCTGAACGTCAGCCACAGCGGCGCCAGCTACAGTTCGTCCAGCCCCGGCGACGACGCCACCGCCGCCCTCGGCATCTTCTTCGACCAGACCGTGGCGGCGCCGGGCATCACCATCACCGGCGTCATGCGCGGCGGGCCGCTGGACCGGGCGGGGCTGGACATCCGCCCGGGCATGATCATCGAGGCCATCGACGGCGAGGAGGTGGGCGCGGATCGGGACCTGGCGGAGTTCCTGAACCGGAAGGCCGACCGCAACGTGCTGCTCCGCATCCGCAACGGCGGGGACACGCAGGAGGTCGTGGTGAAGCCCATCACGCTGGCCGCGGAGAACCGGCTGCGTTACGAGCACTGGGTGCGCACGAACCGCGAGGAAGTGGAGCGACTGAGCGGCGGCCGCCTCGGCTACGTGCACGTGCCGGGCATGAACGACGGCGCGTACCGCAACTTCTACGAGGAGGTCCTCGGGCGGTACCACGACCGGGAAGGCCTGGTGGTGGACACGCGCTTCAACGGCGGCGGCGACCTGGTCGCCGACCTGGTCATGTTCCTGAGCGGGGTCCGCTTCTTCGACTATACGACGGACACACGCAGCCGCGGCTTCGAGCCCAACTTCCGCTGGACGCGGCCCAGTGTGACCCTCGCCAACGAGGCCAATTACAGCGATGGCCACTGCTTCGCCTGGGCCTACCAGGAACTGAAGATCGGCCCGCTCATCGGTATGCCGGTGCCGGGTACGTGCACGTTCGCGGGCGGCAGCGCACTGCTGGACGGGCTCCGCTTCGGCGTGCCGGGCATGGGCGTGAAGGACGCCACCACCGGCCGCTACCTGGAGAACTGGCAGACGGAACCGGACATCCGCGTCGCCAATGAGTACCAGATGATCAGCAGCGGCCGGGACCAGCAGCTGGAGGCGGCGGTGCGCGAGCTGCTCAGGCTGGTGGACCAGCAGCCGCGCTGACGCGTGCGCCTGCTGCAGGTCCAGGTAGCACACGCCGACCGCGACCGGGTCCTGGACCTGGCCCGTGAGCACGGGGCCAGGTCGCCGGTGTCTGTCCGGGCCGATGCCTGCACTCTGATTTTCGCGACGCTCCCCAATGACACCCTGGGCGCGTTCGCGCATGACGTCTCCGATGCCGTGAGCGAGGCCACGTTCACCATCCTGCCGGTGGGGGCGCTGCCCCTGGAAACGCCGCTCGGGGAGATTGCCGGCAGCGTCCGGGACGTGTCCCGGCTGTCCACCCTCGAACTGGTGCTGGCATCCGTGCAGAGCGTGGGCTCCTGGCCCGGGCTGCTCCTCTTCTCGCTGCTGGCCGGCACCATTGGTGCCTATGGCCTGATCTTCGACACGGCCTACCTGCTGGTGGCGGCCATGCTCATCAACCCCATGGGCGCACCGGCCCTGGTCGCAGTGACGGCCATGGCCGTCGGGGATGGCCGGATGTTCGGGCGCGGTGCCGTGCGCTTCGCCGCGTCACTGGCCATCCAGGCCGCCACGGCGATGGCGCTGGGGTTCGCCTATGGCCTGACCGTTTCCACCGCCATGATGGAGCAGGTCACGTCCCTGTCCAGTTGGGCCGTGGTCGTTGCCCTGGCCGCGGGAGCCGCAGGCGCGCAGAGCCAGGTCAAGTCGGAGCGCGACAGCCTGGTGAGCGGGACGGCCGCGGGGTTCATGGTTGCCGCCGCACTGGCGCCGCCTGCCGCCGTGCTCGGTCTGGCCGTGGCACTTGGTCGGCCGGACTACATGGCGCTCATGGCGTTCCTGCTGCTGCTCCAGTTCCTGGCCATCGCCGTCGGCGGCTGGCTGGTGTTCCGCGGCTTTGGAGTGCGACCCGGTGAGTCGGGGATGAGCCGGGGAACCGCGCGCGTGCGTACCGTGCTGGTCACTGGCGTGGCGGCCATCACCGTCGGGCTCGTGGCGTGGCAGGCTGGCCGGGAGCCCCGGTTCCAGAAGGCGGACGTCTCGCGCACCGCCCTGGAGGTCGCCAGGGACGCCACGGCGCGGGTGGACGGGGTCTACCTGATCGAGAGCAGCGCGCACTTCACCCGCCGCGACATCCAGCGCTACGACAGGGAAGCATTGCTCCTGGAGATCATCGTGGAGAACACGACGTCGGCAGATGACGACGTCGTCGCTGATGACCTTCGTCGTGAGGTCCGACGCCTGGCGGACTCGCGGATGCCGGGCGTGATCCCCTTCATTGACGTGACGGTGCTGGCGGGCCCCGGCCCGTAGGGCTTGCCGGCGGACCTCAGAACAGCTGGAGCCGCCCCCGGTCCACGTCCCGGACCAGGTTCCGGATGCGTTGCTCGACGTCCCGGATCTCTCCGTCTGTCAGCCCCAGCTGGATCCGCTCGGCACTGCGGCGTACACCTCGCCCGCGTGACATGTTCGGCCCGGGCGAGACCTGCACGAGTGTGCCATCGCGAACTTCGAACTCAACGAGCACACCAAGCGCCGCAGTCAGGCCCTCGTATGTAATCTGTCGGAGCCGCTCGACGGTGCCCCGGGGCAGCCGTTCCACCTGAAGGTCCCGCCACATCGTGCCGCGGTTGCTTTCCCGGCTGCGGAATGCCACGCCATTGTCTACCGAATAGACGCGCGGCCGCTCATGATGCTCCGAGATCAGGAAGTTGCCGACATTGGCATCGGTGTGACGGATGACATGCGTCAGGATATTGAAGTTCGCCACATGGCGGGCATAGACGGAGTCGGATCGGGCACGCTCAGGATCCCAGAAGTTCTCGGGCGTGACACCAATCAGCCAGTAGCTCAGCGCCACGAGCACGGAGCCGGGTGCCTCCCGGAACGTCGGACGCTCTCCTGGCATGTGCGCCAGCACGAATTCCAGCGGGAAGGCCCGCATGACCGTCGGTGGCACGACATACTCGTCCTCATCGAGAAAGAGCGTCTGCACCACGTACGCCGCGACCTCGTACCGCGGCTCGTTGTTGAACACGCCGCCGTTCGGCGGCGCGGGGGCGAACTTGGCCAGCATGACGCTGCCGTCGTCGTAGGAGAGCGTGACACGACTCGTGCGGTCGCCGTCCGCCCGGGAGCCGCGCCAGTCTGCGACGGTAAACGGTCGGACGGTGAGGCGCTCCTGAATCTCGCTGACGGGAAACAGGAAGTTCAGGTCCTGTGCCATGGCGGGAGCGTGCAGCATCAATGCTGTGGTGCACGAGCCGGCCAGCAGCATGCGACGCATGCTATTCAGGTGCTGCGGTGCCTTGGTCATCCCTGACCTCCCCGGAAATGTTTGCGGCTTCGCCGGCGGCGGGCCCCTGATGGCGTCGAGGCAGCCGCACCGTGAATACGGCACCGGCTCCCGGCTCCGATTGCACGACGATCCTCCCACCATGCTGTTCCACGATCTGCAGACATATGGGGAGACCCAGCCCCATGCCCACCCGGCTGCCCTTGCTGGTGAACCCTGGCTCGAAAATACGGTCCAGGTGCTCTGCAACGATCCCTGAGCCGGTGTCCGCCACCGTCACCTCCACATACTCCTCCGCCGAGCGCGTCCGGACGGTGATGGTACCGCCCTCAGCCGTCGCCTGGCGTGCATTCAGCAGCAGGTTCATGAAGACCTGGTTGACCTGCTGCGGGTGGCATTCCACGGCTGGCAGGTCGCCGAACTCACGCACGACCGTGACGCCCTTCAACTCATGGGCAAGGATCGCAAGCGTGCCGTCGAGGCCGTCGTGCAGGTCAACGAAGTCGATCTCCGCCTGGTCGAGCCGGCCGAAGTTGCGGAGGTTCCGGACGAGCCCCGTCATCCGCTCCACGGCGATGTCATTGACGCTCAGGATCCCGTCAATGGCGCGGACCACGCGGCGGACCTCATCGAGTTCGTGCGGCTCGACGATCTCATCGGCGAGGATGTCCTGCAGCTTGCGAAGCGCCCTCCTGAGCACGTCGTGGTTGCTGTTGAGGGCGCCCAGTGGCGTGTTGATCTCGTGGGCCAGGCCGGCCATGAGCATGCCCAGGGTGGCCAGACGCGCCTCATTGACCTGTGCCGCCAGGTCCTGGCTCACAGGAACGCCTGGATCAGCTTGCGCCGGATGCCGTACAGCTCACGGTTCGCGTCCTCCAGCGCCGAGACACGCGCATCCAGCTCGTTGAAGAGGGCCGTCCGCTCGATGCCGTTGCGGATCACGAGCTTCAGGTGCTCGTTGTCCCACGGCTTCTCCAGGTAGTAGTACAGGCCGGCCTCGTTGATGGCGCGAATGGCGTTCTGCTTGTCGGCGTACCCGGTGAGCAGGATCCGCGCAGTCATGGGCCGCGCCTGCCGCGCCTCGCGCAGGAACGTGATGCCGTCCATGCCGGGCATCATGAAGTCGGAGACGATGACGTCCACCGGCTCGTCAGCCAGCGCCTCGAGGGCTGCGGCGGGCGCCGTGAAGGTCAGGACGCGATACGGCGTGTCCAGTTCGAGGAAGCCCTGCAGCGCGGTGGCGACCATGACCTCGTCGTCCACGACCATGACAGTGGGTTGCATGGTCATGCCACCAGGCTCCGGACCCGGCGAGCCAGCCCCTGCAGCAGCCCCAGCGCGAGCTCCGAGTGGTCCGCCAGCAGGTCGTGAAAGTCCGTGCGCGTCACCCGCAGCAGCTTCGTTGTCTCCAGGGTGCGGGCCTCGATGGGACTGGGATGCTGGTCTATGAGCGCCCAGGTGCCGAACGCGCCTTCCGCCTCGACGCGCAACCGTTCGCCGACTCCATTCAGTTCCACGGCGCCGCTCGTGACGACGTACATGGCCGTCGGCGCTTCGCCTGATCGGATCAGGACGGTATCCGCCGGCACCGTGACCTCTTCGGCGATGGAAGCCAGCAGCGCCACGTGCGCGCCGCGGGCGCCTCGCAAAAGGTCCACCTGCTGTAACAGGAACACCTTCTCGATCAGCTCCATGCCGTTCCTTTCATTGGTAGTGCAGCTACGCGCCAGGCAGGCGATCCAGCTGTCGCCGTCATCCAGCAGGTCAGTGATGGGGCAGGGGGGCAGGCTGGCACCAGGGTCCAGAACCGCCGCCAGCCGCTGCATGGCGGCCGCGCCGATGGTTTCCTCCAGCCATTCGAGGGCGTTCGCCTGCTGCCTGGTCAAGCCGCCGGCAACGGCGGCGTGCGCCCTGAAGACGCCGTCCGGAGCGTGCAGCAGCCCGAGGCATCGAAAGACGCCTTCCTGTCGTTCCCGGAAGCCGTCGCCCAGGGAGGTTGCCAGCAGCGCCTGCAGCGGCGTCCGGGCGCTTTCTGCCGGCAGACCCGCGAGTACGGCGCGGTAGCGCGCTGCGTGATCCGCCTCGCGCTGGGCAAGCCCCATGACCAGCATCGGGTCGAACTCAATTTCAGGGTGCCGTGCCCTGATCTTGCTCAAAGCCTTGAGTGTGCGAAAATCCAGCAGCTGATCGGTCTGCGGCGCCAGAACAAGCTCCAACATGGCGGCAACCGTCTGCTGTCCCGGTATCCGCACCATGGTCGACGGGATGGCGCGACGCACGGCGGCCGGGGCGCACTCGTCCATGAGCGCAGCCGTCAGGGACGGGATGGCCGGCTCGCCGATGGTGGCCAGGGCGTCCCTGGCCGCGTCCCGCGTGCCGGGGTGCCCGAGGGCGCCGATCATCTGGTCGCAGCAGTCTACCCTGCCCAGCACAGCGGCGCTGCGCAGCGCCACCGAGCGGACGCGGGCGTCGTCGTCGGCCAGGAACGCCGGCAGGTAGCGCGCGACATCGCTTTCCTCATCCAGCCCGGCCGTGGCCAGGGCCAGTTCGGCTCGCCGCTCAGGCGGCGCCTCCGGCATGTCCCGCCAGCCTTCCTCCAGGTACTCGCGGCCGACCACGCGGAGCACCGGGATGCTGCTGCTGCCGGTGGCGCACCGGAGCGCCGCTGTGCGTACGTCAGATGCGTCATCGTGCAGCAATTCGTTCAGGAGCGCCGGCGCGCCGTCCCCGGCGGCTGCCAGCAGCACCCTGACAGCGGCTTCCCGCACTGGCTCCGCGTCGTCGAGCAACAGGCGTTGGACGCGGTCCCGGTCCGCTAGCTCCGGGACCCGCGCGAGCTGGGCCAGCGCGGTCGCGCGGACGTCGCCGTGCTCGTGCTCGAGCAGATCGTTCAGGTCGCCGGCCAGCGCCCGCAACTCGCTGGCGTCCGCCTGCGCCAGGAGTTCCAGGGCGAAGCAGGTACGCAGCGGCGACCCGTCAGAAAGGGCCCGGCGGATCACCGGCAGCGAACTGCCATCCACGAGTGATGCGAAGACACCGCGATAACTGGCGAAGCGGCCCTCGATGGAGTTGGCCAGCGTGCGCACGTACTCGCGCCGCACCGCCAGGGCGAGGGCCAGCCAGACGAGGGCCAGGCCCGCGCTAACCCAGGCAACCTGACGGTAGTTCATCACCATGAGAAGCAGCATGATCAGCACGGCGGAGAGCATCTTGCCGACGCCCTTCTCCACCGCAACATCGATGTACGCCTTGGCCTGGAGTTTCAGATCGTCGCGGACCGGTACGTACAGCATCTCCCGGCCGGCTCGCTCCGCCGAGTAGCGCAGGCTGGTCTCCGCGCCCTTGGCCGCCACCGCGGCCCAGAGCCCGAACGCCACGGCCAGTGCAGCCGTGGTGGCGAACATGAATACCGGCAGCAGCAGCACCGCCACGCCAATCCCCCAGCGGCGCAACGCCGGTCGCAGCCCCGCCAGCACGATCAGTGGCAGCCACTGCGTCGCCGCATTGAACTTGCCCTGGAACGCACTGACGGCGTCCCGCGTCTCGAACACCTCCTTCGTGACCACGTTGAACTGGTAATCCACCAGTTGCTTGACGACGATGGTCATGAGCACCGTCACGGCTATGAGCCGGACCTGCCGGTCCGCCGCGAGCCGGCGCAGTCCGCCCGGATCCACCTTGTGGCGTTGCTCATTCAGCGAAGGTTCCGGCGGCCCGACCTTGTGCACTCCGGCATCCAGCACCCACGGGATCGCAACCGCGAAGACGGCGATGAGGGCCGCCGCCACCAGCAGCAGGTTCGGCGTGCCCACCGACTCGGCGAAGAACCCGGTGATGGCACCGCCCAGCGTCGCCCCGATGGAACCGCCCGCGATCACCAGCGGGTACGCCCGCTTCGCGCTCCTGGCATTGAAGTAGAACTGCGTCGCCATGAAGAACTGCGTGACCAGTGCGGCGGCGAACAGGTCGTACCAGCCGTAGAAGGCCAGGCCGAAGGCCGCACTTCCAGGTTCATATAGCAGGCGGAACAGGACAAGGTTGGCCGCGAAGAACATGGCCACCGCGGCGAACAGCGTGCGCCAGGGCAGCCGCTTTGCCAGCTGGTTGAATATGGGAACGAACAGGACCACCACGGCGCTGACCAGGTAGACCTTGTAGAAGTCGGTGGCGCCGAGCCCGTCCAGCGCCAGCGCATTCTTGATGGGACGCAGGATGCCCACGGCACAGACGACGACGAAGAACAGCGTCATCAGCGCCAGCAGGCGTGGCAGGTCCCGATCGCGTGAGAGGCGATCCGACAGGTGCCACATGCTGCCCCATCCGGTCCCGGTGCGGGCCATGCGTAAGTGCCGTGTTGGATTGTGGAGTGAGGCACGACCAATGTGGTGCGCCCCGCACGCCCCGGTCAATGAATATCCCGCCGGTGTGGACGACGCCCCGGCAACCGGCTACATTTCACGGCGTTGTGCAGCCACCGCCCGGGTGGTGAAATGGCAAACACGGCGGACTCAAAATCCGCTGCCGGCAACGGCTTGTGGGTTCGAGTCCCACCCCGGGCATAGCCTTCAGGAAGCGTGCACAGGAGCCCACGGGAACCCGGTGGTTCGCGGGGGCTTCCCTCCTATCGCCGTTGCCCCGGCCCCGCTCGGCACCGTACGTTCCCCCCTCCCCATCCATGATCGGCCAGTGAACAGGCCACCAGACGCGGAGGTGCGTGGTGAGAGCAGGGACATTTGCGGGCGTCATCTGTATGACGATGCTGCTGACGGGTTGCGGCGACTCGGATGCACCAGCCCCCGACGCGCCCGGCCAGCAGGCAGGCGCGCTCAGCGCCGAGCAGCAGGAATACTGGGATAGGCTCCAGCAGCTGTGTGGCCAGGCGTACGCCGGCGAGATGGTGCGCTTCGACCCCGAGGCCGATGCGGGCTGGCTGAACCGGGACGTGATCATGCACGTCCGCGAATGCTCCGATGACGAGATCCGCATCCCCCTGCACGTGGGCGACAACCGGTCACGGACGTGGGTGCTGACACGTCTCGACGACGGTATCCGGCTGAAGCATGACCACCGCCATCCGGACGGCACCGAGGAGGAGTCCAGCCAGTACGGCGGGCACACGCTGGCGGCCGGTACCGCCAGCCGCCAGGAGTTCCCGGCCGACGACGAGTCCAAGGAGCAGTTCACCGCCCGGGACC
>DATHVP010000077.1:0-9750 GCA_035461245.1 Longimicrobiales bacterium | reverse complement strand
ACCGGCAACCCGCTGGAGTATTCCACGGAGATCGAACAGGCCTTCATCGAAGGCCGCATGATCGACATGGAGGACGCACACCGCCGCTTCTTCGAGAAATACTCCGAGAAGCTCAGGCAGCTCCAGGGCCGGCCGATCATTCCGTAGGCCGCCGCTTCGGTCGAGCGGTCAGAGCGCCCCGTGGCTGTATGGTCGCGGGGCGCTCCGGGTTCCGGGGTGTATGGTGTATGGTGTGCTCGCGCGTCTGGTCGGAGATGGAGCCGCACCCTAGATTTAGCCCGCCGGCATCCGACACCGGCCATCCCCACTCCATCTCATTGCCCGGAGCATTCCAATGTTCCACACCCGTCGCGTCCTGCGGTTCCCCGGTGCGGCTGTCGCCCTGACACTCTCAGCCGCCGCAGTGGCCCTGACGCCGGCCACGGCCGCCGCGCAGGAGTACTACGCCGACATCCAGCCGCTCATCCAGCGGAACTGCATGGGCTGCCACGGCGCCAGCGGCCCGGGCTGGAACATGGAGGACGCCGACGCCACGTACGAGCGCCGGCAGATGATCGCGGGCATGACGCTCCAGCGGCTCATGCCGCCGTGGCTGGCCGAGCCGGGGCACCAGGAGTACGTCGGCGACATGTCGCTGGACGAGCAGGACCTGGAGACCATCCGCCGCTGGCGGGACGCCGGCTTCCCCCGGGGACGTCGAGTGAGCGACGTCGCAGCCAACGATCACCGCTGGGCCCATCCCGCCGACGCCCATGCCCACGCCTTCGAGCCGGACGTCTCGCTGGAAGTGCTGCCCGGCGGGACGTACCTGCCGGTGCAGACCCGGCCGGACGACTACCGCTGCTTCGTGGTGGACTGGACGGAGGAGCAGCCGGGCTACATCACCGGGTTCCGGGCGCGCCCGGGCAACCTCCAGGTAGCGCACCACGTGGTGGTCCACGCCGTGGCGCCGGCGCTGGTGGAACGGTTCCGGGAACTGGACGCCGCCGAGGACGGTCCGGGCTACCAGTGCTTTGGCGGTGCCGTACCCGACCGGCTGGGACGTCGTGCCGAGCGCGACGCCTACGAGGCACAGCACCCGGGCGGCATCCGAGAACTGAGCCGCGGCAACTTCTGGCTGGCGCACTGGGCACCGGGCATGGACGGTCACGTCTTCCCGGAAGGCACCGGCATCCGCATGGTGCCCGGCTCCGCCCTCGTCGTGCAGATGCACTACTACGGCGCGGCGGCGCCCGGCCAGCAGGACGCCGGCACGCGCGTCGAGTTCATGACCCAGCGCACCGTCGAGCGACCCGCCATTCACCTTGCCCAGACGCGCAACGAATGGCTGGGCGGCCAGCAGAACGGCTCCATGGTGGTGCAGCCGGGGGCCCGGGCCACGTACGAGGTGTCGGACCAGCTCTCAGAGCTGGTCCCCTGGATCGCGCGCCTCACCAACGTGCCGCAGGACAACATCAGCGGACTGGAGATCCACTCCGTGAACCTGCACATGCACGCCCACGGGCACTCCGGCATCGTCTCCCTCACAGACGGCAACGGCCGCAAGGAAACCCTGCTCTCCATCCCGCGCTGGGACCTGCGCTGGCAGCGGGACTTTACGCTGGCTAACCCGAAGACGTTCAGCCTCGGCAACCTGGACGGCGTGACCCTCACCGCCGAGTGCACGTTCCACAACCGCACCGCCGAGATCGTCTACGGCGGTTACGGCTCGTTCGACGAGATGTGCTTCAACTTCGCCTACATCGCCGTGCAACGCACAGGACAGGACTGAGCCGTGACCATCCCGCGCCGAACCTTCGTGCTCCGCTCCACAGCCACCGCCGCCGGCGTCGCCCTGGGCGGCAGCAGCATGCTGGCTGCCGGTTCCGCCGACGTTGGCCAGCACGCCGGCCCGCACACCGGTCAGGCTGCCGGCCAGCACGCCAGCCCAGCCGACCTCGTGCTCCGCGGCGCCACCGTGTACGACGGCCTCGGTAACACACCCGTCACCGCCGACGTCGCCGTCACCGGCGGCCGCATCACCGCCATCGGCCCGAACCTCGCCGCGGCGGACAACGCACTCGACCTGAACGGCCTCGCCCTCGCCCCGGGCTTCATCGACATCCACTCCCACACCGACACCCAACTGGCCCGTGACCCCCGCGCCGACAGCAAGGTGCGCCAGGGCGTCACCACCGAGGTGGCGGGCCAGGATGGCAGCAGTGTCACCGGCGGCGAGTTCGGCGACGTCGCCGGCTTCCTGCGCTGGGTGGACGCCAACGGCGCGGCGGTGAACATGGCGAGCATGATCGGCGCCGGCACCGTCCGCGGCGCCGTCATCGGCAATGCGGACCGCCGTGCGACGCCAGCGGAGCTACAGCGCATGCAGCAACTCATCCGCGACGCGCTGGCCGGCGGCGCGTGCGGCATCTCCACCGGCCTCGAGTACACGCCCGGCGCCTTCGCCGACACGGCGGAACTGGAGGCGCTGGCGTCGGTGCTGCGCGGCACCGGCCTGCCCTTCGCCAGCCACATGCGCAACGAGGATGACCGGCTCGTGGCAGCCATGGAGGAGGTCATTGGCATCGGCCACCGCGCCGGCGTGCCCGTGCAGGTCTCCCACCTGAAGGCGCAGGGTGAGCGTAACTGGTGGAAGACGGACGTCGCCTTCGGCATCATCGAGGCCGCCCGGGATGCCGGCATCGACGCCATGTTCGACGTCTACCCCTACGTCGCATACAGCACGGGGCTCTCCAACCTGTTCCCCATCACCGCCCGCGAGGGCGGCACCGACGCGTTCCTGCGGCGGCTCCAGGATCCCGCCACGGCGCCGGACATCGAGCGCGCCGTCCGCGACAAGATCGCCATGCTCGGCGACTGGGACGCCGTGCAACTCACCGCCGCCGGCTCGCAGGAGTACGCGTGGGTGGCCGGGCAGCGGCTGGGCGCGCTGGCGCAGCGTCGCAATACCGAGCCCTACGCGCTGCTGCTGGACATCATCATCGGCGACCGCTCACGCACACGCATGGTCGGCTTCGGCATGAGCGAGGAGAACGTGGAGCGGAAGCTCGCGCACCCGCATTCCATGATCTGCTCCGACGGCGGCGCCATGACCCGCGGCGACGGCACGCCGCACCCGCGCAACTACGGCGCGTTCCCCCGTGTCCTCGGCCACTACGTCCGCGAGCGCGGCATCATGCCGCTGGAGACGGCCATCGCGAAGATGACGTCCATCCCCGCACGACGTCTCGGCTTCACCGATCGCGGGCGCATCGCCGTGGGCGCCGCCGCCGACCTCGTCGCCTTCGACCCCGCCACCGTGGCGGACCGCGCCACCTTCGAGGACCCGCACCAGTTCCCCGTGGGCATCCCCCACGTCATCGTGAACGGCACGTTCGTCATCCGGGACGGTGAGCACACGGGCGCGCGGCCGGGGCGCGCGGTGCGGCCGGGCTGAATGGGCGACGTGGAGCGGGCGACATACAACGGGCGAGGTGACCGGAGCGCCATACTGCGGGCGGCGTGAAGCGGGTGACAGGCGGTCCCTCCATATCCTAGGTGACAGGCGGTCCCTCCATATCCTACCGGAAAGCGCGTGTCTCGCGTAGTCGCGGGAGAGCCAGCGCGACTGTGCAAGCGAACAAGTCCGTCGCGGACTGCACAAATCTCCCCGCTTCTCGTTCGAGTGTGCAGTCCGCGACGCAGTTATGCAGCAAATCACCCCAAATCACGTCGCCGACTGCACACTCGCCGCGAAACACCTGAATCTGTGCAGTCCACGACGCGTCGTCGCTGCCGCCTACGCCTGCCCGCCTACGCCTGCCCGCCTACGCCTGCCCGCCGCCCGCTCGCCCGCTCGTCCCCCGCCGCAGTACGCCGCGCACCATCCGACGCCCGGTCCTACTGCTGCGCCCGCCGCTGCGCCTCGTAGTGACACGCCTGCTCCGCACGCGTCCGCTCCAGGCTGCCCGGTCCCCACTCCATGGGGATGTTTGCCATGCACTCCTGGAGCGTGTCGTAGTCGGCGGCGCGGAATGTCGTGCCGCCCAGGCCCCAGCGCGTCACTGCCACGGCGGCCAGCACCAGTGTCCCCACCAGCACGACCAGGGTGACCTTGGTCGACGTCTTCATCCTGTACTCTCCTCGTCATCGTCCGCGCGCAGCCGGGCCCGGCCGGCCGTGCGATCCGCGAGCAACCTCCTGAAGCGCTCCAGCGCAGCCGTCGGCACGCCCACGCGCCAGGTAACTTCGGCTCCATAGTCCTCGCCGGCAACCGCGCCGCCATGCTCAGCCACCAGGCGGCGCAGCATGTCCACGTCGCTGTACGCGACCACGATCTCCACGTGCGACGTCGGCGTCAGCAGCACCGTGGGCACCATCTCCAGCGCGTGCTGCACCGCACCGCCGTACGCCCGGACCAGCCCGCCCTTGCCCAGCTTCACGCCGCCATAGTAGCGCGTCACCACCGCCGCCACCTCGCCCAGCCCCGAGTGCAGCAGCACGTCCAGCATGGGCCGGCCCGCCGTGCCGTGGGGCTCGCCGTCGTCGCTCATGCCGATGGCGCGGGTGCTCCCCGGCGGCCCCGCCACGAACGCCCAGCAGTTGTGCGTCGCGTCAGGGAACTCCTCGCGCACGTCATCGATGAAGCCCCGGGCCGCCTCCGGCGAGTCGGCCGGCGCCACCGTCGCAATGAACCGGCTGCGGTCGATGACCTGTTCCGTGCGGTAGCGTTCCGCCGGGATCCTGTACTCGGTTTCCGTCATGCCGCCTGCGCCATCACGTGGTGGCCTCCATCGGTGCGCCCCATCCTGGGACTCCATCCGGGCGCGATCCATCCAGGCCCGTTCCGTTGGCGTGCGCCATCCGTCCCTTCGCTGCGGGCGATCGCACCGCCGCGGTTTCCGGCTCACGGCTGGCAACCTATGTTCTGTCCGGCGACGACGGGAGTGCCACCGTCCACGCCATCGCCCACGGGGACCACCCGGATTCAACGTTTGCCGCCGTCGGCGCGTCTGACACGAAGCGACCCCTCACGCGCGTAACACACCGCGCACAGGCCTTCAGCCATACCGGGAGCTAGAATGACCGCAGTGCTGCAGCGGGTACTGAACGTCGAAAAGGAGGAAGTCGGCCCCATCCTCATGGCCGCCTTCTACTTCTTCTGCATCCTCGTCGCCCTCCAGATCCTCCGGCCAGCCCGGGAGGCGCTGGGCCTGCAGCGCGGCATCGAGGCCATCCGCTGGCTGTTCAACGCGACGCTGATCATCACGCTCTTCGTGAACCCCGTCTTCGGCTGGCTCGTCAGCCGGTTCCGGAAGATGACGTTCATTGCCACCATGTACCTCTTCTTCGCCGCGAACCTGATGGTCTTCTACGGGCTGCTCGTCTTCGCGCCCGCGGCCGTCGGCGAGGTCAGCGGCATGGTGTTCTACGTCTGGATGAGCGTGTTCAACCTGTTCGTCACCATGATCTTCTGGGGACTCATGGCCGACAGGTTCTCGTACGAGCAGAGCAAGCGACTGTTCGGCGCCATCGCCGTGGGCGGAACCGTCGGCGCCATGACCGGCTCCGCCCAGGCGTGGGTTCTCGCCGAACGCATCGGCACGCCGGCCCTGCTCGTCATCGCCGCCGTGTTCCTGACCATGGCGGTAGCAGCGGCCTTCGCCGTCAACCGCATGACCGCCGGCTGGCAGCCCACCGAGGGCGAGACCCTCGCCGCCGCAGTCCAGAACCAGCGCATCGGCGGCAGCGCATGGGAAGGGTTCCGCTCCGTGTTCCGCTCCCGCTACCTGCTGGGAATCTCCGCTTACGTCCTCATCCTGGCAGTGCTGGTGACCTTCGTCTACTTCACGCGCCTGCAAATGGTGGCCGCCCTCGGCGACGACCTCGACATGCGCACCGGCGTCTTTGGCCAGCTCGACTTCCTCACCCAGGCCACGACACTCGTGCTCCAGGCCCTTGTGGCCGGGCACCTGATGAAGCGCCTTGGGGTCGCCGTCACTCTTGCCATTACACCCGTCATCGTCGCCCTCGGCTTCATCGGCCTGGCCATCGTCGGGTCCCTGGCGTTCCTCATCATCTTCGACGCCGTGTTCCGCGCCACCCAGCGCGCCATCATGCGGCCCGCCCGGGAGACACTGTTCACCGTCGTGTCCCTCGAGGACAAGTACAAGGCCAAGGCCTTCACCGACACGTTCGTCTACCGCGGCGGCGACGCCGTGGGTGCCTGGACGGAGGGCCTCCTCGGCCGCGTGGGCATGGCCCTCGGCGGCCTCGCCGCCGTCGCCGCGCCGCTGGCCCTGGCCTGGGCAGCCCTCGGCATCTGGCTGGGCAGGCAGCAGACCGACCTGGCGGACCAGCCGCCACCGCCCCGGCGCGGCGAGCCGGTCCCGGCAGGCGGGCAGGATTAGCCGGCAGGCGGGCAGGATTAGCCGGCAGGCGGGCTGAAGGAGGATCGGCCCTCAAGCTAGGCATCTGGACCGGCGGCGGGCGCGGCCGTATCGTTGCCTCGTCGTCGCCCCAGGGACTGACACGCGGAGGCTGTGTTGTGACCACACCCTCACCGGATCCCGTCCGGGCTGACATTCGGCACCCGCGCCTGCTGGGCGTCAGCACCATGCTTCCACGCACGGAGGGTGACGTTACCATGCGCCCGAAAGGAACCCGCCTGCCATCGCTGGTCGTGATCGCAAGCCTGCCCCTCGTCTTCTGTGGCCCGGTTGAGCAGGAGCAGCAGGACCGCGGCGTTTCATTGGTGCAGCACGACGATGGCTCGACGGCGGACGCCCCGGCGATGATCCGCCGGCAAAGGGAACTCTTTGCCGCACTGATGGCACGAGACGGCGTCCCAGACCTGGTCGCTGAACGCTTCACGATCCGCAACGACTATTCAGCAACAGCATCAGACAGCAACGCCACGGCCCGCCAGCGGCAGCGGGCGTTGCTCAGGACTCTCGACGTCCGAGCGCCACTGGACACGGCTGTCATCGCACAGGCGGGCGACATGATGACGTACACTGATTTTCTGACGTACACGCTCAGCGCCAGCCAGGTGGTCGTTCTTGCGCGCGATGGCCGTGGGGCGGTGTTGCTGACAAGCTGGAGCAGAGGCGGCTCGGATTGGCGGGCGACGGGCATGGTCCTTGATCCCTCCCAGGCGGTGCTCAACAGCCTTTACGAGAGGGCGGCCCAATGATGGCGCCAGCCTACATCGAGTTCCCCCTTCGGCTGCAGCCCGTGGTAAGATCCCGCGAGGGCGGTGACCATGGCGGGGTGTCCGTTCCATATCATCCCGTGGTATGGATTGTCGACAACCAGGGCCGCCATGTGGCGGACATCGGAACGCACGCTGACGACATCCGGGGTGGCCGCATCGTCCAGGACCCGCATCAACTGGTGGCCCGGGCATCGCGCTTCGTGGTGTGGCTGCATGCCCTCGATGCGCAACTCTCATCTCTCGTGGAGGCGCTGACAGAATCCCCGCAGGTCCTGGTACAACGGACCATCCTGGTGAACACGCAGCGTTCAACGGCGGAGATCGGCGTCCAGTTCTGTTCCATCCGGCACGAGGAATTCGATCACATCACGCAGGAGATCCCGCTGCTGGGTGCGGAGTCAGCGGTCGAGGTCCTGCTGGATGCGTTTCGGGATAGGGTGCTCCGCAGGCATGACGCCGCGGTGTCCCTGCTGGCGAGGATTCAGGAAGCGGTCGACTCCTGGCGGACCACTGAGGAACTCGCGGCTTCCCGGACCGGCGCGATTGTCATTGATGATGGTGCCCTGGAACACTGACCGCTGCGCACGCCGGGCCCGATGTTCGGGATCCGGGGCCGCATGCAGGAGGTGCCCGCATTGATCGGCGCCGGGAAGCTGAAGTGGCTTGTCGCACTCGTAGCGCTCGGCGCCTGTAATGCCGATGGGCCGGGGACCGCCCGGGACTCAGGCGCGGCGGACAGCGGCGCCATTGGTGGAACCGGACCGGCAGGCGCCGCTATCGACGACGACTCTCCTGATCCCCCCGCTGATGCCCAACCCAGTGCGGACGTCATCACCTACGACGGGTGGGGCCCCCTGCGCATCGGCATGACCCTGGCCGAAGTCACCGCCGCCGCCGGGCCGGACGCCAACCCCGACGCCGTGGGCGGGCCGGACCCCGCCAGCTGTGATGAGTTCCGGCCGGCCTCAGCTCCGAACGGTGTGCTCGTCATGATCGAGAACGGCGTTCTTACCCGGATCTCAGTGAGCCGGAACACCGGGATCCGGACTCCGGAAGGGTTCACCGTGGGTGACCCGGACTCCCTGATACTCGCCCGGTACGGCCGCCGGGCGCGCGTTGTCCCGCACAAGTACCAGGAACCGCCCGCGAAATACATCACCATCTGGCGGGGCTCGCCCTCAGACACCGATGCGCGTGGGATCCTCTACGAGATCGGCACAGACGGCGTTGTCGCTCACCTGCGCGCTGGCGGTCGCAGCATCGAGTACGTCGAAGGCTGCCTCTGACGCCCGGCAGGCCGCCATATGGGACGGTCCCGTTGCGTGATTTATCGAAAGTCGATATTATCGATAAACAATACACGCCCGCTGGGAGACGCCATGCCCGTGCATCGTTCGGGGCAGATTGTCAGAGGGTTGGCCCGTCTGGTTTCTTTCGCCTATTACACCGTGCTGGTCCTGGCGGCCATCCTGCTGATCGGGCTGCCACTCGCGAAACTGGCGGCCGCCGACAACCCTGACTGGGTGATCGGGCTGACAGTCCCCACCACGTTGTCGGATTCGGAGACGACCGTCCTTACCCGTTGGGGGGACGGCCGTCTCGAGGTCGAGGACGTGCGCGCGTCACTTCGCCTGCCTGTGGCCACGCTGCCATGGTGGCTCTTTGGGATGCTGTGGCTGTATGTGGCGGTAATGGCTGCCCTCATGCTCTCGTTCCTGCACCATCTGTGTCGGATCTTCCAGCGGGTTCGGGAAGGTGCACCGTTTGAAGCGACGAACGCACATCGGCTGAGATTGCTGGGGTTGATTGCACTGGCCTTCGCGCTGCTCGAAGGGGTGGCGGCGTTCGTCACGTCCATGGCGGTCAGGGGCAGCGTAATCGGCGATGCCATCCGCGTTACGACAGGGCTTCCCATAGACGGCTCGGTCCTGTTCTTCGGGCTGGTGCTACTCGCGCTGGCCGAGGTTTTTCGCCGGGGGGCCGAACTCGAAGAAGAGCAAGCGCTGACGGTGTAGCCGTGTTGATCCGCGTAACGCTGGACCGTGTTCTGGATGAACGGGGCATGACGCTGACAGAGTTGAGCGAGCGCGTGGGCATCACGCTGGCGAACCTGTCGATCCTGAAGACGAGCAAGGCCAGGGCGATCCGTTTTTCCACCCTCGCCGCCCTGTGTCGGGAACTGGACTGCCAGCCGGGCGACCTTCTCGCGTTCGACAACCCGGAATCCTAGACCCTGTTCTGCCAGCTCATCTGCGCCGCCTGCCACCCGGCTGCCCTCGCTGGCAATCCCGGCACCGGTTCCCGCGCCACCGCTTGGGCAGCCGCTCGCCGCAGACCCGGCACACGTGCCGCTGCGCAGCGGCCTTCACCGCCAGGCTCCGCTCGATGAACTTGTCCAGCAGCCGCCGCTGCGCCATGCACTCGTCCATGTCCGGGAACGTGTCCGGGTAGCGGAACGCCAGCCACGAGTAGAGGGTCAGCCGCTTCGCCTCCATCTCGGCGGCCTTGAGCTCCTCGTCATCGGCGGCGCGCTCCTTGTGGAACCCGGCGCGCAG
>DATHVP010000076.1:0-37142 GCA_035461245.1 Longimicrobiales bacterium | reverse complement strand
CCGGTTGCGCCGGTTGCGCCGGTTGCGCCGGTTGCGCCGGTTGCGCCGGTTGCGCCGGTTGCGCCGGTTGCGCCGGTTGCGCCGGTTGCGCCGGTCTCGCGAGTGGCGACAGCGGCGTTCCCCGGGCCGATGGCGCCGGTGCCCCGCCTGGCCCCGCCAGTGCCGGCCGCGCCGCACCGGTGACACGCCAGCCGCACGTGCAGCACCCCGCCGTCCGCCTCGACGACGAGCCCTTCCATCTCACTGAACAACAGGCGACGCTGTACGCCGTCGCACGTCGGGCACACACTGTAACCCTTCCACGCGACGTCGCCGAACCGGCTTCGTCGTGCACGCGCCAGCGCGTCCTTCGCGTTGTAGAAGCCCCAGATGGGGACGCCGGTGAGGGCCAGCGCCCAGAGCGTGTGGATGATGCGGCCGCGGCGCACCAGGCCACGAGCGCGGTCCGCCCGGGACAGGAAGCCCAGGCCGTAGCGCCACCACGCCTCCTCGCGCAGCCCCGTCCGGCCGACGCGTATGACCTCGACCCTGCCGAAGCGGTAGAGGCCCACGTTCTCGCCCTGCTTCAGCAGCCGCGCCCGGTCCGCGCACGTCCGCTCCAGTTCCTCCAGCGCCTCCCAGCGCGCCTCGAACGGGACCAGAGTCCAGCGTGCGCAAGCGCCGCAGATGAGCCAGAGCCGGCCGCGCGCCGGATCGAACGCCATGCGCAGCCCGACAGGTGCGTGCTCGAACGTCGCGTTCGTCGGGAACGCCGCGTAGCAGGACAGGCAACGTCGCATGACTGCGTCCGTCATGTGGCACCTGCCCGTTGCTCGGGTGCGGCCACGCCTACCTCCGTCTCTGGTACCGGATCAGCACGATCTCGCCCGTCGATGGTTGGATCGAGCGAGCGTAGAACACACCCGTCGGCCGAACGCCCCGGGGAACGCGGGCAAGGTTTCCGGATGCACGCGGCCCGCCGGATCTACGCGATACACAGGTCCCTCAGGCTGCCCCGACCACGTCCACGGCCTCACCCAGACGTGCCCGTCGGGATCGGTGATGAGCCCCGCCCAGTGCCAGAGCAGTGCGTTGCGAGGCCGCGGCGGTGGCGGCTGCGATCCCATACGTCGCGTATTTCGTCGCCTCGGCGTGGTCGTGGTTGAACAGCTACGGCAGTGGCCCGGTCACTCCGACCTCGGTTCCGTGCACCGCAGGGCCTGGCGCGGTCACCGCTGACCTGGCGAAGAAGCGCCGCCGCTCGAGGGCAACGAATGCGGTGGCATTGCCCACCATGATGGCGGCGATGAGTCCGTAGAACTGGGCCAGGAGCGGCACTGCCTCCTGTGACATGTGCACGAGGCCAAGGACAGCGGCGTTGTGGCCGAGCAGCACGGTGAGAACCACGCACGTGATGACGAGTGACACGCCCTGCCGCCGGTCAGCACGACGGAGCCCCGCCATGACAACGCCGGCGACGACCCCAAACAGAGCGCTCATCGGTATGGCCTGGCCCAGCAGGGCGTCCGGCGACTGCTCGCCGGTGACCAGGCCGGCGATGGTGTAGATGGGTTCGAACACCATGAAGGACACACCGCCCAGCACGATGAAGAGCCCGACGAACATGAGGTTGTAGAGCAGCCAGCCGCCGGTGGAGTGCCGGGCGAAGACGAGGCGGTACGACCACGCCAGGCAAAGCCCGCAGATTGCGCCGGCAGCCATCATGGGCAGCGCCGAGAACCAGATGTTGCTGATGAGCACGTGGTGCAGGACGGTGAAGCCGAAGCTCGTGACCGTGCCGGCGACGGCGCCGGAGACGAGGATCCGGCTGCCGGCGTCGGTGTGCGCTGCGGTCATAACGACGCCTCCGCGCAGGAAGGAGTGAGTGGCGCCGGCCGCGTCACCCGACACAATCGAACACACGCTCCGCCGGCACGATGGGCGACGGCGGCGTGTCCGGGTCCAGCACGATGTTGATGAGGCCGCGCAGCGGCTGCGTCATGGGCACGAGGTAGCCGTCGTCGCGTTCCTCGACGTGAATGCCGTGGGCCGCGAGCCGCTGGCCGACGGACGTGCGCAGGTGCGCCGGCAGCCGCTCGCTGTCCTCCAGGGGCCGGTGGAACAGCTCTCGGTCGATGAAGTACGCGCACGGCGCCGGATCGAGCATCTGCTCCGGGCCTGGCGGGTTCGGCGGCGGCGGCGAGTCGCCGGGGTGCGGCGCCGGGAACGCGGCCACGTCCCAGTCGCCGTGGAACACGACGGGCCCGGTGTTCGATGCCTGGAACGCCCGCCCCTCGGCGATGGCCTGCTGGACCGCCGGCAGGTTCGCCCGGTGATAGGCCAGCGCCTGGCGGATGGCCCAGAGCTGGGAGTATGCCTTGCGACGTCGGTTCTCCGCCTGCTCCTCCTCCGCCGGCCGCGTCGGCCCGCCCTGCCCGCGCGCCTCCACCAGCGTCACCACCATGTTCTTGAGGCCGCTCACGCGGCTGAACGTCTGGGCGCCATCGATGCCGCGGGGCGGGTACGGACACGCCCACCAGCCGTCGGTGGCGCCTTCCCTGTAGAACCAGCCCTCGATGAAGCCTGTCTTCGACTCGTGGTGCACCGTCGGCGCGGTGTTGCTGTGCCGGGGCCAGAGGAGCGGCAGGTCGCACGTGTTGGCGTTGCCGTACTCGTGGCCGTCCACCATGACTTCCGGCGTGTAGTCCCGCAGGAACGCGGCGAAGGCCAGCGTTTCCGGCTGTGTCAGCCTCGCGTGGTCACGGTTCAGGTCCTGGCCGGCGGCGTTGCCCCGGGTGTTGGCCGCGCGACCGTCGCCATTGATGGACGGCACGATGAGGACGGTGGCATTGGCCAGCACGTCCAGCACCCACGCCTCCTCGGAGAAGGCCAGGTCCCGGATCATCATGAAGCAGCCCTCGCGGCCGCTGGGCTCGTTGCCGTGGATGTTGCAGTTCGCGCCGACGCTCGGCGACGCCGAGATCTCAGCGGCAGTCGCCAGCGGCGCTGGCAGTCCGATGATGAAGAGGTTGATGTCGCGGCCCTCGATGGTGCGACCGATGCGCTCCACGCGCACCCGCGGACTCGCCTCCACCAGGCGACGCGTCCACTCCAGCTCCGCCTCGTGGGACGTGAACGTTGCACCGTCCGCTGCCTCGAACTCCGTGTGGAACGCCTCGGGCCCCGGCGCATGGTGGGTGACTGCGACGACGGCGTCCGACCATGGCTGGCTCGACTCGCCGTTCACCGCACGCACGCGCCACGAGTAGGACCGGCCGGCAACGAAGCCCGCGTCGGCGAACGACGGTGCCCCCTGGTTGACCTGCCGGTTCGGTCGCCACACCCCGACGACCGTCATCTCGCCGCCGTCGTCCGAGCGGGCGATCTCGTACGCGTCTGCTCCTGCCACCGGCTGCCAGCTCAGCGTGACGTAGCCTTCCCGGGGCGTCACCGTGAGGCCGTAGTCGCGAGCCGTCGCCTGGGCGCTCAGCGACGCGGTTGTGGCGAGCACGAGGAGTGCGGCGCCGAGGAGCGCGGCTGGGCGGGAACGGGCTGCACGGACCATGTGGGACTCCGGGAGCGACGTGATCGGGCGACGTACTATGGGCGACTTGATACGTGCGACTTCATACAGGCTTGATACCGGCGAGCTACTACGGGCGACGTACTACGGGCTGGCGACGCTCCGGGGCAGCATAGCGGCCGGGCGGGCGCGCGTCCAGATCAGGAAGGTGTCGACCGGGGTGGTGGCGCGGGTCGGCGGGCCAGCCACAGCGCCACCAGCGCGGCTATCCCGCTCATGAGCGCCAGCCGGTGCGGGCACATTGCGTCCGCCTAGTGGCCGGGCAGGTGAGAAGCGGCAGGTGCCATGCCCACGCGACGCAGCTCGATCATCACCATCATGATGTGGCCGCCTTCGTCGTAGGTATCCGTCTCGCCGTACTCGACGCCAGGCTCATACCGGCCCACCAGGAACTCGCGTTCGCCCGGCGCCAGCCGGAAGTGCACATGGGCGTGCGTGTAGCGCGGGAATCTCGCGTACTCGCGCATCTCGTCGTGCACGCTGTACGACAGACGTGGCGCGCCCCAGGCCGCGGCGGCCTCGGCGAGGCTGGTCCCCGGCCCGACGCCCTCCGCCGTGCGCACGCGGGGGTGGTCGGTGACCACGAGGAGCGGCACCGTCGTGTCCGCGGGCTCCTCGTCCGCGGGATAGACCAGGTGATACAGCGTGTCCAGTCCGTGGATGACAGGGATCGCCGCCAGGTCGACCATGAAGAAGCTGTCGATCTCGCCCAGCCGCCATCCCGGCTCCAGCGACGCACGGATCTCGGCGAGGGTGCGACCAGCCTGCGCAGCGCCGATGCCGTCGGGCGTGATGGTGGGTTTGGAGTCAGACGGCGCGGCGGGCGAAGACGCGGCGGGCGAAGACGTAGCCGGCGATGGCCCGACGGTGTCGGACACGGCACCCGGCTTCTCCGCCACCTCGCCCCCCTCGCCTGCGCAGGCGGTGAGGATTACGGCGCCGAGAGTCGCGGCGGCGATGCGGGCCGCGCGCATCAGGCGCGTCACGGCCGGCCGCTATTCACGACTGAATGTGAAGATGCGCCGCCACCACGGGTTCTCGCGCACACATGTGCAGCGCTCTTCCTCCGGCACGCCGGCAAGGACCTGCTCGATATGCAGCCCGCACCCGGCCCAGGTGGGCTTGCCACACCGTCTGCATTCGACTCGTCTGCACATGGGCCCGTCCCATCCCGTGAGGTCGTGGATCCGGGGTGCAAGATAGGAGGGGACGCGGGCCTGAGCCACGACGTCGCACGGTTCACGACGCAGCCAGTGTCCGAAAACCCGGCCAGGGGCGGCCAGGCCCCCTGCTCAGGGGTTTCGGGCAATCGCTGGGGGCGCTCCGTTTCCCGCCGCTCCCTCGTCCGCCGCTCCCTCGTCCGCCGCCCCCTCGCCCACGGCCACGGAAGCGGACCGCGCACGCCACGCCACCATGGCCAGCCAGACCCAGGTCAGGGTCAGCCCCAGCCACAGGCCAAGCACGGTGGCAGGTCGGGGCGGGCCCGACGCGATGCCCATGAACGCCGCCAGGAACGCGAAGCCGGTCACTGCGGAGAACAACGCCATGCCACGGGCGCCCTCCACCGAATACCGCCGGGCCAGGACCATGCACGCGCCAATGAGCGCCATGAACCCGATGCCACCGACCGTGAAGTGGAGCGTCCCCGCGGTGGTCATCGCTGCCGGCGGGCCGTCTGGCGTTCCGGGGGGAAACCCGAACCCGGCGTCCGCCGGGAACAACCCCGACGCCACGAGGGCAACGCCATATACGCCCAGGAGGAGCGGGCCCCAGGCGCCGCCAAGGCCTCGGCTGCCCCCGCTGCCCCCGCTGCCCCCGCTGCCCCCGCCGGCGCCTCTGGCCCCGCTTGCCCCGCCGGCACCGCTGCCCCCGACGGCGCCGCGCATCACGCGCCGCAGCCCGACGGCGCATGCCAGGACGAGCAGCCCGGTAGCGATGAAGTTGGCGACCTGGACCCAGCCCATGGCGCCCAGGCTGAGGAGGCTGACGGCGTGACGGGTGATGTCGAAACCGTCGCGGGTCAGCGCCTGCAGCAGTGCGACGCCCAGGTAGAAGGGGCCGGCGACGACCCCTCCCACCAGGAGGGTGCGCGCCGTCATCGGCTGCCGGCTCCGTCGCCGTCCATCTCACGCATGGCCGCGATGGCCGGGCCCTGTACGAAGTCTTCCAGCTCGAAGAGCTGGCGCACCTCTATCTCCGCTTCGCTGCCCCGCGTGGCGGGGTTCGGGAACCTGCTCACCCACTCCATGGCCTCCTCCCTGGTGTTCACCTGGATGAGCGTATAGCCGGCGATGATCTCCTTCGTCTCGGCGAACGGCCCGTCAGTAACGGTCCGGGTATCTCCCGAGTACTGCACCCGCCACCCCGTAGATGACGGCTTCAGGCCCGACCCGTCCAGGAGCACACCGGCATCTGCCAGCTCCTGGTGGTAGGCGCCCATCTCCGCGAGCTGCTCCTCCGTCGGCATCACCCCCGCCTCTGACGCCTCCGTCGCCTTCACGATGATCATGAACCGCATGTTCCTCCTCCGATGGCAATGTGTCGCGTGCTGTCATGGAATAATCGAACGGGAGGTCCCGGAATCGACCCACGCCGGGGGCGACGCGGCGGCTACCCCCCCCATCGGCCCGGATCGCCAAGTCCCGATGTCGCAGCATATTAGCCCGACCGCAACCCAGCGCGGCCGCGCCTGCGTAAAGAGAATCATTGCCACCAGCGCTGTCGGCGGGCAATCTTGCATCAACATCATTGCCCGCGGCCGTGCCTGCCCGCCGCCGGCGCATGCCGTCCCACCAGCATACGGATCCCCATGCCCAGCCCTGCTTCCCCGGCGCATGCGCGCGCCGCCGCGACCCTGCTGTTGTCCCTGACGCTGCCGTGCGTCGCATCCGTCGTGATGTCCGCCGCGGCTCACGCCCAGGCGCCCGTGATCACCTCCCAGGGCGACCCGTCGGTGAGCAACGATACCATCTACAGCCTGGTGGTGGACCCTGCGGACCACCCGGACGAGAGCACGGTCATCCTGCTGGACGACGGCGTGCTCCGCTACGAGGCCGACGGCACCGGCACGCGGACGTTCCGCTACGTCGTCCAGATCCTGAAGGACGATGCGGTGGAGGGCTGGAGCGAGCACAGCTTCGGCTTCGCGCCGGACCACGAGAAGCTGACCATCAACTGGATCCGGGTGCTGCGCCCGGACGGCACGGTCATCAGCGAGGAGCCGACGCTGGTGCAGGAGTCGGACGTGCCGGCGGCCATGCGTTCGCCCATCTACACGGAGCGGCGCGTGATCCGCGCGTCGCTGAGCGGCGTGGCGCCCGGCACCATCGTGGACTACAGCTACACGCGGGAAGAGCTGAAGCCGTACCGCACTGGCGATTTCCACCAGTTCTGGCTGGTCTCCATGGGCACGCAGGTGCAGCGCTCCCGCCTGGTCCTGGACGTACCGGCGGACATGCCGGCGCCGCCGGTGGTGGAGAAGAACCTGGGCTTCCAGCCGAAGACGGAGGTGGTGAACGGACGTCGCGTGACGACGTGGGCGGTGGGTGACCTGCCGCGCGTGCGGACGGAGCCGTTCGCCGCCGATTCCAATGACGTGATCATGTCCATCGAGCTGTCGTCACCGGGCCAGTGGTCCGACGTCACCTCCTGGTACCACGGCCTGGCCGCCGACCGGTACGCGCTGACGCCCGACGTGCTGGCGAAGCTCGCCGAGGTCACGGCCAATGCGCCGTCCCGGGAGGACACCATCCGCGCGGTGCACCGCTGGGTCGCCCAGGACATCCGCTACGTGTCCGTGTCCCTGGGCCTGGGCGGCTACCAGCCGCGCGCGCCGGCGGAACTGCTGAAGACGGGGTTCGGCGACTGCAAGGACAAGGCGACGCTGTTCATTGCCGCACTCCGGCACATGGGCATCGAGGCGTATCCCGTGCTCGTCAACTCCGGCGGCGGCGTGACGCCCGAGCTGCCGTCCATCAGCCAGTTCGACCACCTCATAGCCGCCGTGCGCACGCCGGACGGCTACACCTACACCGACCTCACGTCCGAGATCACGCCCTACGGCATGCTGCCCTACGACCTGCAGGGCGAGTACGGCGTCCTCGTCCGGGGCGACGGCTCCGCCGAGGAGATCCGCATGCCCATGGACCCCGTGGAGCGGAACGCGACGCTGACGCGCATCGCCGGCCGCGTCTCCGAGGACGGCCTCTTTTCCGGCACGTATGAGGAGAGCGGGTCGGGCATCTTCGAGATGTCCCTGCGGGAGGCGTTCATGACGCGCATGGACTCGACGCAGCGCGCCCAGATGACACGCAACCTCGCCACCAACTACTTCACCGGCGCGTCCGGCGATTCCCTCGTGCTGTTCGACGGCAAGGACCTCCAGGCGGAGGCCCGGGTCACGCTCAACATCATTGACGGGCAGGCCGTTTCCGAGACCGCCGGCATGCGCATCTTTCAGTTCCCGTTCGGCAGCATGGAAGGGTTCCTGAACGCCGCTGACGAACTGGCCAGCCGGGACCCGCGACGGTTCCCCATTGACGTCTCGCAGGTCATCGGGCCGACCGTGGGCACCGCCGAGCTCGTCGTGGAGTTGCCCGCCGGCTGGACCGCGCGCCTGCCCAGCGCCGTGTCAGCCACCAGCGCGTTCGGCCACTACGCCTCGGAGTACCACCAGGTGGGCAATGAGCTGCGCATCACGCGCACGTTCCAGGGCGCCCGGGGCGTACTGCCGCCGGACCGTATCACCGAGCTCATTGCGTGGTACCGGGAGATCGGGAAGGACAACGTGCGATTCATCGTGCTGGAGGCGCCGGACGACCTGTAACGCGTGCGTCCGGCGTCGCACGGCGACGCCGGACGCGGCCGCGGCCCGTCAACGTTCGCCGCTCGTGACCCGCAGCGTATACCGGCCTTCGCCGCCGTCGTAGGATTCCACGAGGATGACATACGTGCCACTCTGCGGCGGCTCCCAGTCCCGGATCAGCGAGTTGGTGCCGTCGCCACCATCGTCGTCATCGGCCAGGTCCTGGAAATTGCCATCAGCCCACAGGCCGAGGCTGAGGAAGGTGTCGAAGTCGTCGGAGCGCAGGTCGACCGTGTATCGCTGGCCCGGCCGCGCCTGGAACGACCACAACTCATAGTACTCACCGTCACTGAAGCTGGGCGACTCCAGGTCGAACCGGCCTTCAATGGTCGTACCCGGCGTCAGCGGCCGCACGGCCGGCAGCGCGGACCTCGTCAGGAGCAATGAGTACGCACCGAACTCGTCACCGTCCAGGGACTGGACGCGGACCACATACTCGCGCGCCTCGAGGATGGGAAGCACGATCCGGGAATCGAAGGTGTCAGCATAGCCATCGTCGTTCATGGCGTGGTCCACGAACTCGCCGTCGTGCATGACGCCGACCATGGCGAACGTGTCGAAGTCCCGCGAACGCAACTCGATCACCACGCGTTCGCCAGCGCTGCCGGTGAAGACCCAGTCGTTGTAGGGGAACTCGTCCGCTACGGGCGCGGACTCCGTGAGCCGGCCCTGCGCCGGGCGGTCGTACTCCAGCCGGCCGGCGGGGGCCCCCGGTACTGCGCCCGTGGGGGCCGACTGTGGCTGCGTGACGCCTGGCGCCTGGGCCGGGTTGGCGGTGGTGGCGGGCGGCGGGGCTGCCGGGGCCTGGCTGGCCGGCGCGGGCGCGGTGGCGCACGCGGTCACGAGGGCGGCAGCGCAACACAGCGACAGCGCAACCGGACGACGGTGAGCACTCATGGTCTTCCTCTTGTAACGGTATGCCGCCGGCATGCGCCGGCAGCGGGGCCCGGGCGTCAGTGCCGGACCCAGAGCGCGTCCGTGTCGTCGTGCGCGCTGTTCGTGACGTTGGTCGGGTTCGAGCCGTCGGTGCCGACAACGAAGATGTCCGAGGCGTCCACGGACCGTCGCGTGTACGCCATGTGCCGGCCGCTGGGCGACCAGCCATCGAAACTGGCGGGGAAATTCGTGAACTTGCGGATCTGGCCGGTTGCCACGTCCACCGTATGGACCGTTCCCGGCTCCGCAGAGCCGGCGAACCGCTCGAAGGCCACCAGCCGGCCGTCCGGGGACCAGGGGTCCACGTCAAAGCCCATGGCCGAGAGGCGGCAGCAGCCGCCGGGCAGCCGGTCGTCGCCATCGTGGTCGGTGAGGGGCATCTCACCGAAGCCGTCGGCGTCCATGACATAGAGCCGGCTGAAGCCGTCGCGCACACTGATGAAGACGATCCTGGAGCCGTCCGGCGACCACGCCGGCGAATGGTCGCCGGGCAACAGCAGTGCCCGCCGGCCGGTGCCGTCGGTGCGCAAGGTAAAGACGCGGCGGTCCGTATCGCCGTCCGGCAGGCCATACGTCTCGAACATGATTTCGCCCGCTGGCGTCCAGCCGACGACCTGCACAACCGATCCCAGCACGTCCGTGGAGGCAGCGGAGATGTTGCGGGCGTTGCTGCCGTCGGCGTTCATGACCCACACGTCGTACAGGCCCCCGTGCTGACCCTGGCTGCGGCCGTCCCGGTTTGACGCGAACGCCAGCATGCCGCCGTCCGGCGACCAGCGGGGCCACCCATGGCAGCCTTCGCCCGGACCCGTCAGGCGCGTGAGGTTCGCGCCGCTGGTGTCCATGACCCAGATGTCGCAGCCGTCCCGGTCACTGGCAAACGCCACGCGGCGCCCGTCAGGCGATACGCTCGCGTGGACGTAGTTCAGCGTCGGCTGGCCCGTCAGGTTGACCGCGCCCGAGCCATCGGTATTGGCACGGAAAATGTCCCGCAGCGGACGGTCCAGGTCATCCGTCGCACCGCCCCGGGTGGACAGGAACAGCAGGTACTCCGGCGGGTCGGCGCCAGGGCCCGTCCCCGGGTCGGAGCAGGCGGTGCCGGCAACAGCAGATGCCGCCGCCAGGATGACGACCCGAAGCAGCTTCATTCGACGCCTCCACGTCATCTCACGCCTCCTGTGGCTGGATGGGCTGTGCCCTGGAAGCGGACGACACCCGTCAGGTAGCGGGCGCCATCCGCGACGGGGGGCGTCAGCCCTCGGCGCCGCCTTCCGCGGCCTGCGCCGGTTCCGACTTCTTCGCCGACCGGGACTTCTTTGCCGGCGTGGCCGCCTCCTCCTGGACCGGCTCCTGCGACGTCCCGTCCTCGCCCTCGCGCCGGACCGCCGCCTTCAGTCGCTGTGCCGCCTTGCGCTTGCGCGCCGCGCGCTGGAACGTCTGCTGTCTCTTCGCCATAACGGCTCCACTCCGGGATGATCTGCGATTGTTCGATACGTCCAAGATATCGTGGTGGAGGCCGCTTCGCTAAGGCCGCGCGAAGGATGCGTGGCGGAAGGGGGGGGCACGGTCCCGGCGGCCTGGCGCCGAAGGCGCTACAACTGGACGCCCACGGCCGTGAGATGGCAGGCACTGCCAGCCAGCACGAACAGGTGCCACAGTCCGTGGGCATAGGGCAGGCGCCGGGCGTGGTAGAACGCGGTACCCGCCGTGTACACGATGCCGCCGGCGACGAGCCATGCCAGCGTCGCGGGCTTGAGCGCCTCAGCAGCCGGCACGGCCGCCAGCCCCGCCAGCCAGCCCATGGCGACGTATGTCGCCGTGGACAGCCGGTCGTACCGCCCGGTCAGGAACAGCTTGAAGACCACGCCGGCGCAGGCCAGCACCCAGAGGACGGCCAGCATGGACAGGCCGGCCACCCCGCGCATGGGGCCCAGCGCGAAGGGCGTAAATGTCCCGGCAATGAGCAGGTAGATGGCACAGTGGTCGAGGACGCGAAGACGTCGCTTGAGCGCGTTCGCCCGCACGGCGTGATAGCACGTGGACGCAGCGTACAGGAGGAACAGCGTCGCGACGAAAATGGCCACGCCGGTAAGTTCCCACGCCGAGCCGCGCACCGCAGCCAGCGTGAGCAGCAGCGCCCCGCCCGCCAGCGTGAGCACGATGCCCAGGCCGTGCGTCGCCGCATTGACCAGTTCTTCCCGTATTTCCCGTGCTTCCCGTACTTCCATGCCGTTACTACCCTTCCTGGTCGGTTCCTTCAACTACTCATGCGAGGGGCGTGCCGCCGCGGCTGCCATCATTCGTCGCGCGCCGGGCGCCACGGGTCCGCCGGCTCGAAGTGCTCATACACCGCCCGTGCGACCCGACGGATGAGCCGGAATCCCTCGTTGTCAACGTCGTAACTCGTGTCCGCCTGGTTCTTCGTGAAGATGGCGACGACGAAGTCCCCTGACGGCCCGTTCACCAGCACCACCTCCGACCGGGACCGGGACACAAAGCCCTGCTTCGACGCCGCCTGCACGGTCGGCGGAATCTGCGACAGCGCTTCCCGGTCCCAGTAGCTGTTGGTGAGCAGCCGGTACATGCGCTCCGATGCCCGCTCACTCACCGCCCTGCCCTCCCGGATCATGACCAGGAGTTCCGCCATCTCCCGGGGCGAGGTCTGGCCCCATCCGAATTCGCTCCGCGCCTCATCCCGGCCCGGTGTCCTGGAATTGACACGGGTGTGGCGCAGACCCGACATCGCCAGCCACTCGTTCACCACCGCGCCGCCGCCCACCATGGCCTGGATCCACAGGCTGGCCAGGTTGTCACTGGTGGCCAGCATGAGGAACGCGAGCTGGGACAGGGGCAGCGTGTCCCCCGGCTGCATGTAGCCGACGACGTCGGTGGCTTCCGTGTACGCGTAAGTCAGCGTGTCCGGATACGCCACGCGCGCGTCGAGGTCCAGCACCCGGCGCTCCACCTGGTCGAACAGGCCCAGCAGCAGCGGGATCTTGATGAGGCTCGCCGTGGGGAACGTCTCGTCCGCACGTATGGCAGCCGTGGCGCCGGTGCCGAGGTGCCGGACGTAGATCCCCGCGTCGCCGCCGAAGCCGTCCACCAGCCGCTCCAGCGTAACCTGGAGGACGGGGTCGGCCGTTCCGGCGGGCGGGCCGGGATCGGCCACCTGCCCCGTGACCGGTGGCGCCAGTATCAGCGTTGCGACGACCGTGGCAATAATGACCGGGAAATGTTGGTGCCTCATGGGGACTCGACCATCGGGAGGAGACCTGGGACCTGACGGGGTGCTGCTCATCGCCATCCGCCGCGCGCAAGCTACGAGGCCCGCCCCACTTCCCGCCAGCAGCCAGCAGGCTGATTTAAGCGGGCGATAAGCGCCCGCGCCCACCTTCCCGTCAGTCATCGACGCCGTCCGCAGCGGCGCACATCAGACGGAAAGGACAGGCAACAATGTCAGGACTGAACGCATACAGGGGTCGCGCCCATGCGCGGCATCGGCCGGCGGTGCGCCGGCGCAGGATGGGCCTCATCTCGACGCTGCTGCTGCTGGCGGCGTGCGACGACGGCCAGGGCCCGGACGACGTCGTGCACGTCGTGGAGCTGACGCCGCTCCAGGCGGTGCTCGTCGTGGGCGACACGGTGGAGATGAGCGCGGTGGCAAAGGGCCCCGGCGGCCAGCCGCGCACGGACGTGCAACTGGAGTGGCAGAGCCGGCAGCCGCAGGTTGCCACGGTCCTGGCCAGCGGCGGCACGGCGAGGGTGGCCGGCCTGAAGGCCGGGTTGGCGGAGATCAATGCCGGCACCCACGGCAAGACGGGCGTGGCCACGGTGGAGGTGCGCAACCCGCTGCCGGTGGTGGCGGCGCTGGCGCCGGGGTCCGCGGCGGCGGGTTCACAGGGCCTCACGCTGGTGGTCACGGGCACCGGCTTCGCCGCCGACGCGCAGGTGCTCTGGAACGGCGCGGCGCGGACGACCCAGTTCGTCAGCGCGCAGGAGCTTCGGGCCGCCATCCCGTCCTCTGACCTGGCGACGGCGGGCAGTTACGAGGTCGGTGTGCGCAACAGCGCGCCGGGCGGCGGCACGAGCGGGACACTGCCCTTCGTCGTCAGTGGGGGCGGCGTGGCGTACGTGGACATGCAGCCCGGCACCGCCAGTGTTGCCGTCGGCCAGACCGTGGCGCTGGCGGCCACGCCCCGCAGCGCCGCGGGCGGCGTCGTACATACGCCGGTGACATGGTCATCAGGTCACACCGCGACGGCCACGGTGACCCAGCAGGGCGTCGTCACCGGCGTCGCAGCCGGCACGGCCACCATCGCGGCGGCCACCGACGGCGGCGTCACGGGCTACGTCGTCGTCACCGTCACGGCACCCCAGGGCCCGCTGCCCACCATCAGCGAGATCACGCCGGACTCGGCGGACAGCAGTCCCGCCGGCTTCGAGATCACCATCCGCGGCGCGGGGTTCACGGCGAACACGGGGGCGTTCCTGAACTCGTCCAGCCGGCCCACGGAGTATGTCAGCGCCACGGAACTGCGCATGCTGCTGTGGCCGGGCGACCTGGGCACGTCAGGAACGCGGGAGGTCAGGGTGTTCAATCCGGGCGCCGGCATGTCGGCAGGTGTTGCGTTCCGCATCGTGCCGGGCGTCTGGAGCGTGCGCATCGAGCAGCAGGACATCGCCCTCTGGCCGGGGCAGGCGATGCAGCTCACGGCCACGGCGTACGACGAGCAGAACCGGCCCGTCACCGGTCGCAAGGTGACGTGGCAGAGCAGCCAGGCGTCCGTTGCGACGGTGGACTCGACGGGCCGTGTGCGGGCCCTGAGCTCCGGCTTCGCCACCATCGAGGCCGTCATCAGCGGCCGTTCAGCGGTCCGCCACATGGAGGTCTACCACCCGCTGCCGTGGGACCTGCTGTACGAGGGCACGCACGGCGGCTACTCGGAACTCTGGCTGCTGACGCCCGGGCCCGACGCCGCGCCCCGGCGCCTGCTGCCCGCCGGCACCTGGGCCACCGATCCCGCGGCCTCGCCCGACGGCTCCAGGATCGCCTTCGTCGGCCTGAACAGCGGCGGCGACCGCAACATCTTCATCGTGAACCGGGACGGCACGAACCTGCGGCAGCTCACGTCGCACGCCGGGACCGACGACCAGCCGGTGTGGTCCCGGGACGGCAGCCGCATCGCGTTCCGCAGCGACCGGGACGGCTTCTCGGACGTCTGGGTGGTGAACGCCGATGGCACGAACCCGGTGAACGTGTCACGCAACAGCAGCCGCAGCGGTGCGGGCCGGGTCGCGGCGGAACGGCCGTCATGGACGCCCGCCGGGCGCGTTGTCTTCAGCTGGGGCTTCGAGCTGCTCAACCCGCGGCCCTACCGGCTGGTCAGCGTCGCGGCCGACGGCAGCGACTGGCGGGAACTGACGGACGGCAGCATGTGGCGCGACTACGAGGCGGAGGTCTCGCCGCTGGGCACCCTCATCGCCCTGCGCCGCGCCCACAGCCAGTACGGCGAGTTCATTGACGTCATGGCCGGCGACGGCACGCAGCTCGGCTGGATCAACTGGCCGGGCCAGGGCTACACGCCGTCATGGTCGCCCGATGGCACGTGGCTGACCTACTCCGTGTCCGACGGCCCCGGCCACAGCGCCATCGTCATCTTCCCGCTGGCCACCATGTCCGGTGGCCAGGGCGGATGGCGGGTGGTGGTCCCGACAGGAGGACGCAACCCCGTCTGGATCCGGCGGTAGCACCCGGGCCGGCGCCGCCGCGGCGGCGCTGGCCCCATCGTTGCCATGAGCAGCGGGCATGCTGCTGCAGGGTGGGTTGTTCGCGGTGGGGATCGTCATCCTCTATTTCGGCGCCGAGTGGCTGGTGCGGGGGGCGGGCCGGCTGGCCCGCTCCTTCGGCATGAGCGCGCTGGTGGTGGGACTCACCGTCGTCGCCATCGGCACCTCGGCGCCGGAACTGGTGGTCAGCATACTGGCAGTCCTGCGAGGGCAGGCGGACCTCACCGTCGGCAACGTCATCGGCTCCAACATCAGCAACATCGCCCTGATCCTGGGCATCTCGGCGGTCATCTACCCCATCGCGGTGCGGGCGCGGCTGCTCAGCCGCGGCATCCCCCTCATGATCGCCGCGACCCTCATCTTCACGTTCATGGTGCGCGACGGCTGGCTGGGCCGCGCCGGCGGCGGGATCCTGCTGCTGGCGCTGGTGGGCTACTTCACTTACCTGCTTCGCTCCACCGACGATGAACTGCCGGAAGTGGAGGCGGAGTTCGAGCAGCACCAGGAGGAACGGGGTTGCTGCTCCGAAGAGTCCCGCCTGTGGAACACGGGCCTGGTCTTTGTCGGGCTCGTGCTGCTGGCCGGCGGCGCACACCTGCTCGTCGGCGCCGCCACCTTCTTCGCCACGCGCATCGGCCTCAGCGAACTCGTGGTGGGGCTCACCGTCGTCGCCATCGGTACCTCACTCCCCGAGCTCGCGACGTCGGTGCTGGCCGCGTTCCGGAAGGAAGCAGACATCGCCGTGGGCAACGCCGTCGGCTCCAACGTCCTCAACATCCTGGGCGTCCTCGGCCCCGCCGCCCTGCTCCGACCCCTCGCCGTCTCCCCCGGCATGCTGCGCTTCGAGCTGCCCGTCATGATCGTCGTCAGCCTGCTGCTCCTGCCACTGGCGTGGACCCGGTTCCGGCTGGAACGGTGGGAAGGCGTGCTGCTGGTGGGCGGCTACGTCGTATTCATCGTTGTGTTGCTGGCGCGGAGCGGGGCGATGCCGGGGGCCTGACGGCGGCGGGCTCGGACGACTCGGACTGCTCGGAGAGCGCGAGGTCCCGGACGGGCGCGGAGGCGGAAGCAGCTCGTGAAACCGGCCCCTGGAGGCCCCAAATCTGCCGCAGGGTCGACAAAGTACACGCCTGACGGCCTGGATTGTCGAGCCTGCGGCAGAATTCCGGCGCTGGCCAACGCGCCCCGCTGAACGCGCCGCGCGCCCCGCCTCGCCCATGGCCGCTCCGATACGAAACGCGCCACTGCGCATGCGACGATGGGCACATGCGCCAGCACGCCACCGCGGTCCTGCGCCATGCCATGCCGCAATGCGCCGCCCTGACGCGCTATTGCGCCGCGTCGTCCGCGGTTGGCCCATACACGCCGGGCACGGCCACGTCCAGCAGCCGCAGGTACACGCCGAGCTGGCCGCGATGATGGATCATGTGACTGACACCGAACATGCGCAGGGACACGGCGCGAGGCTGCCGGGATATCACGTGGTCCCCCGCCCGCAGCGTCCAGTCCGCCCGCAACCGGTCGTCATCGAGCCTGCCCACCGCGGCGCGCAATGCGGCTGCACTGGCGTCATATTCCTCCAGGACGGCGACCCTGTCCGGCAGCGCGTTGCGGGGCGGCTGCGGCGCGGCCAGGTCCAGTTCGTCCTGCCCGATGATGAGCAGTTGCCACTGCAGCAGGTTCGTGATGTGTGTGGCCAGTTCGCCCAGCGTCCAGGACCTGTCGTGCGGACGCCAGCCGAACCGGTCGTCGGGCAGCCGGTCAAGTACCCGCCGGGTGGATGCGATCTCGGGTTCCAGGTCGGCGAACAGAATTTCCCTGAGCATGATGCGGTTCCTCTGAGGTTATGGAGCGTCGCTGCGGATGCTGAGCACGGCGATCCGCCATCCGTCGGCGTAACGCCCACCAGACCAGTGCGTACTTCCGGCATACTCCACGATGCGGTCGGCTTCCCGCAAGGCCAGCTGACCGGGCGCGCGCCGCCCGGCGGTCATCTGGTCCGACAGCGTCCATGCCGCCAGATTACTGACGCGGACGCGGCGGGCGTTGGGGAAGGTGAGGACCAGCACGGACGGAGTTCTGGCGAATGGCGGGGGTACGGAACGGGCAGGACCTGGACCTGGCAGAGGGTGGAGACGCGGATGAACTCCTGCACATCTGCAACGCCCTGCAGACGGTGACGTACCTGGAGGTGGATGAACAGGGCGACGTCATGTTCGCCAACGGCAGCATGCTCAACCTGCTGGATCTTGCGTCCCCCGAAGTCATCGACCAGCAGGTGTCCCGCTTCGTGACGGAACCTGACGCGGCCACCATCAGCGGCTGGCTGGCCGGGGACCGCCCGCCCGACGGGCCGCACTACCTGAATTTCGTGGCGCGAGGCGACTCGCCCCGTACTCTACGCTGCATGATCCTGCGCCTGGGCACCGGGCTGCGCATCATCGGCGAATCTGACACCGGCGACAACAGCACCGCCGCCGAGGAACTGCTCCGCGTCAACAACGAGTTCGCCACGCTGACCCGTGAACTCTCCCGTCGCTCCCGGGAACTGGAGCGCACGCGCGGCGACCTCGAGGCTGCGCTGGAGGAGCTGCGTACGTCGTACTGGCACCTGCAGAAGATCCAGGAGGTGCTGCCGGTCTGCATGGGCTGCGGCCATGTGAAGGGGCATGAGACCCGCTGGCAGTCCGTGGTGGACTACCTCAGGCAGAACAGCATCTTCGTGAGCCACGGCTACTGTCCTGACTGCCACGAACGGGTCATGGACGAGTTCGGGCTGCAGGAGAACCCGTGACGGCGTCCCCTCGGGACCCGCAAACAAGGCCGGACCGCCTCGCCCTCGCTACCCTGCTGACCGCGCAGCAGGACGAGGTGGCCCAGCAGGTCACCGCCGAGTTCCTCGAGCGCCACCCCGAGTGGCAGCGCCATTTCGGCGATGAAGCCTGGACACGCGGCGTCGAGGACGTGCGCTCCCACATCTCCTTCCTTGCAGGCGCCATCCAGAGTGGCGACACGGACGCGTTCCGCGAGTACGCGCGCTGGTCAGCGGGCGTACTCCAGTCCCGCGCCATGTCTTCCACCCTCCTCATCCAGAGCCTGGAAGAGGTCCGTGATCACATTGCCCGCATGGTGGATCCGCCTGCGGCAGCCCTGATACGCGATGTCGTGAACACCGGCTGCGCCGCCATCCGCGACGCCGACACCGGCACACCCGCCAGCGCGACGGCCGCCGGGACAGGCGACCGTGCGTCCAGTGCATCCCGGCCGGAACGGGCTGCAACATCGCCAGTCGAAGCAGTGAATGACGACGATCGCAGCCTGTACCTGCAGGCGGTCCTTGCCGGCGAGCGCAGGACGGCCCTCGTTGCGGCCCTCGAGCCACTCCAGCGCGGCGCGAGCGTGGCCGACATCTACTGCGACCTGCTGCAGCCAACGCAGTACGCCATCGGCCGTCTCTGGGAGCGCAACCAGATCAGCGTCGCCCGGGAGCACATGGCCACCGCCATCACGCAGTATGTCGTGAGCCAGCTGTACGGGCGCCTTTCCATCCCGGCCGCCGTGCGCGGCAACGCCATTGTCACGGGTGTGGAAGGGGAGTTACACCAGCTGGGCGCCAACATGGTGGCCGACGTGCTGGAGGCCGCCGGGTGGAACGTGCGCTTCCTGGGCACGCAGTTGCCCCACAGGGATGTCCTGGGCGCCATCGAGGAGCACGAACCGCGCGTCGTCGGCATCTCCGCCACCATGCTGTTCAGCCTGCCGCGGGTGGGGCAGCTGGTAGAGGAGATGCGCACACGGTTCCCTGCCGACATGCGGATTGTCGTGGGCGGCGGCGCCTTCCGGGGCCGCCCGCGAATCTGGCGGGACGTGGGCGCCGACGGCTTCGCCGAGGACCTCCGCGACGGGGCCACGCTGGTGAACCGCCTGACGTCCTGACCGGCCTACAGTCGCACCTCCACCGGCGTGCCCAGCGGCTCGCCCGGCCGGCGCACCCGGTTCACCGGCTTCTCCGCCGGGTCGTCGAACCACCTGAAGTAGGTCTGCGCACCGTTCACGCCCTCCTGCAGCAGCGCCAGCTTCTTCGAGTCGGTGATGTCGAAGTCCGTGGTGCGCACGTCCAGTGTGTTGATGTAGACGGTGCGCTGCCAGTCATCGCCGTGCAGGTGGACATGCTCCTGCGCATTCATCAGTGCCTGCATCAGCGAGCGCGCGTAATGGTCGAGGCGGGTGATGGGCTTGCCGTCCAGCGGCTCGTCATAGCGGTACAGCCCGATCTCGTCCTGCGTGTCCAGGCGCAGCCCCAGCGTCTGGCGGTTGTACACGTACGGACTGCTGTTCGGCCGCGCCCGGAGGAAGGCCTCGTTCTCCTGGTCGTAGTACCCTGTGCGACGGACGGCGTCCGGCTCCCCGGCATCGATGTACTTCAGCCGGTCGAACAGCTTGACGGGATAGTTGAGCTGCACGCCGCCATCCACGTAGACGTCATTGCGGGCGCCGTGACGGACGGCGGCGAAGAAGAGGGGGATCGACATGGAGATGCGCAGTGCCTCCGCCAGCGGCATCGCCTCATGCCGCTCCGCCGAGAAGACCTCCGCGTAGCCGGTGGACAGGTTGGTGCCGACGACGTACAGCTCGGGCAGGCCGGCGTCCCGCAGGTCGGCGAACGTCGCCCGGCGCGATCCGAGCTTCGCCGTGATCAGGTCGCCGGCCCAGCCCCGGAAGAAATCGCCCTTGTTCCAGCCGAACTCGTTGAGCAGGCGCTTCGTGTCACGGAACACGCCGAACGAGTTGTCCATGAACCTGCGGAAGTCCACCGAGTTCAGCAGGTCGAGCTGCTCGGCGTTGCTGTAGCCCAGGGACACGATGAGCGCGTTGATGGCACCGGCACTGGTGCCGCCCACCCGCCGGATGTCCGTCAGGTGGCCGCGCTGCTCGAGGACCTGCATGGCGCCGACATAGGCGATGCCCTTCACACCGCCGCCCTCGAATACCAGGTTCCGGAACTGTCGAGCCATGCTGTCCTCCTGCTGCGGAGTTGGTGGTGGACTCGACGTCGCCGGCTGCAACGCTGCGCGCCAGCCGACGACGTCGCACTGCCGGACTACTCCGTGGCGCCGGCCAGGTCCCGGAGCGCGCCAGCCAGCATGCGCACCTTCGCTGCGTCAGCCGAGCCGGCCACCCGGCCGTCCATCTCGCCGGCGAGGCGCGTCAGGGCTTCCCGGCGGGCGGCCCCGCTGGCCTGCTCCGCGGCCGCCAGCGCGCTGCGCGCCGCGGCCAGTTCGCTGGCGGAGAGCCCCCGTGACCGCTCCAGCTGATCCACGTATGAGCGTGCCACGGCGAAGCTGGGCGCCCACGTGAACCGCGGCTGACCCTGCGGGTTGAACTCCGCCAGGCGCACCGAGTTCGCCGCGTCAATTTCGTTCTGCGTCAGGTGCTCGCTGGGCACCAGTTCGAGGATGTCCAGCCCGCGGGCGATCTCACTGCTGACGATGACGCCGTTGTACCAGTACGCGGACCAGCTGCCGGCCATGACCATCTCGTCGGCGTCCAGCGGACCGCGGTCATGGAACGCGATCTCGTACGGGTTGGCCGGGTCAGTGAAGTCGAACACGGAGATGCCGCCCTGGTACCACGCCTGCACCTTGATGTCGCGGCCGGGCACGGGCACCAGTGAGCCGTTGTGGGCGACGCAGTTCTCCGCCGCCGTCTGCGGCGCTGGCAGCTTGTAGTAGCTGCGGAACACCAGGCGCCCGTTCTCCACGGAGAAGATGGCGTTGGCGCCCCATTCCATCGGGTCGTCAGCACGGCACTTGGCGCCGCCGCCGCCGCCCCATTCGTCCGTGAACAGCAGCGTGGTGCCGTCATTGTTGAACGTTGCCGAATGCCAGTAGGCGAAGTTCGAGTCGGCCACCGCTGCCAGCCGCCGCGGGTCGATGGGGTTCCGGATGTCCAGCAGCAGGCCATAGCCCTCGCACGCGCCGCCGGCCAGGCCGATCTCCGGGTAGACGGTGATGTCGTGGCACTGGGTGGGGCCCGCGTCCGGGTCAATACCCTGCGCGCCCATCATCTGCTGAATAATGGCCGGCAGCTCCTGCCGGAGCTGCGCGCTGTCAGCTGCCGTGGGGTTGCCCGTGCCGCCACGGCGCTGGATGATGCCGCTCAGGAGCTGGGCGACGAACGCGTCCGGCAGCACGTACATCTCGCCCATGACGTCGGCGATGAACGCACCCTCCGCCCTCCGTGCTTCCAGTTCCGCCAGGTCCGCCGGCGACGGCCCGTGCTGCGGCGGCGCCGTCAGGTCGTCGAAGATGCGGGGCGAACTGACGATGGCGGCGGACGCCGGGTCCGCCAGCGGCACGCGGATGACCTCGATGCGGAACAGCGCCGAACGCGGATCCTCAGCCGGCGGCGCCCCGATGCAGCCCTCCAGTTCGGCCTCCGGCCGGACCGGCGCCGAGCCGGACACGTACACATAGACGTTTTCCGTATCGCCCGGATGCTCCAGCACGGTGTGCGTGTGTGAGCCCCGGCATGTCTGCACGTTGCCCACGTAGCGCGGGTTGCGGATGTCGCTGATGTCGAAGATCCGGATGCCCCGCAGACGGTCCGCGCTCACCTGCTGCTGTACGCCCTCCGTGCCGCAGTCCAACCGCCCCTCCAGCCCCTCGCCGGACACGAAGAGCAGGTTGCGGTAGACCGACACATCGCTCTGCGACGCAGGACACACGAAGCCACGGACCAGTTCCGGCCGCGCCGGGTTCGAGATGTCCCAGACCTGGAAGCCCAGGTAGTTGCCCTGGATGGCGTAGTTGCCAGTAAACGCCAGGTCCGAATTGACGCCGCCCACGAAATCCGATGGCGGCGGTGTCGCCGACAGCACGCGCATGTTCCAAACCGCCTCGCCGGCGTCGAACAGGCCGGCCCTGAGGCCGATGCGCGGGTCCGGTTGCGGTGGGCCCGACGCCGTGGCGGGGCCGGGCTCAACGCCCACGGTTGTCACGGCAGGCGCGCACGCGGCGGCTGCCAGGCCCGTGGCCATGGCCAGGGCGGCAAGACGAATGTTCATGCTGTATGTCCGGTTGAAGGGTCCGTAGCTGCCTATCCGCGCACGCCGAGGAGGACGGCGAGCATGCGCTGCATGCGCCCGATCTCCGTCGTCTGCTCGACGTGTATGTCCGATGCCAGCCGGAAGACCACGGCGTCCTGCGCAGCGCCGTCTGCCTCCAGCAGGCTGTCCACCATGGCGACGGCGCCACGATGGTGTTCTATCATGAAGCTCAGGAAGAGCCGGTCGAACTCGTCGCCCCGGGCCCGTTCCAGTTCCGCGAGCTGCGCCGCCGTGAGCATGCCCGCCATGGCGCCGTGCTGGCCGTGATGGCCGTGAGCGTCAGGGCCTGCGGTGTGATCCGGCGCCGGGCGGCCGCGCTCCCGCAGCCACTGCTGCATGGCGGCGATCTCGTCAAGCTGCCCGACGCGGATGCGTGCCGCCAGGGCGAGGACGCCGGGATGCATGCTCCGCTCCGGCACCAGCTCCGCCATGTGAACGGCCTGGCCGTGGTGGTGGATCATGTCCGTCATGAAACGGACGTCCGCTTCGGTATAACGGCCCCGCGCCGTCTCCAGCCGCTGCCGGAACAATGCCTCCAGCGCCGCTGCAGAGTCCGCGGACATGCCCACGGGGCCCGCGGCCGGAAGGGCGCCAGCGCCGCCGGCCGGCTGTGTCGTGGCACAGGCGGCCGTCCAGGTTGCGGCCAGGGCGAGAACGCCCGCCGCCATCAGATGCTTCATGTCATACATGTACCGGACATGGTATGCGCCGGTTCCGGCGGCGGCAACGGGTGCATCGCTCAGGGACTGCTCACCCGTCCGTGATGACCCGGCCTGCCGCCTCCGCCACCCATGCCCGGGCCGCTGCCGGCGCTTCCACGACGGCCGCGCCGCCGTACCGCAGCACATGACGGACGATCCAGCGGGGATCGGCCACCCGGTGGCGTACGCGGATGGCACCATCGTCGTGGGCCTCGGCGACGCCATCGACGGGGCGCTCCCGGATCCAGCGCGCCACCGACCCGTCGTAGCGAACCTCAACGTCCAGCTCGTCTTCCGCCCGGTACGGCGCCCGCGCCAGCCACCGCTCGAACCCGGCGGGCCGGGGCGGCGCCGGCTCGTCCAGCAGCTTCGCGTCCAGCACCCTGTCCAGCCGGAAGAAGCGCAGGCCCTCGCTGGCCATGTCGAGGCACGCCACGTACCACATCCCCTCGGCGTGGACCAGCCGGTACGGCGCCACCACGCGCCGGCCGGGTGCGCTGTCGCCGGGCTTCAGGTACCACAGGCGGCACTGCACACCGTCGCGTACGGCATCGGCGAGGACGCCCCTGAACGTGTCGTCGCCCATGACGAGGGCATGCTGGGCGACGTCGTATTCAACACTGTCCTCCGCGACTGCCGGCGTTCCGGTCCCATCCTCCTTCGGCAGTGCGTCCGGCGCCACCAGCGCCGCTTCCAGGCGCCTCCCCAGCGCGGCAATTGCCTCCCGCTGACCGGGGGGCGACTCCGCTGCCAGCGCCCGCAGCCCGAGGGTCAGGGCGAGGGCCTCCCGCCGGTTCAGCCGGACCGGCCGGTTGAAGTCGTGCGGCGCCGTGACGTGGACCCGGCGCCGCTCCACGAAGATGCTGAACGGCTCCGTCGCGCCGCCCGCGTGATGGTACGCCCGGGCCGTGGCCTCCTCCAGGTCGGCCAGCACACGCTCCGGCGTCACGTCCAGCTGTTCCGCCAGTTCGTCCACCGCCACACCGCCCTCCCGCGCCGCCGCCGGCAGCACGTGCAGGATCCGCTGCAGCTGCTCCACTGCCGTCGTCCGCGGCCGCGTCATTCTGCGCCTCCCTCATCCCGTACACCTGCGTCACCCTGTGCGCCTGCGCCGCCCCGTCCAGCCCGGCCCGCGTGGGCCTCGGCAATGGCCCGGGCCATCCGACCCAGCTCGTCCCGCAACTCCGGCGGCTCCAGCACCTGCGCCTCGCCCTCCAGCCCCAGCAGCCAGCGCAGGAACGGGTTCACCTGGTGCACCGTGAAGCCGCGGACCTGGGCGCCATCGGTGCCCGTGCGCTCCAGCGTGCCGTAGCCGTTGCGCTCCGCCCACAGGCTCAGGGGGAAGTGGAACCGGATCCGGGCCAGCACGGGCTGTTCCTCCTGCTCGCCCAGTTCCCACGCCTCACGACCCGCATAGGACTCCAGCCGGAAACTGTCCGGCACGTCGTAGTCCGGCGTGCCCGGGGCGCGGCTGGACGACTCGACGTCGCTCATCCGCCCCACCCGGAACACCCGGATGTCATCCCGCAGCCCGTCATGACCGATGAAGTACCAGTGGCCCTGATGGAACATGAGACCATAGCCGGCCACGTCCCGCCGGGTCGCCTCGCCCCGATAGATGCCGTCGTACGTGAAGCGCACACGCTTGCGCGCCAGCAGCGCATCCGACAGCGTGCGCAGTGTCTGCGTCAGCGCCGCCGTATCGCCCCGGTCCAGGAAGAACACCGTTTCACTCGCCGACGCGACCAGGTCCGGCTCCAGGTCGAACGCCAGCTTCCGGAACGCCGACCGCGCCTCCTGCCGCATGGGGAACGCCGGCACGTCCGCCACCCGCTGCAGCGCCTCCAGCGCCAGCGGCACATCGGACGCGGCGACCTCCAGCGTATCAGGACGCATGGCGTCCCGGTACGGCGGCCGGCTACTGGCCTGCTCCACCAGCCGCAGGTACGGCAGGTAGAAATCCCGACGCTCGATGATGTAGCCCTCCCTCACCTGGCCGTCGTCCGCCGTGGAATACGCCATCGTCTTCAGCGGAATGCCCGCACGCCGCAACTCGTCCTTGTCTCGCTCGAACATGCGCCGCGCCGTCTGCTGCGCCGTCCCATCCTCGCTGTTCAGCCCCGCATACGCCGGCACGTGACGCGCCAGCTGCTCCACACTCACCGGCAGCCGATGCCCCACCAGGAATGCGATGACGTCCAGCCACCGCTGCAGCTTCGTCGGTTTCTCGGGCATGCTCGTCGCCTCGTCCCGGACCCTGCGGTCCCATCTCGATGCCGCGGCCGCGGCCTGCTCCGGACGGCCGATGCGTCACGGAGACCTTGCCACGTCCAGTTTGTGCGCACGCCGTGCGCAGAACAAGGACATTGTGCGTGCAGGGTGTGACAGCGCCGGCCCCGGAGGGCCGGCTGAGAGGGGCCGGCTAGCGCCGGTAGACCAGCGTAAAGGTGTTCACGGTCTGGGTAAGCCTGTCGCCCTCCACCAGGACCTGCGACGAGCCGCCGCTGGCGTAGGACATCGTTACGATGCGACCGTTCACCACGTACGTACCCGTGAGCGTCTCCTCCTCATCCTCGTGCGTCTCGCCCTCCGTGAACCGCACCACCAGGCGGTCCTCGAAGGTGCCGTCCGTCATGAACCTGATGGATCCTTCCATCACCTCCACACTGCCATCGCCGTCAGCGGCCAGCGTAAAGGGCAGTTCGTCACCGTTGACCGTCTCCAGCGCGTACGTGCCAGAGACCTCCGCCGCGGGCCCGCTGGGGCTCCTGTCGCAGGCCGTGAGTGGGATCATCGCCGCCAGGGCGAGTGTAAGGACCATACGACGCATGTGGTGCCTCCTGCGGGGACTCCGGTTCGTTGCCGGTATCGGACGGTACACGGATCGTGCCGGGACTCGCCCGGGCGGTTCCACAGCATGCCGTAAGTTGTTATATTACAAGTCCTTGGCAACACTGAAGGCAGGAGCGTGGGTATGCGACTGACACGAAACGCGGTACTCATCGCGGGTGCGCTGGCGTTTGCCGCGTGCGGGCGCGGTGGGGATGTGCCGCCGCCGGACAAGCTGACGGACCTGACGTGGATGGACACGCTCACGTTCCCGGCGGCCGTAGCATCGCCTCTTGAGCTGGGCCTGGTGGAAGAGGAGCCCGAGCCCGAGGTAGTGGCCCCGGCGCCGCGGGTGGCGCCGAGGCAGACGGCACCCCGCCAGGCGAGTGCACCGCGTCCGGCGTCGTACCCGACGGCCTCCTATCCTGCGCCGTCGTATCCGGCGCCGGCACCGCAGCGGACGGAAAGCAACGCCAAGCGTGACGCGGCCATTGGCGCCGCGGGCGGCGCGGTCATCGGCGCGACAGTGGCGGGCAGTGGCAACCGGGTGCGCGGCGCCATCATCGGCGGCGCGGCGGGTGCGGTCCTGGGCGGCGTCATCGGCCACACGGTGGACCGGAAAAAGGTGCCGAACCCGTAGGCAGTCCAGTGAAGAGGGTAGGCGCCCGGAGGCCGCATCGCTGACAAGGCGGTGCGGCCTTCGTCAGTATGGGAGGCACGTGCTGTGCACGGCAGCGGGTACGTGAATACGACGCCGCCGGACTCGTTGCTGCGACGAGCGCTGCTGGTCCTCGTTCTGGCCGCCGTGGTGGTGGCGGTGGGCATGGTGGTGGTGCGCGGGATCTACGTGCTCATGGCCGCCTTTGCCGGAGTGCTGCTGGCTGTGGTTCTCAACGCCGGGGCGCGAGCCCTGGCCGACCGCACGCCACTGGGCTACGGGGTGGCGCTGACGACGGTGGTGCTCCTGCTGGCGGGCGTGCTGGGTGGCTCCGGCTGGCTGCTGGGGGGACAGGTGGCCGCGCAGGCGGGTGAACTGGGCGAACTGCTGCCGGAAGTCGCGTCAGAGGCGCGCTCCTATCTGGAAGACCGTCCCTGGGGGCAGTGGCTGCTGGAGCAGGTGAATGCCGGCGACGAGGGCGGTGGCGGCGGCGAGGACTCGTCGGTCACTGGCGGCGGCGGTACGCTTATCGCCGTGTTCGGCGCGCTGTCCAACTTCCTGACCTACCTTCTGGTGACGGTGTTCGTCGGCCTCTTCGGCGCCGCGAACCCGGGCCTCTACACGGGCGGGGTGCTGTCCCTGACGCCGCCCCGGCACCGGCCGGCCGCGGCGGCCATCCTCGACGCGCTGGGCTACACGCTCCGTCGGTGGATGCTCGGGCAGGGGCTGGCCATGGTCATCATCGGCGTGTCCACCACGGTCATGCTGTGGCTGTTCGGGATCCCCCTGGCCATGGTGGTCGGCCTCATTGTCGGACTCCTGGGCTTCATACCCTATCTCGGCCCCATCATAGGCGTGGTGCCGGTGGTGATTGTCGCGGCACCGGGCGGCGCCACCATCCTGCTCTGGGTGCTGCTGGCGTACACGGCTGTGCAGATGGTGGAGGGCTATGGCATCACCCCGCTGATCTTCGAGCGCACCGTCTATCTGGCCCCCATCTTCACCATCGTGATGCAGATCACGCTGGGCGCCGCCCTGGGCATCATGGGCATTGTGCTGGCGACGCCATTGGCCGCTGTACTGCTGGTCCTGTCCCGCGCCTGGCGCCGCTATGTCTTCGGCGACGACGTGCCGCTGCAGCCGTCCGGGACCCGGGCCACGGCGTCCGCTGCTTACGCTGGCGCGGCCCACGGCAACGCCGCGTGAAGAACGCCGCACCATCGCTCGTTCTATCCGTGTGAGCACATCGACGATGACGGAATGGGAGCTGATCCAGCGCTGCCGCGAAGGGAAGACGTCAGCCTTTGAGCCCCTGGTGCGGGCGCACGAGGGACCTGCGCTTGGCTATGCGGCCGCAATGCTGGGGGACGCCGATGAGGCCGCGGACGCGCTGCAGGATGCCTTTGTGCAGGCCTACCGCGGCCTGGCCCGGCTCCGGCCGAACAGTCCGTTCGGGCCCTGGTTCCGCACCATTGTCCGCAACACCTGCCTGGACCGTCTGCGCTCGCCGCGGCTGCGCCAGCGCACGGCGCTGACGGCGGCGGCGCTCGACGAACGGACATGGACGGAGCCGACCGCCGTGCGCAGCACGGAGTCCATGGGCCTGACGAAGCACCTGGCCGCGGCACTGGCGGAACTGCCGGACGAGCAACGGGTCACCATCCTGCTGCGGGAGGTGGAAGGATTGAGCTATGCCGAGATCGCGACGACACTGGGCGTACCATCGGGCACGGTGGCCAGCCGCCTGAACCACGCCCGCGCCGCGCTCAGGGAACGCCTGGTCGCACGCGGACTCGGGCCGGAGGACCTGTCATGAACACGCACCCTCGTGACCTGCTGAGCGCCTACGCAGACGGCGAGCTGGACGCCGCACAGACCGCCGCCGTGGCGGCACACCTCACCCGGTGCACCGAATGCGCCCGGGAAGTCGCCCTGATAAGATCCGTGGGAGGAGCCATGAGACAGATGATCAACGATGCGCCCCGCCGCGGTGTCTGGGACACCGTCCACCGACGCATCACCCGCCCCGTGGGCTGGACGCTCATCCTGGCGGGCATCGCCATCTGGGCTGGCCTGCTGCTGGTGGAGTGGTATCGCAGCCGCGCCCTGTCCTGGGAATGGATCGGCGGCACGGCGTTCTGGGTGGGCGCCGTGATGCTCGTCATCGGCGTCGCGTGGGAACAGTACAGAGACTGGCAGACAACTCGCTACAAGGACGTGACCCGATGATCGTCGTCACCACCGACACCGTGCCCGGCTACCGGATCACATCCGCCCTGGGCGTGGTCAGGGGCAACACCATCCGTGCCCGGCACGTCGGCCGGGACATCATGGCCCACGTCCGCAACCTGGCCGGCGGCGAGGTACGGGAATACACGAAGCTCATGGGCGAGTCCCGGGAGCAGGCCATGGACCGGATGGTGGAAGAGGCGGAACAGCTCGGCGCCCATGCCGTCGTCGGCACCCGCTTCATGACGAGCATGGTCATGAGCACGGCCGCCGAGATACTCTGCTACGGCACGGCCGTCATGCTGGAGCGGGAGTAGCGGCCTGGACGCCGCGAGGCACCTGGCGTAGAGCTATCGCGGCACCAGCTCCAGCACGCGGTACTCCACCTCGTCGTCAGCGATGTACTGGTGGGGGTTCACGGTCACACGACGCGGGTAGCCGTAGACGTCGTCGTATTCCACCTCCAGCCCGTGGACGTCCTGCGCGGCGGCGTGGACGATCCGGGCAAAGAGGCCGTCCACCGTGGGAAAGAACTGCCAGAGATCCGCCGGCACGGCCGTCCCATCCTCCGTGTAGAGCCGCGCCAGCGCTTCCTCCGCCCGCCCGGAGCTGTCCGTACGGACCTCCACCCGCACAGGGCCCTGGACGGCCGGGCCGCAGTAGCAGAGAACACTCACCACCAGGCCGTACTCCGGCGGCCGCGACTCCCGCCAGCGCGAGACCTGCTCCTGCATCAGTCGCAGCTCCGCCCACCGCGGGCTCCGCTGCTTTGACTCCACCCGGACCAGGCGCCACTCCTGCGAGGTGCCGTCCGCCGGCGGGGTCGCCACGGCGTGCCGGCTCAACCGGAGGCGATAACGATAGCCGGGCTCCAGCTGGAAGCCGACGATATGGTCATGGAAGAGTTCGAAGTCCTGAGCGCCGGCCCACCGAACCAGCATGCACTCGCCAGCGCCTGCCCCCGGGCACGGCACCACTCCTTCCGCCACCTCCACCGTCAGGTACTCGCCACTGTCCAGGATGCTGCTGCAACCGGCCGTTCCCACTGCCGCGGCCGCCATCAGCAGCCGCACCGACCGGCGGATGCCCCGCAGGGATCGACCTGCCCCGCGCCACTGCACCCGCCCGCCGACGCCGCCCTGACCTGTCGTGCCCAGCTCCCCGGCCATCATCACTCCTCGTCCCACCATCGACCACAAGTGTCCTGTGCTACCCTGAAAACGCCTGACCGCGCCCCGTTCTGCCGCCGGTTGCGTTGAGTCCATATATGGACTATTTTTCTTCATAGTCTTTTCACGGATGGAGCGCGATGGGCGTTCGCAAGGCACGACAGGAGGCGGTGGACGCAGGGAGCATGGCGCAGGCGGGGCTGCGCACGTTCTTCCGGATCGCGGCGCTGTGGCAGCTGAGCGTGGATGAGCAGCTGGTGCTGCTGGGCTCGCCGGGCCGGTCCACGTACTTCAAGTGGAAGAAGGAGGGTGCGACGTCGGTACCGCGGGACGTACTGGAGCGGCTGTCGTACATCCTGGGCATCTGGAAGGCGCTGCAGATCCTGCTGCCGGATGAGGCGGCGGCGGATGGCTGGGTACGGCGGCCGAACGCGGCGGAGCCGTTTGGCGGGCGCTCGGCCCTGGAGCGGATGCTGTCGGGCAACGTGGCGGACCTGTACGAGGTACGGCGGTACCTGGACGCGCAGCGCGGGTGACTCCGCCGGACCACAGGGGCGTTGCCTCCCCGGACGACGCAGGTGAGCCGGGAGGCAGGGTGGATACGGCGGCGCTGGTGCGGCGGCGCATCCGGTGGCGCCCGTGCTATCGCGTGATACCGAGCCGGTTCCCGCCCATTGACCTGTTCGAGCGCGTCGCTGATGCGGGGGACCTGGACGCGGTGATCGCGCTGGAGTCCCTGACCAACGATCGGTTGCGGCAGGAAGCGGGGGATATCTCGCTGGTCCCGCCGGCGGACCGGGTGGCCGGCCCGGGGGCGGGGTACATCATGGCGCCGTTCACGCACCCGGCGCCGGGCGGCGGTCGTTTCACGAGGGACGGCCAGGGCGCGTACTACGCGGCGCGTACGCTGGACACGGCGATAGCGGAGACCTCGTACCACCGGGCGCGGTTCATGGCAGCGACGGCGCAGCCGTCCATGCGTCTGGACATGCGGGTGCTGGAGGCGGACCTGGACGGGCGCCTCCACGACGTGCGCGGGGTGCATACGACGCAGCCGGCGCTGTACGACGCTGGGGATTACAGCGCGTCCCAGGCACTGGGCGGGCGGCTCCGGGCAGCGGGCAGTGACGGCGTCGTCTATCGCAGCGTGCGCGATCCCGGCGGCCAGTGCTGCGCCGTGTTCCGCCCCCGCCGCCTGAGGCACTGCCGGGCGACCCGCCACCTGTGGTATGCATGGGATGGCCAGCGCATTGCCGCGGTATACGAAGCGCGGCTGCTGCGGGGAGCGGGCGGCACCGACGATGGCGGCGGCACCGATGGTGACGGCAGCACCGACGTCGCACCCGGGGCATCACAGGGGTAAGCTGATCCGTTAGATTGGGGATCACCCGGTAAAGGAATCATGCGACGTCGCACCTCCCTGATCCTGATGATCCCCCTCGTGCTGGCGTGCGCCGCCGTGGCTCGCTCCGGCACGGCGTTCCCGCTGCCCGCCGCCGTGTTTGCCGACCCGCGCATGCCGCGGCCGCAGGAGCCGCTCCGTCCCCTGCCCTACGGCGAGCACCAGGTCACCTTCGTGTCGCCCGGCGCTGGCGTCCGCCTGGCGGGCACGCTGACGCTGCCGGCAGGCAGGGGTCCGCATCCGGCGGTGGTCCTGGTGGCGGGCACGGGTCCGCAGGACCGGGACGCATCGGTGGCGGGACACCGGCCGTTCCTCGTCCTGGCCGATCACCTCACCCGCAGGGGCGTTGCCGTGCTGCGCTTCGACGAGCGCGGCGTGGGCCGGTCCGGCGGCCAGCACGCGACGGCGAGCACGCCGGACTTCGCCGCCGATGTCGCGGCTGCCGTGGAGTGGCTGGCCCGCCGCCGGGACATTGACACCCGTCGCATCGGCCTCATCGGCCATTCGGAGGGCGGCATGGTGGCGCCGCTGGTGGCGGCGCGTTCGGTCCATGTGTCGCACCTGGTCCTCCTGGCTGCGCCGGGCCTGCCCATGCGGGATGTGGGCGTGCAGCAGGTGGAGGCGATGGGACGCGCGGAAGGCGATGCCGAGGTCGATATTGCCGCCCGGGTGCGCATGTCCACGGCCCTGCTGGACCTGTTCGGCCGGGACCTGCCGCCAGACGTGTTCCGGGCGCAGGCCCGCCCGCTCCTGGCACGGGGACTCGCCGGGGCGATGCTGCCGCCGCCGGTCCTGGACCGGGAAATCGAACGGGCGCTCCTGTACTACGAATCGCCATGGGCGCGTTTCGCCTTGCGCTACGATCCGGCGCCCGCCCTGCGCAATGTCCACGTCCCCGTCCTCGCCCTGAACGGCGGTCTCGACACGCAGGTACGGGCGGAGTCCAACCTGCCGGCCATCGCGGCTGCACTGCGCGCCGGTGGCAACCGGGACGTCACCGTCCGGCTGCTGCCGGGCCTGAACCACTACTTCCAGCCGGCGCGGACCGGCGGCCCCGGCGAATACGCGCGTATCGCCGAGACCTTCGCGCCGGCGGCGCTGGCGCTGATCGGCGACTGGGTGACCGGCCGGTAGCCCGGCCTTCCTGACGGGCCCCTTGAAGCCCTACAGCCGCCAGATCCGCTCCGCGTAGTCCCGCACGCTGCGGTCACTGGAGAAGTATCCGCAGGAGGCGACGTTGATGATGGCCCGCCGCGTCCACTCCTCGGGATCCCTGTAGACGGCGTCCACGCGATCCTGCGCTTCCAGGTACGCGTCGAAGTCGGCGAGGAGCAGATAGGGATCCCGGGACAGCAGGTCATCCACCAGCGGCCGGTACGTGTCGGGGTCGTGGGGCGGCAGGTCGCCGCTGATGAGGAACTCCAGGACGCGCTTGAGCCGGGGGCTCGCCTCGGCGTACTCCCACGGCCGGTAGCCTTCCCGCTTCTTCGCCTCCACCTGCTCCGCCGTCAGGCCGAAGAGGAAGATGTTGTCTCTGCCGACGCGCTCGGCGATCTCCACGGTGGCACCGTCCAGCGTGCCGATGGTGAGGGCGCCGTTGAGGGCGAACTTCATGTTGCCGGTGCCGCTGGCCTCGTAGCCGGCGGTGGAGATCTGCTCCGACAGGTCGCTGCCGGGGAAGATCCGTTCGGCCAGTGACACGCGGTAGTCGGGCAGGAAGATCACCTGCAGCTTGTCCTTCACCCGGCGGTCGTTGTTGCAGACCTGGCCCAGCGCGGTGATGAGGCGGATGATGCGCTTGGCCACCTGGTACGTCGGGGCGGCCTTGCCGCCGAATATGACGGCCCGCGGCAGCACGTCCATTTCGCGATCGTCGCGCAGGCGCAGGTACAGGTCCGCCACCCGCAGCGCATTGAGCAGCTGGCGCTTGTACTCGTGCATGCGCTTGACCTGCACGTCGAACATCATGGTGACGGGGTCCACGGCCTCGCCTGTCTCCCGGCGAATGATCTCCGCCAGGGCCACCTTGTTCCAGTGCTTGACCTCCCGCCAATGCTCGCGGAACTCGGCGTCGTCGGCGGCGGGTGCGAGTTCCCGCAGCCGCTCCAGGTCGCACGCCCAGTCATCGCCCAGGCGGGAGTTCATGAGGGCGGTCTGCCCGGGGTTCGCCTTCATGATCCAGCGCCGGGGCGTGACCCCGTTCGTAACGTGGGTAAACCGATCGGGCCAGAGGTCATGGAAATCGGCGAACACGCGCTCACGAATGATCCTGCCGTGGAGTTCGGCGACTCCATTGACCATGTGGCTGCCGACAATGGCGAGGTGCGCCATCCGGACGACGCCGTTGCCGACGATGCCCATGCGTTCCACCCGCTCCGGCTCGTCCGGGAAGGACGTCTCCACCAGCTGACGGAACCGGCGATCGATCTCGCGGATGATGTCCAGGTGCCGCGGCAGCAGGCGACCGAGCAGGTCAATGCTCCAGGTCTCCAGCGCCTCCGGCAGCACGGTGTGGTTGGTATAGGCGAGCGTGCCGGTGACGATGTGCCAGGCCGCGTCCCACTCGAAGCCGTGCTCGTCCATCAGCAGGCGCATGAGTTCCGGCACGGCCAGGGCCGGGTGGGTGTCGTTCATCTGGATCTGGGCCCGTTCCGGCAGGTTGCCCAGCGTCTGGCCATCGGCCTGGTGACGACGGATGAGGTCCTGCAGCGTGGCCGACACGAAGAAGTGCTGCTGCTTGAGGCGCAGTTCCTTGCCGGCGCTGGTGTCGTCCGGCGGGTACAGCACCTTGGAGATGGCCTCGCTCTGGATCTTCGCCTGGAGCGCTGCCGAGTAGTCGCTCCGGATGAAGTAGGACAGGTCAAACTCCTCCGTGGCGCGAGCCGTCCACAACCGGAGCGTGTTCACCGTCCGGTTGCGGTAGCCGGGAACCGGGTAGTCGCACGCCACGGCCAGGACATCCTGCGTACCCACCCACTGGAAGTGCTGGCGGCCGTCGGCGTCCACGCTGGATGTGACCCGGCCGAAGAACTGGACGGTGTACGTGCGGTCCGGCCGGACCAGCTGCCACGGGTTCAGGTCCGCCAGCCAGTTCTCCGGCATCTCCTTCTGCCAGCCATCCTCGATGCGCTGGCGGAACATGCCGAACTCGTAGCGGATGCCGTAGCCGTAGCCGGGGATGCCCTGCGTCGCCATGGAATCGAGGTAGCACGCCGCGAGCCGGCCCAGGCCGCCGTTGCCCAGCGCCGCGTCCGGCTCCAGCTCCTGCAGTTCCTCGAGCTGTACGCCCAGCTCCTCCAGGGCCACGCCCATGGGATCCTCGATCCCCAGGTTCAGCAGCGCGTTGCCCAGCATGCGGCCCATGAGGAATTCCAGCGACAGGTAGTACACGCGCTTGGTGCCTTCCCGGCGGTACGCGTCCTGGGTCGCCGCCCAGTACTTCGCCAGCCGGTCGCGGGCCGACCACGCCGTCGCAAGATAGAAGTCACGGGGCTTGGCTGCAGTGACGTTGCGGGCCAGTGCATGCGTAATGTGGCCTGTGACTGCCTGTTCAAGCGCCTCAACACGGCTACGCTGCCGGCCGCCTTCGGTTGGTGTCATATCTTCGGTTCCAGACGTCGAATGGGGTGGTCATTGCGCCCGCGTGAGCATGCAAGCGGGATTCCATTGGCATAAGCAGTGGCGTCAGCGGCGCCCTCTCCCATGGCCTGCGTCCTGCACCAGTTGCCATGTGCACGATTACTCATGGAGGAGGACAGGCATGCAGCCGATTCCGTACGAGATCAGGGAAGACGACGTGGACGAGGTCCTGAGCGCCTACGAGTCCGTGGGCGGCGGCACCTACACCGAGGAAGAGCGCCAGGAGGCCAGGCGTCACGTGATGCGCCACGTTCTCGACATCAACGACGTGGTACAGACGGCGCCGGAGGACCGGCGCGTATCCGCCCGCGTGGACGCCCGCGATGAGCCGCGGCAGCGGCCCGTCACGAAGGGGCCCGGCGAACTGCCCAGCATGCGCCGGGAGACGGCCCTGGCCGCCATCGAGGACCTGTTGCTCCGCGACGGCTTCATAGAAGCCGGGCCCGAAGAAAAGCGGGTCTTCCCGGTATCCGGAGACTGACGGGAGCAGCGGCATCAGCGGCGGGCCAGCACCTCTCGGACTGGCCACATGAGGAATACGTTGCCCGCCGCCCTGCCGCCCATCAGTGCAATGACCGCGGCGTTGACGCCCGTCATCTCCAGCACCCAGCCGCACAGCACGAAGAGCAGTGCAATAGTGGCCACCTCGATGGCGCTGGCGACGGTGATGGGTCGGGTGGACCGGCCGTGTACCAGCACCGCCTGCTGCAGCGCCAGCAGCACGGCCATCCCCGGGAACAGGACGAGGATCTGGGCGGCCGGCCGGGCGTACGCCACCAGGTCCGGCGGCAGGCCGGAGACCGTGCCGAACCATACGTCGGCCAGGGGCGTGAACGCGACGAGGGCCATGCCACCCGATGCCGCCACCGCCATGTACAATCCGAAGCTGCTGAGGATGCGGATGTGCTCGCAGCGGCGTCCCAGCAGCGCGATGGCCGCTTCCTGGTAGGAGAACCCCATGGACCGGAACAGGAACGACAGCGCGTGCACGACGGGGAACACGGCCAGGGATTCCAGCGGCGCCACTGACCGGCCCATGAAGAACGTGAGCATGGGGTGCACACTCAGGCCGATGAACGATGTCAGCGCCAGTGGATAGTAGAAGCGCGCGATTTCCCTGAATCCCGGCGCGGGACCGGATTCCGGGGGCCGCCCGCGCGCCGCCGCGGCCACCGCAGCGGAATGCGGCGCCGGCACGGGCGCATCGCCGACGGCCGCCGCCAGGCCAACCTCGCCTTCTACCAGGTCTTCCGTTTCATCGGGATCCAGTGCTGACGGGCGGCGTCCCTCAGGACCCAGCAGTTCGCGCAGCGCACCCGTCGCCATGATCCGCGAAACGATGGCTTCCGTGACGACACCTGCGGACAGCGCGGCGGCACCGACCAGCGCACCAGGCAGCGTGCCCCAGGCGTAGAGGGCCAGAGCCGTGGTGGCCATGCCCAGCAGACGGAGCACCGTCCCGTACGCTATCAACCGGGTCCGACCGGACCGGATGAGCACCCCATGCAGGAAACGCCGGTACCCGATGGCCGCCGGCCAAGGCAGCAGCAGCCAGAGCGAACCATAGACCAGGTCCGCCACGTGCGCCGGCAGCCCCAGCATGGACAGCATCAGCACACTGAAGACCGGCGGGATGAGCACGAACAGGAGCAACGCCGTGGATGCAGCGTTCAGCACGTTCGCGAAGGTGCGCAGCCGGACATAGCTGGCGGCATCCTCCACGAGCGCCGTGGACGCGCTCATGAGCATGATCACCGGCGATTCCACCAGGATGGCGAAGGCGAACGCGACGCCGTACGCCGCCAGGTTCGGCGCGGCCTCGCCCATGCGCGCGATTATGGCGGCGAGGAACGGGCCCTCCACCGCCATCATCAACCACTGCAGCGCCAGCGGCGCCCAGAACAGAAAGATCGCGGTATGCGATCGTGGAGTCGGCGTCATCAGGCGGGGAGGATACGGGGATCAGTGCATGCAAACAACCACCAGACAGGAAGGCGGCCCCCCGCGAGCCGGCCGGAGCGGAGCCACGCCCACCCGGGAGTGATCGGCGGGGCGTGAGTCACGGTGCCCGGGGTGCACCCGCCTTCTCAGGATGTGGCAGGCCCGCCGCGGTCGTTGCGGTCGTTGCGGGCGTTGCGGTCGTTGCTGTCGTTGCTGTCGTTGCTGTCGTTGCTGTCGTTGCTGTCGTTGCTGTCGTTGCTGTCGTTGCGGTCGTTGCTGTCGTTGCTGTCGTTGCTGTCGTTGCTGTCGTTGCTGTC
>DATHVP010000075.1:0-1633 GCA_035461245.1 Longimicrobiales bacterium | reverse complement strand
ACGTCTCGGGGATGAAGTGGAAGACCCAGCCGTCCCGGGCGTCGCCGATGCGGATGCCCCGCTCCCAGCCCGCGTTGCGCTGGCCGGTGAACTGGTTCGCTGCCGGGCCTGACTCCGAGTCGGCCACGTAGATGATGTCGTGCTCGTCGATGAAGATACCGCTGGGCCGGCCGAACTGGGTCCACGACGCGAGGAACTCGCCCTCCTGCGACATGAGCTGGATGCGGTTGTTGTAGCGGTCGGCGATGAAGAGCCGGCCCTGCGAGTCCATGGCGATGGCGTGGGGCTCCAGGAACTCGCCCGGTCCGTAACCCGTGTCCCCGATGGTGCGGATGTAGGTGCCGTCGGCAGCGTACTTCATGAGCCGGTTCGGGCCCGCCGGGCCGTGGCCATCCACGATGAAGATCTCACCCGACGGCGCCACCACCACGTCATTGGGGCGCGTCAGCCGCCTGGGCGGGTCGCCTGCCTGGCCGGGCTCGCCGATGGTGAGCAGCAGTTCACCTGTCGGGCTGAACTTCATGACGGTGTGCCCCAGCCCTGCTTCCTCGGCACCGTTCGTGGACGCATCCGTGATCCAGACGTTGCCCTGCCGGTCCACGAACATGCCGTGCGGCCATGAGATCTGACCGGCGCCAAAGCTGCGCAGCACGTTGCCGTCGGGGTCCATGAGCAGGACCGGGTCCACGTCCGAGCCGACGCACGTGTTCTGGCCGCATCGCTCCGCCACCCAGATGTTGCCGTCGGACGCCGGGTAGATGGCGCTTGTCGAGCCCCATTGCCGGCCTTCGGGCAGGACGCCCCACTCGTAGTCGGGACGGAACGGGTTGGTGGGCACCTGTGCCGACAGCGTGTGCGCCGCGGCGAGGGTCGCCATCGTGCATGCCAGCAGGCTGAGGGTGGACCTGATCGCGTTGGACGACACGGGCACCTCCGTCGGATTTCTCTGTTCAGGGCTGAGCATAGAGTAGAGAGTGCATCCATCTTCGGCAACGTTGGCCACCGGGATGTTGCCTGCCGGGATCCGCTGCCGGGCCCGGAGGAGATCCCGGGCGCCGATCCGCTGCTGCGCCATGAGGTCGTGCTACCCGGCGCCGACAGGTGCGACGTGTTTCCGGGCGGCGCGTCCGGGAAAGAAACGCCCCGCCAGCCGCATATGGGCTGGCGGGGCGCGCCCTGCGGCGTACAACAACGACTCAGTTTTCGTACCGCGCCACGGCCAGGCAGACATTGTGACCGCCGAAACCGAACGAGTTGGAGATGGCCACGCGCACGGGCCGGTCGATCTGCTGGTTGTGGGCGTAGTTCAGGTCGCAGTCCGGATCCTGCTGCGTGAAATTGATGGTGGGCGGGATCCGGCCTTCCCTGCACACCAGGGCGGAGATGACCGCCTCCACGCCGCCGGCGGCACCCAGCAGGTGCCCAGTCATCGACTTCGTGGAACCCATGACCAGGTTGTACGCGTGGTCGCCGAACACCGCCTTCACCGCCAGCGTCTCGTTCTGGTCGTTGATGGGCGTGGACGTGCCGTGGGCGTTGATGTAGTCGACGTCGCTCACGCCGACGCCGGCATCCGCCAGCGCAGCCCTCATGGCGAGCTGTGCGCCTGCGCCCTCGGGCGCCGACGCCGTCA
>DATHVP010000074.1:0-50932 GCA_035461245.1 Longimicrobiales bacterium | reverse complement strand
GCAGCTCGAGGTGGGGTGCAGCCCCCGGGGCACGCTGGCGCTGGTGCGGCTGGCCCGGGCGGAGGCACTGCTGTCCGGCCGGGACTACGTGGGTCCCGACGACATCCGCGCCATCGCCGTCCCCGCCCTCGCCCACCGCGTGGTCCTCAGCGACGAGGCGTGGGCCCGCCGCCTGGACCCCCGGGACATCGTCCGCCGGGCCGTGGACCGCGTGCCCGTCCCACAGGCCACGTGACGGGCACGCCGGGCGCGGACACTCGCGCGACCCAGGACATTCGCGTGGGCGGCGTCTGGGCGGACCCGCGGCTGGTGGCGTACCTCGTGGCGGGGTTCGGTGCGCTGGTCACGGGCATGACGGTGGGCCGCTTCGAGATCGCCGCCCTGGGCGCGCCGTTCCTCGCCCTCGCCATGCACGGCCTGCTGCGCGGCGAGCCCGGGAGCATCGGCGCCCGTGTGTCGCTGGATACCACCGGGGTCATCGAGGGCGACGTCGTCGCCGGCACCATCATCCTGGACTGGGACGGTGTGGCGGAGGTGGACGTGATGCTGGCCGGCGGCCATGGCGTGACGGCGGTGGAGCCGTCGCCTGTAACGGCGTGGGCGCTGCCCGCGGGACACGGGCCGGTGACGCTGGCGTTCCGGCTGCGGACGCATGCGTGGGGTGTGCACGACGTCGGCGCCCTCTGGGTCCGCGCGCGCCGGCCGGGGGCCATGCTCTACCGCGAGCACAAGTTCGCACCGCCGCCGCCGCTGCGCGTGCTTCCCGCCCCCGCGCGCCTGGACCGGCTGCTGCCACCGGCGGAGCCACGGGCCGTGGCCGGCAGCCACAGCTCCCGGTTCCGCGGCCACGGCACCGACTTCGCCGAACTGCGGCCCTACCGGCCGGGGGACCGGCTGCGGGACGTCTCCTGGGCGACGACGGCGCGGCTCGGTGAGCCGTGGGTCACCGTCCACCACTCCGAGCGGACCGGCACCGTGCTGCTGCTCCTGGACGCCGTGTTCTCCCGGTCGCCGCGGGGGACCGAGGCACTGACCCGTGCGGCCAGGGCGGCGTGGGCCGTGGCCAGCGCGCACCTGAACGCACAGGACCGCGTCGGGCTCCTCGCCCTCGGCCGGACCACCGCCTGGATCTCGCCCCGGTCCGGACGCCGGGCCCGCTGGCTGCTCCTCGAGGAACTGCTGGCCGTGGGCAGCGCCGCCGAGGACCCGCACCTGCGCCCCCGGGTCAGCCGCAGGCCCCAGGTCCCTGCCGACGCCCTCATCATCGGCGTGACCAGCCTCCAGTCCCGGGACTACGTGCGCGCACTGCTGCACTATCGCCGCATCGGCCATCCCGCCGCGGCGCTGGTCATCGACACCAGCGACATCCCCGCCGGCGGCGACGGCATCGTGGACGCCACCGCCCGCCGCCTCTGGCTGGCGCAACGGGAGGGCACCCGGCAGGAACTGGAACGCGCCGGTGTCGCCACCGCACTGGTGGGCGCCGGCCAGGGCGTCGGGCCGGCAGTGTCCGCGCTGAGGCGGCGGCTGGTGGCCATGAAGGCCGCCCGGGCGGTGGCGCGATGAGGTCCGGGGAGAAGGTGTCGGCCCGGGCCGGCGGAATGGCAGCTCGGGCCGGCGGTATGGCGGATGGCGCCGGGGGCATGGCGGCGCGGGACGCTGGCACGGCCGAGCGGGACGCTGACATGCCCGCGCGGGATGCTGACGTGCCCGAGCGGAAAACCAACATGGCCGACCGGGACAGCAGCGCCCGGCGGCGGATGGCGCTGCTCGCGCTGCTGGCCGCTACCGCCACGGCCGCCATCGCCATGAACCTGGCAGGAGACTCGGATCTCCAGTGGGGCGCTGCCGCCTACATGGTGGCCGTGCTGGCGGCGGTGGCCTGGCCGGGCTGGATCCCGGTGCAGGTGGTGGCGGGGCAGATCCTCATCGCCGGCGTGCTGCTGGCGACACCGGCGTCCCTCGTCACCGCCGCCGGGATGGTTGCCGGCGTTGTCGCCACGGCGGAACTGCTGGCCGCAGCGCACCGGCTGGATTCCCCGGCTCAGCGCGCCGGCGAGGCCCGGATGGTCCGCCCCCTGGGCGCCGCGGCCGCGGGCGGCGCCGTGTTCGTGGCGGTAGGGTGGATGGCGGGGCTGCCGGGCCCCGGCGGCGTCACCGGTGTGGCGCTGGCTGCGGCGGCGTGCGCCGGGCTGGCGGTTGTGCTGGTGCGGCTGGTGCGCTCCGGCTGAACACCACTATCTCGTGCCGTACACGCGGTAGGGCGTGGCTCTATCGGTGACCGGCCACGGTTCGCCGTCATCTCGCGCCATGCCCCAGATGGATCCCCAGCAGTACACGCCGTCCTCGGCCAGGCCGCAGGCAGAAGCCGCACGTATGGCGATCCGACTGAACCGGAGGTTGCCCACCACGGCCTCGGGGCGTGGCGTACAGCCCTGGTTGTTGGACGGGCAGCGCATCAACGGTTCAGAACCCGCCTGCCCCAATCCGCTCTCACCCCAGCAGTAAGCCGCACCATCCGCAGCGATGCCGCACGTTGTCCCCGTCCCGCTCCAGAGCGACGTAAACAGCACCGGGGTATCCACCGGTTGCGGCGTGGGCGTGGCATCCCCCGGCACGCCGGTCCCGAGTTGGCCCATGTCGTTACGGCCCCAGCAGTACGCCCTGCCTGCCACCGTCAGCCCGCAGGAATGGTGTAGTCCCAGAGCCAGCTGGACAAACGGCGGAGCGCCTTCAACCGGCACGGGCGTACGGCTGCAATGGTACAGCCCGAACATGTCATCGCAGTGGTCCGGTTCCAGTGTGGTACCTAGCTGGTGGTGGTTGTCCAGCCCCCAGCAGTACGCGGCTCCGTGTGCGGTGAGCCCGCACGTATGGAAGCCACCGGCATGAAGCGACGCGAATGAAACGTCTGCCGCGACATGGGCCGGAACATCACTGCATGGACTCACCATCGAACAATTACCTGCGTCCTCCGGGATCCCCAGCTGCCCGTACCGGTCGCTGCCCCAACAGTATGCATCTCCACTGTCAGTCAGCCCGCACACGTGGTGCCCTCCGCCGGCAATAAGGGCGTACCTGGAGCCACCGGCAACGGGCAGCGGCTCGGCCGCGCTGTGCAGGCCCGGCTGGCCGAGGCTTCCGGATTGGGCGTTGCCCCAGCAATAGGCCTGCCCGTCCGCCGCCAGGCCGCACGCCGTCTGCGCGGCTACCACCACGGATTGCAGGGCGACGTCACCACGTACCCGCCGCGGCGCCCCGAACGCGGGCATGTGGGCGCCATCCGGCAGGTTCGGCGTGGGACCGACATACTGACCGCTCCCCCAGCAATAGGTGCCGCCTCCATCTGCAATGCCGCACGCGAAGGTTCCCACATCTATCGTGGTCAGCCGGAGGTTGGGGTGCCCGTGCACCGTTACCTGCATGGAGTCAACGTGCCCGCCCCATTCGACCACTACCTGATGGGTCCCCGGCCACCGTGCGAGGAGCCGGGCCCATCCGTCCGAATCATCCGGGCGTCGATCGATGACTGCCCCGAGCACCGGGCGCCACACGATGCCTGACGCGCGCGTGACCCTGCCGCGGGCATCGTGTACCCGTGCCTGAACCCACAGCGTGTCGCCAATGGTCAGCTCGGCGACTTCCGGTTCGAACTGGATATAGCTCGCGCTGGAACTCGTAACCGTGTCACACCCTGCCACGGCAACCGCGCCGGAGCAGAGGACGAGAGCGCGGCGCAGTGCGCGGGCGAGAAAATTCTTCAATTTCTTCTGAATGGCTGACGGGAGCGGGCAGATCAGGCAGTGGACACTACAACAACGTTCAGTAAACATCTCCTGTGACAGAATGGCTGACTCAAAGCGGGTAACGCGGTGATGGAGAACGGCATGAGACCACGCTCGCTCCGCAGACGGGATGGAGTGAACCCTGCGGACCAGGCCACCAACGCAAAACGGCCCGGTGACTCGAAAGCCACCGGGCCGTTTAACTCTCCAGCATCCAGCCGTCAGGCGACGGGGTAGACCGACACCTGCTGGCGACGCTTGTCCTTGCGCTCGAACGTGACGACACCGTCTACCAGCGCAAACAGCGTGTCGTCGCGGCCGATGCCGACATTCCGGCCCGGGTGCACCTTGGTGCCCCGCTGGCGGATGATGATGTTGCCCGCGACCACCGACTCGCCGCCGTACTTCTTCACGCCCAGGAACTGGGGGTTCGAATCACGGCCGTTGCGGCTCGAGCCTACGCCCTTCTTATGTGCCATGACTGCCTCCTCTAGCCGACGCGGATCTCGTTGATCCGAACTTCCGTGAACTTCTGCCGGTGGCCCTGCTTCCGGCGGTAGTTCTTGCGGCGCTTCCACTTGAAGATGATGACCTTCTTGTCCTTGCCGTGGCGCAGGATCTCGCCCGTCACCGCGGCGCCATCCAGCATCGGCGCGCCCACCTGCGTGTCCTCGCCGTTACCGGCCAGCAGGACCTCGCCGAATGTGACCGTCTCGCCCACCTCGGCATCGATGGAGGGGACGCGGACCGTCATGCCGGGCTCGGCCCGGAACTGCTTGTCACCGCTACGAAAGATCGCGTACATGATCGTATTAAGCCTGCAAAACTTGGGTGCACAGACTGGGAAATATGGGCGCTACTCGCGGATTAGTCAAGGACGGACTCGGGATCGGGATCGTAAACGTAAACGTTCAACGTAAACGGGCCCGCGCCGAGCCACCTCATGGCGCAACCTCGCGAATGCCCCGGCCCCTGCCCCTGAACCTGCGTCTGCGCCCGGAACGTCCACCTGGACCTCAACCGGGCAACTGAAACCGCCTTTGAAACCGCGGGGAGGTTCGGGCAGCGCCCCGCCGGTCCGTTCACGTTGAACGTTTACGTTTACGTTTACGATCCCGATCCCGATCCGTTATCCCAGCGCATACTTGTTAGTCACATCCGCATCCGCGGGGCCGGCCAGCAGCCTGAACTCGTCCTGCTTCATGAGGGGGTCATCCCGCAGGTCCACGTTCAGGGACAGCGTGCGTTCGAGCCGGCGCATGAAGTCCGGCTCGTCCTCGAGGATGTAGAGGGCAACCTGCGGATGGACGCGAATGGTGACGCGCTTCTCCCGCTGCTGCACGGCGACGCGGCGGACGGCACGCTCGACGCGGCGCGTCACCGTCTCCGGGCGGAACACGCGGCCGGAGCCACCGCAGTGGGGGCACGGCTCGGTGAGGGACTGGAACAGGGACGGCCGGACCCGCTGGCGGGTCATCTCGATGAGGCCGAGTTCGGAGACCTGGAACGCCCGCGTGCGGGCCCGGTCCCGGGCCAGGTGCTGGCGCAGCTCCTGGAGCACCCGGTCCTGGTTGGCCTTGGAATCCATGTCGATGAAGTCGCAGACGACGATGCCGCCGATGTCCCGGAGGCGGAGCTGCCGGGCGATCTCACGGGCGGCGTCGACGTTGGTCTTCAGGATGGTCTTCTCGGGATCTTTCTTGCCGGTGTAGCGGCCGGTGTTGACGTCGATGGAGACGAGGGCCTCCGTCGGCTCGATGATGATGTAGCCGCCGGACGGCAGGTCCACGCGCCGCTGGAACGCCTCGCGGATGGCTTCCTCGATGCCGTACTTGTCGAAAAGCGGGACCGGGTCCACGTAGAGGTGCACGCGGTCCATGAGGGAGGGGTCCACGCCGTCGAGGTACTGCTTCACCTCGTTGTAGACTTCCTTCCCCTCGATGGTAAGGGCGTCCACCTTGGCGGTGAAGACGTCGCGGATGATCCCGCTGGTAAGCTTGGCCTCCCGGTGGATCAGCGCCGGTGCCCGCCCGGACTTTGACTTCTTCTGGATCTTCTTCCACGTCTCGTGGAGCGTGTTGAACTCACGCTGGAAGACCTCCCGCGTCAGCTCCTCGCCGACGGTGCGGATGATGACGCCGACGCCCTCGGGCACGATCTCCTTCGCCATGGCCCGCAGTCGCGAGCGCTCCTCGCGGTCGTCGATCTTGCGGCTGACGCCGATGTGGCTGGAGCCGGGCATGAAGACCAGGAACCGGCCGGGCAGCGAGACGTGCGCGGTGACGCGCGGGCCCTTGGTGCTGATGGGCTCCTTCGAGACCTGGACCAGCAGGCGCTGGCCCTTCTCGATCATGTCCTGGATGGGCGGATGGTTGCCGCGGTTCGAGCGGTCCCGGGAGGGCGCGTCGTCGTCGTCATCCTCGTCGTCGTCAGGGACGACGTCGGAGACGTGCAGGAACGCTGCCTTATCGGTGCCGATATCGACGAAGGCCGCCTGGATACCGGGCAGCACGGCCTGGACCGTGCCGAGGTAGACGTCGCCGACGATGCGCTCGGCATCGGGACGGTCCACCATGAGTTCGACGAGGACCTCGTCCTCGAGAATGGCCACCCGCGTCTCCTGCGGAGTGGCCGTAATCAGAATTTCGCGCTTCATTTTCCTTGTGGGGTGGGATCAGGCGGATGCCGCGGCGGTCCGGAACAGGCTTCGTCCTATGACGAGCCGCTGGACTTCGCTGGTGCCTTCGCCGATCTCGCAGATCTTCGCGTCGCGCATCATGCGCTCCACGGGGTATTCGCTGGTATAGCCGGCGGCGCCGAGGAACTGCACCGCACGCGTTGTCGTGCGCATGGCCAGCTCACTGGCGTACAGCTTCGCCTTTGACGCCTCGACGGTGAACGACCGGCCGTTCTCCTTCAGCCAGGCGGCGTGGTAGACCAGGTGACGGGCGGCTGAGATCTCGGTGGCCATGTCGGCCAGCGTGAACTGCACGCCCTGCGCGTCCTTCATGGGCGCGCCGTCGAGCTGCCGGCCGCCGGCGTACTCGACGCAGGTGTCGAACGCGCCCTGGGCCAGGCCCAGCGAGAGCGCGCCGATGCCGATGCGGCCGGCGTCCAGGGTCTTCATGAAGTTGATGAAGCCCTGGCCCTCCTCGCCCAGCCGGTCCGCCGCCGGGACGACTGCGTCCTCCAGGATGAGCTCCCGCGTGTCCGACGCGCGCCAGCCCATCTTGTCCTCCTTCTTGCCCGACCGGACACCGGGCGTGAACGGCTCCAGCTCCGGCGCGTGGCCGAAGCCCACCGACTCCGCCGCCTCACGGTCGGTGGTCTCCTTCGTCACGATGAAGCTGGTGATCCCCTTCACGCCCTTCGACCGGTCCGTCACCGCCGTCGCCACGAAGACCTCGCCCACGCCGGCGTGGGTGATGAAGATCTTGCTGCCGGTGACGCGGTAGCTGTCGCCCTCGCGGACGGCCGTGGTGCGGGTGGCGCCTGCGTCGGAACCGGCGCCGGGCTCCGTCAGCCCGAAGCCGCCCAGCACACGCCGCGTCAGGAACGGCAGGAACCGCCGCTTCTGGTCGTCGCTGCCGAAGTTGAGGATGGGGGAGACGCCCAGCGTGTTGTGGGCGCTGATGGTGATGGAGTGGCTGACGTCGACGCGGGCCAGCTCCTCGATGATGAGCATGTACGACAGCGTGTCCAGCCCGAGCCCGCCGTACTGCTCCGGCACGTTGGCGCCGAACCAGCCGCGATCGGCCATGCCGCGCACGGTCTGCCACGGGAAGCGACTCTGCTCGTCGTGTTCCCGGGCGATGGGCGCAATTTCGTCCTGCGCGAAGGCGCGCACCGAGTCTCGCAGCTCGAGGTGCGCGTCCGTCAGATACAGATCCATGTACTCACTCGAAGCGGGGTATCCGCAGACTGGAAAGTTAGGTACAGCCTGTCAACAGGGCAACCCGGGGCCGCCCCCGCCAGTGCGGGAGCCCGGATCCGGCACCGTTTTCCGGCAGTCCGACATCGCCGGCTGATGATGGTCAGGGATCCACCAGTTCGATGGCCCGGCGGGCGACGGCCGGGGGGCCGTCCCCCTGGGAAATCTCCAGGCGGAGCACGTACCGGCCGGCGGGCAGGCTGCTGAAGTCGATGCGGGTCTGGCTGCGCAGGATGCCGGGCTCGTCGCCCTGTTCCTGCCAGCGTACGGCAACGCCGTCCCGGGGCGTGGCCAGGCGCAGGGACTGGCCGATGCGGGCGAGGAGTCCGGGGTCATCGGGCTCCGCCGAGAGGGCGATGTCCACCGCCGTCGTGTCACTCACGCCGTAGACCTCCCAGTACAGCGCCACCGGTCGGCTCCGGGCGAAGCGGGTGGTGGGCAGCATGCGGGGCGCCACGGATTCCAGCGTTGGCTGGAGCGCCTCGACCCAGCTCACCAGCACGATGTCCGAGAGGCGGAGTCCCGCCTCCGTGGCGTCGGGCAGGCGGTGTCCGAAGCGGGCGCGGACCACGCCCGAGGGCTCCCGCATGGACTCGATGCTGACCACCCACGCATCCACGGGTAGCCGCCCGGCCAGCACCAGCGCACCGCCCTCCGGCGCCCGGATCACGCGGGGCGGCTCCGTCTCGTTGCGGGTAAAGGCCACACCGCCCAGCCGCGTGCGCCCGAACGTGGCCGCGGCCACGGCGAGGATGCTGTCGCGGTCGAGGAAGAAGGCGACCTGGTGCTCCAGGTTGCGGACGGTGCCGTAGCCCGGTGCATACCGTTCCGTGGCGACGTCGGTCTCCACGTCCCACGCGTCGGGTGCCGCCTCCAGCGGCGCATCGAAGGCCGCGTCCCGGGGCATGAACCGGGCGCCTTCCCGGCCGGTCTCCGGCAGCCCCGGCCCCCACCACCACTCCGGCCAGCCGTGGCGGATGACGCCGCTGTGGTGGTCGTGGGAGCACGGTTCCCTGCCCTCCGCCGCCAGCAGTTCGTGGTGCAGGTGCATGCTCACCAGCCGGGCGTAGTGCTCCGAGCGGCGGTCATTGCCCGGCATGACGTGCAGGGGATCCGCCAGCCACCAGATGCGGTCCTCCATGGCAATGCGCTCGTCGCAGTTCGCGGCGCCGTAGGAGCGGGCCGTGGCGCCGTCCAGCACGTGGACCAGCTCCGCCGCCCACTGGCAGCGCGTGGCCCGGGGCATCTCCGCCAGCGCCCGGTCGAAGGCCTGATGCGCCTCCTCGTGGCTGCCTTCCCAGTGCAGGGCCATTCCCGCCAGCGCACTGCACCACCACGCCGTGCCCTGGCAGCGCACGGCCTCGTTGGCCGCCGCGGTGAACCAGCCCTGCTTTACCCGCATCCCCACGCGGTGCCCGATGATCCAGTCGTCGCCGGGGATCTCCCGTCCGTACGCGTCGAGTTGCTCCACCACGTCCGGCCGCATGTCCCGGGCGGTGTTCGGCCGGGCCCGGCGCAGGTAGGTACGCACCACGTTCATCGCCCGTGCGTGGGCGCGGACCGAGTCGGCGGGCGAAGCCCGGCCTTCCGTTGAGGCGCTGACCGCGGACGCCGGCATGCCGGCGGCGGTCGCCGGGGCGGCGTGATTCGCTGCTGCGGCGGTGTTCCCGGACGAGGCTTCCTGACCCGCGCCCAGCGGCGCGATCACGGCTGCCGCGGTCGCCCAGGCGAAAGCGACAGCCAGCGCCAGGGGCGCCGCAGCGGTGGTATACGGGATGGATCGCATACTGCCAAGATCGACCGCGGGGCCGTGCCAAGTCAACGAGCAAGGGACGGCTGGGCTGAACGCCTCCAGGCACCGCGCACCGCCTCAGACGCCCAGCAGCCGCCGCAGGAAGGACGCCGGCCTGGCGCTGACGTGGTCGTGGGCGGTGCAGTTGTCGCAGTCGCCGCAGTGCTGCATGGCGTCCGGGTCGCCGAAGTAGCGGAGCACGTAGCCGCGGCGGCACTCCCGTGTGGCGGCGTAGGCGTCCATGGCGTCCAGGCGCCCGAGTTCGTGGCGGCGCCGTCGGAGTGCGTCGTCCCAGTCCACGGTCCCGTCCAGCAGCATGCGGCCGTGGACGGTGTCCCGGAGCACGCCCTGCCGGCGGAGGGTGCGAACGACTGCCTCCACCTGGCGCGGCGCCATGGACAGTGACCGGGCCACAATGCCAGCGACGTCGTGCGGCCGCAGCACCGCCTCGCCGGCCATGACGCGGATGACGTCCTCGATCATCTCACGGGACGGGTGGGTCTGGTCGATCATGAAATCGTGGACCTGGCGGTCACCGGCGGCGTAGAGCAGCACGCAGCGCCCCCGGGCGCCGTCCCGGGAGGCACGGCCGGCCTCCTGGTAGTACGCCTCGAGGCTGCCGCTCATGGTGTAGTGCAGCACGAGCCGGACGTCCGGCTTGTCGATGCCCATGCCGAACGCGCACGTCGCGACGATGACGGGGATGCCGCCGTCCATGAACGCGTTCTGCACCCGCTCCCGGTCCTTCGGCTGCATGCCGGCGTGGTACGCGGTGGCGCGCGTGCCGCCCCGGCGCAGCAGGTCGGTGAGGGTGTCCACCGCCTTGCGCGTGGGCGCGTAGACAATGCTCACGCCCTCGCTCTGCTCCTGCACCATGCGCAGCATGACGCCGTCCTTGACCTTGCGGTCCGCCACCGGGTGCACGGACCACGACAGGTTCGGCCGGTCGAAGCCACGAACGATGGTGATGGGGTCCCGCAGCCGAAGCTGCGTGATGACGTCGTCACGCACCGCCGGCGTAGCGGTCGCCGTCAGCGCAATGACCGGCACGCCCAGTTCCGCGCGCACCTCGCCCAGCCGAAGGTACGACGGACGAAAATCGTGGCCCCACTGGGACACGCAGTGCGCCTCGTCCACGGCGAGGAGCGTGATGCCCAGGTGTGGGAGTTGCTCGCGGAACGCTGCCGCGTCGAAGCGTTCGGGGGCCACGTAGAGCAGCTTGAGTTCGCCGGCGCGGGCCGCGGTCAGCGTGCGCTCGGCCTCGTCCCGCGGCAGGGTGGAGTTCAGGAGCGCCGCCGGCGCGCCGGCCCGGAGCAGCGCGTCCACCTGGTCCTTCATCAGCGAGATGAGCGGACTGACCACCACGGTCAGGCCGGGCATGGTCAGCGCCGGCACCTGGTAGCAGAGGCTCTTGCCGCCGCCGGTGGGCATGAGCACCAGCACGTCCCGGCCCGTGAGGGCCGCAGTGACGGCGTCCTTCTGGCCGCCGCGGAAGTCCGGGTAACCAAAGTAGTGCTGGAGCGTGGCGCGGGCGGCAGCGTAGTCGTTGTTCATGGCGACGAAGGTGACGCCAGGAACGGGGCGAAGACATGGCGGGACGGGACAGTTCGGAACGGGCTTTCGGGCGGGACCGTCAGTGACCGGGCCGCGCCGGGCGTCCGGAGGGACGCCCGTCGGGACCGGCGGCGTTCAGGACGGCCAGAGCCAGCCGAAGACGCCTGCGGTGATGAGGGCGAAGATGACGCCGTCGAGGGTGTTCTTCAACGTCGTCGTCACGCTGCGCCCGTACCAGATGGTTTCCTGCCAGAGCGCCAGCACGTAGCCGGCGAACGCGGTGGTGCCGACGAAGCGGAACACGGCCAGGTAGTCGGCGCCGGGCAGGAGCGCGCGACCGGCCACGTACCCCGCGACAATACTGACCACCAGGCAGTAGACGAACCACAGGCCCAGCGCACGGCCCATGTTCCAGCTGCCCGTGGGAAGCACGGTGATGAACGCGACGGGGCCTTCAGCGAGCTTCGTGGTGTGTTCCGGCGATTTCATCGCTTCCATGGAACTGGCGTATGGCACCACATAGTCGCCGGCGGGCATGCGGAGCGCGGCGCGCACGGCTTCCTCGTCAGGCGCGGGGCCACGGTCGCTGGCATGGTACTTCAGCACCATGTGAATGATGCTGCTGGCGATGAAGACGAACACGGCGGACAGCAGGATGGGCAGCCACAGCGAGGCCAGTGAGGTCATCGTTCCTCCGTCGGACGTGAACCGTACCTGTGATGCGGGGACAGACCAATATGCAACCAACGCTGGCGGAACGCAGCGGCGACGTATGATGCGGGTTGCGGCGTCCACGCCGCCGGGCCTACCATGGCGCCATCGTCGGCGTTCAACCAACCATCCTCGACGAGCCTGGAGAGCATGCCGAGAGCCGCTGCCATCGTCACCGTCGTCGCCGCCCTCGTGGGGGCACTGCCGCAGGCGGTGGTCGCCCAGTTCGGGATCTATGATGCCCTGGCCCGCAGCTTCTCTGATGTGAGCTTCTACATGCATACCGGTGGCCTTGCCCCGGCAACGCCGGGCGTGCAGGCCAACCGGCTGTCCGCGTACGGCATCGAGGTGCTGCTGGAAATCGGCGCCGTCAGCCGGCCCGATGGCCCGCCTCGCCCGCCTGCCGACTCCGTGTCCGTGGTGTGGACGCAGATGGAGGTGACCACGGGGGCGGCCGGCACCGACACCGTCTACCGCTACGACGTGCGGCGCAACAGCCCGGCGCAGGCTACCGTGCCCGTCTGGACCTTCGAACTGGGCGTGGGCTATGGGCAGCTCACCGGGTTCCGCAGTTCCGAGTCGGACATTGACCTCAGGGGCGCCATCCGCGAGTTGCCCACCGTCTCCGTCTATGCGACGTATGAGCCCTCCGGAACCTACCTGGGCCTGCGCTCCGGATTCATCCGCTTCCAGGGGCTGCAGGCATGGGACATGTCAGGGCAGTCGTGGTCTGGCGAGGCGGACAGCTTCCTGGCGGGCGTGGCACTGGGTCAGTCGGCGTCGGCCCTGGGCTTCACGCTGTTCGTCGAAGGCGGCTACGCGCTGCGGCCGTTCCCCAGCATCCGCTGGAGCGGCGCTGCCCTGCCCTCCGGCGTGCCCCGCAGCATGGACCTGCACGGCTGGACCATAGGCGGCGGGCTCCAGTTCTCGCTGGGCCGGAGCTGAGACACGCAGCAGGCGCACAGACGGCGCAGGAAACCGCGGGCGCAGGAAACGGCGGGCGCAGGGGCAGCGGGCCGGCGGCAGCGGGTGGCAGCGGGTGGCAGCGGTGGCAGCGGTGGCAGCGGGTGCAGTGGGTGCAGTGGGTGCAGCGGGTGCAGTGGGTGCAGTGGGTGCAGCGGGGCAGGATGCAGCGGGCCAGAGCGGGCCAGAGCGGGCCAGTGGGCGCGGGATCCAGCGGGCGCAGCATCCGCAGGAATAGCTGGTGGACGCAGAAACCCCCGATCGCCGGACGAATCCGACAACCGGGGGTTCTGGATCTGGCGAGAGCTCGTTTTCGTCTGCCGCGCAGCTTGCACCGCGCCTGCAGCGCCTGTCGGATCCGTATGTTCGGTGCCGTCTCGCGACGGGCCGGATCCCGCTCTCTTCTACCGTTCCACGCGGTCAGTGGTTCGGCCGACCCTGGCCAGGGTCGCTGCGGCTGTGGCCAGTCACCTCACAGCCGGCCCGCCAAGCTCCGAACGCGTTGGCGAGCGATCCCCGTAAAGCGTCCCTTTCGGGGATCATGCGTCAGCGACTGAAGATACCGCTCGGCCGCTGACGACTGCTTCCATGATACCTCTGGCAGCCTCGCCCGTCAAGCTTTTTCCGTGCGGCCCTAAATTGCTTTACGGCAACATGTTAGTCACCGCGCTCAAAACTCTGCAAATCCCGCTGGACCCGCCGTGGCCGAACACGCTGGCAGGCATGAGGATGGGCGATTGTAACAGTTCGAATTCACACGCAATCGCGGCTTATCCACCAGCGCCGCGGGGTTGTCCACGCGAATCCGCCGGTTATCCACAGCCTATGGGCCACGGGCATCGAAGCGGACGCGGCGCAGTGGGGTGGCGTCGCCGGCGACAGGGCTTGTCCGGCGTTCCGCCACGCCCCAGTCTGCTGCACTGGCGGCGAACTTCACCTCACGATGGCAGGCAGGGCATGCGATACCTTCCGGGCGTGGCAGTCATGGCGGTACTGGCGAGCTGGGGTCAGGAGGCCGGCGCGCAGGCGACGACGGACATCTTCCTCGCACCGACGGAGGTGGTGAATGGGGAGCTGCGGATCGGCGAACCGCACAACGTGACCCGGCGGGACGGCTACGACAACCAGCCATGGTTCCTGCCCGACGGCAACGCCTTCCTGTATTCGTCGCAGCGGGACGGGCAGACGGACATCTTCCGCTACGAACTGGCCACGGGCACGTCCGTGCGCGTGACGGACACGCCGGAGAACGAGTACAGCCCGTCGCTGCCGGGGGACGGCACGCGGATGATGGTGGTGCGGTGGCCCGTGGACATGTCCACGGGCGCCCTGTGGTGGTTCACGCCGGACGGCCGGCCGCTGGAGGAAGCCCGGGGCAGTGTGGCGCGGGTGGGATACTATGCATTTGCCGACGAACACCGGCTGGCGCTGTTCATCAACGATTCGACCCAGTCCTTCATGCTGTCCGACACGCGGACGGGCGAGGCGGTGCGCGTGGGTGAGGGCATGAACGGGTCGGCGCCGCGACGGATCCCCGGGGCCGACGCCGTGAGCTTCCAGCGACGGGGCGAGGACGGTGAGTGGTGGCTGACCCGGCTGGACGTGGCCGACGGCGCCATGACGCCGCTGGTGCGCATGGTGGACGGCGTCCCGAACTACACGTGGACGCCCGGCGGCACCGTGCTGGCTGCGTCGGGCAACACCATCTTCGAGTGGCGGCCGGGCACCGGGGAGTGGCGCGAGGTCGTCCGCTTCAATGACCCCGCCCTCCAGTCCATCACGCGCCTGGCCATCACCGACGCAGGGGACCGGCTGGCCCTGGTTTCCGGCAGGTAACGAACCGCTTATGCAGGAAAAGGGACTGCACCGGCAGGTGACGAACTGCTCCCGCAGGTGACGAACTGGAGAGGGGCCGAAAAAACAAACCCCCGGCTTCCGGAGAACCGGAAACCGGGGGCTGTTGATCTGGCGGGAGCTGCGGCGCTGTCGTTGCAGCTTTCGGATCCGTTGAGTTCGGTGCTCGCCTTTCGGCGCGCCGGACCCTGCTCCCTTCTCCGTCCCACGCGACCCGTGGTCCGGTCGACCCTGGCCTGGGTCGTAACGGCTGCGGCCAGTCACCTCGCAGCCGGCCCGCCAAGCTCCGAACGCCTTGCGGGCAGTCCTCGAAAAAGCGTCCCTTCCGAGGACGACATCGGTGGCCGATACAGGTCGCTCGACCACCGACGCCTGCATCAATAGTACTCCCGTCGCCACCTCGACGCAAGCTTTTCGTGAAACAGCCAAATTGTTGCGGGGCAACGATTTGACTGACCGCACCAGGATTCTGCCGAAACGCCCGGCCGCGCTGTTCGGGCAACGTGTTGGGTGGTTGCGGGATGCGGGATTGTAACAGTTTGAATTCACAGCAAACCGGCACTTATCCACCCCTCCACAGGTGTTTCCCACAGGAATCCTGAGAGTTGTCCACAATGCCCGGTGGCGGGGCATCGCTGCGGCATGCTTCCGGCAACGCGCGGGTGGATCCATGGAACGGCAGGAGGAGCGGATGTCGCAGGAGGAGCCGATGTCGCACGAGGAGCGGATGTCGCAGGAGCAACTGACGGCCGGGGGGCGCGGGCACGTGGAGGGACCGGCCCCGTCAGGGCCTGGAGAACGAACGGCCGGGGCGCAGGCATGGGAGCAGGCCGCGCCCGGTGAGTTGACGGGGCGGGTCGCCATTGTGACGGGCTCGGACTCGGGTATCGGGCAGGCGACAGCGGTGGCGCTGGCCCGGGCGGGCGCGGACGTGTGCGTGACGTATCACTCGGATGCGAAGGGCGCGCAGGCCACGCTGGGGATGGTGGAGTCAGCGGGCCGGCGGGGCATCGTGGTGCAGGTGGACGTTCGGGAAGAGGCGGAGGTCGAACGGCTGTTCGACGAGGCGACGTCGCATCTGGGGGTCCCTGACGTGCTGGTGAACAACGCGGCGGTGAACGCCGACGGCACGCCGGTGGAGGCGATGTCCACGGAGGCGTGGGAGCGGGTGCTGCGGACGAATTTGTACGGGCCGTTCTTCGCCTGCCGACGGTTCATCCGGGAGCGCCGGCAGGCGGGGGGCGGTGGCCGCATCATCAACGTTTCGTCGGTGCACGAGGAGATCCCCACCAATGGCGGCGGCGCATATGACGCGAGCAAGGGCGCGCTCCGCATGTTCGCGCGGAACCTGGCCCTGGAGGTGGCGCCACTGCGGATCACGGTGAACAACGTGGCGCCGGGGATGATCCTCACGCCCATGAACGAGGAGGCGCTGCACGACGCGGAGGTCCGGCGGGAGAAGACGGAGAACATCCCGTGGAAGCGGGCCGGCCAGCCTGAGGAAGTGGCGGGTCTCGTGGCGTACCTGGCGTCGCCGGGCGCCGATTACATCACGGGCGCCAGCTTCTTCATCGACGGTGGGCTCAGGATGATGTACGGCCAGGGGGCGTGACGACGTCGCGCAGGCGCCGTACGTGGCGCACCGCGGAAGCTGCCGCCGGCCGACGGGCGGGTGACGGAGCCAGGGTCACGACGGGTGACGCGCCGCGCCCACGGCTGCGGCGCAGTTCGAGTTCGTCGCCCTGGGCGCGGGCCACGGTACGGATCCGCTGCAGCGTATGACCGCGGTGGGCGTCGGGAACGACGTCGAGGGCCGTAAGCAGAGCTTCCCGGGCGGCGGGCAGGTCGCCCCGGGCAGTGAGCAGCTCGGCGGCACGGTGCAGGACGCGGACACGGTCATGGGCATCGCGGAAGCGGACGGCGGCCGCCAGCAGGTCCCGCAGTGCGGCGCCACCGCGCCGGGCGGACAGCCGGACCCGCGCCCGTTCCTCCCGGGCCACCGCCTCGGCGTCCCGCTTGCCCGCCCTGCGCGCTGACACGATCACCGCCGTCAGGCGCTGGTCCGGGTCATCGGAGACCAGCGCCTCACCCGTGGCCACGAGCAACTGCATGTGCGTGTCGCCGCCGGCGCACTGGCCGGCATGACGATACAGGGCCAGCGCCTCCTCCCGTCTGCCGGCCTTCCTGGCCGCCCGGGCAACGTGCAGCGCCACAGACGCGTCACGAGGCCTGAGTTCCAGCACGGCGCGATACACATGCTCCGCCTCGCCGTGCTCGCCATGGCGCTCCAGCACGGCGCCGTAGCCAAGGAGCCCGGTGATGACGCGCGGCGTCGCCGACGAGCCGTCGGCGGCCTGTTCCAGCGTCCAGCGCAAGGGCCGGCGGGCCGGCCCGTTTTCCAGGCCCGTCACCAGTTCGCCGGCCCTGCGGACCAGGAACGGATGCCCCGTCATGGCTGCCTGCAGCACCACGCGCCCCACCTCCAGTTCCCGCTCCCTGACGGAAACCGTGCTCGTCGTCGTCGCTAGCTGCAGTTGGCTCATGGTGACCGTCGGTTGAGAATGAGTCTCAGGAACAAAGATCGCCCCCGGCACGGAGTGGGTCAATAGGGGGTTGGACTACGTCGTGTGGGGGACTGGCGGGCGGGCTCCTGGCGGAGCGTCAGGTGTGTGTCAGGCATCCAGCGCCATGGGCATGGCTGAGGAGCGCGACGCATGCGCAGTCCGGGGTCTGCGGAGTGTCTGAGGGGTTTGCGGAGTGTCTGAGGGCACGGCGGAGTGTCTGAGGGGTCTGCGGAGTGTCCGAGGGGTCTGCGGAGTGTCTGAGGGCACGGCGGATTGAATTGCGCCGATGTGGCGCAGGGCGACGGAGTCGTGCGCCGCCGCCCCGCGAACATCGGGCGAGCGCCGGGATCGATCAGGTCAGGTCAGGGCCGGGTCTGGGGCGCTTCCGGGCTGTAGGTGCCGCAGACGGCGCTGCCGGCGTTGATCTGGACGAGGATCTCGCCGGCGTGGCACTCCTGCTCCTCGTTGTGCCGGCAGTCGGTGGCGGTGCAGGAACCGACGGTTGAAGCGCTGGCACCGGGCTGTCTCTGGGCGTCTGCCATACTGACCTCCGTGAGGTTCGGGTTAAGCTGGCTGACTGTATGGTGCAAGAACCGTGTAACCTGCGCAATGATATGGCGTTACGCTCCTCTGTATGAGATCGACAACCGTTCTCATTGGTGGCGCATGCGGTGGTGCGAGCGCGCTTCAGTCGCACATTCCATATGCTACCGGAACGCCAGGCCAGTTCGTGGAGTGTGCGACAACCCGTCCAGCCCGTCGTCGGGGTTCATGCCGCAGAGTCGACAATTCAAGGCGCCGAAGGGCTACTTTGTCGACTCTGCGGCAATCTCGCAGCATAACTGCGCCCGATTCTGCGGCAGAGTCGACAAACTGCCGCGAGGGCCTTCTGGATTGTCGACCCTGCGGCAGCCCAGACCTCTGGTGACCGCCCTGGTCACCGGTTGACGTCGTCCAACACCTCGGGGCCGGCGTTTTGCCGAACGCCCGCCGTGAGTCGCCCGCCGTGAGTCGCCCGCCGTGAGTCGCCCGCATCACGTCGCCCGCCGTGAGTTGCCCGCATCACGTCGCCCGCACATCCACGAACAGTGTCACCCGCAGCGACGGCTGCACCATTCTCCAGCCGTAGCGCTGCGCGATCCACTCCATGGTAGCCGGGCGGTAGAAGCAGACGTGGGTGGGATCGCGGCGGTAGTGCCAGCGTGGGAAGTCAACGTCGTCGTGAAGGGGTTCGGTCATGACGGCGAGCACGCCACCGGGCCGCAGCATGCCGGCGAGGCGTTCGAACTCGGCGCCGGGGTTGAAGAAGTGTTCGGCGACTTCGGTGCAGGTGATGAAGTCGTACGAGTCCATGAGGACGCTGGCGTCGTCGGCGTAGAAGGGATCGTAGAGTGCGACGTCGTACCCTGCCTCCGCGAGCATGAGCGAGAGCGTCGGCCCCGGCCCGCTCCCATAGTCCAGCCCGCGCGTGCCGGGCGGCACGATCTCCGTGAGGGGCCCGGCCAGGCGCTGGAGGAACGTGCGGTAGCCGACGTCGTGGGGATCGTTCCGGTGCTCGTCGTAGCGCGCGCGCTCAGCCGCAGGATCCGGTCGCAGCGCCGGATCCAGGAACGTCAGCTCACAGGCGGCACAGCGGTAGTAGTCGAGCTCGAACCGCCCGACGTCGTTCCCACCACAAAGCGGACACCCCATACATCATCCCCATCAACCGTCAGCCGTCCCAAATACACCATCCCCATACACCATCCCCATACACCACAAACCGTAAACTGCGTTCACAACCGTGAACGCAGTTTACTCGTACCCTATCATCACCGCGATGATGAGCGCGACGGACGCCGCCGCCAGCAGCTTGAGCAGCAGCGGCGCCACGAAGCGGACCCACCGGTCATAGGGGATGCCTGCCACACCGAGGATGGCCATGAGCACGATGTTGGTGGGCAGGATCATGTTGGAGAAGCCGTCGCCGAACTGGAAGGCGAGGACGGAGACCTGCCGGGTGAGACCGACCACATCCGCCAGCGGCGCCATGATGGGCATGGTGGCGAAGGCCTGGCCGCTGCCTGACGGGATGAAGAAGTTGAGCACGGTCTGCATGAACAGCATGCCCACGGCGGACAGCTCGGGCACCACCTGCTGTAGCGGCACGGACAGGCCGTGCACGATGGTGTGCAGCACCTGGCCGTCCTCGAGGATCAGCGCGATGGAGCGGGCGAAGCCGACGAGGAGGGCGACGACGGCGAGTTCCGCTGCGCCGCTGGCGAAGCGCCGCGACGTCTCGTCCACGCCCAGTCCGCCCACCAGCCCGGCGACGATGGCCAGGCCCAGCCACAGCGCGCCCAGCTCGGTGAGGTACCAGCCCTGCACCGGTATGCCGTAGACCATGGCGGCCAGGGCCAGGCCGGTGAGGACGATGATGGCAATGCGGGGGCCGGTGAGGGGCGGATACTCGGTGACGGCGGCGGGCTGCTGCTCCGTGACACCCACCATGAGGCTCGACTGCGGGTCACGCTGCACGCGCCGGGCATACGCCCAGACGTGGTGCACGCCGATGGCAACGAACGGGACGAACAGCAGCAGCCGGAACCAGAGCCCGGACACCGGCGGCACGCCCGCGATATCCTGGGCGACGATCACCGTGTAGGGGTTCAGCACGGCAACGCCGTAGCCGATGCCGTAGCCCGCGACCATGATGCCAATGGCCGTCATGGCGTCCATGCCCATGGCCAGGCACAGGGCCACCAGCACAGCGGCGAACGGGATATACTCGGTGGACGCCCCCAGCGTCGATGAGCCGATGGCGAAGATGGTGACGCCCAGGACGATGAGCAGCGCCGGGCTGTGGCCGATGGCCCGGAGCACGTAGCCCAGGGCGGCGTCGATGGTGCCTGTGGCGCGAAGCACCGAGATGGCGCCGCCCACGATGAGCAGGAAGAAGATGATGGCCTGCGCGTCCGCCATGGCCCGGGGCACGCTGGTCAGCAGCGCCCACGGCATGAGAGTGACTCGCTCCGCCAGCTGCGTATACGTGCCCGGCACCACCAGCAGGCGTCCCGCCTCGTTGGGCGTGGTCTCGAACGCGCCCTGCGGCAGCAGCCACGTGGCGATGAGGGCCACGATCATGATGGCGAAGAGCAGTGCAAGCGTGTGAGGCACGCGGAAACGCATGCCGCCGGGCGTGACGGCGCGGTGACTGGGCACTTACGGGGCCTCCCGTGACCGGTTCATGAAGTGGCGACGACGGCGCGCAACATGGCAGCGGCCCCCGACCGGTGCAATCCCGGCGCGCCGTAAACACATGTGGGGGACGACGGCAAGTGGCTGTGGCACAGTCGGTTACCGGGGGCACCGGCGCCGGTGGCATGAGGTGTGCTCAAGAGGGGGCCGGCAGTCAGATTTCGGGGTTCCCATCAGGAGGGGTTATGCATAAGTGGATGGCAGCGTTGGCAGTGGCCGGTCTCATGACGGCGTGCGGTGATGTGGGCGATGATGACGACGTTTTGCAGCAGGACACGACGCTCATGATCCAGCCGGATACAATGCTCATCGAGCGGACCATCACGGAGGACACGATCCGGGATCCGGATCTCAGCCGTGACACGGCCCGCGACACGATGCAGGACACGATTCCCAACTGACGCGGTTCCGTATCGGAACGGAGGCCGGCCGCGGAAGATTCCGCGGCCGGCCTCCGTGCGTTGGTGCGGTCCGCCCCCGTCATCGGGGCGCGGCCGTGTCACGTCAGCGGGCGCGCCAGGCGGCGAGGGCGGCCTGTTCCCGGTCGGCGGGGATGCCGGCGGTCATTCTTTCGCGCCGTTCCGCGGGCAGTGACTTCCACCAGTCGAGGGTGTCGCCTGCAGTATCTGCCAGGGGCCGGAAGCGCATGCCGGCGGCCAGCGCGCGGCTGTTGTCAACGCGGCCGTAATTGCGGTTCTCGCCCCGTGGCGCGCGCCATGACGACAGTTCCCTGCCCTCGCGGATGTCGTGGCTGGCGAGGAAGTCCCAGTCCATCCAGGTGAAGGAAACGGGCGCAGGCGTGACGGCACGGATCCCGTAAAGGAACTCGGCGGACGAGAGTGGCGCGGCAGGTCCCGCGACGTTGTACGTGCCGGTGACGCTGTTCTCGGCTACGTGGACGTAGAAGTCCACGAGGTCGCGGACGTCCACGTACTGGATGGGGTCACCGGGATCGCCGGGGGCGATGACGTCGCCACCCCGGTCAATGCGGACGTACCAGTACGTGAAGCGGTCGGTGCTGTCGCCGGGACCGGTAATGATGGGCGGGCGTGCTATCATGTAACGCCCGGGAAAGACCTGCTGCACCTCCCTTTCGGCCAGTGCCTTGAGCGGCCCGTAGCCGGTCCATTCGGTGTCCGGCACGCCGCGCATGCCCACGGGCGCATCCTCGTCGATGACGTCGCCGAGGAAGCCGGCATAGACGCCGCGCGTGGACGTGAAGATGTAGTGGCCCACGCGGTCCCGGAGCAGCTCCGCGGTGGCGCGCACCTGCTGGGGCGTGTAGCCCGAGTCGTCAATGACGGCGTCCCAGCGGCCGGAGCCCAGCGCAGAGATGTCGCTGTCGCGGTCACCCACCAGGTTCTCGATTCCCTCGTACTGCTCGACAAAGAGCTGGGGTGCGGTCCTGCCGCGGTTGAACAGGACCGGCGTGTGGCCGCGGGCGAGGATCGCCCGCACGAGGTGCGGCCCTATGAAGCCGGTCCCACCAAGGACCAGGATCCTGAGCTGCCGCCGGGCCGGTGGACGCAGGTAGCTGGACGTGTCGCTGCGGGCCTGCGCGGCGACAGCCGATGGACCGAGGGCACCGGCGCCCAGCGCGGCGGCGCCGATGGCAGCGGTGCGGACGAAATCGCGACGATTGTGTGCCAAGAGATCCTCACTGCAGGTGGAGTGCTGCGGCAAAGGTGCGGCGGCGGGGGGCTTCGTGGCAAGCGGGGGGCAGGCGGTCCCCTGCGACAGAGGGGCGCGACCTGAATGATCGCGCCCCTCGGCTCCACGGCGTGAACGGGGCGTCAGCCGCCGCCGTTGAGCTGCTCCTGCAGTTCATCGGCGCGCTCGAACAGGCGGGCGGCTGCCGGCTCCAGCTCGATCATCCGGTTGCGCAGGTTGGTCTGGAAGGCTTCGATACGATCCTGGATGTCCTCACGCTCCAGCGCCTGCTGCTGGGCCATGGCGATCCGGGGCTGGAGCTGCTGGGCCTCCTGAGTCAACGCGACGATGCGGTCAGCATCGCCGGCTTCCTGCGCCTGGCGGACCTCGTCCAGCATTGCATCCATCCGGTCGAGACTGGCACCGACCTGGGGATCGGCCTCGATCATGGCGGCACGGAGCGCCTGTGTCGTGGCCTCCCGCTCGCTGCTCAGGGCCTCGTCTTCCATCGCACGCTCCTGCAACGGCATGAGCTGGGCGTTGATCTGCTGGAGCTCGGCCATCACCTGCTGGACCTGCGGGTCCGGCTCCTGTGCGTCAGCGGCGGCGGGCAGTGCGAGCGCCAGGATCGGCAATGCGGTGAGGGCGCGGCGTAGCTGAAACATTCTGTTCTCCCATCTGATGAAACAACGAGTGGCGTGCGGGGGCACGCAATGACCGGACCGCTTGTTGCATCCGGTCCAGTCACGACCAACATCCGGAAACAGCGGTGATATAACGACAATGCGGATCTCAGCAATGCTGGTAGCCACGTGCGTGCTCATGCCGTCAGTGCACGCAGCGGCGCAGCAACAACCGGTACCACCGTCCCTGGACACCATAGGTACCCGGCAGGGCGCGATAGGTGTCCACGCGCTCCTGGGCGCCTTCGTGGGGCGCTTCGATCTCGACGGTGGCGGCGCCGTCGAGCACGGCGGGCTGCAGGCGGGGCTGGGCCTGGGCGAACTGGTCCAGCTTACGGGCTGGTACTGGCGAGGCTGGGAACGCGACGAGGGCGATTTCACCGCCGACGCCGCCTGGGGCGGCGAACTGCAGTTCAACCTGAATGCGGGGTTCGGCATCACGCCGTTCGTCACGGCGGGCATCGGCCGCCTGTCCTTTGAGGGCCGCACCGACGAGACCGCCGCCATCGCCGGCGCCGGCCTGCAGTTCCCGCTGGGGCCGCTGCTGCTGCACGCTGGCGCGCGGGACTACATGCTGGGCGTCTCAGGCCTGCGCGGAGATGACAGCCCCGAGGACGTGACGCACAACTGGCAGTTCAGCGCCGGCCTGCTGGTGGGCATCGGCCGATCCCGGCCGCAGCGCGCCGTCGTCGCCGAGCGGAGCACCGCAGCACTGGAACTCGCGGCCTTGAGGGACTCCCTCGCCCGGGCGCCGCGGGCACCGCAGGCGCTGCCGCCGGTGCCGGGTGACACAACGCCGACAGCGGGCGCGCGCGTCGCAACAGACCCGACGCAGCTCAACTACCAGAGCGCGGAAAGGATCAGCATTCCCATACCGACGTGGGGCTCCATCACCCTGCGCTATGGACCGGAACCGGAACAGCCGGCGCCGCCCATCATCATCCAGACGCCTGCGCCTGGCGTCGCACCGCAGGCAGATGCGTCCGCGTCGCAGCAGGTGCCGGTCCCCGGGCAGCCGGGGGCACAACAGCCCCTCGTGATCATGCCGCCGCAACAGGCGGCGCCCCAGATGGTGGCCGGGCAGCAGGGCGTGTCCCAGGCGCAGCTGGACGGCATCGCGAGCAGGGTGCTTGATGGCTTGCGCCTGTCGCTGCTGCCGCAACTGGAAGCGTCACAGACGCAGCGCATGAACGCCCTCAGGCAGGACATGCGAGAGGAATTGATGCGCATCGAAGGGGCGGTGGCGGCGCTTGCTCCGGGCGTTGCGGCAGCGCCGCCTGCGCCGGGCGTTCCCGCAACACCAGCGGCAATCGCCGGGGCAGCGCCTCCGCCGGCCGTGGCAGCACCGCAGCGGCAGCCGGGCCTGGTCGTACCGTCAGCGGATCCGTCAGCGGACCCGGCGGCCGTCAGGGCGCAGATGGAGCTGGCCGCCGCGGCGGCGGAACTGGAGACGGCCCGCCGGGAGCGGGCGCTGCGGGACGCGCTGGCGGAAGCGGCGGCAGCACAGCCGACGCTGCTGCGGGCCATGGAGGCCGCGAGGGGTCCTGCACTGGTGATGGGGGATGCCGCGTTCACCGCGGACGGGCTGAGTATCAGCGAAGGGGGCCGCGTCGCGCTGGATGCGGTGGCGACGCTGCTCCGAGCGAACCCCGCTCGCGTCGTCTATGTGCAGGCACACGTGGACGCCACCCGACCAGAACTGGAGAGCCAGCGCCTGTCGGAACTGCGGGCCGAGGCCGTGCGCTCGGCCCTGGTCCGGGCCGGCGTCCAGCCGGATCGTATCCTCGCCGTCGGCTACGGGCACGGCCGGCCGGCGGCCACGAACGCAACAGCGACGGGCCGGACGGAGAATCGTCGCGTCGAGATTGTCATGGGCAGGGAGTGAACTGAATGCGGAAGCTACTGATGGGATTGATGGTGATGTCGCTGGGTGTGACGATGACGGCGTGCGGCGGGGACCCGAGCACACCGTCCCGGCCGGATGTAGCGGGGACCTATCAAATGACGCAGCTCGTGTTCGATCCGCAGGGTGTGCTGCCGGAGGTGAACATACTGGAGCGCGTGAGTGGCGCGGCACCGCGGCTGGTGCTGGCCCCGGCGGGCGAGGCCCAGCTCATCTTCGAGGATCCCGCGACGGGCCTCATCACCACCTCAACGGGACGGTACACGACGCCGGAGGGCGCCGTTCGCATCGACTTCGGCGACGGTGACGCGTATCGTACCGTCCTGCTGTCCCGCCGGATGGTGTTCACCGGCAGCACCAGCATCACGTTCGAAGGCAGCGCGCCTGACGGCGTTTCCCGCCCGCGCCTGCTGCAGCTGGTGCCGGAATGGGCCGATGAACAGCTCCTGGACCCGGTGCCGGGACAGCTTACCGTCACCTTCACCCGGAACCCGTGATGCCTTCATCGAGGAGGTCGGCGACAGGGCTGCTGGCGCTGGCCGTTGCTACCGCCGTTCCAGCCACGTCACCGATGCACCTGACGGCGCAGTCGCTGCCGGCCTTCGGCGGCGTGGAGCTGCGCACGGGCCTGACGCTGACCGAGCACGCCACGGCAGCCCTCGGCGTCATGCTGGAGGGCGACGTCGGGTACTTCTGGCGGCCGCAGCTCCGGATGATTGCCGGTGTGAGCAGCTTCAGCGCGAACATTGACCGTGAACCCGGCGACAACGAGGGATCATTCGACGCAATAGGGCTGTGGGTCGGCAGCCGCTACGACTTCATGGCGTGGAACGCCCTGGCGCCGTATGCGCGAGTTGCACTCACGCTGCACCATGTGCGCGCCGATGCGTGGGATCCCGATGTCGGGCGGTTGCTGGACGGGACCAATGCCGGCGTCGCGTTCGCCGCCGGCGGTCGCTACGCCCTCGACAGTCGCGGCCGGCTCAGTGCGACAGTGGAACTGCGACGCACATTCATCAACAACCTGAACAACACGTCGGCTGAACTGGGCATACGCTGGCTGCGCCGCGGTTCATACGCGTACGTACCCGATGCTGTCGCGCTGGTCCCGGCGCCCGGTCGGCCGGCACAGCTCCCGGCGACGCCGGTGCCGGCACCCGGAACAGCGGGTGTCCGCCCCCTCCCCGCCGACCAGCCGCCGGCCGCAGACCAGCCGCCGGCGGCGGCACAGCCCGATGCTGATACCGCAGCCGCACGCCTGCAGGCGCAGGAAGCGGCGCGGGTGGCAGAGGAGCGGGCGCGTCAGCAGGCCATGGCCGAACAGGAAGCAGAGCGCCTCCTCGCCGAGGCGGCGGCTGAACGGGCGGCGGCGCGCGAGGCCCGGCTGAGACAGGGCCTGCAACGGGCCATTGCCGTCATGACAAGTGCGGAGTCACTGGTGGAGACGCCGACCCATTTCGTCGTCACGCTGGGCGGTGGTGTCTTCGCCAGCGGCGCGTCCGCGCTGTCGGACGCGGCACGGGGCGAACTGCGCGCCCTTGCCAACGTTCTGGCGGGATACCCCGGCCATATCATGATGGTAGAAGGACACACGGACTCGCAGGGCGACGCCGCCGCCAACCAGGTGCTGTCACAGGAACGTGCGGCGGCCGTCCGTGCCGGGCTCATTGTCGAAGGTGTGGACGCGCTGTGGACGGCATCCCGCGGGTTCGGCGCCACGCAGCCCGTCGCTGACAACGCGAGTCCCGCGGGCCGCGCCGTCAACCGCCGTGTCGAGATCCGCATCGCCCGCGCTCCGTGTGCCGGCGTGCCCCAGCCCTCGGGCGACGGCGCGCTGGTGTGCGCGCCCAGGGTCAACGAGCCGTAGCGCGTGCCACCGAATAGCAAGACGGCCCCGGACGCTCTCGCGCCCGGGGCCGTCCTGCAGGTGTACGCTGCCGTCAGTCCATCTTCTTGGTGGAGAACTCCAGTGCACGCTTCATGTACATGTCCAGCTCCTCGGAGGATGACGTCGGCGAGATGCCGTAGTCGCGCTGGACCTGCTGGATGCTGCCTATGAGCAGCGCTTCCATGAGGAACGGGTTGTGGGCCGCGGACCCGGACCGGTCCGACAGCTGTGAGTTGAACCGCGCCCCTTCGGCGGTGCTGTAGCGACCGTCATTCGGGTTGAACTCGGACGCCGGGACCGCCGCGAGCTGGGCCTTGAGCTGATTGTTCCAGTTGTCCAGGCGCAGCCGCACGACGGTCATGGCACTGCGCGCGGCATTCTCCGAGCCGTGGCAACCCGAGGCGGTGCACGTACGGAACGTTCGTTCCGACAGGCCGCAGTCGCCGCGGAACGGCTCGCCCTGGGCATCCAGGCAGGGGATAGCCTCGAACAGGTGGCCGGTGGTGTTCATCGTCACCGAGCCGGTGGCCCGGTCCGTCACCTCGAACTGCTGCATGTGGCAGCCGGCGCACATGCGCGGGTTCGCCTCGGAGCCGTGGGTCGTGACGATCCGCTCACCCGGCTGTGTCGGCATGTTCGGCGGCCACCAGCCGGCCTCGCCCAGCAGCATGGGGCCTTCCGGTGAGTGGGGCCCGCGGTTCTGCGCCGTGAAATCAGGCCCGCCGCGCTTGTGGTGGCAGCGCATGCACAGGTTCTGCTGCTCGTCGGGTACGCTGATGGAGAAGCGGAGCTGCCCCTCATGTACGCTGCGGTGCGGATCGTGACATACCGCGCACGTGATGGCGATGTGCCCCGATTCTCCACGTTCCACGTAGTCCGCCAGTACGCCGAGCGCGTTCAGCGCCGCCTTGCCCTCATGACAGCCCGAGCAGGACGGGTTGCCCGCGGGTGATGCTATCACGCTGCCGTGACCCGAATCGGCCCATTCGTCCACGAACGGATGATGGAAGTCGTTGTGGCACTCGGCACAGGTGCCTGGCATGTCGCGGCCGGCATCGATGCGTGCGAGCATCGCGGCGGCGGTGCCGCCATCGGGATTACGGGCGTGCGTCTCGCCTGGCCCATGGCAGGCCTCGCACTGTACGTCCTGGAAGCGGGCATGCCGGGTGGCGACCCAGCCGGCCGGCCCCGTCCCGTCATTACCCCGATGGGATACGGCGTGACACACTGCGCAGACCTCTGCCTGTGCCGGCGTCAGAGCCTCCGCCGCGCCGAACGCGTTGGCGTGCGCCGTCGTCAGCCACTGGTTGTGCTGACTCACGTGGCAGTTGCCGCAGACGGTCAGCTTCGTCTCGGTGTTGCTGTAGCCCACGAAACCGGCGGCGCCGGCGGGCAGGTCATCGCCGATGACATCACGATCCCTGAACACGATCCGTTCATCGCAGGCAGACAGGAGTACGGCGAGGACTGCAAACAACGGAACCAGACGCTTCATGATGGGCGCTCCCTTAGACCTGGACGTGGCGGTCCGGATTGGGCACGCAAGCTCTGAGCCTGCGTTGGCTTGTCTTCGGATTATCCGGCAGGGTAGGCATCGGGCGCGACTGAAGCAAGCTGGCAGTCGCGCGGGAACGCTCGCCGCACATGGACAGCTACTCCCAACAAGCAGCAACGCCCGCCCTGGCATTGGCCGGGGCGGGCGTTGCGATGACGGCGGGTGGCGCGTTCAGTAGCCGCCGCCGCCCAGCCTGGGGATCCGAACATCGGCACCGGCCCCGGCCCTGGCGCCGGCGCCGACACTGGCGCCACTGGCGGCGGCCGACGTGCCAGCAGACGCGGCGGCATTGGCGCTGGCGGAGGCGCCGGTGCCACCGGCACTGAGGCCAGCAAGGGCGTTGCCACCGCGGCTGAGTGCGGCCTGGACGGTGACGAGCGCGTGCTCAGGCGTCCTGCCCTGGGCGACGAGGTCCGCGAGTACGGTAAGGGCAGCGGCCCGCTGGGGGCCTGCCTCGGCGGAGATACGCGCCAGTGCGTCGAGATCCACGCCCTTCTCGAAGGCGTCCGCGGCGGCTGTCAGCTCACCGGCGGTGACGGCTTTCACGCGGGCGTCCTGGCCGCGGCTCTGGGCGGGCGGGGCGGACCGCTCGGCGTGCTGAGCGCCGCGGGTCTGGAGCGCCGCCTGGACGCGGGCCAGCACCTGTGCCCGCTGCTCGACGGCTGCGGCGATCCGTGCCTCGGCTACACCCTTGGCCCTGCCCTCGGCGATCTTGCTCTCGAGCAGTGAGGTGGGCACGCCGGCACTGATGGCGGTTTGCATTGCCGCGTCCATACGCGCCTGGGCTTCCGTGCGGGACTCAACCGTCTGGGCCGCCAGTACGCCGGTGCTCATGGCAAGAACGGCTGCGGCGAAGATGGTGCTGCGCATTCCATGTTCTCCTGTTTCCAGTGTTTCCTGCGGCGACAGACCGCCGCTCTCACCATGAAGACGACGCCGGCTGCAGATGGTCACAGCGGGAGGCCGGCCTGTTACCTTTCCCGGACTCGATCGTCATCCATGTGATGGGAGCATCAGTGACGGCAGTTACACGGCAGCGGGACACCGCTGAAGAGGCGACGGATGCGGAGGTCGTCGGCCGGGTCCGGCGCGGCGACACGGACGCGTACCGGACGCTGGTGGCACGCTACCAGGACGTGCTGTACCGCCAGGCGCTGGGCATGGTAGGCGAGGCGGACGTGGCGGCGGACCTGGTCCAGGCGACGCTGGTGAACGCGTACACGCAGCTCGACCGACTGCGGGACGACAGCAACTATGGTGGCTGGGTGTATCGCATGTGTCAGAACCGGTGTCGGGATCACCTGAAGAGCGTGCGACGACGCGACGTCTCGCTGGACGAGTCGCCGCCGGCAGCGCTGGCGTCGCCGTTCGCCGCGGACGCGCCCATGGAGCGCAGGGAGCTGCGGCGCGCACTGGGCGCGGCGCTGCAGCAACTGAATGATGAGCATCGTGAGGCGTTCATCCTGAAGCACGTGGAAGAGCGCAGCTACGACGAGATGGCAACACTGCTCGGTGCATCCGTGCCGGCATTGAAGATGAGGGTACATCGGGCGAGAGAAGCGCTGCGATGTGCACTGGAGGAGGTGCTCTGATGCATCCTGACGTACATCGTTACCTGGACGGTGAACTGCCGCGCACGGCGCTGTCCGCCGACGCGCTGGCGGAGCTGGCGGCCTGGGAGCGGCTGGAGCGGGACCTGTCCGGCCATCGGGCGGAACGCGCGCCTGCCTGGCTGGAAGCCAGCGTGATGCGGGACATCGCTGCGGCAGCGAGCGCAGCCGGTACAGCAGGCCGGTCGGCCGACGCCGGTACGACTACGCCGGCCCATGCGCCGTCGCACCTGGCTTCCGAGCACCAGGGGTCACTGAAAGCCTCGGTTGGGAACGGGACGCCATGGTGGGAGCGCGCGGTCCAGTGGCTGCTCACGCCGCGGCCGCTGCAGGTCAGGCCGCTGGCGCCGCTGGCCGCCGCGGCAGCCCTTGCGCTGGTCATCGGGCTGCAGGCGACGTCGGGTACCGATCAGCCGCTTGCCACCGGACTCGATGGTGAAGCCGTGATCTACGTGCAGTTCACACTGGACGCGGGGAACGCACAGTCGGTGTCCGTGGCCGGCGATTTCAACGACTGGTCGGTGGAGTCAGGCGCGCTGCGTGATGTGGACGGCAGCGGCGTGTTCCGCGGCCTCATCGCCGTGACGCCAGGCGTGCACAAGTACATGTTCGTGGTGGACGGTGAGGAGTGGGTCACTGATCCGGCGGCGGAGCGCCACATCGATGACGGCTTCGGCATGCGCAACGCCCTCCTCGCCGTGGCACTGCCGGACGGGGCCCTGTAATGCGGCGGCCAGGCCAGGCGAAGGCTGCATATGCCAGCGTGCTGGTGGTGGCGCTGGCGCTGGGCGCCGGCCCCCTTCCCGCGCATGGGCAGCAGTCCCGGCAGGCGTCCGTCTGGTTCGATGCGAACGCCGCGCACAGCCGCCCGCCCGCCGGGGCGGCGGTGGATCCGACGAACTACGGGCTGCTGGGACTGCGCCTGCTGGTGGACGGCGGCAGGTCCAGGACGGACGCAGGCGTGACGGGCGGGCACGGCATGGCCGATGGCAGCGGCGCCTGGCTTACGGGCCGGCTGGCGACGAGCACGGCCCACGTGTTCGGGCTGGTGGACCTGGGCGTGCGCGGCGAGGTGGACGGCCTGACCTGGCTGGTGCCGGTGCGGCTGGAAGCGGGCGAATACACGCAGTGGACGGCGAACGGCACCTTAAGTCCGTATGCGGGGCTCAGCCTGGGCAGGTTCCGTCTGGGCGCCGAGGGGCGGTACACCCGCGGCGTGTGGCAGACGACCATCACGACGGGCCGCGGTGGACCCGGCTTGCCGGGCCCCATCGGCGGCGGGCCGCTGACGGAGACGACGCACGCCGATGGCGACGTCGTGATCCTGGGTGGCAGTGTGTCGCTGCTGCGCATGTTCTCCGGCATCACCATGGAGGTGCGCGGCAGCACGCTGGAGGTGAGCAACGCCCTCGCTGATGGCAACTGGTCGGGCGTGGACGCGAGCGCGACGCTGAGCCTGGGGGAGGCGGATGTGCTGCTGGGCGGCCGGTACTGGACGTCGCCGGTGTCAGACGGCGAACTGGGCGGCCACGTGGGTTTCGGCGTCCCGCTGAACGGCGCCATGTACCTGCAGGCGCTGGCCAGCCGCACCGTCACTGACCCGGTGCACGCCGTGCCGGGCGCGGTGGCATTGAGCGCGGGCGTATCCCTGCGGGTGGGCCAGCGCCGGCTGGGCCCGCCACCACCGGCGGAGCTCGGTGCGATGGCTGGCAACGGCAGGCGTGTCGTGTTCACGCTGGTGCGCCGGGATGCCCGGACGGTGGATGTGGCCGGTGACTTCAGCGGCTGGGAGCGTCGCCCGCTGCGGTCCGGCGCCGACGGCACGTGGACACTGGAAACGGTGATCCCCGCCGGCGTCTACCATTACGCCTTCGTCGTGGATGGCGAGCACTGGGTCGTACCCGACGGCGCCACGGGAATCGTGGATGATGGCTTTGGCCAGAAGAACGCGACGCTCATCGTTGCGGACAGGGAAGAAAGATGAGAATCACGACCTTCGTGCTGGCCCTCGCGCTGGCACTCCCGACGTCTGCTGCCTTCGGGCAGCAGGCACAGCAGACGCAGGATGAAGCCGCCCTCGCGACGCTCCGCGCCGCCATGACGCCGGCCGCCTACACGTCATTCACCGCCGAGCTGCGAGCGGCCCGAGACCAGGGCCTGCCCACCCAGCCGCTCGTGGCCAAGGCCCTCGAGGGCGCGGCCAAGAACGTGCCCGGGGAGCGCATCCTGGCCGCCGTCCGCCAGACGACGCAGGAGCTGAACAGGGCCCGCACGCTGCTCCAGCCGGCCGGCGGCGTGACCGCCGCCGAGATCAGCGCCGTGGCCACCGCAATGCAGCGGGGCGTGCCAGCGGACGCCGTCAGCAGGCTGGCCGCCGACGCCGGCGGCCGCGGCGGTGTCGGCCTGTCCGCCCATGTCCTCGCCGACATCATGGCCCACGGCGTGCCCGTGTCCGTCGGCGTCGAGGTCCTCGGCGCGTGGCGCAGTCATGGCGCCGACCCGAACCGGTTGAACGAGATCCCCGGCGCCGTCGAGCGGCTGGTCCGCCAGGGCGTAGTGCCCGCTCGCGCAGCGGCAGCCATCGGCGCCGGCCTGCGCGCCGGCCGGACGCCCGGCAGCATCGGCCCCGTGGACGTGCCGCGCCTCATCGGCGGCGGCTGAGACCCACCGGGCCGAAGCTGACCGTCGAGCCACCCGAGTCGAGGACAACCGGCCGCGCCGCGCCGCCGAACTCCATCAGCCAGCGGCGGGGTCACAGACCTTTTTTGCCTTTTCCCGCACAAAATCGGCAGCCATACCGACCTCGGCCTGATGTGTCCCATAAGGGCATGGGCCGCGCCGGCAGGGAACGTGGCTTGCACGCCGTGAGGCCCGTGATGCCCTCCCAGAACCAGCGCCGCGCGATGCGGCAGAGACCGTGGTGGCCGAAGGGGCCGCGTGGCATCCTGCTGCTGGCAGGCGTGCTGCTGCTGCCGGCGGCCGTCACCGGCTGGTGGGTGATGACACGGGATCGGGCGCCTGCGCTGACGTCCATGGTCACGGACGGCGGGGGGCCCGGGATCCCGGCGAATGGGGACGACGTGGCGGCCGGCGAGCCGTTCGTCTTTACCGAGAGCGGCATGTTCGTGGCCGCGCGGCGTGCGGGTGCCGGTGCCGTGGTCCCGGTGGCGGGTGTGGACGTGACCGACCTGCAGAACACCTGGGGCGCCCCCCGCTCCGACGACCGTACCCACATCGGCATAGACATCCCCGCACCTCGCGGCACGCCGGTGACGGCGGTTCTGGACGGCTGGATCGTGAACATGTCGTATAACGCGGCGGGCGGTCGGGGCGTGCACCTGCTGGACCGGACGGGCCGGTACCTGCTCTATTATGCGCACCTGGACGACTACGCTGAGGGCCTGTACCGTGGCATGGCGGTGAGGCAGCGGGAGCTGCTGGGCTATGTCGGCACGACAGGCAATGCTGAAACGCCGCACCTGCACTTCGAGGTGGGGCGCGTCCGATCGCCGGGCGCGCTGACGGCGGAGCCGCTCAACCCGTATCACTTCCTGCGAGGCGAACCATAGGCGTCATCACGGGCATCCATCCGCAGCGCCGCCAGCCGGAGCGAGCGAACCTGCACGTGGACGACGAGTTCTGCTGCGGTGTCGCGTATGAGGTGGTCCTCACCGAGGGCCTGCGCGTGGGCGCGGAACTGGACGAGGCCGCGCTGGACCGACTGCGGTCGGCGGACGAACGTTGGCGGGCGAAGGAGTCGGCGCTGTCACTGCTGGCCGTGCGGCCCCGGGCCCGGCGGGAGCTGGCGGGCCGGCTGGAGCGGAAGGGCTACGCCGAGCCCGCGGTGGCGTGGGCGCTGGCGGAAGCGGACCGGCTCGGACTGCTGGATGATACGGCGTTCGCCGAGGCATGGGTCCGGGACCGGCTGCGGCTGCGGCCACGGGGCGCCCGGGCGCTGCAGAGCGAACTGGTGCGCAAGGGCGTGGCGCCGGACGTGGCCAGCGACGCCGTCACCCGCGTCATGGCGGATGCCGGTGCCCGGGACGGTGCGCTGTGCATGGCGGCGGCGGAAAAATGGATGCGCAGCAACGGGCGCCGGCTGCAGCACGCGACGGACGTGGAGGAACGACGTCGCGTGGAGCGCCGGTTATCGGGCTTTCTCATGCGCCGGGGATTCGCGCCTGCGGATATCCGGGACGCCATCCGCACCTGCGTGCGCAGTCAGCCATGACACGCGGACTCCTGCTGGTCCTGTTCGCGGCGGTCCTGCTGCTGCCGCTGCTGTTGCTGGCACCGTCCGGCCCGACCGTGCTGTACGAGGGCGAGTCGGAGTTCGGCCCCATCCGCGTTACCGAGGACGGGCGCGGTGTGCGTCGGCTCTACCTGGGTGAGGGGCGTGCGGTGCAGACGGCCATGCGGCCGGACCAGCCACTGCAGTTGCACAGCCCGTACACGCGCGTGGCCATGATCGGGCTGGGGCTGGCCCCGGCGGACGGGCGGCTGCTGTTCGTCGGGCTGGGCGGCGGCGCCATGCCGACATACACACGGCACGTGCTGCCGGACGCGCGGATCGACGTTGTCGAGATTGACCCGGCGGTGATTGACGTGGCCATCACATGGTTCGGGTTCCGGCCGGACTCCATGATGACGGCGCACCCCGCTGACGGCCGCGCGTTCATCGCGGCGGCCGCGCCCGGCACCTGGGACGTGATCTTCCTGGACGCGTTCTCCGATGACGCGGTGCCATACGCACTGGCCACTGCGGAATTTCTGGAGGCGGTGCAGCGGTCCCTGGCGCCGGGGGGCGTGGTGGTGAGCAACCTGTGGCGGCGCAACGCCCTGTATGACGACATGGTGGCCACGTACCGGCACGTGTTCCCGCAGGTCAATGTACTGGGCGTGCCGGCCCGGGCGCAGGACATCCTGGTGGCCGGCACCGGCGGCGTCCCGGACCGGGCCGCGCTGGTTCGTGGGGCGGCCGCAGTGACGACGCCGGGCTTCGACCTTCCGGGGCTGGTGACGTCCGGGTACCGGTCGGCTGCCGGTACGGGCACCGTCCTCAGGGACCGGTAGGCGTCAGTCCCCGGGCAGGATGCCCGTGTGCGGCGGGCGTGCCGCGGCGCGCAGGACCAGGGCGGCCACGTCCGCGAGTCGGTACTCACCCTTCTGGAGCACGCGCACGGCGCTCCGCGCCAGGAACTTGCGCTCGGCCTCCGTCAGGCTCTTGGCGGTGAGGACCACCACGGGGATCCGCGCCAGGCGGGGGTCTGCGCGCATGGTGGCGAGCACGCCGAACCCGTCGAGGACGGGCATCATCAGGTCGAGGACGACGACGTCAGGCAGTTCCCTGCGCATGGCCTGGAGCGCGGACTCGCCATCGGCCTCCTCCCGCACGATGATGCCGTCGCCCTGCAGAAAGTTGGCGGCAACACGGCGCGAGTCGGGGTCATCATCCACGATCATGACGTTGTAGCCGCGGCCATCTCCGGTGTCGTCCTCGCGATGCCGCTGCGCCGCGACGGCGACGGCGTCGGAGAGTTGCTTCGACGTGAACGGTTTCGGCACCAGCGAGACCCAGCCGAGGTCCAGGGCATCGCCCGCGCTTACGGTGGTTGGCTCGGGAATGGACGGCAGCAGGAGGACGGCCGTATTGGCGAGTTCCGGGTTGGCCTGCACTTCGTTGGCGACGCGCCAGCCGGAACCGTCACTGCTGCCGATGTCGAGGACCACGAGGGGCGGCCGGTGCTCGACGACCAGGTCCGGGACGTCCCGGTCGTCCACCGTCCAGACGAGCTGAACGCCGGGATGCACCTGCCGCTCGAGTTCCGCCAGCGCGGCGGCGTCGTGGCCGTACGCCACCACGACGACGGTGCCCGCCGACGGCCCGGCGGCGAGGTCCAGGGTCCGTGCAACCCGGGCGTCCCGCATGGCGGCATCGCCTTTCCTGCGCAGATCCTGGTCGGCCACGTCATCCGCGCGGCGGACGGCATCCGCCGGCGCGGCCTGCAGCACCAGCGTGAATGTGGAGCCCTCGCCCACGTTGCTGCGGGCGCGGATCTCGCCCCCCATGAGCATGGCCAGCCGGCGTGCGATGGCGAGGCCCAGGCCACTGCCGCCCTTCTCCCGGGTCAGGTCGCCCCGGGCCTGGAAGAAATCGTCGAAGACGAGGGGCAGCACATCCGCATCGATGCCGATGCCGGTGTCATCCACGTGCACGAGAACGGTGCCGCCCGGGCCCGCCTCGCAGCGCACGGTTACGCCGCCCTCCTCCGTGAACTTGATGGCGTTGCCAATGAGGTTGGCCAGCACCTGTCGCAGGCGCTGCAGGTCGGCCTGGACCAGCGGCGGCTCGTAGCCGTCCGGCTCGAAATGCAGCGTGAGTTCCTTCTCCCGGGCCTGGCTTTCCAGCAGGCCGGTGACCTCCTCGAGGGCGGCGACAATGTCCACGGGCCGCAGGTCGAGGTCCAGCTTGCGGGCATCGGCGCGGGCGAGGTCCAGCACGTCATTGATAAGGTCCAGCAGGTGGCGTCCCCCAAAGCGGATGCGATCGAGGTGCATGCGCTGTTCCGGGTTCAACTCGCCATGCATGCCGATGTCCAGCAGGTCGGCATAGCCGATGATGGCGTTCAGCGGCGTGCGCATCTCGTGGGACATGACGGCGAGGAACCGGTCCCGGGACTCCTGGGCATCCGCCAGCTCCGCCAGGTTGTGTTGCAGTTCCTCCCGGAGCGCCTCCAGCTTCCTGGTGCGCAGCTCGGCGTTCGCCCGCTGGCTGTCGAGCTCCCCGCGGATCTGGTGCTTCTCGATGGCGTTTTCAATGGCGCGCGCCAGGCCCATGGCTGACAGGCCGTCCTTCACGAGGTAGTCCTGTGCGCCACGGCTCAGGACGCTGCGGGCGACGTCGTCGTCCTCCTGGCCGGTCAGCACCGCCACCGGCACGTCCACATGCCGGTCGTCCGTGGTCAGGGCGGCGAGGAAGTCGCCGCCGTTCATGTCGGGCAGGTGGTAGTCCAGCAGGATGCAATCCGGCCGCTCCTTCCCGGCCATGTGCAGTCCCTCCGAGCCGGTACTGGCGAAGGCCACGCGCCACAGGGGCCTGTGCTGCTGCAACAGGCGCCGGATCTCTGCCCGGTCGTCGCCATTGTCATCCACGACGAGGATTGTTCGCTTCCTGTCCATTCAGTCTGTCGTCTCCTCCGGCCAGTAACCCGGAACGTTGCGCCTTCGCGTGCCCATCGCACCCTGCGTGCCGGAACCGCCGTTCCCCCTGCCCCGCTGTCATGAGGGTTCGTACCCGGCCCTACCCGACCGTCCGGAACAGCCGCAGGCGGACGCGTCCGGGGCCGTCGGTGTGGTGGTCACGTCGGGCGCCCTGTGGCAAGACTGCGGCCACGGAGCGGCGGGTGTGCGGCCACGGAGTGGCGGGGTGCGGCAGTGAACAGGAAGGTGGCGTACCACTGTGCGGGGCTGCACATTGGGGGCGCGGCGCCCAGGTCGGGCGACGCCGGCCAGGCTGCGGCAAGCGAGGCGCCGACGGTTCGCACCGGCGGCCGGCCGATCCGATCCCGTAACTGCGGAGCAACCCATGGACCTGATCCTGTCGTGGCTGATCCTGTCGCTGGCGGTCTGGGTGACCGCCATGATCCTCCCGGGCTTCCACGTCAAGAGCTTCGGCAGCGCCATCGTGGTTGCCGCCATCTTCGGCATCCTGAACTTCCTGCTGGGTTGGCTGTTCTTCGCGGTCTTCACCATTGCGACGCTGGGCCTGGCCTGGCTCCTCGCCTTCATCACCCGCTGGATCATCAACGCCATCCTCCTCGTCATCACTGACAAGATCAGCGATGGCCTGACCATTGACGGCTTTGCCTGGGCCCTGGGCGGCGCCCTCGTCATGTCCGTGCTCGGGACGGTGGGGGAGTGGATCGTGCGGAGCGTGTTCTGAGGGACGCCGGGCGACGTGAGGCGACCGACGTGGGGCATGCGCTGCGAGGCGGGCGAATCAGGGCCCTTGACGGGCCCGGCGGGCGGCTGTTATCGTCCCGCCTCGCAGCAGTTGCTGCCGTGGTCATTTGTCCGCCGCTTGCCGCCACGCAAAACAATGTGCTAAAGAGCGACCGCCCGCGGCTCGGTCCGTGGGCGTTTTGTTTTTCAGGGACACATCATCGAATGATCACAGCGTTCACACCCACCGTCTCCATGTGCATGTGCATGTGCATGTGCGGCTCTCCGGGCTGGAGAGGCGGACGGAGGTGTGTGCGCGCGTAGTTCCTGACGCGAGCTGAACCGGGACAGTCCCGGACACCGCCCGGCCCCCTCCAGCGAGGGGGCCGGGCTTTTTTTGTCCATGTACCAGGGGAGAACCACCATGAGCACAGTCATCGAGCAGCCGCCCGTCTACGGCCTCGGCACGCGGGCAGTCCACGCCGCGCAGGACGCGCCGGACGCGAGCACGGGCGCCCGCGCAGTGCCCATCTATGCCACGACGTCGTACGTGTTCGATTCGCCGGACCACGCGGCGGCACTGTTCGGGTTGAAGGAGTTCGGCAACATCTACACACGTATCATGAACCCCACCACGGACGTATTCGAGCGACGGGTCGCCGACCTGGAGGGCGGCGTGGCGGCGGTGGCAACGGCCAGCGGCCAGGCCGCGGAGACGCTGGCCATCCTGAACCTGGCGCAGGCCGGTGACAGCATCGTCGCGTCCAACTCACTGTATGGTGGCACGTGGGCCCTGTTCCGCCACACCCTGCCGCGCCTGGGCATCCAGACCCGTTTCGCGGACAGCGACGCCGACAGCATCGCCGCAGCCATTGACGAGACCACCCGGGCCGTCTTCATCGAGACCATCGGCAACCCGCGCCTGGACGTGCCGGACATCCGCGCCATCGCCGATGTCGCCCATGCCGCGGGGGTGCCGCTGGTGGTGGACAACACGTTCGCCACGCCGCTGCTGTGCCGTCCCATCGAGCACGGCGCTGACATCGTGGTGCACAGCGCCACCAAGTGGATCGGCGGCCATGGCACGTCCATCGGCGGTGTCATCGTTGACGGCGGCACGTTCGACTGGGCCGCGTCACCGCGCTTCCGGGACCTGTTCGTGCAGCCCGAGCCGGCCTATCACGGCCTGTCCTTCAGCGATACGTTCGGCAATTTCAACGGCGCGAACATCGCCTACGCCATCCGTCTGCGGGTGGTGCTGTTGCGGGACCTGGGCGCCTCGCTCTCTCCCTTCAACGCGTTCCTGTTCCTGCAGGGCCTGGAAACGCTGCACCTGCGCATTGCCCGGCACGCGGAGAACGCGCTGGCCGTCGCGCGCTTCCTGCAGGGTCATCCTGCGGTGAGCTGGGTCAGCTACCCGGGCCTGGAATCGCATCCCAGCCACGGGAACGCCACGCGCTACCTGGACGGCGGCTTCGGCGGGGTCCTCACCTTTGGCGTGCTGGGCGGCGAGGCCGCGGCCCGGCGGGTCATCGAGGAAACGCGGCTGTTCAGCCTGCTGGCCAACGTGGGCGACGCAAAGTCCCTGATCATCCACCCCTGGAGCACCACGCACGAGCAGCTCCAGCCGGCGGACCGCATCCAGGCCGGTGTAACCGAGGACCTGGTCCGCCTGTCCGTCGGCATCGAGGACGCCGCCGACCTCATCGCCGACCTCGATCGCGCGCTGCGCCGGGCGGTGGGGCTGTGAGCCGGCCGCTGGTCATCAAGTTCGGCGGCACGTCCCTGTCGTCCCGCCGCAGGGTGCGCCTGGCCGCACGGAGGATCCATCACCACCACCGGCGCGGCAGGCTGGTGGTGGCGGTGGTGAGTGCTGCGGGCCGCAGCACCGACGCGCTCCTCGCCCATGTGGCCGGCGCTGCCCCGGCGCGCGGCGGCATGGGCGCCGGGCGCGCCCGCGAAGTGGACCGCCTCCTCGCCACTGGCGAGGACCGGTCGGCTGCGTTGCTCGCGGCCGCCCTCTGGTCGCTGGCAGTGCCGGCCTGCTCGCTCCGGGGCGGTGAGGCGGGCGTGCGTGCCGAGGGCCCGTGGGGAGGCGGCAGCATCCGCCACGTGGCCACCAGCCGGCTGCGCAGGATCCTCGAGTCGGGGGTGGTACCGGTGGTGAGCGGGTTCCAGGGCCAGCGGCCGGACGGCGAGACCGTGACCCTGGGGCGCGGCGGCTCCGACACCACCGCCGTCGCCATCGCCGCCGCGCTGGACGCGGAGTGCCACATCGTCACGGACGTCAGTGCCGTGCACGACCGGGACCCGCACCTCCACCCGGAGGCCAGGCCACTGCACCGCCTGAGCCACGGCGCACTGGTCGCGCTGGTGGAGCGAGGCGCGCAGGTGGTGCACCCCGCCGCCGCCAGCCTGGCCGCCTTCGGCCACGTACCGCTGCGCATCTACCACTTCGCCGCCGGTCCGTGGGGACGCGGCGGCACGCGGGTGGACACGGCGGCTGCGCAGCGACTGGACGACGTCGTCGTCAGCTCGGGAGGCGCGGCATGAGGGGCGTACACGAGGTCCGGGATTTTGGGCTGGAGGACGGCACCGTCCTGGCCCATGTCCGGCAGGCGTACACGCTGCTCGGTGAGCTGAACGAGGAGCGGGACAACCTGGTACTGCTCTTCCATTCGCTGACGGGCACGCCGGATCCACGCGACTGGTGGCCGGACCTGACAGGACCCGGGGCGGTCATTGATACGCGCAACTTCGCGGTGCTCGCGCCGAACCTGCTGGGTTCCTGCTACGGCACCAGCCCGCCGCCGCAGGGCGCGGCAGTGACGACACGGGACATGGCCCGCCTGGTGGCGGAACTGGTGCGCGACCTGGAGGTGCGGTCCGTAGCGCTTGTGGCCGGCGGTTCGCTGGGGGGCATGGTGACGCTGGAATGGGTAGCGACATTCCCCACGGCGACTCGTGCGGCGGTGGCGTTCGCCGCGCCCGCGGCGCAGACGGCCCATTCACTCGGGCTCAACCATGTGCAGCGGCGCGCGCTGGATGTGGCGTCCCAGGCAGGCCGGCCGGAGGCGGGACTCGAGCTGGCCCGCATGATGGCCATGCTCAGCTACCGTACCCAGCACGGCCTCGAGACACGCTTCGCCCGGGACCGGCGCCCTGATGGCGAGTTCCAGGTACGGTCATGGCTGGATCATCACGGCACCCGCCTGCTGCAGCGATTCGACGGTGAGGCCTATCGCACGTTGCTGTCCGCCATGGACTCCCACGACGTGGGCCGTGCCCGCGCCTCGGCGTCAGCCGCACTGCGCGCATTCCCCGGCTGCCTCGTCGCCGCCGGCATTGCCGGCGACCAGCTCTACGAGGCGGCGGTGGTGAAGGGCTGGGCGCAGGAGGCGGGCGCACGTTACCGCGAGATACGTTCAGTGCACGGCCATGACGCGTTCCTGCTGGAGCCCGTGCAGGTCGGCGCGATCCTGGGCGAAGCGCTCGCCGCAGCCGGGGCCGCGGCCAGCGCCGCAGCCAGCGCCGGCAGCACCACCGGCGTCGCGCCGTTCACGCTGGAGGCGGCATCATGAACGTGTCCCTGCAGGAGCGAGTCGTTATCCGGCGGGTGGCGCTGGCGGGCTGCGGTGCCGTTGGCAGTGCGCTGCTGCGCCTGGTCCATGAGCAGCAGGAACACATCGCCGGTGCCCACGGCGTCCGGTTGCAGCCCGTCGCCGTGCTCGTCAGGGATGTGGACGCGCCGCGGGACATCCCGCCCGCCGATGGCATCCTCACGGACGACCCGGGCTCGCTGCTGGCCGCCAGCCCCGACCTGGTCGTGGAGGCCACGGGCAGTGTGGAACTGGGGGGCCGCCTGGCAGCGGCTGCGCTGTCCCGCGGCATACCGTTCATCACCGCCAGCAAGGCACTGATCGCCGCGCACGGCCACGAGCTTCAGCGCGCGGCCACCCGCGCCGGCACCTGGCTCGGGCTGGAAGCGACGGTCGGCGGCGGCGTGCCCCTGGTCCGCGCGCTCACCGAGTCGCTGCCCCACGCCGGCGTCACCGGCCTGCGCGGCGTGCTCAACGGCACCACCAACTTCGTCCTGGACCGGCTGGCCGCCGGCGCCACACTCGCCGACGCCCTGGTGGAGGCGCGTCGTCTGGGATTCGCCGAGGCGGACGCCAGCCGCGACCTGGACGGCCGCGATGCCGCCGACAAGCTCGCCATCCTCGCCTGGCTCGCGTTCGGCGTGCCGCCGGGCAGCATCCCCGTCGCCCGTAGCGGTATCGATCTCCAGCCGGAACGCCTCGTCCGCGTCGCCGCCACAGTCGGCTGCACCGTCCGGCTGCTGGCTGAACTCGACGCGACAGGCGGCCACATCGTCGCCAGCGTGCAGCCCGTGGCCGTCAATGGGGCATCGCCCTTCGCGGCCGTGGCCGGCGAAGAGAACCTGGTGCTGGTGACGACGCGCTCCAGCGGCGTGGTGCGGCTGGCCGGGCCCGGCGCGGGCGGCGGACCCACGGCGGTTTCCCTCCTCGCCGACATGCTGCGGCCGGTTCGCGTGCGGATCCCTTCACCGCCGACGGCAGCGCGGCACCTGACGGCCCGAACGCCGACCGCCGCGCAGTGGCTCCTCGGCGCTGATCCCCACCCCGGCGTGGCGGCCATGGTGACCCGGGCGGCAGCCGATGCGGGCGCTGCGGTGGAACTCGTGAGTCAGGGGGGCGACGTCGTCTTCAGGCTCCACCACGCTTCGGATGCCGCTGCCCGCCACGTCCGACATGCCGTTGAGCGGGCCGGGCTCAGCGCCGTCCTGCTGCGCACGGATGCAGCGATCGCATCACCCTCGACGGCTGCGCCGGGTGGCGGCGCTGCCAGCCCCGGCGCCATTCGGTCCGCCGCGCCGCCGTGCTAGCGGTGCACTTCCCGTGTACCGCCCGCCCGGCCGGCAATCGCCGCGTCCATGGAGTAGCGGCCCGGACCGGTCAGGGCCAGCGTCAGCGCGATGACGCCGAAGAGAATGGGCAGTTCGCGCTGACCCAGCGGATCGCCGGCGTGGGCGAGGAAGACCACGACCAGGAAGTGCAGCACCACGAACACCGCCACCGGCCGCGTCAGCAGCCCCATGGCCAGCATGAGCCCGCCGAAGAACTCGGCAATGCCTGCCAGCCACGAAAACAGACCGGGCGCCGGCAGGCCCAGGCCGCCCACCATCCCCGTGAACCCCTCCGACGGCGGGATCTTGCCCAGCCCGTGAAGAAGCGCCAGCAACACCCCCGCGCCGACACGCAGAATCAACAGCCCCCCGTCCGCCGCGGGCGGTCCCGCGATGCCCGGCCCGAACATCCAGTTGCGAACTCCCACTGCCATCTCCCTGCTGTGATGAACTGTCAGTCGCAACCTCGCAGGCGTGACGGAGCCCGTCAACTGCCTCAGTGCAAAGAGATCTCCCTCGCTTCACCGGCCGCGCGACTCGGCTTCCTCCATGCTGGCGCCGTCTCCGGCGTGCGCGCCCTGCCAGTTGAGCATGGCGTTCCAGACGAGGGCGAAGCTGCCCTGGGTCTGGTTGCGGTGCAGCGCGCGGATGCCGAACAGGACAATGCGGCCCTCGCCGGTGGGCACGCTCACCACGGCGGGCTGGCCGCCGAGCTGGCCGGGCCCGGCCACGAGGCCGCTGAGGAATACCCGGTCGGCAGGTGCAAACCGGAGCACCACGTTGTCGTTCATGCGGGCTGGGACGGAGAAATAGGGCCCGAAGCGATCGAAGACGGGCACCTCGTCGTCGTAGCCCCAGGCGATGGGATGCTCGCGGTTGGCGACGCGTGCGCGGACGATGCTGCCGGGGCTGAAGAGTCCGGGCGTCTGCCGCAGCGAAACGCCGCGGACCATGCCGAACTCGATGGGCAGGGTCGAGGCGGAGCCCTCGAAGATGAGGGTGCCCCCGCTCTCGGCGAAGTCACGCAGCGCGAGCAGTCCCTCGTAGCCCATGCCGCCGGTGGTGTTCTGCGACTGCGAGTGGACGCCCAGCGACGGGTACTCGGGCGACGGCAGGTACGGCAGCGGCCCCTGGCGCGGGTCCACGCCCTCGAAGATCTGGCGGCCGGACGCGCTGCGGCCCTGGTCGGGGAAGAGGATGACGTCGTAGCGGGCGCGCAGGTTGCCGTCGCGGAGGCGGTCCTCGGGCACGTAGTCGTAGGGGATGCCCATGGTGTCGAAGGCGTAGCGGACGGACCCGTCGTCCTGCGTGTTGCGCCAGGTGTGCAGCAGCGCGATGCGGGGGAAGTCCTGGCGGTGCATGGGCACGCCGTCCACCTGTTGCGCGGCGGTCCCCACGACGTCCAGCCCGAACCGCTCCGCCCACTGCTCCACCCGGTCCCGTTCGAGTGACGACGCCGGGATCAGCCACGTACCGGCGCCGAACTCGCCGGCACCCGGCACGTCGAAGGCCGCGCCGGCGGCGAAGAAGGGGACGTCGCGCAACTGATGGCGCGCCTGCAGCGCATGCGACGACGCCGCGTACCGCACCACCCACCAGCGGGGCGCACCGCGGCCGGCCACCGTCACACTGCCCGGGATGCGCACCGGCCCGGTGACGCGCTCCAAGGCCAGCCCGAGCACACTGGAATCGGACACTTCATGCACGGTGACGTTGTAGAGGAGGGGCAGCGTCCACGCGACGTCGTCATACGGCCGCGGCGCGTTCTCCGGGAACTCCTGGATCTCCATCAGGTTCTTCACGAAGTCCCGGTACGGCTGGTCCATGCGGATGATGAAGTCGCCGACAGCGACCGGGACGGCGCCGTTGCTTCCGTTGCTTCCGTTCACCACGGCCAGCAGGTTCTGGCCGCCAAAGCTGCCGGCGCGGGTGGCGCGGTGCAGTTCGATGCCGTGGCGGTCCAGCAGGTTGAGCAGGTGCGCGGCGTCCGCCCGGCGGGCCTGGTCCACGGGCACCACGTACGCATAGGGCGCCTGCGTGCGGCCGCGCTCCAGCGAGTTGGTCGCCTTGCGCCGGTAGTTGCGCAGGACCTGCTCCCGGTTGGTGGCGGCGAAGTGCAACGCGTGCAGCACGCCCGTCTGCGCGTAGTTGATATTGTTGCGCAGCGACCACGTCACCGTGCGGTACGGCGGGTTCGCCCGGAACCACTCCTCGCTGGTGCGGTTGCCCTCCACGTTGCGGCGGAACGTGCCCGGCAGCGAGTTGCCGTACGTCTCGTAGAAGCGGCCGATGGCGTTGCGGTTGTTCAGCGTGAACACCATGTACGCGGGGTTCCAGCCATCGAAGAAGTCGTGGGTCCAGACGCCGGGCATGCCGTACGATGTCAGCGCCGTCACCTCTGCGTGCGCCATCCACTGCCACTCGTGGCGGGTGATGGCGTCAATGTTCGGGTTATAGGGGCCGGTGCCGGTGGAGATGTAGAGGAACGGCACGGACTCGTGCAGGTCCAGTCCCACCGGGTAGCGCCAGTGCTGGAACAGCTCCACCACCTGCCGGGACAGCGCCAGGGTAAGCTGCAGGCCGTCCCGGTTGTTGTCGTGGCGGATGTACTTGCCCCAGAACGGCGGGCCGGGCACGCGCTCGTCGTAGTCCACCACATCGGCGCCGTGGAGGCGGTACCAGTCCACCACGCGGTTGCGGCCGTCGGGCTCCGTCACCGGCATGATGAAGAGGACGACGTTGTCGCGGATCTCCCGGATCATGGGGTGCTCCGAAACCGCGACGCGATACGCCAGTTCCGGCGTGACCTCGGCATGCCCCGTCTCCGGCGAATGCAGCCCCGAGTGGACCAGGTAGATGACGGGCAGGTCCCGGATGAGGGCGTCGGCGTCACTGTCTGACGCCTGCCGTGGGTCCGCGAGACGGTGGTAGCCCTCCCGGATGGCCTCCAGCCGCGCCAGGTTCGCTTCGCTGCCCACCTGCACCAGCGCAAAACGGTTGCCCTCCTCCGTCTCGGCCAGGTACTGGAAGCTGACCCGCGGCGAGCTGCTCGCCAGCGCCTGGTAGTAGCCGTACAGCTCGTCCACCCGGTGCAGGTAGCCCGGCCGGCCCGACGGGTAGCCCCAGTGGTCGTGGGGTGAGACGACGCTGGCATCGTACGGCAGGTGGTTCACCAGTGGGCTGGTGAATTCGGCCGATGTCGTCCAGCTCAGCAGCATCCGCGTGGCCGCCGTGTCCACCGGCTGCCCCCATGTGGTCACCGAGGGCACGCCCTGCGGCACCCACCAGTCGAAGGTCTGCAGGGCGGCGGATGCGGGCTCCGCCGGCAGCGGCGGCGCCTGCTGCGCGGCGGCCGGTACGACGGCGGCGGGGAGAGCCGTGACGAGTCCGGCCAGGGCCAGGGCGATAGTCAGGCGGCCACGGTACATGGGCACTCCGGCGCTGTAGTGGAAGGGAGAGTCCAACGATTGTATACAGGGGTGGGGCGTCGCGCCATACGCACGCCGGGGGCGGCTCATCCGGCTGACGGGCAGTTCACCGGCTGACGGGCAGCTCCAGCGTGAAGCAGCTCCCTGCGCCGGGCGTGCTGGCGACAGTGACGTCACCGCCCATGAGGTGGGCGAGGCGGCGGCAGATGGCGAGGCCGAGCCCGGTGCCGGAACTGTCCCGGGCGTAGGAGCTGTCCACCTGCGTGAATGGCTCGAAGATGCGTTCCCGGTCCTCCACCGCGATGCCGGGTCCCGTGTCCCTGACGCGGATCCTGATGACATCCGGGCTGGCGACATCGCCCGCGTCATCGTCCACCGCCACGTCCTCCTGTCCTGCCCGCTCGAGTTCAACGGTGACGCTGCCCTCGGGGGTGTACTTGATGGCGTTGCCCACGAGGTTGGTGACGATCTGGCGGAGCTTGCCTGGGTCAGTCCGGGCAGTGACGGGCTCGTCCAGCCCGACGGCCCGGAACGCCAGATCCCGTTCGGCGGCCTGGGGCCGGCAGATGCTGACGACATCGTTGACGATGACGCTGACGTTGACGTCCTCTTCGCGTATCAGTTCCCTGCCGGCCTCCACCCGGGCGAGGGTCAGGATCTCGTCAATGATGCCGACGAGGTGCCAGGAACTGGCCTTGATGCGGTCCACGGCCTCCAGCTGCCGTTCGTTCATGTCGCCGAGCACCTCGGACGCCAGCAGCTCGCCGAAGCCGATGATGCCGCTCAGCGGCGTGCGCAGCTCGTGGCTCATGACGGCGAGGAACTGGCTCTTGGCGCGGCTCGCCTGCTCCGCCTCGTCACGGGCCGTTTCCAGGGCGGCCTGGCTCTGCTTCTGGTCGGTGATGTCCCGGACGATGCCCGTGCGGAAGAGCGGCATGCCGTCCTCATCGAACTGGACGGTGAAGTGATCGGCTATCCAGCGGAACTCGCCGTCACCGCGGCGGAAGCGGTACTCGATGCGGCCGGACGCGTCCCGCACGTCGGAGCCCATGGCTCGTTCGACGGCATCGCGGTCGTCGGGGTGAATGCGACCGATGAGTTCGTGTACGGGCATGGTGCGCATGGCGTCCACGTCGATGTCGAGGACCTGCTCCGCCCGGGGGCTCAGGTAGTCGTACGTGTCCGTGCGCAGGTCCCGACGGTATGCGGCGTCCAGTGTGCTCTCCAGCACGGCCCGCAGGCGCTCGCGGCTGTCCGCCAGCTCCTGCCGGGCGCGTCGCTGGGCGCTGATCTCGCTGAACAGGAGCGCCACCTTCGTACTGTCGTCGCCGCCGATGCGGAAGGCGAACACGTCGAACCAGCGGCCCATGACGTCGGAGCCCTGCTCGAAGCGGACAGGCTGCCCCGTGCGCGCCACGTTCCCGTACGTCTCGAACCAGTGCTCCTCCAGGTCCGGCAACAGCTCCCGGGCCGTTCGACCGACGGCGTCCCGCAGGCCCGTATGCTTCTCGAACGCCGGGTTCATCTCCAGGAAACGGTAATCTACGGCCCGGTCCCCGTCGAAGATGATCTCGAGGATGCAGAAGCCTTCGTCAATGGCGTCCAGCAGCGCGCGGTAACGCGTCTCGCTGTGCTGCAGCGCCGCTTCCGCCATCTTCTGCGGTGTGATGTCCAGGACAACGCCCGGGAACCAGGCGACCCGGCCGTCGTCATCAGTCTCCGTCTTCCCCCGGGCAACGACCCACCGGGTCTGGCCGCCACTGACGATGCGGTACTGCGCCTCGAAGACGTCACCCGTTTCCAGTGTGTGGCGCACCTGCGCGGCCACGCCCGGGCGGTCGTCAGGATGGATCGCGTCCAGGTACGCCGCCAGCGGCGCGGCGCCGGACTCGTCCAGCTCGATGCCGAAGATCCGGGCAAAGTTCCGGTCGCCCCACAACCGGTCCGCCACCACGTCCCACTGGAACGTGCCCACCTCCCCCGCCAGGAGCGCCGCGTCCGTGTGCTTGTGCCGGGTCTTCGTGTCACTCATGAGGGGCAGTGGGCAAGGGCAGGAGGACCGGACGCGGGGTGCCGCGCCCTCTGCCATTATGCCCCGGCCAGCCGGCGGCGGTCAAGCCAGCGATACCTCGTGCCGCCAGTGCGAGATCAAACAGTTGACTGTCACTGGCGCCGACGCCGCGATTCATACACCTTGCAGGTATCCCGCACAAATTCAGACGTCCTGCCACCCCGGAGGTTCGTCATGTCCATGTCTCGCCTGTCCATCGCCATCGCACCCCTCGCCGGCGCCCTCGCCATCGTCACATCAGCCGGCGCGGCGGCGGCCCAGGATCATCAGCATCACGCGCCCGGCGCGCAGGTTGGCACCGTGGCCTTCGCCACCTCCTGTGACGCGGCCGTGCAGCAGCGCTTCGAGCAGGCGGTGGCCATGCTGCACTCGTTCTGGTTCGACGCCGCGGAAGAGGCGTTCACGGCGGTGGCTGAGGCGGACCCGTCGTGCGGGATGGCGCAGTGGGGACTGGCCATGACGCGCTGGGGCAACCCGTTCACGTGGCAGCTGCCGCCGCAGCCGAACCTGGAGGCCGGAGCGACGGCCGCCCGGCGTGCGGTGGAACTGACGGCAGATGCGACGGAGCGGGAGCAGCACTTCGCCCGGGCGGCGCTGGCGCTGTACGACCATCCGGCGGGCACGGACGCAAACGCCCGCCTGCGCGCCCACGCCGCCGCCATGCGCACCGTGGGAGCGCGTTTCGGCGACGCCGATCCGGAGGCCACCATCTTCCTGGCCCGCTCCATCGTCGCCACCGCGCCGGCGTCGGACATGGAGTACAGGCACCAGCTCGAGGCCGCTGCGCTGCTGGAGCCGCTGTTCGCGGAGCAGCCGGACCACCCGGGGCTGGCGCACTACCTGATCCACGCGTTCGACGCGCCGCCCATCGCCGAGCGGGGGCTGGCGGCGGCCCGGGCGTACGCGGACATCGCGCCGTCGGCGCCCCACGCCCTGCACATGCCGTCGCACATCTTCACGCGGCTGGGCCTGTGGGACGAGTCCATCGAGATAAACCGGCGGTCGGCAGCGGCGGAGCCCGTGCCCGACGCCGCGGTGCACCCGTTCGACTACATGGTCTACGCGTTCCTGCAGCAGGGCCGCAACCGGGAGGCCCGCGAGATCGTGGACAAGGCGGTGCAGCTGGAGGACCGCTATTACGGCGGCGTCCTGGGCTACAACTTCGCCGCCATGCCGGCGCGCTTCGCGCTGGAACGCGACGCCTGGGCGGAAGCCGCGCGGCTGGAGCTGCCCACCGGTGGCGCACCGTTCGTCGCCGCAGTGACGCGGTTCGCCCGGGGCATCGGCGCGGCCCGGTCCGGCGATGCCGCCGCGGCCCGCGCGGAGGCTGCGGCACTGGCATCGCTGCGCGACGAGCTGCAGCAGCAGGGTGACCCGTACTGGCCCGTCGTCGTGGACGCCCAGCACCTGGCTGTCTCCGCGTGGGCCGAGTACGCCGACGGCCGGACCGACGAGGCCCTGCGCCTGGCCGCCCGCGCGGCAGAGGTGGAGGAGACCGTGGAGAAGCACCCGGTCACGCCGGGGCCGCTGCTGCCCGCACGGGAACTTTACGCCGACATGCTGCTGGACGCCGGCCGCTACGCCGACGCGAAGCAGCAGTACGAAAAGACGCTGGAGCATGAGCCGCGCCGGGCCAGGAGCACGTTCGGTGCGGCCCGGGCGTCGGAACAGTCAGGCGATGACATTGCGGCGCGGGCGCACTACCGGACGCTGCTGGAGATCATGGAGCGTGCGGACGCAGGGCGGCCGGAGGTGGCCCGGGCCAGGGCGGTGGTGGGAGGATAGTGGGCGTGCGGCGCGCTGCGCTCGCCGCGGAGTATGGTGTATGGGGATGGTGTATGGGGGTCAGAGGGCGTGGCGGCGGAGGCGGCGGGCGTGCAGGTCGGCGGGGCGGCTGGACGGCGGTGTTGCAGTGGTGGCGGTCTCGGCGCCTATGCGGTCCAGCACGAGCATGTAGAGGACGGCGGCGTGCGAGGGCGGCACCTCCACCAGGTCGGTGTAGTACGCACACGCGTCGGCCACGGAATGGCTGTCCTCCAGCAGTCGCACGAAGCGATGGGCATGGGCCACGTGCGTGTGCAGCAGCGCCGTCTTCGCCACACCCACCTGGACCTCCACGTCCCGCCGCAGGTCCGCGTGTACCCGCCCCCTCAACCGACGTCGCAGCAGGCTGAACAGGGATGTCGGCGGTGCGACGTCGGCGGCGGACGCCCCGTCGTCGCCGGATGCGACGTCGTCGGCACCCGCTTCGTCGGCAGGTGCCGACGGTGTCAGGCTGCTCACGATGCGCGCGGTGCCGCCCCCGGCCTGCGCGTGCCCCAGCGACGCCAGGACCCTGTTGCCCACGGACTCCGCCACGATGCCGGACAGCTCCAGCAGGCGCATGTAGATCTCCAGCATGCGCACCTCGCCCACCCGGCCGGCGGCATGACGGACCATGGCCAGCGCGTGCTCCACGTGCAGCTGGAGCACGGCCTCCCGCGCGATAGCGGCGGCCATCTGTAATTTCTGGTCGGGGACCCGGCTCCGGCTCCGGGTGCTGCGCCTGCTCATGGCTGCTCCATATGTCCGGGTTGGTGGCCCCGAATCCGGCAAGCCGCGTTCCGATCCCGCGCCCGCCTGTGTAGCCCCGGATTCAAGTTTCGCGGGGACTTCGAGTTACAGATGAGTCTTGCGCTCGTGACGGGACGCGCTGGAGGACGGGCAGGCGGTGCAGCAGGTGGCGATGACGGGACTTTTTTGCGGACCGTGCGGTGGTGGGCGCTGCTCGCTGTGGTGGGCGCTGCTCGCTTCGCTCGCGCGGTGGTGGGCGCTGCTCGCTTCGCTCGCGCGGTGGTGGATGGTGGCCGCGGCTCGCTTCGCTCGCGCGGTGGTGGGGGCGGCTC
>DATHVP010000073.1:0-4988 GCA_035461245.1 Longimicrobiales bacterium | reverse complement strand
TTGCTGTCGTTGCTGTCGTTGCTTCCGTTGCTTCCGTTGCTTCCGTTGCTTCCGTTGCTTCCGTTGCTTCCGTTGCTTCCGTTGCTGTCGTTGCTGTCGTTGCTGTCGTTCCTCCGGTCCAGCAGGCGGAGCACGAAGCCGATGACGAGGACGACGATGGCCACCCAGATGAGCCAGTCCTGTCCGGTAACCATGCCGCCGATGCCGAGGGCGGCACCGATGGCGAAGAAGATCATCTTCTCGCCGAGCCACACATCCGTCCGCTTGCGGGAGCGGTCCAGCCGGATCATGTGTCGCGCTGCTTCTCGAGGAAGCGCCTGACGCCTTCCCGGCAGTCGTCGGTGCTGCGGGCCAGTGCGTTGACCTCGGCGCCTCTGGCAATGGCCTCCTCGAAGGACATGCCGTCCATGCCGTACAGCAGGCGCTTGGTCAGTGCCAGGGCTGACGGTGAGCGTCGGGCCAGCTCGCCGGCGTAACGGGCGACGTCGTCATCGAAGCTACCGGTGTCCAGCACGCGCGTGACCAGGCCCACCCGCTGCGCTTCGGCGGCAGTGATGCGGTCGCCCCGGGCCACCAGCTCGAAGGCCACCTTCTCGCCCACCGCCCGGCGCAGCAGCGCCATGACCATGGCGGGCACGAAGCCCAGGTGGACTTCAGGATAGCCGAAGACGGCGTCGTCGGCGGCGAGGACGATGTCGCACGCGCCTGCGAGCCCGGCGCCGCCGGCAATGGCGTTGCCGCGCACGGCTGCGATGACGGGCTTGGACAGGTTCCGCATGCGGATGAGCAGGCCGCCCAGGGCCTCGGCGTCGCGGACGTTGTCCAGGGCGTCAGCGCCATCCGCAATGCGCCGGAGCTGCGCCAGGTCGGCACCCGCGCAGAAGTCCCTGCCGGCACCCGTGAGGACGACGACGCGGATGGCGTCCTCCCGCTCCATCTCACCGAACGCCGCGCGCAGTCCGTCAATGGTGTCGGTGTCCAGCGCGTTCCGCTTCGCCGGCCGGTTCAGCGTGACGGTACCGATGGCGCCGTCCCGGGCGACGATGACGGGCGCGTCCATCAGCGCATCTCCATCAGTGGATCTCCAGCAGCTTCGCCAGGTCGTCGGGCAGGTCGATCTCCATGCGCAGCATGGCCGTGGAGAACGTCTTGCCCTGGGCGTCCGTCATGAGCGACACCGTGCCGCCGCCGCCCAGCGCCTCATGCAGCAGGAAGTTCAGGGCGTGCAGGTTGGGCAGCTCGTAGCGCTCCACGCCGCCCTTCACCATGTCGCCGAAATGGTCCCGCACCCGCTCCACCGTCAGGTGGTCCCGGATGAAGTCCCAGAACTCGGGGCGGCGGGCGATGACGCCGACGTTCACCGTGTCACCCTTGTCCCCGGACCGGCCGTGGGCAATGGCGTTGAGGTTCGTCTTCATGCGGTCCTCACTTCCACCTGCAGGAACGGCTCGATCTCCCGCCGGTCAATGAGCGCCGGCCAGTACGCCACCACGTCCTGGACCCGGGGGCGGCCGCCGGCGAAGCCCGTGACGCTGGGCGGCCCCGTCAGGATCAGCGGCGCCAGTTCCCGGGTGAACGCCTCCACGGCGCGCTTGTCCGGCCCGCGCACGCCGATGCGCAGCTCCACCTCAGGCATGTCCGGCGACGGCGGCCCCGCCAGGTGGCCGTGGCACGAGTTCCAGCCCACGAACTCGGTGCGGATCTCGTCGAACGTCAGGCCCATGCGGTCCAGCCGTTCCCGCAGCACGCGGTCGGCCATGCGCGCCTTCTCCACGGCATCGGGCCACGCGTAGACCAGCGTGCCCACCGCCTTGTAGCCGGCGCTGTAGGAGATGCTGACCTTGAGCATGTCCGTGTTGCGGGCGCCCCTGATGCCGTGCACGCGAACCCGGTCCCGGCCCTCGTCCCGGAGCTGGATGGTGGTGAAGTCCGCCACCACGTCCGGCGTGATGTAACTCCGGGGATCGCCCATCTCGTACAGGATCTGCTCGGCGACGACGGGCACCGACACACGCCCGCCGGTGCCATCGTGCTTCGTGACCACGAACGTGCCGTCGGGGTACGCCTCGATGATGGGGTAGCCCACGTCGCCCAGGTCATCCAGCTCCTGCCACGCCACCAGCGAGTTGCCGCCGCTGGCCTGGGCGCCGCACTCGTTGATGTGGCCCGCCACCACGCCGGCGGCGAGGCGGTCCCAGTCATCGGCCGCCCAGCCGAACGCATGCATCATCGGCGCGTAGGTCAGCGCCGTATCCGTGGACCGGCCCGTGATGACGCAGTGGGCGCCCCGGTTCAGCGCATCCACGATGGGCGCGGCACCGATGTACGCGTTGGCGCTCTGGATCCGGTCGAGCACGTCGGAAAGCGGCGCGCCCGTGTCCATGTTGCGCAGCTCGTGGCCGCCCTCCACCAGCGCGTCCAGGCGGTCCATGATGTCGTCGCCGCTGATGACGCCCACCCTGGCGCGGCCGCCCAGGCCGGCCTTGCGCGCTTCCGCCAGCACCGCCTCGGCGCAGGCATCGGCGTTCACGCCGCCGGCGTTGGCCACCACGCGGATGTCCCGGTTGACGACGTCGCCGAAGATCTCGCCCATGAGCGGCACGAAGTCCCGGGCGTAACCCTGCGTCTCGTCCCGGGACCGCTGCTTCTGCATGATGGACATGGTCACCTCGGCGAGGTAGTCCAGCATGAGGTAGTCAATGGGGCCCCGGCGCACCTGCTCCACCGGTGCCTGCAGCCGGTCGCCCCAGAAGCCCTGCCCCGACGCGATGCGAATGTATTCCCGCTCTGCCATCAGTCCCCTTCCCCGTTGTCCTGCCCGCGGCCCCCGGCGACGCCCTCCAGCCCGAACGGGCCGAGGTGCGCGCCGCGGTTGTGCAGGCCGGTCCACATGGCGGCGGCCAGCACCGGGCGCGTTTCTTCCGGCGCGATGACGGCGTCCACGAAGCCCCGCGCCGCGGCGAACTTCGCGTCGAGCTGCTGCTCGTAGTCGGCGCGCACGGCGTCAATCCTCTGCTGCAGCTTCTCGTCCGGCTGCTGCTGCTTCTGCTTCAGTTCGTCGAGCTGCGGCCCGAACAGCGCCATGACGGCACTGTCGCCCTCCATCACCCCCATGCGGCCGGTGGGCCAGGTGAAGATGAAGTCCGGGTCGAAGCCCTGCCCCGCCATGGCGTAGTAGCCGGCGCCGGATGCATGGTTCACCGTGAGCACCAGCTTGGGCACCGTGGCCGTGGCCATGGCCTCGACGAAACGCGCACCCGCGCGGATGATACCGCTGTGCTCCGCGTCGGTGCCCACCATGAAGCCGCTCACGTCCTGCACGAAGAGGAGCGGCGTGCCATGGCGATTCGCCATGTCTATGAAGTACGCCGCCTTCTCCGCACTGTCGGCGTAGATGATGCCGCCGAAGCGCGGCGCGCCGCCGTCCGCCGGCTTCACCATCCCCCGGGCGTTCGCCAGGATGGCAACGGGCAGGCCGCAGATGCGCGCCGTGGCGCAGATCAGCTCCGGCGCGTAATCCTTCTGGAACTCGTCCAGGTGGCCGTCGTCCACGAGGGCATTCAGCAGCCCGTGCATGTCATATGGCTGCCGGTGATTGTCGGGGACGACATCGTACAGGACGGCGCCGTCGTCGCGTGCCTTCATGGCGTCCGTGTCCAGCGTCACGCCCGCCGGCGGGGAGTACGGCAGTTCCTGCACCAGCTCCCGCAGCCGCGCCACACACGTCCGGTCGTCCGGGAGCCGGTAATGCGCCACGCCGCTGATGGCGTTGTGCGTGAACGCGCCGCCCAGCGCCTCGCCGTCCACCGTCTGGCCGGTGGCGCCCTTCACCAGGTTCGGCCCGCCCAGCCCCATGAAGCTGGTGCCCTCTACCATGAGGATGACGTCGGACAGCGCCGGCAGGTACGCGCCGCCGGCGATGCACGGGCCCATGACGGCGGCCAGCTGCGGCACCTTCAGGTACCGGCGCATGATGGAGTTGTAGTAGAAGATGCGGCTGGCGCCGTACTGGCCGGGGAACACGCCACCCTGATACGGCAGGTTCACGCCGGCGCTGTCCACCAGGTAGATGATGGGCACGCGGCAGCGCATGGCCACCTCCTGTGCCCGCAGCATCTTGGTGATGGTCTCCGGCCACCACGAGCCTGCTTTCACGGTGGCGTCGTTGGCGACGATGACCACCGGCCGGCCGTGTACCCAGCCGATGCCGGTGACGACGCCGGCGCCGGGCGCCTGGCCGTCATACTGGTCGTGGGCGACGAGGAGCCCGATCTCCAGCAGCGACGTCCGCGGGTCCAGCAGCAGCGCGATCCGTTCCCGCGCCGTGAGCTTGCCCTGGCTGTGCTGGCGCTGGATCTTCTCCGGGCCGCCACCCTGCCTCAACTGCTCCTCGAGTGCGCGGACCTCCTCCGTCAGCGCCCGCAGTCGGCCGCCCGCCGGCGCCGCCGCTTCCTTCGCGCTCACGCGCCGTTCCTCATGTGCCGCTGGCGGCGCCCGTCTCGCGCTGCTCGAAGTGTTGCCGGACGAAGTCGATGGGCGCCGACGTCGGCGTGCCCGGGCCGAACAGCCGGTGCACGCCCTGCGCTTCCAGCGCAGCAATGTCCTCGTCGGGGATGATGCCGCCGCCGATGACCAGCACGTGGTCCATGCCCTCGGCCTTCAGCAGCTCCAGCACCCGCGGGAACAGCGTCATGTGCGCCCCGCTCAGGATGGACAGCGCGACGACGTCCACGTCCTCCTGCACCGCGGCATTCGCGATCATCTCCGGCGTCTGGTGCAGCCCCGTGTAGATCACCTCGAAGCCCGCGTCGCGGAACGAACTGGCGATCACCTTCGCGCCCCGGTCGTGCCCGTCCAGCCCCGGCTTGGCCACCAGTACACGTATCTTTCGGTCGGTCATAGGGTTCTGTGCCTCGGTTGTGTGGCTCGCGCGTGTAGGTTACGGCCGTCGGCAGGACGGCGCAATCTGGGGACTGCGGGACGTCGGG
>DATHVP010000072.1:0-36287 GCA_035461245.1 Longimicrobiales bacterium | reverse complement strand
CGCGGCCGCCTCGGCCCGTTCCAGCGATTCGCCGGCCAGCACGCTGGACTCCTCGGCCTTCAGCAGGTGGACCTCCAGCCCGTCCCGGGGGTGCTCCACCACGGCCCAGGCGTCGGTCTCGAAGAAGGAGTGGAGGAGCGCCTCGAGGGCGTCGAGGTCGAAGCGCCAGCGGTAGGTACCGTCGTCGCCGGCCTCCAGGTTCGTGGCCATCCACTGGGCCACCGGCTTCTGCATGCCGTGGCCGACGAGGGCGTCCACCAGCGCGTCCCTGGTGGGGAACCGGTCCGGCAGGCTACGCACGATGTTGAGCATCTTCCAGGCGCTGCCATCGGGCTCGCGGACGGCGGGCGTGGAGTCCACCACCCAGACCTGTGCCAGTTGCGACGTCGCCTCGTCCTCCATCCCGGCGAAGAGCAGCGCCACCTTGCCACCGAAAGAGTGGCCGAGGATGGCGTCAGGCTGGTGGCCGGTGCCCTCCGCCAGTTCCACCAGGTCGGCGGCGGCGGCCTGCACGGTGTGTGGCGGCGGGAAGCCCTGGGAACCGCCATGCTGCCGGAGGTCAATGAGGACGGCGCCCCACTCCGGACGCTCCTTCACCACGCGGCGGATAACGGAAGCCCAGTTGCGGCCCGCGCCGTAGATGCCGTGGAGGACGTACAGCCATTTTTCCGGGGGGTGCTCGCCCGCGGAGATCGTCTCGTGGTTCAGCATGGGCGCAATGTAGGGCTCGCGCCGCCGCTGTCCACTACCTGCGCCGGACACTAGTATCGGTGGCGGACATGGCCGTGACGGATAGCCGATGACAGGCGGACCACGGTGGACGGAGGGTTGGAGGGGCTATGGACGGCGAACGGACAAGTGACCACGACGACAGGGCGGCCATCCTCGCGGCTGAAGATCGTATGGTCGCTGCAACCGATCACATCGTCGCGGCAGGACGCCGCTTTGTTGCCGCGGGGCTGGGTACCGGCAGCTCCGGTAACATCGGCGTGCGCGCCGGAGGCGCCATCCTGGTGACACCGACGGGCGTGCCGTGGGACGCCCTGACGGCGGCGGACATGGTGGCCATCGACTTCCACGGCGAGCCGGCTGGGGGCGCCGGCGGGCACACGACTGGGCGGCCCAGCAGTGAGTGGCGCCTGCATGCGGCGGTGCTGGCCGCGCGACCCGACGTGGCAGCCGTCGTCCACGCCCATCCGACGTACGCGACGGCGCTGGCGTGCCTGCGCCGGCCCATCCCCCCGTTCCACTACCTGGTGGCGCTGGCCGGGGGCCACGAGATCCCGTGTACCGGATGGGCCGCCCCCGGCAGTGCCGAGTTGGCGGAACTGGCCGCCGAGTCGCTCCAGAACTGCGACGCCTGCCTCCTGGCCAACCACGGCATCGTCACCATCGGCGCGGACCTGGACGACGCCCTGGACCTGGCCGTGGAGGTGGAGACGCTGGCCCGGCAGTACTGCGCCGCCCTCCAGATGGGCGAGCCGGTCCTGCTTTCGGAAGACCAGATGGCCGAGATGGTGAGCATCATGGGGCGCTACCGACGCGACAGGACACTCCGGGACGAGAATCCGGACTGTCACACGCCGGCACCATGACCTAGTTTCTCCACCAGCCACCATTACCGGAACAGGGAGTTCGCGTGTCCTCATACAGCTTTGATACGCTGGCCATCCACGCCGGCCAGTCGCCGGAAGAGACCACCGGCGCCATCATGCCGCCCATCTTCCAGACGTCCACCTACGTGCAGCCGAAGCTGGGCGAGCCGAAGGGCGGCTACGAGTACGCCCGGGTGCAGAACCCTACCCGGGAGGCGCTGGAGGCCAACGTCGCGGCGCTGGAGGGCGGTCGGCACGGCATGGCCTTCGCCAGCGGCATGGCCGCCATCGGCGCCATCGTGCAGCGCCTGTCCGCCGGCGACCACGTCATCTACGAGGAGAACGTCTACGGCGGCACGCACCGCTTTTTCGACAAGGTCATGCGCCGCCACGGCATCGACTTCACCGCGGTGGACTCGTCGGACCCGCAGCGCGTGGCGGACGCGCTCAGGGACAACACCCGGCTGATCCACCTGGAGACGCCCACCAACCCCATGATGAAGCTGTGTGACCTGGGCGCCATCACGGGGATCGCCAATGAGCGGGGCATCCACGTCGTCGTGGACAACACGTTTGCCTCGCCGTACAACCAGCGGCCGCTGGAACAGGGCGCGCACATGGTGGTGCACTCCAGCACGAAGTACCTGAACGGGCATTCGGACGTGGTGGGCGGCATCGTCGTCACCAGCGACGAGGGCATTGCCGAGGACCTGCGGTTCCTCCAGAAGGCCGCCGGCGCGGTACCGGGCCCCTGGGACGCCTGGCTGGTGCTGCGCGGCACGAAGACGCTGCACGTGCGCATGGAGCGCCACAACAGCAACGGCCAGCGCATCGCCGAGTGGCTGGCGCAGAAGTTCGGGCCCGAGCGCGTCTTCTACCCCGGCCTGCCCACGCACCCGCAGCACGAGCTGGCGAAGAAGCAGATGCGCGGCTTCACCGGCATGATCAGCGTTGACCTGGGCTCACTGGAGAAGGCGACGAAGTTCGTCCAGGGCACGCGCCTCTTCTCGCTGGCGGAATCGCTGGGCGGCGTCGAGTCCCTGATCGGGCACCCGGCCATCATGACGCACGCGTCGGTGCCGAAGGACATGCGCGACCGCATGGGCGTCACCGACGGGCTGATCCGTCTGTCCGTGGGCATCGAGGGCGTGGAAGACCTGATCGCGGACCTGGACACCGCACTGTCGGCATGACGACCACCGCCGCGCTGCCCTTCACGCTCCGTCGCAGCAGCGACGTGGTCCGCTCTCTCGAAGTCACCTCAACGGCTGAGACGATAGACGGATTGCTGCGCCTGGAGGAAGACCGGCTGGTGGTGCAGTGGCGGGTGCGGCGCGAGATCAGCCACGTTGGCCTGGAGATCCGCACCGACGAGGAACTGGAGCCGGTCCGCGAGGCTGTGCTCCCCCTAGACGCCCTGGCCGGCGCAGCCGTGCGTCAGCAGGGCTGGGGCTGGTTCCGACGCACTCAACTGACGCTGACGGCCGCGGACCTGAGGGCGTTCGAGGACGTCGCCGGCGCGGCCGGCCTCCGGCTGGCGCACCCGGCCACTCTCGAACTGGCCATCCCCCGCGCCGAGCAGCTCACGGCCCGCGAATTCGCCGCCGAGTTGAATGTCCGCCTGGCGGAACACGCGCTGCCTGAGGCGGCGCGTGACCGGCAGCGTCTCTCCCCCAGTTCACACGCACAGTCCCAGCACCACGAAGGCTGAACCATGCGAAAGCTCATGATCCCGGGACTTATCCTCCTCATCGCCGGCTGCGCAGCCACACCGGCTGCGGAGCCGTACGACCTGCTCATCACCGGCGGGACGGTGGTGGACGGGACGGGGGCACCGGGGTTCACCGGGGACATCGGCGTGCGCGACGGCCGCATCGTGCGTGTGTCACGTACACCCCTGCCGCAGGACCTGGCCGAGCGCGTGATTGACGCGACGGGGCATGTCGTCGCGCCGGGCTTCATCGACCTGCACGCGCACCTGGACCCCATCATGTCGCTGCCCCACGCCGAGAGCCACGTGCGACAGGGCGTCACCACCGGGCTCGGCAACCCCGACGGCGGCGGCTTCTACCCCATCGCATCGTACCTCGACTCGCTGACGACGCTGGGCGTCGGCATGAACGTCGCCTTCCTCGTCGGGCACAACACCGTCCGGTCACGCGTCATGGGCTCCGACAACCGCGCGCCCACGGCGGCGGAGCTGGCGGAGATGCGGGAGATGGTGGACCAGGCCATGCGCGACGGCGCGTACGGCATCTCCACCGGCCTGCGCTACACGCCCGGCTTCTACGCCGACACCGACGAAGTGGTCGCACTCTCCGAGGTGGCCGCGGGGCACGGCGGCATCTACACGTCGCACCTGCGTGACGAGGGCTTCGAGCTGATGGACGGGGTGGGCGAGGCGCTGGAGATCGGGCGGCGGGCGGACATCCCCGTCATCCTGACGCACCACAAGGTGGTCGGCGCGCCCATGTGGGGCAGCAGCGAGCGGACGCTGGCGATGGTTGACTCCGCCCGCGCAGCCGGCACCGACGTGATGGTGGACCAGTATCCCTACACCGCCACGCACACCGGCATCAGCATCCTGATCCCGCCCTGGGCGCTGGCCGGCGGCACCCGCGAGTTCCTGCGCCGTGTTGACGATCCCGTCCTCCGCGACAGCATCGTGGACGGCATCATCTGGAACATCATCAATGACCGCGGCGGCAACGACCTGCGTCGCGTCCAGTTCGCCCGCGTCACGTGGGACCGTTCACTGGAAGGCCAGACCCTCCACGACCTGGCCGAGCGCGAGGGGCTGCCGTCAACGCCGGAGACCGGCGCGCAACTCATCATTGACATCATGCGACGGGGTGGCGCCAACGGCATCTTCCACGTCCTCGATGAGGGCGACGTCGAGCGCATCATGCAGCACCCGTGGACGGCCATCGCCTCCGACGGCCGCCTCACCGCACTGGGCGACGGGCACCCGCATCCCCGCGCCTACGGCACCTTCCCCCGCGTGCTGGGCGAGTACGTCCGTGAACGCGGCGTGCTGACGCTGGAGGAGGCGGTGCGCAAGATGACGTCGCTGCCGGCGGACCGCCTGGGCATGTCCGACCGCGGGCGCATCGCCGAGGGCGCCATCGCCGACCTGGTGATCTTCGACCCCGCTGCCGTCACCGACCGCGCCACGTTCCAGGAGCCGCACCAGTACCCGGACGGCATCCCGTACGTCATCGTGAACGGCGTGGTCACCGTGGACGCCGGCGAGTTCATGGACAATCGCCCGGGTGTGGTGCTGCGGCGCGGACGCTGAGACACGGCCACCGAGGCACCACCACCGGGGGTAGGCCGCTGGTGCACTTGCGCCAGGTACCGGCGGGTCGGCCGCGGTTGAGTCCGTGCCTCAGCCTGCCGCTAGCGCCCGCGTCGCCTGAACGGACCGCTCGACATCGGCCATGGTCGTGCAGATGTGGCAGCACTGCCGGACGCCGCCGTCGCTGGACCGAACCCGAACCTTTGCCGCCGACCACAGGGCGTCCTGGAGCTCGCCGCCGCTCACGCCCGCCAGGCTCCAGATCGTCGTGCCGGTCACCATGTCCGGGTGCGACGGCGAGTGGATGGTGACGCCGGGTATCCCGGCCAGCCCCTCGCGCAGGCGCCGCGTCAGCGTGATGTTGCGCGCCTCCACGGCCTCGGACCCGATGGCCTGGTGGAAGTCGATGGCGCGCTCCAGCCCCACCAGCAGCGACAGGTTGCCGGTGCCGTACTGCATGAACCGGTAGGCGCCGTCGTCGTGGTTGTCCCAGTTCGTACTGGCGAGGGTCGTCCAGAAGCGGGGCTGCGCGTCGCGACGGATGTAGAGCAGGCCGCAGCCCACCGGCGCCAGCAGCCACTTGTGAGGCGAGGAGTAGAAGGCGTCGCAGTCCATGGCGCGTACGTCAATGTGCAGGTGCCCCAGAGTCTGCGCGCCGTCCACCAGCGACAGGATTCCCAGCTCCCGCGCCCGACGGCACATCTCGTCAACCGGGAACAGCACCGCGCCCTGCCCACTGGTCAGGTGCGGGATGGCCCAGGCCCTTGTCCGTGGCGTGGTCGCCTGTTCATACAGTGCCAGCAGCTGCGCCGGCTCCGACACCTCCGACGGCAGCGTCACGAACACCACGCGGACGCCATGGCGTTTCTCCCTCAACTCCCAGCCGCATCGGCCGCCGGGGTGCGCATTGCGCAGGACCACCGCCTCGTCGCCCGGCTCCATCTCCAGCCCGTTCGCCAGCATGTTCATGCCCACGGTCGCGTTCTGCGTCAGCGCCACCTCATCCACGTCCGCGCTGATGAGCGACGCCAGCTTCTCACGGACCCCGAGCTCCGGCGCATAACCGGTGAAGTACTGCTCATGGTCGGGATGATAGTCCCAGTGGGCGATGTCCCGGGCCACGTGCGTCATGTGGGATGCGACGGCGTCCATCACCGGCCGCGGTGGTGAACCCAGCGTGCCGGTGTTGAAGAAGGCCTCGTCCGCCGGGATGAGGAACTGCTGGCGGATCGCTTGCCAGTACGGTTCGCTGTCTCGCCCCGGGGGCGGATAGCTGGACGTCGCGCCCGAGGCAGCCGCCGATGATGGGCGGATCAGCCAGTGGGCCAGAGAAGGACCTGCACCGAACGCCGCGGCGAGGGCTGTCAGGAAGGTGCGTCGCGAGTTTGCCATGCCGTGTGCCTCCGGGCTGGGCCGAGGTCCGGGCAGAGATTGTTCGATAACGTCCTGACTATGTATGGGACGGTTGGGGTGGACGGCGCCAGCCTTTTCCCGATGAACGAGCAGACAGCGTGACCGTCGTTACAGGACCCGCCGCCGGCGTCCGGATTTGCCCGCCGGCCGCACCGATTTGCCGGGCGGCCGGCCGAGCCGTACTTTCCGGCCACCCACACACCCGAACAAAAACCGTCCATGAAGATCCTCATCATCGGCAACGGCGGACGCGAACACGCGCTGCTGCACAAGCTCCACCAGGACGCGCCCGACGCCGAGTTCTTCATCACCCGGGGCAACGGCGGCACTCACGCCCTGGCCACCTCGCTGCCCCTCGATCCCGGTGACGCCCCTGCCCTGGCAGCCTGGGCGGAGCAGAACCGGGTGGCTCTCGCCGTCTGCGGCCCCGAAGGCCCGCTGGCCAGCGGCATCGCCGACCTGTTCACTCGCAGCCGGATCCCCTTCTTCGGTCCGACGCTGGGCGCGGCCAACATCGAGGCGTCGAAGGCATACGCGAAGTCGCTGATGAAGAAGGCGGGCGTGCCGACGGCGGCGTTCGACGCCTTCACGGAACTGTCGAAGGCGACGTCGTTCATCCGGCAGCACGGTGCACCCATCGTCGTGAAGGCGTCGGGGCTGGCGGCGGGCAAGGGCGCCGTGGTCTGCATGACGGAGGAAGAGGCCATCGATGCCGCCCAGTCCATGCTCACGGGCAACGCCTTCGGCGAGGCGGGCGCACAGATCGTCATCGAGGAGTACCTGGAGGGCGAGGAGCTGTCGGTGTTCGCGCTGACGGACGGCATGGACGCACTGCTCATGCTCCCCGCCCAGGACCACAAGCGGATCGGCGAAGGGGACACAGGCCCGAACACCGGCGGCATGGGCGCGTACGCGCCGGTGCGCCTCGCAACGCCCGAGCTGATGGATGACGTGCGACGTCGCATCATCCTCCCCACCCTGCGCGCGCTGCACGCCGACGGCCACCCGTTCCGGGGGTTGCTCTATGCAGGGCTGATGCTGACGAAGGACGGCCCGGAGGTCATCGAGTTCAACTGCCGGTTCGGCGATCCCGAGGCGGAGGTGGTGCTGCCAATGCTGGAGTCGTCACTGCTGGAGCCCGTCCTGGCCATTGCCCGGGGCGAGTCGGTGAAGGGCATGGAACTGGCCTGGCGCGACGGCGCCGCCGTCACCACCGTCCTCGCCGCCGCCGGCTACCCGGGCAAGGTGGAACGGGGCGCGGCCATTACCGTCCCGCCGGAGGTCACGGCGGCGGAAGGCGTCACGGTCTATCACGCCGGCACTGCGCTGAAGGAGGGCACGCTCGTCACCAACGGCGGGCGCGTCATGGCGGTCACCGGTGTGGGGCCGGACATGCAGGCGGCCGCCGAACGCAGCCGTCGCGCGGCGGAGGCCATCAGCTTCGAGGGCAAGCAGTACCGTCGGGACATCGGCTGGCGGGAACTGGAGCGGCTGGGACCCGAGCCCGCCGCCTGACATGCCGGAACTGCCGGAAGCCGAGACCATCGTCCGGGACCTGCGCGGCCGGCTGCCCGGCAGCACGGTGACGCGCGTGTCCGTGAAGCATGCGGACGTGCTGCACCGCGGCCTGACGCCGCGTGCCCTGGATGGGCGGCTGCGCGGCCGGACGTTCACGGGCGTTTCGCGCAGGGGCAAGAACGTCGTCCTGGAGTTCGACGGCGGCCACCGGCTGGTCATCAACCTGGGCATGACCGGCCGCGTCGTCACCAGTGATGCAGCCCGGGCCGGTGAACTCCGTCACGTGGCTGTCACGCTGCATCTCGACGACGGCCGCGCCGTGCTATACGACGATGCCCGTCGCTTCGGCGACCTGGACCTCCGCGACGAGGCGGGCTGGGCACAGCGCACCGCGGAGCTGGGCGTCGAGCCGCTGTCCGACGACTTCACGGCGGAACGGCTGCATCAGCTCACGCGCACGTCCATCACCCCCATCCGCAACTGGCTGCTGGACCAGCGCCGCGTCGCCGGCGTGGGCAACATCTACGCGGTGGAAGCCCTCTTCCGCGCCGGCATCCGTCCAACCCGGCGAGCGAAGACGCTGCGACGTCGCGAGACGACCCTGCTCCGGGACACGCTGCGGGACGTGCTGCAGGAGTCCATCGACGCCCGCGGCACCACCATCAGCGACTACCGTGACGCCAGCGGCGAGCGCGGCGGCTTTGACCGACGCCTGCGCGTCTATGACCGGACCGGCGCGCCGTGCCTCGAGTGCGGCAGCCTCATCAAGCGCGTGGTGCTGTCCAACCGGTCGGCGTTCTACTGCCCGTCCTGCCAGACGTAACGATGTCGCCCCGCCCGGCTCCATCCCGCACAGGCAGGCCGGCCCCGGCGCCGGTGCGCTACACACCTGCAGAGCCCGGCACTCCACGACTCACGGCCCACGCGCGACCGCGCCCCGCCGCCGACCTGCGAGCGGACGTTCGTGCCGCATGCGAGAACCGCCCCGGCATCTACCGCATGCTCGGCCCCGGCGACGAGGTGCTGTACGTCGGCAAGTCCGTCAGGGTCCGGACCCGGCTGCTATCCTACTTCAGGGCCGACCGGGGTGAGAAGGCGGCGGAGATCATCGCCCACACCCACCGTATTGACTGGGAGTACGCGCCCAGCGAGTTCGCCGCACTGCTGCTGGAGATGCGCTGCATCCAGAAGTGGCGGCCGCTGTTCAACGTCGAGCACAAGCGGGACCGCGGCTTCTGTTTCGTGAAGCTGACCCGCGAGCAGGCGCCGCGGCTGCTCGTGGTCCGCGAGGTCCTCGACGACGGCGCCACCTATTTCGGCCCGTTCCGCGGCCCGGGCCGTGTGCGCGACGTTATCCGGGAGGTGCGTGACCTCCTCGAGCTCCGCGACTGTCGCGCCACGGTGCCCATGCTGTTCGCCGACCAGCTCGACCTGTTCGGCCTGCTGGACGCGCCGGCAGGCAGCACCGCTGCGCCAGCCACCCGCACAGCCAACGCCGCGCCCGAACGGCAGCCGCTGTGCATGCGAGCCCAGGTACACCGGTGCCTGGCGCCATGCGCTGCTCGCTGTACGCGCCAGGAGTACATCGCGCAGGTCGAACTCGCGCGTCGTTTCCTTGACGGCGACGCCGACGTACCCCTCACCATCCTCCGCCAGCGCATGGCCACCGCCGCCGACCGGCTCCAGTTCGAGTACGCCGCCCAGCTCCGGGACCGCATGATGCGGCTGGAGGACGCTCGCGCCGAACTCGTGTCGCTGCGGGGGATGATCGACTCACTGAGCTTCGTCTACGAGGTGCCCGGCGTGAACGGCGACGACCGCGTCTACGTCGTCCGGCGCGGCAGCATCCGCGAGGAACTGCCGGCGCCCTCGGAGCCGTGCGAACGGACCGCCCTGGCCGAGCGGGCGCAGCGCCTGCTCAACCGGCGCGAGACCTTCGCCCGCGTGGCACCCACCCAGGCCGCCGAGATCCTGCTCCTCGCCCGCTGGTTCCGCCTCCGCCCCCACGAACTGGACCGGACCTGGAAGCTGGACAGCCGACCACTGCCCCGGAAGATCCCTATCCTCTGACGCCCGCCCCGATCCCGATCCCGATCCCGATCCCGATCCCGATCCCGATCCCGATCCCGATCCCGATCCCGATCCCGATCCCGATCCGTCACAACTCGATGTGTTCCACCGCCGGCGACTGCCCCTCCTCCAGCGTCAGGATGGCCACGGCAGGGCGCAGGTTGAAGCGGGCGGGACCCGCGGCCCCGGGGTTGACCACCAGGCAGCTATCAATGATGTCCACACGCTGCCGGTGCGTGTGGCCGTACACGATGACGTCCGCATCCGGATACGACGCCCGCAGCAGCTCCGGTGTCGGCGAGCCGAACGCATCACCGTGCAGCAGCACGACGCGGTGGCCGCCCAGCTCCAGCTCCACTACATCGCTGGCCCGGGACTGGAGTTCTGACGGGTCCGTATTGCCCATGACGGCGTGGACCGGGGCGATGGCTTCCAGCTCCACCAGGATGTTGGTGGAGCCGACGTCGCCAGCGTGAAGGATGACATCGACCCCCTCGAAGATGTCAAACACCTCCGGCCGCAGCCGGCCGTGCGTATCACTGATCAGCCCGATCCGCATCATTCCCCCGACTGCCAGCGTGGCCCGACGTCGTGCTCCACGTCCAGGTGCGAGAGCACGCGTCCGACGACGAAATCAATGATATCATCCATGTGCCGGGGCCGGTGGTAGAAGCCGGGCGACGCCGGCAGCACGACGGCGCCGGCGTCCGTCAGCCGCAGCATGTTCTCCAGGTGGATCCGGGAGTACGGCGTCTCCCGGGGCACGAGCACCAGGCGCCGACGTTCCTTCAGCACGACGTCCGCCGCCCGCTCGATGAGGGAGCGCGTGGTGCCCTGGGCGATGCTCGCCAGCGTGCCCATGGAGCACGGGCAGACCACCATCCCCCGCGACTGCGCCGAGCCCGATGCCGGCGTGGCGCCCCGGTCATGGTCATCATACAGGATCACGTGCGACCAGTCGCCCGTCCGTGCCCGGAGCGAAGCCTCGCCGTCGATGTCCATCTCCTCCTGCAGCAGCCGCCAGCCGGTGCGGGAGACAATCAGGCGCACGGGCACTGTCAGCTGGTTCAGCTTCTCCAGCAGCCGCACGGCGTACGGTGCGCCAGACGCACCCGTCATGGCGACGGTCACGGGCAGGCTGGAGCCCGGCAATGGTGCCGCAGTCATCGGAGAAGCCGGTCCGCCAGCGTGAACACGAAGAACGACGTCGAGACGGCGACGTTCGCGTGGAAGAAAGCGCGATCCACGCGCCGCAGGTCCAGCGCAGCCGGGTCGCCACCGATGACGCGGTGCTCGTACACCAGCAGCGCCGCCATCACCACCACGCCGCCCAGGAAAACGCGGCCCACAGGGAACAGGCCGAGCAGGCCTACCGCGGCGAACAGCAGGAACGACGTCGCGTGGAACACGCGCGCCAGGCGCAGCGCACCGCCGGCCCCGTAGCGCACGGGCAGCGAGTGCAGCCCGTGCGCCCGGTCGAACTCCACGTCCTGCACCGAGTAGATGACGTCGAAGCCCGCCACCCAGAACATGACGGCGGCGGACAGGAGGGGCAGCGCATACCACGGCTCCGGCCAGGCACCGGACACGGCCAGGAACGCGCCCGCCGGTGCAATACCCAGTGCAATCCCCAGCACATGGTGGGCAAAGGCCGTGAACCGCTTGGTGTAGGAGTAGAAGAAGACCCAGCCCAGGGCCACGGGCGAGAGCCAGCCGCACAGCGGGTTCAGCATCCACGCCGCGAACACGAACGTCGCCGACGCCGCCACCACCGCCGTCACCGCCTGGGGCAGCGTCAGCCGTCCCGCCGGCAGCTCGCGCATGGCCGTGCGCGGGTTCAGCGCGTCCCAGTCCCGGTCCACCACGCGGTTGAAGCCCATGGCGGCGAAGCGCGCCGCCGTGAACGCCAGCACGATCCAGCCGGCACTGGCGAAGGTGAGCCCGCCGGGGAACTGGTAGGACGCCAGCACAGCGCCCACACCAGCGAAAGGCAGTGCGAACAGCGTATGAGGGAGCTTCACAAAGCTGGCGTAACGGGAGGCCAGTGAGCCGCCCTCGTATGTCTGGCCTTCCCTCGTGTCGCCGCCGCCGGCCACTGCTCCACCCACCGCTTCACTCCCTGTCATGCTGAATGCCGGGCCCGCCACCGGAACGGCAGCAGGGCAGGAGTCCGCCGTGCGTACGCCCGCCACTCCTCGCCGAAGTGAGCCGCGAACTGTCGCTCCTCCACGCGGATCTGGGCAGCAAAATACGCCATGAACAGCACACCCACCACGAGCAGGGCGAGATCATTGTAGAACAGGGCGGACCCCACGATGAAGTCAATGATGCCCAGGTAGATGGGGTGCCTCACCACCGCGTACGGCCCGGTGGTCACCAGGTGGTGGTCCTCCTGCACGCCCAGCTGCGGGGAGAACAGGCGTCCGAGCCGCGTCTTGGCCCAGGCGGCCAGCAACGCGCCCGTCAGCGCCAGCAGCGCGCCGGCAATGGCGACGGCGGTGTCCACCTCGTCCAGGATGCCCCAGCGGCCCCGGGCGAACGCGAACCATGCCAGCAGTGTGCCCACTTCCAGCACCGCCAGCACCACCCGCACCGCCGTGGCACGGGAGACCCACTGCTTCGGGCCCACGGTCCGCTGCACCACGTCCAGGAACGGCAGCACCATGGCGGCCGCCGCCATCCACCACAGGAACTCCGCTGCCGTCATGCCCTGCCCTGCTGCCGCACCACCACCACCGCCCCGATCATGCGCGCTGCAGCCGTCACTGCGTCAGTTTACCCGCAGCGTGCGCCGCATGCCCCGCTGGACATGGCTGTTCGCACCCTCGACGACCGGGCACTCAACTGTGTAGGTGCCCGGCTCCAGCGCGATGCTCATGGAGACCTGCTCGCCAGGGTCGTAGGCGTCCGTCTCCCATTCGTCGTCGCCACGGTAGATACGCAACGCGTGCCGTTCCGAACCCGCGTTGCGGACGTGGAACGTGATCGTCCCCGCGGGTACCGCGTCCATGGAAAGGCCGATCTCGTATTCCGTGAGCGTGACGTCCACGACGACGGCAGCGTCCGCCTGCGTCGTGTCCACTATCACCGGCGGCAGGTCACCGCCTCCGGGTGTCAGCTCCGGCTGCATGTCGGCCGCGTCCGGCGCCGGCTCCGTGTCCGCGCCATTGCCGCACGCCGCCACCAGCAGCGCCGCGCACCCGGCGGCCAGCATTATCCTCAGCTTCATGCGATGTCCCGTCCTCTCATCGGACCAGATGGAACGATTCCTGGCGACGCAGCACCCACCGACGCACGCCAGCACTGTCTATGTACGCTTCCTCTTCCTGCGCCATCCGCACGGGCTGGCCGCCCCACTCCGGCACCGGTGTCGCTGCCTGCAGCTCGATGGAGAACCACGTGTCCGGTCGCAGCGGCACATCGCCCCTTCCCGGCACCCCCTCCTGCCGGTCCCACAGACCGATGAGGGGCCCCGCCCCGTGGCCGCGGTCCCCGATGGGATGGGTATAGACGGTGCCATCAATGCCCTCCGCCCGCATCCGGGCCAGCGTCCGGGCCAGCACGTCATTGCCGGTGCGACCCGGCACCATCTCCTCCAGCAACAGGTCCTGCAGCCGGTTGGACCGGTGCAGGGCATGGATCAGGCCAGCCGGCACCTCCGCCTCGCCGTCCCGCAGTACGTAGCCCATGTGCTGCGTGTCCGTGTTCAGGCCGAGCGCCGTGATGCCGAAGTCCGTATGCAGCACGTCACCCCGAAGGATGACCGGGTTCGCGGAATCACCCATCTCCACGCCCCGGCGCTGTACACTCACCGACGGCTGGAACCACGAGCCCAGGCCCAGGTCGTTGACCCGCTGGCGCATCCACCAGACCACGTCCTGCGTCGTGGTCTCGCCCGGCGTGATGACCCGGTTCGAGAACGCCGTGGCGATGATCTCGTGCGCCAGTTCCTGCATGCGGCGGTATGTCGGCAGCATCTCCGGCAGCCGCTCCTCCTGGTACTGCACCGCCAGCAGTTCCCGTCGGACCACCCGGGCAGCGTATCGTTCCCCCAGCGCCTGCTGCAGCTGCTCCCACTCGCCGGCCGTCAGGCCATCGGCGAATGCGTGCGTATGCGAAATGTTCACGGCAATGACCTGCGGGTCGCGGGCCGCCACCAGCGGCGTCAGCAACCGCCACTGGTCCGGACCGAACGGCTCGGCCGGCCGGACCGTGCCCGCCGCCGCGCCCAGCGCCGCGTCCGGGTCCCGCACCACCTCATACAGCCCGCCCTGGCTGGTGCCGCCGATGGCGATCCGCTCCACGCCCAGTTCCGGGCCGCGATCGTGGAAGATGTAGATGGTGCGGCGTCGCGCGGCCATGGTGGTGGGCGAGACGAGGGCGGTGAAAACGGGGTCCTCGTTGTATTCGCGCATGGGCACGATCCACATGTCCACGCCGTGTTCGCGCATGAGGCGCGGCAGCACGCCCTCCAGCCGCAGGCGCAGCCACTCCTGGCGCACCTCGGCCTGCTCGCGAAGCGTGCCCAGCGGCCGCTCCTGCGCGCTCGCCGGCGCAGGACCAGCCAGACATGCGGCGGCCACGATCACGCCCATCGCCAGCCGCGTCCTGAGCCCCTGTCCAATCTGCTGCGTCATCTCGGTACCGCGCTCCCACCGGCACAGGCGACCAGGGCGCCGCCCGCGGTTTGCGTTGTCCCACTTGCGCCCCGGGAAAGTGGGCCGGCAGCCGGGCCAGCGAAAGGGGACGCCCGTTTCTTGCATTGGCCACGAACCCCAGATTCTTACGTGGACACGCTGATCCGGAAAGGCAGGCATGACGGCCAGGGACGCACGACAGACACGAGACAGGCGACGCATCGTCATTGGGGGGGTACGTCCGGAAATCGATTGCGGACGGTTTCCCGCCAAGCGCGTCGCCGGTGAGTCAATGGTGGTGGAGGCAGACATCTTCGCTGACGGCCATGAGGCACTCTCGGCTCGCGTGCTCTCCAGGCACGAACGGGACCGGCGATGGCGCAGCACCCCCATGGAGTTCCTGGGCAACGACCTCTGGCGCGCCAGCTTCGATGCTGTCCGCCCCGGCTTCTACCGCTACACGGTGGAGGCCTGGCTCGACACCTGGCAGGGCTGGCGCCGGGACATGCAGAAGCGCCTGGCCGCGTACCAGGACGTGCGCGTGGATATCATCATCGGTGGCCGGCTGCTGGCCGACGCCGCCGACCGGGCCTCGTCCCGGGACGCAAAACAGCTTCACCGCGTGGCCAGGCAGGTCCTGGATGAGGACGTGGACATCACGGAGCGCATCCGCCTCGTCATGGACGAGGACATCGACGCCCTCGCCGCCCGCTACCCCGACCTCGACCACGTCACCCGCTGGGAGCGTGACATCGAGGTCTTCGTCGAGCCTGAGCGGGCGCAGTTCAGCGCCTGGTACGAGCTGTTCCCCCGGTCCGCTACCGACGAGCCCGGCCGCCACGGCACCTTCGCCGACGTGGAGCGCCGCCTGGACTACGTCGCGGAGCTTGGTTTCGACGTGCTCTACCTGCCGCCCATCCACCCCATCGGGAGGGTGAAGCGCAAGGGCGCGAACAACCGGGAAACGGCGGAGCCCGGCGAGCCCGGCAGCCCCTGGGCCATCGGCGCCGAGGAAGGCGGGCACCGGGACGTCCATCCGGAGCTCGGCAGCCTCGAGGATTTCCGCCGGCTGGTGGCGAAGGCCCGGGATCGCGGCATCGAGGTAGCCCTGGACATCGCGTTCCAGGTGGCACCGGACCACCCCTGGGTAAAGGAGCACCCGGACTGGTTCCGGGAACGCCCCGACGGCAGCATCCAGTACGCGGAGAACCCGCCGAAGAAGTACCAGGACATCTACCCGTTCGACTTCGAGACGAAGGACTGGAAGGCGCTCTGGGAGGAGCTGGCCGGCGTCTTCGAGTACTGGATCGCCCAGGGCGTGCGCACGTTCCGCGTGGACAACCCGCACACGAAGCCGTTCGGGTTCTGGGAATGGTGCATCACGCGCATCAGGAACCGGCATCCCGACGTGGTGTTCCTGTCCGAGGCGTTCACCACGCCCAGGCGCATGGAGCGCCTGGCAAAACTCGGGTTCACCCAGTCCTACACGTACTTCGCCTGGCGCAACACGAAGCAGGAACTCATCGAATACCTCGAGGAGCTCACGCAGACGGAGATGGCCGACTATTTCCGGCCCAACTTCTGGCCCAACACGCCGGACATCCTGACGGAATACCTGCAGACCGGCGGGCGCGCGGCGTTCATGAACCGCATCGTCCTGGCCGGGACCCTGTCCTCGAACTACGGCATCTACGGGCCTGCCTACGAACTCATGGAGCATGAGCCGCGGGAGCCCGGCAGCGAGGAGTACCTGGATTCGGAAAAGTACCAGATCCGCCACCGGGACCTGGACGACCCGCGCAGCCTGCGTCACTTCATTGCACGGCTGAACCGGATCCGACGCGAGAACCGGGCACTGCACGACAACCGGACGCTCCGCTTCCACAGCGTGCACACCGACGGCACCGAGTCGGAGCACCTCATCGCGTACACCAAGTCATCGGCGGCCGCGCCCGTCTCGCCGACAGGCCGGGCCATCTACCGATACGAGGACTTCGCGCCGCCGCCGCCGGGACCGGACAACAACGTCGTCCTGACAGTCGTCAACATGCACCCGTCCCAGCCCCACAGCGGCTGGGTCCGGCTGCCACTGCAAACGCTTGGCATTGACGCCGGTCGCCCGTACCAGGTCCATGACCTGCTCGGCGACGCACGCTATACCTGGCAGGGCGAGTGGAACTTCATTGAACTCGATCCCGGCGTGGTACCCGCACACATCTTCCGCATCACACAGGATCCGGACTGAGCATGGCCACACGTATTACAGGCAACCCATCGAGGCGCCGCGCTGATAGCACCTTCGCCGATGACCCACTCTGGTACAAGGACGCCGTCATCTATCAGGCCCACGTCCGCGCGTTCTACGACAGCAACGGCGACGGCATGGGCGATTTTCGCGGCCTGACACAGAAACTCGACTACCTGCAGGACCTGGGCGTCACCGCCCTCTGGTTGCTGCCGTTCTACCCGTCACCGTGGCGGGATGACGGGTACGACATTGCCGACTACTCGGACATCCATCCGGCATACGGCACGATGACCGACTTCAAGCGGTTCCTGCGGGAGGCGCACGGCCGTGGTCTGCGCGTCATCACGGAACTGGTCATCAACCACACGTCGGACCAGCACCCCTGGTTCCAGAAGGCGCGGCGCGCGAAGCCCGGCTCCGCCGCCCGGGACTTCTACGTCTGGACCGATGACCCGGACAAGTACCGGGAGACACGCATCATCTTCAAGGACTTCGAGTCGTCCAACTGGTCGTGGGACCCGGTAGCCAAGCAGTACTTCTGGCACCGGTTCTACTCGCACCAGCCGGACCTGAACTTCGACAACCCCGCCGTCCATGACGCGCTGTTCAAGCTCATGGACTACTGGTTCAACATGGGCGTGGACGGCATGCGCCTGGACGCCATCCCGTACCTGTACGAACGGGAAGGCACGAATTGCGAGAACCTGCCGGAGACGCACGAGTTCCTGAAGAAGATGCGGGCGCACCTGGACGCGAACCATCGCAACCGCCTGTTCCTGGCCGAGGCCAACCAGTGGCCGGAAGAGACAGTGCCGTACTTCGGTGACGGCGACGAGTGCCACATGGCGTTCCATTTCCCCGTCATGCCGCGCCTCTTCATGTCCATCCAGATGGAGGACCGGTTCCCCATCATTGACATCCTGAAGCAGACGCCGCCCATCCCGGAGAACTGCCAGTGGGCCACGTTCCTCCGGAACCATGACGAGCTGACGCTGGAGATGGTGACGGACGAGGAGCGGGACTACATGTACCGCATGTACGCGGCTGACCCCCAGGCCCGCATCAACCTGGGGATCCGGCGGCGCCTGGCGCCGCTGCTTCAGGGCAACCGCCGCAAGATCGAGCTGATGAACTCGCTGCTGTTCTCGCTGCCGGGCACGCCCACGCTTTACTACGGCGACGAGATCGGCATGGGCGACAACATCTACCTGGGCGACCGCAACGGCGTGCGCACGCCCATGCAGTGGAGCGCCGACCGCAACGCAGGCTTCTCGAGGGCCAACCCGCAGCGGCTGTACCTGCCGGTCATCGTGGATCCCGGCTACCACTACGAGACGGTCAACGTGGAGGCGCAGCAGGCGAACCCGAGCTCGCTGTACTGGTGGACCAAGCGACTCATCGCGCTGCGCAAGCGGTTCCAGGCCTTTGGCCGGGGCACCATCGAGTTCCTGTACCCGGACAACCGCAAGGTGCTGGCGTTCCTGCGGGAGTATGAGGACGAGACGATCCTCGTGGTGGCGAATACGTCGCGCTTTGCGCAGTACGCCCGCCTCGACCTGTCCCGCTTCCGCGACCACGTGCCCGTCGAGCTGTTCGGCCTCACGGAGTTCCCGCGCATCACCAGCGAACCGTTCCTGCTGACCCTCGGGCCCCATTCGTTCTACTGGTTCGAGATCCGCCGGGACGCCCGGTCAATCACCGTCGCGCAGCCGGGCACGCCGGAGCGGACCGGCGCCCGGGTCCCGAACCGGGCGTGGCAGGACCTCGTCAACGCTGGCGACGGCTCCGGCATCGACGCCGTCCTGCCGGCCTGGATCACGGGCCAGCGCTGGTTCCAGGGCAAGGGCCGCGCAGTTCGCGGCATGCGCGTGAGCGACGTCATCCCCACCACCACGCCGGCATCGGGTGAGCGCACCGTGCTCGTCGAGGTGCAGTACGTGGAGGAACAGACCGAGACGTACGTCCTGCCGCTGACCCGCCTGGATGGACCGGACGCGCAGCAGCTCCTCGACGAGCAGCCGCACGCCATCGTCGCGCATATTGACGATGAGGACGGTGTGGTCTCCGTCATTGCCGACGCGACACACACGGAATCCTTCCGCACTGCGCTGCTGGAGGACATCCACGGCCGGCGCCGGATCCGCAGCCGGTTGGGCGAACTGCAGGGCAACGCCAGTGGCCGGCTGCGGCGGCTGTGGAGCGACCTGGACGACCGCCGCAGCCGCCTCCTCGGCGTGGAGCAGAGCAATACGTCCCTCGTCTTCGGGCGCGACATCGTCGTCAAGCTCTATCGGCGCCTGGAGGACGGCGAGAGCCTCGACCTCGAGGTGGGCCGCTTCCTCGCCGACCACGGGTATGACAGCACGCCGCAGGTGCTGGGGTCCCTCGACTACCGTGCCGGTGACGGACCCAGCCGCACGCTGGCGGTGGTGCAGGAGTTCGTCTCGAACGAGGGCGATGCCTGGGAACTGACCCTCGATGCCGTCGGCGAGTTCTACGAGCGCGCCGCCACCTTCACGGACGACGCCACGGCCGTGGACGCCGGCACGCGCGCCCTGCTGCGCATGGCGGAAGAGGGACCGGACGAGGCCGCCCGGGCACTGGTGGGGCCGTACCTGGAGGAGGCTCGGCTGCTCGGCCTGCGCACGGGCGAAATGCACGTCGTGCTTGCATCCGATGCCGACGACCCGGCCTTCGCGCCCGAAGAGTTCACGCTGTTCTACCAGCGGTCGCTCTACCAGTCCATGCGCAACCTCGCGGGCCGCGTGCTCCAGCAGCTCGAAGGCCGGATCGAGGTGCTGCCGGACGCCGCGCAGGAACTGGCCCGTGAACTGCTCACGCAGGAAAGCGCGGTGCTGGACCGGTTCCGCACCATCGTTGACGAGAAGATCAATGCCTCGCGCATCCGCTGCCACGGTGACCTGCACCTGGGCCAGGTGCTCTTCACGGGCAACGACTTCTACATCACGGATTTCGAGGGCGAGCCCATCCGCCCCCTCAGCGAACGGCGCCTGAAGCGATCGCCGCTGCGGGACGTGGCGGGCATGCTCCGCTCCTTCCATTACGCGGCACATGCCGCACTCATGGAACAGGAGGAGCGCAGCCACCTGCTGGAGGGCGACCGCCTGGAGCTCGAACGCTGGGCGCGACGCTGGTATACCCATGCCAGCGCCGCGTTCCTCAACGGCTACCTGGACGTGATGCAGTCGTCCAGGGTGCTGCCCCGGGACCGCGGTGAACTGGCCCGCATGCTCGACGCGTACCTGCTGGAGAAGGCCGTCTACGAGCTCGGCTACGAGCTGGGCAACCGCCCCGCCTGGGCGGCCATCCCCCTCCATGGCATCCTGCAGCTGCTGGCCGGCGACGGCCAGGGGAGCGACACGCGGTGAAGACCGGCAGCCGGGGACTCGTCGGACTGGCTCGACTCTATGGTGTGGAAATGTCGTACGAGGCCATGGATGGACGCGCGGTGACGGCCGAGCCGGAAGCGCTGGCGGCCACGCTGCGCGCACTGGGCGCGGAACTGCGGGAGGACGGCCGCGGCGGGGGGCAGGCACTTCGCGCCCGCCGCGCCCAGCTCGATGCCGTGGGCATCCAGCCCGTGCACGTGGCCTGGGACGGCGTCCTCCGTGAGATCCGGGTCCGGCTCGAAGGCGGCGAGCGGCAGGCGGCCGCAATCCAGATCCGCCTCGAGTCCGGTGAGGTCATCACGCAGCACGCCGAGGCCCTGCCAGTGGCGCCCCGAGCCCGTGGCGGCTGGACCGCTACCCACCGGATACCGCTGAGCCGACGCCTGGATATCGGCTACCACGAGATCCAGGTGGAAACCGCGGGGGTCACGCTGGAGACGTTCGTCATTGCCGCACCGCGGCGTGCGTTCCTCCCCGAGCAGCCTCACACCTGGGGGCTCTTTGTGCCACTCTATGCCCTGCAGTCGTCCACGAGCTGGGGTATCGGTGATTACTCGGACCTGGGCGCCTTCGCCAGCTGGGCCGGCGACCTTGGCGCCGGCTTCATCTCGACACTGCCACTGCTGGCCACTTTCCTCGATGCGCCGTTCGACCCCAGCCCGTACTCGCCCGCGAGCCGGCTGTTCTGGAACGAGCTGTTCGTGGACGTCACGAAGGTGCCCGGCTGGGACGACATGCGCCCTGACACCACGGCCGAACTGGCCGACCTGCGTGTCGGACGCTACGTGGACTACCGCCGGACAGCGGCCCTCAAGAGACGCGAACTGCAGCGGGCCCTCCGCAACGCCAGCGATCACGGCCCGTTCCGCGACGAGCTGCAGCGGGCGGCCGAGGCGATGCCGCGCCTGGCCGACTACGCCCGGTTCCGCGCCGTGGGTGACCGCATGCGCAGCGGCTGGCCGACCTGGCCGGACCGGCTCCGGGCGGGCGACGTCCGTGCCGAGGACTTCGACCGCGACGACTTCGACTACCACGTCTTCGCCCAGTGGCAGTCCGACCAGCAGATCGGCGCCATGGGGACCGCCGGTGACGATGACGTGGCCGCCCTCTACCTGGACATGCCCCTGGGCGTGAACCCGGACAGCTACGACGTGTGGCGGTTCCGCGACCTGTTCGCCGACAGGGTCTCCGCAGGTGCGCCACCCGACCCGCTGTTCACCGGGGGCCAGGACTGGGGGTTCCGGCCCCTCATCCCCGACGCATTGCGCGCCTCCCGCTACCGGTACCTCATTGACGTATTCCGGCACCACCTGCGCCATGCACGGATGCTGCGCCTGGACCATGTGATGTCGCTGTACCGCCTGTTCTGGGTGCCGCGCGGGCAGCCGGCCACCGCCGGGGTCTACGTGCGCTACCCGGAGGAGGAGCTGTTCGCCATCCTCGTCCTGGAATCGGCCCGGCACCGGGCAGTGGTCATCGGCGAGGACCTCGGCACCGTGCCGCCGGCAGTGCGTACTGCCATGGAGCGACATGGCGTGCAGCGCATGCACGTCATGCAGTTCGAGGCGGCGCCCGACCGCTCGCCGCCGGCGCCCGCTCCCGATGCCGACGTCGTCGCCAGCCTGAATACCCATGACATGCCCACGTTCGCAGGGTTCTGGCGCGGCAGCGAGATCGATGACCAGATCGACCTGGGCCTCATCGACGAGTCGGACCACGCCGCTGCCATGGCCAGCCGCGCCCGACTCCGGGAACAGCTGTCACGGAGCCTGGGCGCAGGCGGCACGGTTGACGCCGCCCTGGTCCGCCAGCGACTGCTCGAACGCCTCGCCGTGTCGCCTGCACACTTCGTCCTCGTCAACCTCGAGGACCTCTGGCTGGAGGAACGGCCGCAGAACGTGCCCGGCACGTCACACGAACGACCGAACTGGATGCGGCGCGCCGCCCGCTCGCTTGACGCGATCATGGCCGACCCCGCGCTGCGCCGCATGCTCTCATCCATAGACTCGCGCCGTCGACAGGCGCAGCAGCAGACGGAAACAGCACATGCCTGAACTTCGCAGGAGACGACCCCGCACCGTCCTCAGCAAGGACGACCTCTACCTCTTCAACGAGGGTACGCACAACCGGCTTTACGAAAAGCTGGGGGCGCACGCCCGCACCACGTCCGGCGTGGACGGCGTCAACTTCGCCGTCTGGGCTCCCAACGCCGAGCGCGTCAGTGTCATTGGCGACTTCAATGACTGGGAGCCGGGCGCCACGGAGATGCATGCCATTGGCGGGTCCGGAATCTGGGAGACGTTTGTGCCGGGGATCGGCCGGGGCGCGCGGTACAAGTACCACATCGAGTCCCGCTTCCACGGCTTCCGCGTGGACAAGGCGGACCCGTTCGGCTTCCTGCACGAGACGCCACCCGCCACGGCCTCCGTGGTATGGCACCTGGACAACGAATGGAACGACGCAGGCTGGATGCAGAAGCGCGCCAGTTACAACGGCATCAGGGCACCCATGTCCATCTATGAACTGCACATGGGTTCATGGCGCCGGGAGAATGGCGAGCACCTCAGCTATCGCGACGTGGCGGCACCCCTCGCCGAGTACGTCCGGGACATGGGCTTCACCCACGTGGAACTGCTGCCCATCATGGAGCATCCGTTCGGTGGCTCCTGGGGCTACCAGACCACCGGCTTCTTCGCGCCCACCAGCCGGTTCGGAACGCCGCAGGACTTCATGTACCTCATCGACGTGCTGCACCAGCACGACATCGGCGTGATCCTCGACTGGGTGCCGTCCCATTTCCCCGGCGACGCCCACGGCCTCCACTACTTCGACGGTACGCACCTGTACGAACACGCTGACCCCCGTCAGGGATTCCACCCCGACTGGCAGAGCTACATCTTCAACTACGACCGCAATGAGGTCCGCTCGTTCCTGCTCAGCAGCGCGCTGTTCTGGCTGGACAGGTACCACATAGACGGACTGCGCGTGGACGCCGTCGCGTCGATGCTGTACCTGGACTACTCGCGCAAGCAGGGAGAGTGGATCCCGAACGAGTATGGCGGACGGGAGAACCTGGGCGCCATATCGTTCCTGCGTCGGCTCAATGCAGACGTCTACGAAGCGTTCCCCGATACCCAGACCATCGCCGAGGAGTCCACCGCCTGGCCCATGGTCTCGCGACCTACCTACATCGGCGGTCTCGGTTTCGGCATGAAATGGGACATGGGCTGGATGCACGATACGCTGGACTACATGTCACGCGATCCCGTGCATCGCAGCTACCACCACGGCCGCCTCACGTTCCGCGGCATTTACGCCTTTACCGAGAACTTCGTACTGCCCCTGTCCCACGACGAGGTGGTCCACGGCAAGGGCTCCCTCATCGGCAAGATGCCGGGCGACGACTGGCAGCGGTTCGCCAACCTGCGCGCGCTGTTCGGCTACATGTATACCCAGCCGGGCAGGAAGCTGCTGTTCATGGGCGGTGAGATCGGCCAGTGGCGCGAGTGGAACCACGACACGCAGCTCGACTGGGACCTGCTGGAGCATCCGCTCCACGCCGGGCTCCAGCGCTGGGTCCGGGACCTCAACCATTTCTATCGTGATGAGCCCGCTGCCGGCCAGCTGGACTTCGATCCTTCGGGTTTCGAGTGGCTCGACGCAGACGACGCGCCCAACAGCGTGCTCTCCTACGTCCGCAGGTCCACGCCGGACGAGGACTCCGGCGAACCGCGGGAGGTCATCATCATCTGCAACTTCACACCCCTGCCCCGCCACAACTACCGCGTGGGGGTACCGCACGCCGGCCACTGGAGAGAGGTCCTGAACAGCGATGCCGAGTTGTATGGTGGCAGCGGCGTCGGCAACATGGGCGGCGTGTCTTCCGCCCCCGTGCCGTTCCATGGCCGCAACCATTCCGTGAACCTGACGCTGCCGCCCCTTGGCGTACTCGTGCTGCAGCACGATCCGGCGACCACCTGATGCGGTACCTCTGCCTGCACGGCCATTTCTACCAGCCGCCCCGGGAGAACCCGTGGCTCGAGGCCATCGAGCACCAGGACTCGGCCTATCCGTACCACGACTGGAACGAGCGTATCACCGCCGAATCCTACGGGCCGAACGCCGAGGCCCGCATCCTGGACAGCCAGGGCCGCATCGTGCGCATCGTCAGCAACTATGCCCGCATCAGTTACAACTTCGGGCCCACCCTGCTGGAGTGGATGCGCGAGCACGCCCGCGAGACGTACGACGCCGTCATCGAGGCTGACCGCGAGAGCATTGCCCGGTTCGGCCGTGGTTCCGCCATGGCCCAGGCGTACAGCCACATCATCATGCCCCTCGCAAGTGACCGGGACCGCCGCACCCAGGTGCTGTGGGGCTTGCGCGACTTCCGCGCCCGGTTCGGTCGCGACTCCGAGGGCATGTGGCTGCCGGAGACCGCAGTGGACATCCCTACCCTGGAGGATCTGGCCGCCAATGGCGTGCGGTTCACGGTCCTGGCGCCTCACCAGGCCGCCCGGGTCCGGCCCGTCGGCGGCCGGGACTGGACGGACGTCAGCGGCGCGCGCATTGACACCCGCCAGGCGTACGTGCAGAAGCTGCCGTCCGGGGCTGAAATCGCCCTGTTCTTCTATGACGGGCCCACGTCCAGGGCCGTGGCGTTCGAGGGGCTGCTCCGCAACGGCGAGCACTTCGCCCAGCGAGTGCTGCAGGGGCTGCAGGATACGGACGAGCCGCAACTCGCCAACCTGGCGACGGACGGCGAGACCTATGGCCACCACCACCGCCACGGCGAGATGGCCCTCGCATACATGCTGCACCTCGTGGAGCAGCGCGGCCTGGCAACACTCACCAACTACGCGACCTTCCTCGCGGAGCACCCGCCCCGCTGGGAAGTGGACATCGCCGAGGACACGTCCTGGAGTTGCGCTCATGGCATCGAACGCTGGCGCAGCGACTGCGGCTGCCACACCGGCGGGGGCCCCGACTGGCACCAGCGCTGGCGGGCGCCGCTGCGGGATGCCCTCGACTGGCTCCGGGACGAAGTCGCGCCCCTGTTCGAGGAGCGCGGCACAAGCCTGATGACCGACCCGTGGCTCGCACGGGACGAGTTCATCGAGGTGCTGCTCGACCGCCGTCGCAACACCATGCCGTTCCTTGCCCGGCACGGCCGCGCACAGCTCACCCCCGACGAGATCGTCACCGTCCTCGAACTCATGGAACTGCAGCGCCACGCCATGCTCATGTACACGAGCTGTGGCTGGTTCTTCAATGACGTTTCCGGCATCGAGACCGTCCAGGTGCTGCAGTACGCCGGGCGCGTCGTCCAGCTCGCACAGAAACTGTTCGGCGTGGACCTGGAGGGCGAGTTCCTGCAGCGGCTGGAATCGGCGGAGAGCAACCTGCCCGACATGCGCACGGGCCGGCACATCTATGAGACGAAGGTGCGGCCGGCCCAGGTGGACCTGCTGAGCGTGGGCGCCCACTATGCCGTCAGCAGCCTGTTCAATGGCGGGCAGCCGGAGCAGCGCGTGTACTGCTACGACGTGGAGCTGGAACACGGCGATCGCCGGCAGAGCGGCGAGACGTCACTGCTCGTCGGGCGCGCCCGCATCACGTCCGCGATTACTCAGGAATCCGATACGGTCACCTTCGCCGTCCTGCACTTCGGCAGCCACAACCTGACTGGCGGCATTCGCCGGTTCGCCGGCGAGGAGGAGTTCCGTGCGCTCCGGGACGACCTGCTGAAGGCGTTCTCCACGGCGGACATCACCGCCGTCGTGCAGCTGCTGGCCAACTTCCCCGAGTACACGTTCTCCCTCAAGTCCCTGTTCGGCGACCGGCAGCGCCTCATCCTGTACCGGGTCCTGGATTCGAACCTGAGCGAGGCGGAGCGGACCTACCGCCACCTGTACGAGTCCAACGCCTCGCTGATGCGCTTCCTCATCACGCAGGAGCTGCCCATCCCCCGCGCGTTCCGGGTGGCGGCCGAATTCGTGCTGAACCGGGACCTGCGGGCGGCACTTACCGGCGAACTGGAACTGGACCGGGCGCGCAGCCTGCTGGAGGAGGCGGAGGCGGTGCGCGTGGCGCTGGACGAGGAAGGCCTCAGCTACGCCGTCGAGCGGGCCGTGGAGCGCCTGGCCCAGGCGTTCCTGGAGCATCCCCGGGACATCGAGCGCCTCGAGCGCTGGTCCGCCATGGCGGACATTACCGAGGCATTGCCCTTCGACGTGAACCTGTGGAAGACGCAGAACGTGTTCTACGACCTGCTCAACACTGTCTACCCGGCCGCCGCCGAGCGCGCCAGCCGTGGCGATGAGGCTGCCGTCCGCTGGGTCGAGCTGTTTACCAGCCTCGGCGAACGACTGTCCGTGGCGGTGCCTTGATGCGGGTTCCCACTTCCACGTACCGACTGCAGATCAACGAGGATTTCACGCTGGAGGATGCGCGTGGCGTAGTACCGTACCTGGCGCGCCTGGGCATCAGCGACCTGTACCTGTCGCCCGTCTTCGAGGCGCGGCCCGGCAGCCCGCACGGCTATGACGTCACGGACCCCACACGCATCCGCACGGCCATCGGCGGCGAGGCGGGACTCCGTGAACTGGCGGATGAGGCGCGGGCCCATGACATGGGCATCCTGCTGGACATCGTGCCGAACCACATGGCGGCCTCTCCCGCAAACCCGTGGTGGCGGGACGTCCTGGAACACGGGCGCCGCTCTCGCTTCGCCCGTTTCTTCGACATAGACTGGGACGCCGGTGGCGGCCGGTTGCGCCTGCCGATACTCGGCGATACACGGGACGCCGTCATCGAACGCGGCGAGATCAGCATCGACCCGGATGCCGGCGAGCTCGTCTACTTCGATACCCGCCTGCCGCTGGCGCCAGGCAGCCGGGCCGCTGCCGCGAAGATGCCGAGCGGCACGGTACAGGGCGATGTGATCCGGGAGGTCCTGGGCCACCAGAATTACGAACTGGCCTTCTGGGACACTGCGGCCCGGGAAATGAACTACCGTCGCTTCTTCGACATTGCCGACCTGGCCGCGGTCCGCGTCGAGGACCCGGAGGTATTCGACGCGACTCACTCACTCATCCGCACACTCGCCGCCGACGGTGTCATTACCGGGCTGCGCATTGACCACATTGACGGCCTGCGCGATCCCGCGGATTACCTGCGCATGCTGCGGCGCAAGGTGCGCGGGCCTGGCGGTGAACCCGTCTATACCGTCGTCGAGAAGATCCTGGAGCGCGCGGAACGCATCCCCGATGACTGGCACTGCGAGGGCACCACGGGCTACGAGTTCCTGAATCTTGCCACCGGCCTGCTCGTCGAACCCGATGGGTACAGTCGCCTGGAGGAGTTCTACACACGCCTGTCCGGCGATACGACACCGTTTGACGAACTGGCCCGCGAGAAGAAACTGCTGGTCATGGGCCGCCTGTTCGGCAGCGAGGTCAGCGGCCTGGCCCGTTCCCTGGCCGCGCTCACGGGCCTGCCTGAGCAGGACGCGCGACAGGCACTCATTGAGGTCACGGCCAGCATGAGCGTATACCGCTCCTACATCCGCGGCCGCGCGATCACGGGAACCGATCGGGCGCGTATCGAAGCCGCTGTCGCTGATGCGCGGCGTCGCAACCCCGATGCGGCCGCCAGCATCGACGCCATGCGCCGTATCGTCCTCCTGGAAGCAGCCCCCATTTCCGACGCAAAGCTCGACTGGGTCATGCGCTGGCAGCAGCTCACCGGGCCCGTCATGGCCAAGGGCTTCGAGGACACGGCCCTCTACTGCCATAATGTGCTCCTTGCCGCCAATGACGTGGGCAGCGACCCCGCCTGTCCGGCCATTACCATTCCGGAACTGCACGATATGCTGGCAGAACGGCGTCACCGATCACCGCACTCGCTGAACGCCACGGCAACACACGACACCAAGCGCGGCGAGGATACCCGTGCCCGCATAGCGGTGCTGTCTGAAATGCCCGCCGAATGGCGGCGCCACCTGCGCCGCTGGACGCAGGAGGGGGAGGAGTGGAAGGCGGAAATCGCCGACGAGTTCGAGGACGATGTCGCCACCCCGGACGCGGACGTGGACTCCCTGCTCTACCAGACCCTCGTCGGCGCGTGGCCCATCGCATCGGCGCACGAGCAACACGGTGCGGACGAACCCTTCACGCTGCGCATCAGGGAGTACATGACGAAGGCGGTGCGCGAGGCAAAGCAGCAGACCAGCTGGCGCCGGCCTGATGAGGACTTCGAGCAGGCCCTCGATTCGTTCATCGAACGCATCATGGCCGAGTTCGGTCGTGAGGGGCTGGCCGATGAGGTGGCCGCCTTCGCCCGGCGCGTTGCGCCCCACGGCGCGGTGAACTCGCTGGCGCAGATGCTGCTCCGCATCACGTCGCCGGGGATTCCCGACACGTACCAGGGCACCGAGCTGTGGTCGTTCACGCTGGTGGACCCGGACAACAGGGCACCCGTGGACTATAACGAACGACGTCGCCTGCTCGATGACCTCGGCGACCTGGCGGACTCACCACGGCCGGAAGACGTCCGCGCCCTGCTGGATAGCTGGCACGACGGCCGTATCAAGCTGCTGTTCACCACGCTTGCCCTGCGCTGCCGCGCCCGCAACGACGACGTCTTCAACCACGGGTCCTTTGTCCCGCTGCAAGCCGAAGGGGCGCGCGCGGAGAACGTCCTCGCCTTTGCCCGCATCCTGGACGGCAAAGGCTGCGTCACTGTCGTGCCCCGCTGGACGACACAGCTCCGCGGACCCGGCGAGCTGCCACGCGCTGACGCCTGGGCGGACACCACGCTGGCCCTGCCGGATGAACGGAGCGGACGGTGGAGGAATGTGCTCACCGGCGAGGACCTGCCTGCTGATGGCGGCCGACTCCACCTGCAGCAGGTGTTCGATGCCGTGCCGTTCGCCCTGCTGGAGGCCTCCGCAGGCGGGACGCCCTGATCGGAAGGCTGGCAGGCCGCCAGCCATCCGGCTAGCCGCGTACGCCCGTGTGAATCGCGACGATCCCGCCAGTGAGCGCCTCCCATTTCACGTCGGCGAAGCCTGCCGCGCCCATCCGCTCCGCCAGTTCCGGCGGTTCCGGGAACCGCAGCACTGACTCCGGCAGATAGGTGTACGCGCTGCCGTGCTTCGAGACCACGCGGCCCACCAGCGGCAGCACCCGGCGGAAGTAGAAGAGGTACAGCCCGCGGAACGGCTGCCACCGGGGTGTCATGAACTCCAGGACAACCAGCCGGCCGCCAGGCCGGACAACGCGCGCGAATTCGGCCAGACCGGCCTCCAGTGAGGCGAGGTTACGCACGCCAAATGCGACCATGGCGCCGTCCACGGAGGCGTCCGGCAGCGGCAGCGACAGGGCGTCGGCGCAGGCCGGCGCGATCCGTCGCCCGGCGAGCTTGCCGCGGCCGGCGTCCAGCATGGGATAGGCAAAGTCAAAGCCCAGCACCGTCCCGGTGAATCCGGATCGATCGGCTAGTTCCACCGACAGGTCGAAGGTCCCGGCGCATGCGTCCAGGAACACACCATCTGCCGGTGTACCCGCCAGCAGGCGGTCCACTGCCCGGCGGCGCCAGGCCCGGTCCCGGTTGAGGCTGAGCAGGTGGTTCAGCAGGTCGTAGCGCGGGGCAATGGCGCCGAACATCCGGCGCACCTCCGTCGCCTTCGTCTCAGCCGGCGGCAGAGGAGAAACCATCTCGCGAGTCCTCGGGCATTGGTTACATTCAGGGCTGTGAAGCGACGCCGCGGGAAGCTAGTCGCCGGAACGGACTGGCGAAACCCGGCGCGACCGAACGTCGTAAGGGAGGACGAGGGGCGGCCAGGGATCCGTGCAACCGCCGCCCCCGCCCGCGGAGGAATTGGATTACGCGACTCTTTCCGACCAGCAGGTCGTCCAGCTCGCCAGGGATGGCAGCGAGCGGGCGTACCGCGAACTGATCGGGCGCTATCAGCGTCCGGTCTTTTCGCTCATCTACCGACTGGTCAGGGACCGGGAAAAGGCGGAAGACCTCGCCCAGGACACCTTCATCAAGGTCCTGAACAACATCGACCGCTACAAGCCCGAGTACAAGTTCAGTTCCTGGATCTTCAAGATCGCCCACAACACCTCCCTGGACCTGCTCCGGAAGAAGGAGCCGGAGACCCTGTCCATCGACGGGTCCCCTCACGCGCGTACTGCCGCGGAGACCGAGGCCAGCACCATCACGCCGGAGAGCGGCGGCGAGAATCCGGAAGAGTACACGGCCAACCGCCAGCTCGGCGCCGAGATCGAGGACGCCCTCGGCACCCTCCGGGCCGACTACCGGACGGCCATTGTCCTCTGCCATGTGGAGGGCCGGCCCTACGAGGAGATCGCCGAGATCATGGATGTGCCCCTCGGCACGGTGAAGACCTACATCCACAGGGGCCGCAAGGAACTCATGCAGCGGCTGGAACACCTGCGATGTTGAAGCCACCGGACGGCCCCGAACTGAAACCGTCGGACACGTACCCGCGTAGTGTGAAACGGAAACCCGGTCTGGAGACCATGGACTGATGATGAACGAGATGCAGCACCCCACAGCAGAGCGACTGGAGGCCTTCGTCGAAGGCGGCCTGGACGCAGGGGAACGTGCCGTCGTCGAGTCCCATCTCATGGGCTGCCCCGGCTGCCAGATGGCGGTCGAGGAATGGCGCGCTCTGTTCGCCGCCCTCGAGGGGCTGCCACAGTTCGAGCCCGCCCCGGGCTTCGCGGACCGCGTCATGGCCCACATTCAGGTGGCACCGGCCGGGAGCCGGGCTGCGTGGAACTGGCAGTCCGCCCAGGCCGCTATCACCGCCTGGGCCGGCCGCGCCGGCACGTCACTGAGTCGGTACCTGCCGAAGTCGACATTCGGCTGGGCCATGGCCACGGCGTTCCTGTCCCTGCCCTTCGTGCTGGGCGCAGTGGCCATGGGCTGGCTGGTGTCACGGGACTACCTGACACCGCAGTCGCTGTGGGCGTTCGCAACGGAGCAGGCCCAGTCGGGGCTTCGCTCGCTGGGTGAGATGGCCGTAACCACGGCGCTCCAGACGGATGTGGCGGCGTGGCTCATCAGCCAGACCGGCCAGTTCCTGGAGAATGCGGGGCTGACGGGCTTGGGCGTGGTACTCGCCGCAGCCGGCGTGGCCACCATGCTCTCCGCCTGGGTCCTCTATCGCAACCTTTTCCGCACACCTGCGCGGGATACGACTTATGCGTCATACTCGTTCTAACCGCTCCGTACCGGGCGTCCGGCGTACCTTGGCCGGGGTGGCTCTGGCCTGCGGCATCACGGCCGGGATCGGTCTCGAGCCGGCACTGCACCTCCAGGGTCTGGAGGCGCAAGCCGTCCAGGTCTCGTCCGCCCGCCCGGGTTCGATTGTTGTCGCGGCACAGGCCATCGCGGCACAGCAGGGCCTGGCCGAGGTCTCGTCCAGCGAGTTTTCGCTGTCCCGGGAGACCGCTGTGCTGCGGCTCGACCTGGCGGACGGCCGCAGCATCGAGGCCGCCATACGGGATGGCGCGGCCTGGGTAGACGGCACCCGGATCGGGGACGCTCCCCGGGGCGGAGAGCTGGACCGCTCGTGGCGGGAGCTGCTGAATCAGGGCATGGACGTGCCGTCGGCGGAACTGCCGGCGCTGCTGGCGGGCTGGTCGGCACCGGGCGCAGTAGGCGAGGGCATGGCCACGTCCCTTCGCGACGTGCTCCAGGTCGCCACACCCGCCGGTGCTGGCGCCGCGCCGGCCGCGTCAGGTGACACCGTGGACCGGCTGATGCAACGCATCGAGCGGCTTGAACAGGAGCGGCGCGACGCCGAGCGGGCTCTGGAGCAGGCGGAACGCCGGGCCGCGCGTGCGGCGGCGGCGCCCTCATCCTCGCGCCGGGGCGTGTTCTATCACGTGAGCCGCGGCCTCGAGGGCGTGTTCTCGGTGATGGTCACCTACATCGTTCTGTTCGGCATCGCGTTCGTGACCATCTTCTTCGGCGGCCGCAAGTACATCGAGGGCGTGGCCGACACGGCCCGTCACGCCACGGGGCGGAGCATGCTCGTGGGCCTGGCCGGCGGGTTCCTGGTGATCCCCGCGTTCGTACTGGGCATCATCGCGCTGGCCATCTCGGTAGTGGGCATCCCCGCATTGCTCGTCTGGGTCCCGCTCTATCCGGTGGCGGTGGTGCTGGCACTGATCCTCGGCTACCTGGGCCTGGCCCATGCCGCCGGTGAGGCCATGGCCGAGCGCCGTTTCTACGTCAACGACTGGGTCCGGCGCGGCAACTCCTACTACTTCCTGCTGTCCGGGCTCGGGCTGCTGCTGGCCTTCTTCCTGGCCGCCAACGTGGTGCGCATGGCCGGACCATGGATGGGCTTCATGCACGGGCTGCTGATGTTCATTGGCTCCGCCATCACGTTCTTTGCGCTGTGCACCGGGTTCGGCGCCGTGCTGCTGTCCCGGGGCGGGACCCAACCCGTGCGCAAGGGTGGCATCACCGAGGAACACGACGACCTGTTCCGGGAGGAAGCCAATGTCTGATGCGGTGATGCGCGCGACGTCGGTTCGCACCCGTCGCGCGCTGCGGCTGGCGACATCGGCGGCGGCATCCGTCGCACTCGTTGCGGCTACAGGCTGCGGCGCCGACTCGGCCCGGGCTCAGGACTGGGATACGGTGACGTCGTCACGGAGCATCGGCGATGAGCAGGACCTTCGGGTCAACGTTGAGTACGGCGCGGGCACGCTCAACCTGGGCAGCGCGCCTGAGGGCTCGCTCTACCGCGCGGACCTCCGGTACGATCGCGCCTCCTTCACGCCGCGCATGGACTTTGAAGACGGCCGGCTGCGCGTGGGCGTGACCGGTTCCGAGGTTCGCGGCCGCAGCATCCGCGGCAGCGAGCTGGACCTGCTCGTGACCCGGACGCTGCCGGTAGACCTCACGCTCCAGTTCGGCGCCGCGGAGGCGAACCTGGACCTGGGCGGCATTCGGGTCCGCAACCTGGAGCTGCAGACCGGTGCCAGCCGCACGACGCTCACGGTATCGGAGCCGAACCCGGACGTGTGCCGCTCGGCCACCATCGAGGTGGGCGCGGCGCGCTTCCAGGCATCGGGACTGGGCAACCTGAACGCGGAACAGCTTGCCGTGCGGGGCGGTGTCGGCGAGGTGATCCTGGATTTCACTGGCGAGTGGCGTAACGACATGACCGCTGGTGTCGAGATGGGACTCGGCACGCTGACGGTCCGTGTGCCCCGCGGCCTGGGCGTGCAGGTAAACCGCGGTGGCGCGCTCACCTCATTCGACGGGCAGGACCTCCTGCGCCGCGGCAACTCCTATTACTCGGAAAACTTTGACGACGCCACCCACCGACTGACCGTGAATCTGGAAGCGGCGCTCGGCAGGATCCGCGTGGTCTGGGTGGACTGAATCACCCGTAACGGAGGCAGGAAATGATCTCGAGTCTGCTGACCCTGTTCGTCGTTGGCATCGTCGCCATTTTCGTCATCGGCATCGCGCTGTCACTGCTCGGCGCCCTCGTCAGCCTGTCGCTGGTGCTGCTGTTCAAGGTGCTGCCGATCCTCATCATCGGCTACCTCGTCCTGCGCTTCCTTGTGCCAAAGAAGCAGAACCTGTCCGACGAGGACAAGGAATGGCTGGAGAACTGAGCAGTCGCCCGTAGCGTCAACCGGCGGCGGTCACCGTCACGGTGTCGCCCCGGCCGGCGCCCAGCATCGCCGCAGCACTGCCGTCCCGCACCGCAATCTCGACGCAGCCATGAGAGCCGACCAGGGCGACGAGATGACCCCGCCCAACGTCGGCATAGGTGCAGTGCAGGGGCAGCCGCCGGCCGCGGATCTGCACCACCACCTCGCGCCCGTTCACCATGCCGCCGGGCACACTCGTCACCAGGTTGCCGAACCGGTCAGCGTGCACGATGGCGCCCGTAATCATGGCGCCGTCATCCACCGCTTCGGGCAGGTCCAGCATCACAGGATCGGCGACAGCCGGCCCCAGCGATTCCAGCGGTGTGCCGTTGGCCAGGTGCGCAGCCGCAGGCATGAAGATGTCCCGGCCGTGGAATGTAAAGGAGATGACATCACCCATGATATCGGCATTCTCGATGGCTACAGCGCGCCATTCTTTCGCCGCCCTGATCACCCGGGTGAACACGCCATTGTCGGGTCCCACGAGGAACCGCCCGTCACAGCAAAGCGCCAGCGGCCGCCGCCTGCCGCCCACACCGGGGTCCACCACCACCATGTGCACAGCGCCCACAGGATAGCGGTCCCAGTACGCCGCCACGGCCCACGCGGCCGCCTGCAGATTACCCGGTGGGATCTCATGGGAAGCGTCGTCGAGGATGACGCCCGGCGCGATACCGGCGGCCACCCCCTTCATGGCCGCCACATACCCGTCCACCGTCCCGAAGTCAGTTAGAAGCGTGACCCTCTTCACGAGACCTCACCGATATGTCGCCCTCCCTACGCCGTCACTCCCTCCACCGCCTCGACAATCCGCTCCGCCACTGCCCGGAACGCGGCGCCCGCCGGTGAATCCGGCGCCGCGATGGTGGTGGGCGTCCCGACGTCGCCGGCCTCCCGCACCCGCGGGTCCAGCGGCACGCTGCCCAGCAGGGGCAGGTGCATGTCCTCGGCGAGCTGGGCACCGCCGCCGTGGCCGAACACGTCAATGTGACCGCTGCAGTGCGGGCAACTCATGCCCGCCATGTTCTCGACGATGCCGAAGATGCGCGTGTTCACCCGCTCGAACATGCGCACCGCGCGGCGCACGTCACCGGTGGACACGTCCTGCGGCGTAGTCACCAGCACCGCGCCGTCCAGGTTGACGATCTGCACCAGCGAGAGCTGCGCGTCACCCGTGCCCGGCGGCATGTCCACGATGAGGTAGTCCAGCTCGCCCCATTCCACCTGCTCCAGGAACTGCTTGAGGATGCCCGAGATGAGCGGGCCACGCATGATGGCCGGCTGCTCATCCTCCAGCAGGAACCCCAGTGACATGAGCTTCACGCCGTGCGCCTCCAGCGGCACGATCTTCTCCGACCCCTTCTCGCCCGTCACCCGCGGCTTGCGCTTCTCGCCGAACATGAGGGGGACGTCCGGACCATAGACGTCGGCGTCCAGCAGCCCGACACGCTTGCCGCTGGCGGCCAGCGCCGCCGCCAGGTTCACGGCCACCGTGGACTTGCCGACACCGCCCTTGCCCGAACTGACGGCGACTACGCGGTCAATGCCCGCCACCAGGTTCGCGTCAGGCGTCGGCGCCGGGACCGACCCGGGCTGCAGCCCCTGCCGCTGCTGGGACGGCGCGTTGGGCAGGCGCACGTCGATCTTGACCTTTGTGGCGCCCTCCACGCCCTCAGCAGCCGCCCGGGCCTCACGCACCAGCGTGCCCGGATCCTCCGGCTTCAGCAGGAACTGGAACCTGACGAGCCCGTCGGCGTCGGCTTCAATGTTCTGGACGTGGCCGCTCGCAATCACGTCCTGGCCGGCCGCCGTCCTTACCATCTGCAGCGCTGCCCGGACCCGGGCGGCGAGTTGTGCGTTATTGTCCGTCATCCCGTCTTTCCACTGGTAGCAGAAACGGCCGTCGCCCCGTCCGGGCGCCGGCCGCTCTCAATCTAGTCATATGTCGCCGGCTCACAACGCGAGGATGCCCCGGACCTCCGGAACCGCCATCATGATCCGGCGCTCGATGCCCTGCTTCAACGTCATGGTGGAGATGGGGCAGGTGCCGCAGGCGCCCACCAGCCGGAGCTGCACGATACCGTCGTCCTCGTCGAAATCGATGAACTCGACATCGCCGCCGTCCGAGCGTAACGCCGGCCGGATGGACTCGAGCACATCCTCGATCTTCTGCCGCGGGTCCGTCACCATCTCCATGAGCCACTTCCAGTTGCAGGTACGCCGCAAATCTAGCTGCCCTGGGTACACCTCGGCAAACCCAGTGTGCCGCGCGGTGCGCCGCGCCGGCGGAAGGGGCGGCCGGTGACACCGGGGCTCGGACAGTCCTCGGAAACGGGAAGGGCCCAACGCCCGGCCCTTCCCGTTTCCTGCGGAACTCGCGCCG
>DATHVP010000071.1:0-7346 GCA_035461245.1 Longimicrobiales bacterium | reverse complement strand
TGACACCGCCCGGGCGGCGCTGAAGGAGCGGGGCCTCGAGGTCACCGACGAGCACACGTTCCTGGTGCTGGCCGCCATCACGCCCGGCCGGAAGATGGAGGCGAACGAGGGGATCCGGCTGCTGGAGGGGCGGACGAAGGTGGATCTGCCGCTGAAGCCGGGATCGGGATCGGGATCGGGATCGGGATCGGGATCGGGATCGGGATCGGGGGCGTCTGCCGGGGGCACGGGGTCTTCGGCGGGCGTGGCGTCTGCTGGGTCCGGGGCGCCCTCGGGCGGGATGCCGGTTGCTGCGGGGCCGGTGGTTACGCGGTGCGTGGTGGAGGAGGGTGGTCGGGCGCGGACGTTCACGGTGACGCTGGAGGCGGTGTCGGGCGACGGCGGCTCGGCGGCGGGCGCGGGGTCGGCTGGCGGCGTGGGACAGGCGGCGGGCGCGGGCGGCGGCGCGGGCACTGCGGGTGTGGCAGGCGGTGCTGCGGGCGCGGGCACTGCGGGCGCCGGCGGCGCTACGCACCAGGTGTTCTCGACGTTCGCGGGCTCCGTGGAAGTGGTGGACGTGCTGGTGACGGTGGGGCAGAAGATCGAGGAGGGCGCCGTCGTCGCGGCGGTGGAGGCGATGAAGGCGAAGCACGACATCCGCTCGCCCCACGCAGGGACCGTGCAGGCCGTGCACGTGCGCGTCGGCGACGAGATTGACAGCCGCAAGCCCATCATGACGGTGGGATAGGGGACGTCGCATGGAAATCCTGCTGGAGCTGTGGCAGCAGTCGGGGTGGTCGAGCCTGACGCTGGGCAACATCGGCATGTTCGCCATTGCCGGCGTGCTCATCTACCTGGCGGTGACGAAGGGGTACGAGCCGCTGCTGCTCATCCCCATCGCGTTCGGCGCGCTGCTGGCGAACCTGCCGCTGGGCAACATGAGTTCGTACGGCGACGGCCTCATGGCCCTCATCTACGACAGCGGCATCCGCACCGAGCTGCTGCCGCCCCTCATCTTCCTGGGCGTCGGCGTGCTCACCGACTTCCGGCCGCTGCTGGCCCGGCCGCTGACGTTCCTGCTGGGGGCCGCGGCGCAGGTAGGCATCTTCATGGCGGCGCTGGGGGCCTTCTACCTGCTGGGCTTCACGGCGCAGGAGGCGGCATCCATCGGCATCATCGGCGGTGCCGACGGGCCCACGTCCATCTTCATCACCATCCAGCTGGCGCCGCACCTGCTGGGCGCCGTGGCGGTGGCGGCGTACAGCTACATGTCGCTGGTGCCCATCATGCAGCCGCCCATCATCCGGGCGCTGACGACGAAGGCCGAGCGCAACATCGACATGCCCCAGGCGCGCGACGTCTCCCGGACCACCGTCATCCTGTTTCCCATCGTGACGGGGCTGGTGGCGTCGCTGGCGGTGCCCACGGCGGCGCCGCTGCTGGGCCTCCTCATGTTCGGCAACCTGCTCCGGGAGTCCGGCGTCACGGACCGGCTGAAGAAGACGGCGGGCGGGCCGATGATCGACATCGTCACCATCCTGCTGGGTCTGGCCGTGGGCGGGACCATGGGCGCCGAGAACTTCCTGACGTGGCGCACCATCATGATCATGGGGCTGGGCGCCGTCGCGTTTGCCTTCAGCACCGCCGGCGGCATCCTGCTGGCCAAGCTCCTCAACGTCTTCCTGCCCGACGGCTCGAAGATCAACCCGTGCATCGGCGCCGCCGGCGTCTCCGCCGTGCCCATGTCGGCGCGGGTGGTCCAGCAGTTCGTGTCGGGAGAGACGAAGGGTCGCGTGAACCCGCTCATGCCGGCCATGGGCCCGAACGTGGCGGGCGTCATCGGGTCGGCGGTGACGGCGGGCGTGTTCCTGGCGCTGCTGCGGTAGCCCGACATCGGGCGGCGGGGCGGCAGGGTAACGTCGCGGCTGCGGCGGGGTGGCGTCGCGACTATGGCAGGAACGGGTCCGTGCTGCCGGACGGATCTTCGCGGGCCACGGCGATGAACGCTGTCACGACGGCCGGGTCGAACTGGGCGCCTGACATGCGCCGGATTTCCGCCAGGGCGATATCGACGGGCCACGCAGACTTGTACGGCCGTTCGCTGATGAGCGCATCAAAGGTATCGGCCACGGACACTATGCGGGCGGCAATGGGGATCTTCTCGCCCGCGAGGCCATGGGGGTAGCCGGTGCCATCCCATCGTTCGTGGTGACAGAGCGCGATCTCCTCGGCAACCTGCAGCAGACGGACCTGGCTGCCGGACAGGATGGCAGCGCCAGCGAGGGTATGGCGCTGCATGACGCCACGCTCCTCGGGCGTGAGGGCGCCGGGCTTGAGCAGCACCGAATCCGGCAGCCCGATCTTGCCGATGTCGTGGAGCAGGGCGCCCCGACAGATCAACTCCGCTTCCCGGACATCGAGTTGGAGGCGAAGCGCGAGGGCGCCGGCGAGGTTCGCGACGCGGCGCGTGTGCTGGCCGGTGTCGTCGTCGCGGTGCTCAGCCGCCCTGGAAAGTCGGAGCAGGACTTCGAACTGCGTGCGATCGACTTCCGCCGTTCTCTCGCGGACCATGTCCTCCAGCCGCTCATTGTGCCGCTCGAGTTCGCGCTGAAGGGCACGGGTTCGCAGCAGATTCCTGATGCGCAGTAGCACTTCGAGGTTGTCCAGCGGCTTGGTGAGAAAGTCGGCGGCCCCCTCGGCCAGGGCCCGGTGACGCGTCTCGCGGGAGTGGTCGCCCGTCAGCACCACCACCAGCGGACGGACGGGCTCCGGTACCTGCGCCTGTACGTCGGTGAGCACGTCGAAACCGGACCCATCCGGCATATGCAGGTCCAGCAGCAGCAGCTGCGCACCCGTCTCGAACAGTGCGGGCATAACATCATGGGCGTGGCCCACGGCGTGGACGCGACGGAAGCCGCTATCCCGCAGTACCCGCTTCAGCAGGTCCCTCACAGCGCCGTCATCTTCGGCGACGAGGATGGGTGCGCCACGGCCGTCGCCCTGCATGTCAGGCGGCTCCGTATCAGTCGGCATGCCCGCCGTTGCGCCGTCCATAGACCAGGTCCGCGACGTGGCGGGCAAGTTCGTCCAGCGAGTACGGCTTGCTGATGAACGCGACGTCGGCCGGGATGCTGCCGCGCCACGTCATCTCGTCCTTGGGATAGCCGCTGGTGTACAGAATGGGCATGCCGGGATGCCGGTCGGCGATCTCACGGCCCAGGGCCGCCCCGCTCATCCCGGGCATGATGACGTCGCTGACCACGAGGCGGATGTCATGATCCCCGGCGAGGACGTCAAGGGCCTCGTCGCCGCTGGCAGACACACGTACCCGGAAGCCCGCCCGTTCCAGGGCGCGACGGGCGAAGCTGCGGACGGCGTCGTCATCCTCCACCACGAGCACTTCACTGCCCGCGCTGCGCGTGCCCCCTTCCGGTGCGGTGTGGCCAAGCGTCTGGGCGTCCGCGCCCGCCGTCACGGCGGGCAGGTAGATCTTGAAGGTGGCTCCGTCGCCAGGCTCGGAGTAGACCCAGATATAGCCACCCGCCTGCTGCACGATCCCGTACACCGTGCTCAGACCCAGGCCGGTGCCGCGACCCTGCTCCTTCGTGGTGAAAAACGGCTCGAAGATGCGTTCCTGGACGTCCGGCGGGATGCCCTCGCCGCTGTCCGTCACACTCAGCAGGACGTACGGACCCGGCTGCACGCCCCGGCGCATTGCATGGCCGGCATCGACGTTGACGTTGCTCGTCTGCACGACCAGGCGGCCGCCCTCGGGCATGGCATCACGGGCGTTCACGGCGAGGTTCATGATGACCTGCCGGATCTGGCCGGGGTCCATGAGGACCGTACGCAGGTTCGGCTCCGGCTGGGTGACCAGGTTGATGGCGGGCCCGAGAAGGCGGCGCAGCAGCCCCGCGGATTCCTCCACGACGTCGTTCAGGTCGAGGACCTCCGGCTTCGTCACCTGCTGGCGGCTGAATGTCAGCAGCTGGCGGGTCAGCGCAGTTGCCGTTTCCGCCGCGGTCAGCACCTCGCGCAGGTCGCCGTGCGCAGGATGGGACTCGCCGATGGATTCTGCAACGAAGCCCGCATAACCGCGAATGGACGTAAGCAGGTTGTTGAAGTCGTGGGCTACGCCGCCTGCGAGCTGGCCCACCGCCTCCATCTTCTGTGACTGCCGGAGCTGCGCCGCTACGCTGCGGGCCTGCGTAGCGTCGTGACAGTTGATTACGATGCCTGCCACGGCGGGTTCAGCCAGCAGGTTGCGGGCGCGGCCGGCGAGATGGCGCCAAGTGTCGCCGCCGGCCGCGGCCCGGAACTCCAGGTCGAGTTCCGCGCCCGGGTTCTCCACCAGCCGGTCCATGCTCGCCCGCAGCGGTGCGGCGTCGTCGGGATGGACCGTGGCGAACAGGTTACGGCCCTCCAGTTCCTCGCCCCCGCGCCTCAGTACCCGGGCGACGGCGGGACTGGAGTATGTGATACAGCACCGCGTGTCCAGGACGAGGATCATGTCGGGTGCCTGCTCCACCAGCGCGCGGAACCGGACCTCGCTGCGCGTGAGTTCCAGGTTGCTCTCCTCCAGTTCCTGCGTCTGGAGTTCCAGTTCCACCGCCTGGTCCTCCATCTGCGTGACCTGGTCTTGCAGCACTGCCTGCTGTGTCTCCAGGGCGGCCGCCTGTGTCTGCAACCGCTGATTCGCAACCCTCAGGCGGTCCGCCGTGTCCGCCCGCTCCCGTGCGTACCGGGCCACGGACACGCCGCTGCTCCCGCCGGCAACGGTGGCCAGACCCGTGCCAAGCAGGATCAGCCAGAAGGTATGCTTGAATCGCTCGTCCAGATGCCGTGCCCGTTCCTGCTGCAGCGCCGCCACTCGCTCTGTCACCGTGGCGACAGCGGCCTCGAACTGTACCATGGCCCGACGACCCTCGCCCTCCGCCACCTGCCGGGCCAGGCTGGCCTGAGCACCCTCATCGACAAGACTCAGGACGTCCGCGCTGGCGGCGAGGCGCTGCTCCGCCAGTTCGCTCAGGGCATCCACCACCTCCGACTCCTGCTCGCTGCGGACCAGCCCGGATATGTGGCCCAGCTCGGTGCGAGCCCGCTCCACCGCGGCGCGGTAGTCGGAGAGGAAGGTGGAATCGCCGGTAAGGAGGTAGCCGCGCTGATGGGCCTCCAGGTCCTTCAGGCTGAAGTAGACCTGCTTGAGCGCGTCCGTGGCCGCGTGCTGTCGCATGGACTCGGCGACCAGCCGCGCGTATTCCCGGTGCACGGTCAGGACCCATAGGCCGAACACCAGCGTGACCGCAGCGGCCGTCAGTGGCGCCACCCGGAGCAGCCGGGCACGGATGGCCCGCAATGCACGACGCTGACCGGATACCGTCAATAGCTCGACCTTGTCAGTGCGCACGGGCGCGTTGCGTCTACGTCGTTGTGCCTACGTCGGATGAACAGGCGCTGGATCGGCCGGCGGGCCGCGGAACCGCTCGGTGACGCGCTGGGCGACAGTAGAGGAGTTTGCGACAGATGTCAACGGCAGGCTGAGCTGCGGCAGGGGTCACATGGGGCGCGATGCGGGGTCACGCGGGATCCTCCCGCTCAGCTTTCTTCAGATGGAGTGCGCTCGGCCCGGATGAAGTCCATGACAGCGGGTGGCAGGTTGATCTGGTGGTCTGGCTCGCCGCGGTTGAAGCGGATGCAGGCGTCGCGGATCATGGCCAGGTGGGGAACGATGTCGTCGCCGAAGAGACTGCGCAGATGGTGGTTCCACTCGTACTCGTTGTCGAGCGGCACAGTCGAGGCGCTGCCCATGTCGACCCAGTACGCCACCGTCTCGGGGTCATGTGATGCAATATCGAACGGGTCATGAGGCGGTGGCTGGTTCAGCGTGAGCTCGTCCGCGTTGGCGTCCAGCAGTTCGGCGAGCTGGGCCGCGGTGGCGGGCGTTACCTTGTAGAGGACAGTGGCGCCTTCCCGCGCCCGGATCACCCAGTGGGCGTCGGCCAGCACGGCCAGGTGCCGAGACGCCACGGACGCGCACACCCGAAGCGCCGCCGCCACCTCGCCCACCGACAACACGCGGCGAGCCAGCAGCTCCAGGATGCGGATCCGCGTGGGCTCGCTCACCGCGCGAAATCGGCGAGCAGCGCGGGCAACGACGTCGTCACCTGCCAGAAGCGCGGTCGCTGATTCAGGCTGCGACGGATGCGGGTGGGTCGAGGGAGCGGATGCGGGTTGCTGTTTCATGGTTTGGCGATCCTCCGGCTGGCACGTCTGGTCCGGTTTGATTGGTGTCTCAGCAGAATTGCACGATGCCGCCAGGACAGGAATGGCGGCGCCGGCCAATCACATGCCTGGATGTAGCGGTTGGGACGAACATGAGGTGCGGGACGCCAATGTTCGCCGGGAGAAGTCGTGCACAAATGCACAATTGCACAAATGCACAATTGCACAAATGCACAATTGTGCACGGTTTCTCGCGACGATAAGGGCGCCCCGGCCGGTCGGCCTCGCGCAAGTCGGCGTCAAACGATCGAATTACCCGGTTCCCATGGTGCGCGACGCCGAAGGGCGGCCGTGCCCTCTGCACAGCCGCCCTCGTTACCTTTCACTTCAGGCGCAGGATGTCTGCGCAGTACGTCCCCTGCAGTCCGTCGCCCGCCTTACGTCGTCCGCCGCACGTCCGTCAGTGGTGCGTGTGGTTCGACATGTCGGCCAGGATGGTCTGGCCGTCGTCCACGACGACGACGCCGATCATGCCCGCGGCGGTCTCGTTGCCGTCGGCGTCGCGAGGGCCGGTGGCGTGGGACAGGACGTGGCAGTGCCAGATCCAGGTGCCGCCGAACTGGGGCGCGAGGATGATGTCCCAGGTCTCGCCGGGGGCCAGCGACAGCGTGTTCATCTTCTGCGGCTCGGGCAGCGGGAAGCCGTCCTTGGCCACGACATAGAAGTAGCCGCCGTGCAGGTGCATGGGGTGGTACATGGCGCCGAGGTTCGCGATCCGGACCCGCACGCGTTCGCCCAGCTTCATGCGGATCGGCTCGGTCATGGGGAACTCCTTGCCGTTGATGACGTAGCCCATGCCATCGGCCAGGACCATCAGCTCCTCGCGGTCGGAGCGGCGCACCGCCGGCGGGTCGCGTTCCTCGACGATGAACATGCCGTAGAGCCCGCTGCCCTCCTGGGACATCGCGTTGAAGTGGCTGTGGTAGAGCCGCGTGCCGGCCGGGTTCGCCACAAACTCGTAGGTGAAGGATTCGCCGGGCGCGATCGGCGCCTGCGAGATCCCGGGCACGCCGTCCATCGTGATCGGCAGGAACATGCCGTGCCAGTGCGTGGTGTGCGGCTCGTCCATGCCGTTCGTCACCACG
>DATHVP010000070.1:0-4578 GCA_035461245.1 Longimicrobiales bacterium | reverse complement strand
GTCCCGCTCCGACCTGGACGCCGTGGCCAGCCTGGCCGGCAGGTTCCTGGCCGATGTCACCAGCGGACGGTACGACGCCGTGGAGCTGACTGACGACGGCCTGGTCTACGCCGTGGCCGATGGCGTGGCCGCGCCCGTGGTGAGTGGCGGCGACGAGGACCTCATCGCACTGGTACTCCGGCTTGCGACCATGATGGTCTCCGCCGCGGCCATGCCCGGGCCGGCGTTCATGATCGTGGACGAGCCTTTCGGCACCATGGACGACGAGCGGGAAGGCCGCGTCTTCGAGCTGTTCCGGAAGCTGGCAGGTGAACGAGGCCAGGTCATCATCGCGACGCGCAGGGAAAACGCCGAGACGTGGTCGGATGGAGTGGTCGCGCTGGGTACGTGATCCGGGTGGATGGCGGGAGGGTGCCTGGACTGTTCGGGTGCTCTGGCGCTGCGTGGATGGCGGGAGAGGTGCCGGGCTTGGTCGGCGCTCTGGCCCTGGGTGGATGGTGTGGGGGAGTGTGTGGGCTGCGTTTGGCGCCCGGCCCCACGTCGGGGAACGGCTGGGCTGCCTCAGCGATTAGCTTCGGCTTAACAGGTGGCTGAGACCTCGGGATCGGCGGGGCGGGCGACCTGGCGGGCGAGGAGCGCGGCGGCCGCGACCACCAGCAGCACGCCGGCGCCCTGGAGCAGGTCCATGCGCTCGTGCAGCAGCAGTGCGGCCAGCGTGGCCGCGACGACGGGCTCGATGGAGGCGAGCATGGACGCGGTGCTGGCTTTCAGGTCCCGCAACGCCGCGAGGAAGAGGGCGTACGGGATGAGGGTCGGTACGATGCCGAGGGCCAGCAGAGCCGGCAGGTGGCCGGGGATGCGCATGAAGGGCGTGTGGGGCGGCACGATCAGCGCGAAGACGAGTGTCGCGAATCCGAACGACCAGAACAGCGATGCCGTCGGTCCGTAGCGCATGGTGGAAACGCTGCTGAACATGGTGTAGATGGCGTAGGTCAGCCCTGACGCAATGCCCAGCGCCAGTGCCAGCGGCGGCAGCACGGCGGTTCCCTGCAGCAGCGCTCCTGCCGCGCCGGTGACCAGTACGACACCGCACAGCACCAGCGCCAGCGCAACCAGCCGGAGCGCGCCCACGCGCTCGCGCCAGAGAATGGCAGACATGAGGAGCACGAATGCCGGTGCCGTGTAGAGCAGGGCCACGGCCACGGACACGGTGTTGGCGCCCAGCGCTCGGAAGAAGACCAGGGTGAAGAGGGCGTAGCCCAGGATGCCATAGGCGGCAAGGAACGGCAGCGCCCTCCAGCCAACGACCACGCCCGCGCCCCCGCGCACCAGCGCGATGACGGCTATGGCCGCGAACCCGACAGCGGCGCGCACGCTGGCGAGTTCCAGCGGCTCGAACCCCGCGTCGTAGAGGTGCTTGGCGAAGATGCCGAACGTCGCCCACAGGGATGCGGCGCCCATGACGAGGGCCGCGCCCAGAAGCGGCCGGGGCGGCCGGTGAGCCGTTGCGGCCGCGGACTGCCCGGCCGCCGGCCCCTGATCCATCAGCCGCCGCCTACCTGCCCAGGTTGAAACGCTGTTCGCCCAGGCGGCGCCAGCGGTCGCCCAGGTCCAGGTGGTGCTGCATGCGCTCCACCTCGCCCAGCGACTCGTACAGGATGGCCAGGCCGTAGTGCGAGTAGCCGTAGTAGGACGGAATGTTGTCCGTGGCCGAATCCACCCAGTGGCCCCACTCGTCGGGGAAGCCGCCGCGATGCACGAAGACCTCGCCCAGCAGTGCCTCCGTGCGCGGCACGTCGATGTACGGACCGATGAGGCCGGCGAGCTGCCCTGGCGGCATGGCGTAGATGCCGCGGCCGGGGTCCTCCTCCACGGGCCCGTTGTTCAGCTTCAGTGCCAGCCCCTGCCGGATGAGGTACGGTCGCAGGTTCAGGTTCTCGTACGCCTGCGTCGTCATGGCGAAGTAGATGGGCCGGTCATCCAGCGCCGCGTCCAGGATCTGCGCCAGGAAGATATCCGCCGGCACCATGACCCGCTCCGGCGGGATCACCGTGCTGACATTGTGCACGTTGAAGCTGGTCGCCTCCCGGGTCAGGTAGGGCGGCGTGCCGGCGATGGTGCGGATCTCCTGATCCGACAGCGGCAGGATGGAGCGCGTGGGCGCCGTGCGGCCGGGCTCGGCCGAGAACCCCGGCGCATCAGTGCGCACAAAGTCCTGGTAGAACTCGGCGCCGCCGGCGGTGGTGAACTCGCGCTGACAGATGATGCGTGTCGGGTCATCGGTGGCGGCCACACCCGGCGGGCACGGCTGCGTCAGGTCACGGAGTTGGAGCGCGTACCACGGCGTGTTCAGGTAGCTCATGACGATGACCGTCACGTCCCGGCGGATGCCCTCCGTTTCCTGGAGGTACCACAGCGGGAACGTGTCGTTGTCGCCGTTGGTGAACAGCACGCCGTACGGCTCCACGCTCATCAGCAGGTTGTACGCCCAGTCGCGCGCGCTGTAGTCGTAGTTGCGGTTCGCCCAGCTCCAGTTGGCGAACAGCGGGATCAGCGCAATGGCCAGGATCGGCGCGGCCTTCATCGACGGGCGCACCGTGTCGGCCAGGCGATCGAACACGGACTCGCGCATGCCGTCCGCCATTGCATCCATCCGCTCCGACAGCCACAGCCACACCGCGGCCAGCCCCACGCCCGCCCACAGGCCCCACAGCGAGAAGCTGACGATGAAGAAGTAGTCGCGCTCGCGCACCTCCGTCATGTCCGCGGTCACGCCCGGGTACGAGTAGCCGTACTTGAAGTTGAGGTAGAACGTGAGGCCGATGGAGAGCGTCACGAAGAGCAGCGCGAAGTACACGAAGCTGGCCTTGTCGCGCCGGTAGTGGGACCATGCGCCGAACAGGCCGAGCCCCACGAACAGCATCGTGAGCAGCACGCGGAACGGGCCGAAGAAGTTCACGAGCCCGTTGATCGAGCGACCCCACTGCCAGTCGAAGTACTGCATGTAGTTCGTGTACTGCGCAACGACCAGCTTCGCGCCGCGCGGCACCTCGTAGCCCTGCGCGTACGAGATCGGGTCGTTGAACATCGACGGCTTGTCGTACTGCTGGCGGGACAGCGCGTCCGACAGGTCCTTGCAGCCCGCGCGGCCCATCGTCGCCACGCTCACCACCGCGGAGCCCACCGATGGACACGTCGGGTCCGCCTCGTTGATCACCGGGTTCAGCCCCGCGCGGATCGGCAGGTACATGTGCACGGACAGGCCCAGCAGCACGACGACGAGGCCAGCAGCATACAGTCGCCAGTTCAACAGCGTGCGCGGCTCCACGAGCAGGATGTACGCGACCAGTGCGGGTGCTGCCAGGAACGCCATCAGGTGGTTGCCCACCGACAGCGCCAGGATGAACAGCATCAGCAGGATCAGGTTGTCATCCTTGCCGCGCCCCAGGTTGTCGCGCCAGCGGAACGCCAGCCACGAGAGCAGGGCAATGGTGAACAGCGTGACCGTGTAGACCTTCTCGTTCACGTTCGACTGGTTCCACACGGTGAACGCGGTGGCGCTGATGATGACCGCAGCCGCGGCACCGACAAGGCGGAAGGTCCGGTCCGTCGAGTAGTACGACATGATGCGGTGCACCATGAGGAACCAGAACCCGTGCGCACCCGCGCCCATGAGCGCGCTGAACAGGTTCACGCGCACCGCCGTCTCCAGCCCCAGCGGTGACAGCAGCAGGTCCCACGCGCGCGCCAGCACCACGAACAGCGGGTTACCCGGCGGGTGCGGGATGCCCATGATGTTCGCCGTCGCGATGTACTCGCTCGTGTCCCAGAACGCCGTGGTCGGCGCCAGGGTGATCACGTACAGGAGGAATACGCCCGCCGCGGCCAGCGCGGCTGCCAGGTAGGGCGGGCGATAGTCGTCGGGGGCAGCCGCCGTGCGCACGTGCGCCGTCGGTCGCTCGAGTTCAGCCTGCTTCATGCACGTTTCGCCAGCAGAGGGGTTTGGCCGCAAACTCAACAAGCTAGGCCGTGAGGGCGGCCGCGTGAAGACCTGACCGCCTCCGGCCGCCGGCGGGCTGCCGTCGCGGGCGCTGCTGGGACCGGTGCGGACGGGCGGCGCAGGCCTGGCGGGCGGTGGTGGAGGGCGGAGGACGCGGACGGGGGCGGGGGCGGGGGCGAGGGCCGGAGGGCGGAGGGCGGAGGGCGGAGGGGGCGGGAGTCGGGGGCGGGAGTCGGGGGCGGGCAGCCGGTGAACTGCGCAGTCGCCCCGGCCCGAGCCACGAGTGGGCACTTCGCCGCCGCAGGGACGGTGAACTGCGCAGTCGCCCCCGGCCCGCACCACGAGTGCGCACGTCGCCGCCGGGACGGTGAACTGCGCAGTCGCCCCCCGCCCGCACCCCGAGTGCGCGCTTTGCCGCCGCCGGGACGGTGAACCGCGCACTCGCCCCGGACCGCCCACCACCCATCGCCCGCCGTCATCGCCCGCCGCCATCGCCCGCCGTCATCGCCCGCCGCCATCGCCCGCCGCCATCGCCGGCGGCCATCAGCCCCGGGCCCAGTCTTGCGCCCCCGACCCCG
>DATHVP010000069.1:0-24487 GCA_035461245.1 Longimicrobiales bacterium | reverse complement strand
GAGCCCGCACCTGCGTGCTACTGCGGCCGGCGCGGCTGCATCGAGACGTACCTCTCCGGCCCCGGCATGGCCGCCGACCACCGGCATCATGCGGACGACGACGTCGCAGCACCGGACATCGTCGCACGTGCCGTTGCCGGTGACGCAGCCGCCACGGCGACGCTGGACCGCTGGTACCGACGGCTGGGCCGGGCGCTGGCGTCCGTGTGCAATGTGCTGGACCCGGACATCATCGTGCTGGGCGGCGGCATGTCGAACCTGCCGGAGGCGGCAGAGCGGGCCCGGGAGCACGCAGCGGCATACGTCTTCTCGCCCACCTTCGTCACCCCCGTCTGCCGCAACGCGCACGGCGACTCCAGCGGCGTCCGCGGCGCAGCGTGGCTCTGGCCGCCGCCCGCCTAGCGCAGCTCGTCGTGCTCCAGCCGGTCCAGCAGTGACTCGAGCTTGTCCTGCGTCGTGGAGTAGATGGACTCGTAGATGGCGCGCATGCCCAGCCACGCGCCGGCCAGTGCAGGCACGCCCAGGAGCATGAGCGGGTCCGCGATGGGCGTCGCCCAGACGGTGGCCGCCCACGCCGTCGCGGCGCCGCCGGTGCTGCCCATGACGCCGCCTGCCAGCCCGCCGCGGACGCCCCTCAGTTCGGAACTGACCTCCACCAGGCACGACGCGTCGTCCAGCGGCGACACCGAGATGTCCAGCTGGTTCATGCGCAACGGCTTGTGGGAGCGGGACAGGCTCTGGCCGATGCGGGACAGACCCGCCGCCAGGCTGGTGTCCCGGCCGTAGCGCGTCCGGTCCGGGAAGCGCCGCTGCGGCACCATCAGTTCGGCCTTGCGAAGGTACCGGTCGAGCACGGTGGACGTCGCCGCCGCCGGGCGGGGCATGACCCGGGATGCGCGTACGGTGGCCGGCCCAACCAGCCGGGTCAGCGCACCCCGCTCCTCCGGCGCCCGGCCGCGCACCTCCGCCACCGCGCGGCGCACCGCCGCCGGCTCCAGCCCGAGTTCCTGACCGATGCGCACGACGTCGGCCTCGGACACGCCCTCGTCGGGGCCCGCCGGGTCCGACTGCAGTTCCACCGCCCGGCGGATCACCGCCTCCAGCTCGCCGGTGGTGAGCCGACGGGTCGGCGCCGGTGCCGGCTGGTTCGCGGGCGTGGGTGCGGGCAAGTCCCTGTCTTCAGGGCGGTCCATACGGTTCCGAGTGCGTGGGCATCCGCCGGCTGGGTCGGCCGGCCTCATCAGTTCCGACCAAAGTAGGAGCGGAAACCAACGTCGCCAATCCCGCCACGTATTCACCCGGCCCACCGGGGGGTCAAGCGGTTGCTGCCACTAGTCACGCCTCCACAGACTCGACGTAACGTCGCCGTTGATTTCCTAGGATCCGCCGGCGGCCGTGCCTATAGTTCGGACGACGGCGCCGCTGACCGCGCCGCGCATCACCCCACATACTCCTGTAGCAGCAGGCCACCCAGGACACTCCTGGGCGGCCTGCACATGGTTCCCCTTTCCCCAGACGGAGGCGGACATGACCCGTGCCCCCCGCAGGAACCCGCAGGTAGCAGCCCTACCCCGTCGCATGGCAGCACTGGTTGTGCTTGCCCTGGCCGCCAGCGCGTGCGACGCGCCGGACACCATGTCCTTCGACGATGCCGCCGCGTTCAACAGGGGCGGCCCCGAACGTTCCGTGGTCTGCCACTATGATGCCGATGCGGACATGTACAAGCCGTTGACGCTGCCGGCTCCGGCGGTGGACGCGCACCTCCGTCACGGCGATGCCCTGCCGGGTGACCGCCTGCCCGACGACAGCGGCGTATTTGGCCCCGCGTGCGAGGAGATCCCGGACCCGCCCCCGCCGCCGGCATGGCCGCACATCGTGGAAATCCATGCGCCGTCAGCAGCTGCTGGTGAGTACGGCGCTGCTGGAGCGGCTTTCGGGCCCGAGCCCACGCTCGCTGGAACAGCCGGGGCTGTCATGCTGGTAAACGATGGGGTCGGCACCGGCAGCGACGCGTGCGAGCCGCTCATTGGTTTCGCGGCGGGCAGCATCGCACTCGTCGATCGAGGTAATTGCACATTCGTGCAGAAGGCGCAGAACGCGCAGGCAGCAGGCGCCGTCGCCATGGTCGTGGTCAACAACGTCCCCGGCAATCCCGTGACCCTGGGCGGCAGCGACCCGACCATCGTGATCCCGTCAGTGATGGTGTCTCAGACGGACGGCAACACCATGAAGGCAGGGCTGCCGGCGAATGGCACCGTGCGCCGCCATCCGTAGCAACGCAGCCAGGGGGCCGGCCGCCCGCCGGGCCGGTCCCCTCCGCGCCTGGCGGGACGCCGCCGCTCAGTAGCTTATGGTTCCGGCCATGCTGAGCTTCGCCTGCGCTGTCGCCAGGTCCGCCGTGCCCTGAGACAACACCGTGCCCGTGGCGCCAGTGAACCGGCCCGTCCCGCCGGTGATGGTCAGTTCCACCCGAAACGCCACCTGCCCCGGTGCCACCATGGCGTTGGTGCCACTGCCGCTCAGATACAGCATGTCGCCGTTGGCGGCGGTGATGACCATCTCGGCGTCCTGCGTGCCGGCCATCAGGTTGATGACCTTGTCCGAGACCACTGTGCTCTTCCCCAGGTGCGAAATATGGCACGTGCCTACGTCCCGTTGCTGGATGAGGCCGGGGCCTGTGGGCTGCGGCGGCTGGGCCTCGAGGTCGCACGTGCCGCGGATGGGTACCACCGGCGCGGTCTGATGATTCGCCTGCAACTCGGCGTCACCGCCCTGCGCGCTGAAGGCGCTGTACGGCTCGACGGGCAACTCGGCGCCGCAGCCGGCCAGGATCATGGCCAGCCCGAGGCCGGCGGGAATGAGACGTCGCATGGCTTACCTCCGGAAAAGGATGATTGCCCCCGGTCGAGGGTCGGAGGTATATAGGCAGCGACCCGTCGAACCACCGTTAGTTCTGCGTTAATCCCTTTGCCGCAGGCGCCAATGTTTCGTCTTATCACGCTCGGGGCCTGCTTTCTTGAACGCGACGGCGTGCGGATCGAGGCCGCGTCCGCACACCGCAAGGGGCTGGCCCTGCTGGCCCTGCTGGCCGCATCCGGCGAGCGGGGCGTGAGCCGTGACACCGCCATGGCGTTGCTCTGGCCTGACAGCGATGAGGCGCGCGCGCGGACCTCCCTGCGCCAGCTCATCCACTCCCTCCGCACCCAGCTCCAGGCGCCGGACCTGCTCCTCGCCTCGCCGGAGCTCCGCCTCGACCCCGGCACCATCACCAGTGATGTAGCTGCGTTCCGCACCGCGCTGGAGGCAGGCGACGCGGTCACCGCCATGTCCCACTATGACGGCCCGTTCCTGGACGGCTTCCACCTCCGCGGCGGTGAGGAACTGGAGCGATGGGTGGCCACGGAACGCGCCGCCCTGGCCCAGGCGGCGGCCCGTGCGCTGGAGCAGCTGGCGGTGGCGGCCGGCGAGGCCGGGGACCTGGCGGGCGCCACCGGGTGGTGGCGCCGTCTGGCTGAGGCCGACCCGCTCAGCACGCGCGCAGCGCTTGGGCTGATGCGCGCCCTTGACGCCAGTGGCGAGCGCGCCGCCGCACTGCAGCATGCCCGTGTCCACGAGCTCATGGTGGCGGAGGAACTGGGCGGTGCGCCCGACCCGTCCGTCACCGCCCTGGCGGCGGAACTGCGCTCCGCGCCGACGGAGCGGCCACAGCCCGTCGTGCCCGTCGTACCTGCCGCGCCAGTCGCAGCACGGGCCGCCGCATCGCAGCATGCCACACCACCGCATGCCGTAGCGACGCTCGCCGCTGATCGCCGTGCACTGCCCCCAACGCGACGTCGGGTCCGTTTCGTCCTTCCCCTCGCCGCTGTGCTCATCGTGGCCGCTGGCATCGTGGCTGCCGGGATCCTTCTGGCCGGCGGGCGGCACGCCGTGCCGCCCATGGACGCGTCCGTGGCCGTGCTGCCCCTGGTGAACATCAGCGGCAACACCGACGACGATGCCTTCAGCGACGGCCTCACCGACAACCTCATCACCGCCCTCGCCGGCGTGCCCGGCATCCGCGTCATCGCCCGGACCTCGGCATTCGCGTTCCGGAACAGCGGCGCCGACCTGCGCATCATTGCGGACTCTCTCGGCGTGGCCACGGTGCTGGAGGGCGGCGTGCAGCGCGTGGGCGACCGTATCAAGGTCAACGTCCAGCTCGTGCGCGCGGCGGATCTTTCGGTGCTCTGGGCGGCCAGCCATGATCGCGAACTGAGCGACATGTTTGCCGTGCAGGATGAGATCACCACTGCCATTGTCGCAGCCCTGAGTGGCCGGCTGGCAGCGCAGCCGGACGCCACATCGCGGCGCACACCCGACGTCCGCGCCTATGAGCTCTACCTCCGCGGCCGCCACATCTTTACCATGCGCACGGACCGGGAGGCCATCGCCCTGGCCGAGGGCTACTTCACCGAAGCCCTCGAGCACGATCCGCTGCTGGCCGAGGCGCATGCCGGACTGTCCGACGTCCACACGCGCCGGGCCGTCTTCGGATTCGCGCCAGCCCGCCGGAGTTTCGCCCGGGCCGAGGCAGCGGCGCTGCGGGCTCTGGAGCTGGACAGCACAATTGCGGCGGCACACACCGCGCTGGGCCACACCTGGTGTGTCGCGGACTTCGACTGGCAGCGGGCCGAGGTGGCGTTCCGGCGCGCCCTCGAGCTCGAGCCCGGCTACACCTTTGGGCGGCTGCCCTTCGCCGTCTGCCTGGTCATCCAGGCCCGCTTCGAGGAAGCCGAGCGGCAGCTGGACATCGCCCGGTATCACGACCCGCTGGCGCCGGCCATCAGCAACGTCGCCGGCCGGCTGGACGTGGCGAGGGGCAGACCCGACCAGGCGATCGCGCACCTGCGGCAGGCCCTCGAACTGAGCCCGCAGATGGACCTGGCCTGGCAGCAGCTCGGCCACGCCTACCTCCAGAAGGGCATGGCTGCCGAGGCCGTGGCCGCACTGGAACGCGCTGCCGCCATGAGCGGCGCACGGGACTCATTGCACCTGGCCTACGCCCTCGCCGTCACCGGCCGGCCCGACCTCGCTGCGCAGATCCTCGATGCGGCGCTCGCAACGCCCGACAGCGACGCGCTGGCCTTCCATATCGCGCTGGCGTACAGCGGTCTGGGCAACGATGACCAGGTCTTTGCCTGGCTCGAGCGCGGGCTGGCGGAGGCCAGTTCGTTCATCGGCAGCTTCGTGGTGGAGCCCGGCTTCCAGCGCCTCCACCAGGACCCGCGCTGGCTGGCGCTGGTCAGCCGGCAGCGAGGGATGCAACGGCTGTGAGGTAGAACCGGCTACGTCCTCCGCACTACCGCACCTCCTGCACCGCGCCCGCCGGCACCGTCACTGCCACGATTGGTGGTCTGCCCGACAGACAACGTCCGCGCCGATGACTAAGCTGGATGCCACATCAGCAAGGGGGAGCGGATGGGGGGCACTCTTTCTGCCGGACTCTGGATCCTGGCCTACCTGGGGGCGCTGGCGTTTCCCCTCGTCGTGCTCTTCATCCCGCCGGGCGCGCCGGGGCTGGGCTTCTGGTGGGACCTGTCCATGGGGCTGGGCTTTGCCGGTCTTGCCGCCATCGGCGTGCAGTTCTGGCTGACGGCCCGGTTCAGGCGCGCCAGCGCGCCGTTCGGCATGGACATCCTCTACTACTTCCACCGCTGGATGGCCGTGGGCGGGCTGCTCCTGGTGCTGGCCCACTTCGCCGTGCTTCGCATCACGGCCGAGGAGGCGTTGCGCCCGATCCTGCCGCCTGACGCGCCGTGGCACATGACGGCGGGGCGCGTGGCGCTGCTGCTGCTCGTGGCGCTGGTCCTCTCGTCCCTGTTTCGCAAGCAGTTCCGGCTGGACTACGAGTGGTGGCGCATCGCCCACGCCGGCATGGCCGTGGCCGCGCTGCTGCTGGCGGTCTGGCACGTGGCCGGCACCGCCTATTACACGGGCACGACGTTCAAGCGCTGGACGTGGATCCTCTACATCTCGGCGTGGGCCGGCCTCGTCGTCCACATCCGGGCCATCAAGCCGTGGCGGCTGCTGCGCCGGCCGTGGCGCGTCACGGACGTGCGGCAGGAGCGGGGCAGCTCCTGGACCCTCACGCTGGAGCCGGACGGGCACGATGGGCTGCGCTTCCATCCCGGCCAGTTCGCGTGGCTGACGCTGGGCCGCTCACCGTTTGCGGCGGAGGAGCACCCGTTTTCGTTCAGCAGCAGCGCCGCCGATGAGCGACGCGTGCGCTTCACCATCAAGGAACTCGGCGACTTCACGAGCACCATCGGTGCGACGTCGCCCGGAACCATCGCGTACGTAGACGGCCCCTACGGCTCGTTCACCCCCGACCGGCACACGGACGCGCCGGGCTTCGTCCTCATTGCCGGCGGCGTCGGCATTGCCCCGCTGATGAGCATGCTGCGCACGTTCGATGACCGCCGCGAGAGCCGGCCCATCACCCTCGTCTACGCGAACAACCGCCTCGACGACGTCCTGTTCCGCGAGGAACTGGACGAACTGGCTACCCGCCTGGCGCTGCGCGTGGTGCACGTGCTCCTGGAGCCGGAGGCGGACTGGACGGGCGAGCGCGGTTTCGTGGACCGCCTGGTCCTGCACCGGGCGCTGCCGCAGGAGCGGACCCAACTCACCTACTTCATCTGCGGGCCGAAGCCCATGACCGACGCCGTGCAGCATGACCTGCGCACACTCGGGGTGCCGCTGCGCCGGATCCATCTCGAACTCTTCGACATGGTCTGAGCACAGGGAAGGGAGGACACATGCGCGAACGCATCGCCATCGCCATCACCATCCTCGCCGTCGGCGTGCTCCTGGCGCTGTCGCTGGTGTTCGCCGTCCGGCAGAACCCCGGCCATGTCCCCGGGCTGTTCGGCGGGGCCGCGCAGGATGAACCCGCCGAGCCGGCCATCGGTACGGACGTGCCGCCGCCCGGTGCGCAGGACAGTGACAGCGTGGCAGGGCAGCGCGTGTTTCGCGCGAACACGTGCGAGCGCTGCCACTCGGTGGCGGGCGCCGGCAGCCCGCGCTACCCGCTGGACGGTGTCGGCGCCCGGCGCAGCCGTGACGAACTGCGGGCCTGGACCGTGGGCGACGACGTCGTGCAGGACTCCATCTCGCCCTCGGCGCTCCGGGCCAAGCAGCGCTTCCGGCAGTTGCCCGCGGAGGAGATGCGCGTGCTGCTCGCGTACATGGCCAGCCTGGTGGAAAGTTAACGGGTCGCAGCCGCGGCGGGCCGACGTCGGGTCATTACGACGCTGGTGCGTTCTGCCGCGCCCGTGGCTAGATTCCAGCCATGACCGACAGACGCTACGACGAGGACGAGGTCCGCGAGATCTTCCGCCGCGCTGCCGCCCCCGGCGCGTCACGGCTGCCCGCGCCACAGGAGCAGCACGGCCTGACGCTGGAGGAAGTGCAGTCCATCGGCCGGGAGGTGGGCATCGACCCCGCGACCGTCGCCCGGGCGGCGGCGTCCCTCACCGCCAGCCGTACCACGCCGCTCCAGCGCTCCATGGGCATGCCCGTCGGCGTCGGCCGCATGGTGCCGCTGCCCCGCGCGCCCACGGACCGGGAGTGGGAGCAGCTGGTGGCCGAGCTTCGATCGACGTTTGGCGCCCGCGGCCGCGTCGCCGTCCAGGGCGGGCTGCGGGAATGGTCCAACGGCAACCTGCACGCGTGCATCGAGCCGGCCGGCGGAGGGTATCGGCTGCGGATGGGCACGGTGAAGGGCGAGGCGGCCGGCATGAACGCCATGGGCATTATCGGCATGGGCGCCGGCGTCGTCACTTTCGCCGCCATGGCTCTCACAGGGGGCTTGGCCGGCGGCCTTGCCGACGCCCTCGCCGGACCCGTCGTCCTTGGCGGCGGTGGCGCCGCCGCTCTCATCGCCAATGCCGTGCGGCTGCCCCGCTGGGCGAGCAGGCGGCAGCGGCAGATGGAGCACATTGCAGCGCACGCCGCACAGATGCTCGAGGCCGCGGACACGGCTGGCACCACCGACTCCTGATCGTCCCCGCGTCCGTCCGCGCCGGACACTGCCACGTCAGGCCGGGCCGTGCCTCCGGAGCTATCGCGCCAGCATGTCGCACCCGAACGGTGTGACTGACGGGCACGAAGTGCGGGTCGGGGGCGGCCGGCGGAGCCCGTTCCCGCGGACTTGTCCGGCATGGTCGGCGCCGGTGCCGGGGATTTCGGGGTCACGATATCCCGCGGCAGCCACTACCTCGCGCGATATTCAATACCGGAGTCCATGAGAATGAGCACCTCAGTGTTCTATCGCTGTGCGGTCTGGCTTCCGTTATTGGTGCCAGCAGCGGTCGCCACGCTCGTTCACGTTTCTGGGGTGCAGCCAACGTACCCGGCGATCAGGAAGCTCATACAGGTTCTTCTGATCAGCGGGATCTATGGTGGGATGCCCTATGCGATCCTGGCCTCTTACGCAACGTGGTGGATCGACGACAAACCCGAACGCGAGATCCGCAGGCGAGCTCTGGCCGCTCCATTGTGGATGCTCGCCCTTTGGTTTCTCTGTGCCACTCTGATTGGCCTGCTCTCCGGACGTGTAGACATGTTTCTGGGACTCCTCGGGCTCGGCACCGCGGCGGTTCTCCTGCTCGGTTACGGCTATGTAAGCCTCGTGTTCATGCTCCGTCGGCTCATCCCGGCAGACGACACCGGAGAGGGCCACCGGTGAAATGAACGTCGCCAGGTGCGGGACAGAGTTTCGGAATACGCGCTCGCAGGAGCGTGAGGTCATATTGAGTGCCGACACCCGCATCTCCAGGAGGCTTCGTCCACAACGAAAGGAGTGTGCATCATGAATGAACGCGGAGTAACTCCTGCACTGCTGCTGGCCGTCGCAGTACTGGCCCCGGGCTGTGCCGCCTCGGCTGTGCAACCCGTGGCAGCTCAGGGGCATACCCAGGATGGTGGGCACCTTCCTGCATGACCTATTTGCGCACCACCATCGGTCGCTGGAGGATCGACCTCCAGTCGGAAGAAGGCGACACTATCTTCGCACTGATCCGCGACGAAGGCCTCGCCGTGTTCCGGGCCCAGCCGGGCTTCATCAGCTACAGGCTCATGCGGGCCGACGACACGACGACAATCGCCGTGGCAGAGTGGCAGAACAGGGAGCTGGGCGAGGCCGGGGCCGGGAAGTTCCGTCAGTGGCTCGAATCCAGCGGGATCGCCGGCAGGCTGAAACTCGAGACATTCGACGGTGACGTCGTCGTGTCATCGTAGGGGGGGTATTGTAATTGTCCAGGCGCCTGATCGTCTGCTCCGATGGCACATGGCAGAGCGAGGATGCCGCCGCGCCATCCAACGTCTGCCGCCTGGCCGACCGCCTGGCCGATACCGGTTCGGACGGGAAGCCGCAGCGCGTGTTCTACCAGTCCGGTGTCGGCACTGACCCCACCCGCGGCAGGCTGAACCGGAAGTTCAGTTCAGTCATGGGCGGTGGCTTCGGCATCGGCCTCGACCGCAACATCCTCGACATCTACCGCTGGCTGATGCACGAGTACAGCCCCGGCGACGAGTTGTGGTTCTTCGGCTTCAGCCGTGGTGCTTACACGGTGCGCAGCACGGTGGGTCTGGTTCGTAACTGCGGGATCCTGAAACCCGCGTACGAGCGCCTCGCCGACCGGGCCATGGCCCTCTACCGGGCCCGCGGCAGCGACTCGCATCCCAATGCGCCGCGCTCGAGATCGTTCCGTCGCAATTACGCCCATGAGGTTCGCGAGGTGCAGTTCGTCGGCGTGTGGGACACCGTCGGCGCACTGGGCATCCCGGGCTGGCTGGGCATGCCGGCGTCCATCATCAACCGCCGCCATCGGTTCCACGACACGTGCCTGTCCAGCATCGTCAGGCACGCATACCACGCACTGGCGGTTGACGAGCAACGTCGCACCTTCGATCCGGCCATCTGGAAGGAGCCGGAGGGCAAGCGGTTCACCGGCACGGTGGAACAGACCTGGTTCCCGGGCGTTCACTCGGACGTTGGCGGGGGTTACCCCGAACGAGCCATAGCGGACGTCACGCTCTGCTGGATGCTCGACCGCGCCGTGAAGCTCGGGCTGGGAACTGTCGCCGAGCCAACTGACGTCCTGGCCCCGGATCCCGCTGGCGACATCCATGACTCCCGCTGGTGGGTGCACCGCCGACCGGGCATCCGCCGCATCGCGACCGCCCGCCGGGCGATCGAGCCGGGCGACGGGCAGGCGGCCCACGCGGCCGTGCGGCAGCGCATGACAGCACTGCCGGAGTATCGGCCGGAGAACCTGTTGCGGGCCATCGAGGCCGGGCTGCCCGAACTGGCCGCCGAAGAGTCGGCGGTGTGCCCGCCACCAAGGCACCCATGACCGTCGGGACTGCGCGATTGGGCACCTGCGGGAGCGTCTGCGTTGGCACAGAGCCGCTACTCGTGACGTACCGCGGTGAAGTTCCAGATGTCGGCGGTGCCGTCACTGCAGTATTCGTAGACATTGCCCTGTATGGTGGTCTGGGTGACCGTTGCCTTGATCTCGTAGTCCTCATGGACCTGACCGCCCCAGTAGCCGAAGGCCTGAAGCACTCCGCCGGGGCTCAGCGTCCCCCGGAACTGGTCGCCGGACGTATGGGATCCGCCCGTGCCGTAATTAACCGCCACCCGGACGGCCTGGGTAGGTACGTCGTAGTCAAAAAGCCAGATGGTGATGGGCAGCGAGAAGTCGCCGGGTTGAATGCAGGTACTGGCGTCCGTGTAGTTGCCCCGGAACTCGACCAGCCCCGGAAGGTCGAGGCCGGTGGGATCACTGTCACTGCATGCCGCCAGCGCGACCGCGGCGATGAGGGCGAGCAGGACGCCACGGATGATCCTGCCTGTTGCACAATTCACATACTCTGTCATGATGACCTCCAGACCGGGATCAGGAATCAATGCCTCAACCTTGCCTATCGAGGAATCGACCCAATTGGTGCCAGCGCGTGACGCTTCGGGCCCTTATGGCCGGACTGGTGCTGCTCCCCCTCGCCTGCACCGCTGCACCGCCGGACACCGAGCCCGTCGATGACCACGACGCCGCGCTCCAGCGGTGGGAAGCCGCGGGGCTGGCCGACTACCAATTCGACTTTCAGCAGGAGTGCTTCTGTGTCCGCGAGCAGGTGCAGCCCGTGACCATCGAGGTGCGCGGTGGCAGCATCACGCGGGTCGTCTCGCGGGAGACAGGCGAGGACGTGGAGGACGAACGCCTGCGGTGGCACACGGTGCGTGAACTGTTCGACGTCATCACCGATGCACGGCAGCAGGGCGTCACACCGCTGAACGTCGAGTATGACGCGGAACTCGGCTACCCCACGCGCATCGAGGCTGGCTCGCTGGCGGCGGACGCCGGCGTCGTGTACCACGCGTCAAATCTGCAACCGACCTACACGGCGACGAGCCTCGACGGGTTCATCGCCCCGCCCGACGATTCACTCGAGTGGCTGGTCCCCCTGGCCGACCTGAATGAGACCGGCTGCCCGGAGCAGACGTGGCTGGTGCATCGCCGTCGCGTGGGCGACCACCGGCGCGACGGCTGCATCGGCGCCTGCTGCGGCAATCTCGCCGTGGCCGGCGACGTGGGCGCGGCAGCGGACTAGCCGGCGCAAAAGAATCTGGCACGCAGCCGGCCACCAGGCCTATCTTGGAAAGGCCCGTCGGCATCCCGCCGACTGGACAGAACGGTCACATCGCATATGGCAACGCCGCGCGCTGCCGTCCCCGTGCACGGCGTGCTGGCCGACGATCCGCACGCAGGACAACCTGGAGGCGGGTATGCGTACCGTGTGGCAGGGAGCTGTCATCGTGACTGGCGTGGTGCTGGTACCGCTGCTGGCCGGCTGTGAGGCGGCCATCGAAGCGACGGACTGGGACCTCGGTGCCGCCGTCGCCGATTCGGTGGACACGGAATGGGCACCGACCATGACCGTGAACGCCTACAGGTGCGACTACCGTGCCGAGGAATGCCGCCCTGGACTGGGCTCGCCCGGCATCGACGCCACGCAGGTGACAGGCGGGTTCGCCGCTCGCCTCGGCCTCCCTGTCGTGCGCCTGGGTGATTTTCAGCCGCCAGCCTGTCCGTGGGTGGAAGAACCGTCGGAGGGCGATGCGGATCGTGAACACGGCTTCTTCGCCCATTTCATCCGGCCGCCCGTCATCCTTCGTGATGAGGCCCGGGTGCAACTGATCACCGGCTGCCTCGAGCGTGGCGCGGCGTTCGAGGTGACACACGAGTTTACGCTGCGGCGGAGCGTCGGCGGATGGATCGTCATCCGGCGGACGACCACGTCCGCCACATAGGCGACACTCCAACTCCATACCCACAGGAGCGTAGCGACATGTCCGGACCTCCGAAGCCCGCCGTCGGCACCATCGGCTGGCTCGACCTCACCGTGCCCGATGCCGAGGCGCTCAAGGACTTCTACCAGGCGGTGGCCGGATGGGCACCCCAGCCCCTGTCCATGGGCGACTATTCCGACTACGTCATGACTACCGCCACGGGCGCCGGCGTCGCAGGCGTCTGCCACGCGCGCGGGCAGAATGAGAACATCCCGCCAGTCTGGCTCATCTACATCGTCGTCGAGGACCTGGACGCCGCCCTGGACAGGTGCGCGGCCGCCGGCGGCTTCGTGCTGCAACATCCGAGAAGCGCCGGTGAGGGCAGGTACGCCATCATCCGGGACCCGGCGGGCGTCGTGTCGGCGCTCTACCAGGGCTAGGGGCGGGCCGGTTCGGGAGGGCGTTGGCGGCCAGGCCGGGTTCGAGGCCAGTTGGGGCCGGCCGGGTTCGGAAAAGCGGCTTCCGCCCCGTTTCCCGAACCGCGCAGTGCGAGCGCGCAATCCGAACCCTCGCAACACACGGCGCACCACAAAGCATCGCGCGTCCGGCATCTGCACCGGCCACCCGCCTTCTACCGCACAAACCCGCGCGACCTCCGCCTATTGGCCTACCGCACTGGCTGGCGCCTACCGCACCGGCCGGTGCGAGCGCACGATGGGCAGCGTGCCGTCCGCCTCGAGCCACCGGTCGAACAGGTTCCAGTTCACGAGCCCGTCATCGGAGCGCGGCTCCAGCAGCGTGAACAGCAGTCGTGCCAGCGGCTGGTCCATGTCGATGACCACTGCGTCAGCGGGCACCGCCACTGACGCGGCCACCCACTCGCCCACCACCGTCCGCTCCCGCTGGCCCTCGAACTCCCGTGGCGCCAGCGACGTCGAGTCCACGCGGAACCGTTCCACCTCCAGCTCCCGGGCCTGGCCTAGCGCTCGCGTCCGCACGCCATGCGCCTCCAGGTTCGCCAGCACCTGCGGCGACGTCTCCAGCAGGATGTACGCGGCTGGCACGACGGCCGTCTCCGTCGCCGCGAACGTGCCGTACTCGTACATCATCTCCGGCGTCCTCACGTCCAGCCGCCGCAGCATGGTCGCGCCGGAGTACGGGTTGCGCTCCTCCTCGACGGCGCCCATGAGGATCCGCACCGGTTCCGGCGAGCGCTCGAACGTCGCCCGCGTGGCGAGCCGCTGCCCGATGACCGGCTGTGCCTCCGCCGCCGCCACCACTGAGCGGACGCGCCCCGCGTGCGTGTGCGCGAACGCCAGGATCTCGTCCACGAAGCGGCGCGTGGCGAGGATGCGGTCCTCGAAGGTGGCGTAGGAGTAGGCCTCGCTCAGGATGCCGATGCGGTTGCGCAGGCCGAGGTAGTTGTTGCTGAAGCGGGGGCGATGGTCGAACGTGTACCAGCCCCGCGCCTCGCCCTGCCCCTGCACGTTGCCGTAGTAGTAGAAGTCCCAGTCGTACTTGCGGCTGACTTCGGCCGTCGTGTGCGGCAGCCAGTCGTCGCGCAGCAGGGACACGATGCCGTCCGTGGTGTTCGGGTGCAGCGGTGGTGAGTATGTCAGGTAGTACCCGTGGCGCGTGCCGTTGGTGGTGTGCAGGTCCACGCCCACGTGCGGGTCGTACGCGGCCAGCATCTGCGCCAGGGAGCGTGCCTCCGGCGACGTCAGCTTCGTGTGGTCCCGGTTAAGGTTCAGCCCCTGCGAGTTCGGCCGCGTACCCATGCCCGCCACCGGCCCGTGCTGCGCCGGCCGGTTCGTGAGCAGCACCGCTTCGTTACCGTCCGCGTTGTAGTTCGGCACGATGAGAAGCACCAGCGAGTCCAGCAGCGCGTGGTGCTCGCCCAGCGCGAACTCCCGCAGCATCATCAGCAGGACTTCCTTCCCCTCCACCTCGCCTGCGTGGATGTTGCCCTGCAGGTAGACCACCGTCTTCCCGCTGGCACGGACCGTCTCCGGGCGCGTGTCCGTTAGCCGCCCGACAATGGCCATGGGCAGCACGCGACCCTGCAGCGAATAGCCGAACGTGTCCAGCTGGATCACCGGGGAGGCCGCCGCCACCGTCTCCATCCACGCGACGACGTCGTCATGCCGCGTCGTCTCCCGGAACCCCGTCCGCTCCGGCGCCGTCCGCAGTGCCCGCACCGGGTCCAGCGCCGCGCCACCGCCCCCAGCCGGCGTCACCTGCGCCGCCACCGGCACGGCCATCCCGACCAGCAGCACCAGCAGCCCCAGCCTCGTCGCCATAGCCGTCGCCAGTCCCGTCCGGTCCCGCCAGGCCCTCATCAGCCACCCTCCTCCGTCCGCAGCTTCAGCGCCCCAGAATTCACGCAGTACCTCATACCCGTCGGCCGCGGCCCATCCGGGAAGACGTGGCCGAGATGGGAGTCGCAGCGCGCGCACTTGATCTCCACGCGTCGCATGCCGTGGGACGTGTCCTCCTCCGTCTCGATGCGCGCCTCGTCCAGCGGCTTGAAGAAGCTGGGCCAGCCGGAGCCGGAGTCATACTTCGCGTCCGACGGGAACAACTCGTTGCCGCACGCCGCGCACAGGTAGATGCCCTGCCGCTTTTCGCTGTTGTACTCGCCGGTGAACGGCCGTTCCGTGCCCTTCTCCCGGAGCAGGTGGTACGCCTCGGGGGTCAGTTCGCGACGCCACTCGTCGTCGGACTTCCGCATCTTCTCCATGTCTGCCTCCTGATACCTATGCAACGAGTTCACCGCGCAGCACCGTGACCGCCTGGCCGATGAGATCGACGCGATCATCGCGCATGCGCACGCCCACATAGCCGCCCCGGGGCGACGCCTGGTAGCCGCGCAACTCGGACCGGCCGGTCTTCGCCTGCCACCACGGCCCCAGGCAGCAGTGCGCAGAGCCGGTGACGGGGTCCTCGTCCACGCCCACACGCGGGCCGAACCAGCGGGAGACAAAGTCGGCATCGTCCTCATCCGCTGCCGGCGCCGTCACCATGACGCCGCGCATGTCCACCTGCGCGAGCTGCCCCATCTCCGGCTGGAGCAACCTCAGCTCCGTCGCACTGCCCAGCTCCACGAGGTAGTCCACCCTGTTCCTGGCTACCGCCACTGCCCGGGCCGTGGCCACGCCGAGGCCCGCCAGCAGCCCCGGTGGCGGCGTTACCGACGCGGCTGGCTCCGCCGGGAAGTCCAGGACGATGCCACCGTCGCTCTCCCGACTTGCCGTGAGTACGCCGCTCCGGGTGTGGAACCGCAACACGTCCCGCGTCCCGCCGGCGCCCGTCTCCCACAGCGCGTGGGCCGTGGCCAGCGTGGCGTGGCCGCACAGGTCCACCTCGACGACCGGCGTGAACCAGCGCAGGTCGAAGTCGCCGTCGTCGCGCGCCGCCACGAACGCCGTCTCCGACAGGTTCATCTCCGCCGCCACCGCCGCCATCCAGCCATCATCCCGGGCGCTGGCCCGGCCGTTCCGGTCATTGTCAATAATGCAGACCGCCGCCGGGTTGCCCCGGAACGGCACTGCCGTAAATGAGTCCACTTGAATGATATGCATGACTTCCTCCCCCCACCTTCGTCCTCACCGCTGAGCGCCGGCCCCGTGCCTGCCGGCCGCCACAACCTACCAGCGCCACCCCGCTTTCCACTAGCTTTCCAACCATCCGCCGGGCTGCTCCGTCTAATCGTTCGGACACAGCAGAAGGCGAAGAGACCTGGGAGCGCTTGCGCTGACAACGAACACTATGACCGTGGCGGACCTGGACCGGTCCGACGTGGAGCTGGCCCGGACCGGAGATGCCCGGGCGTTCGAGCGGATCTACCGCCGGCACGCCGCGCGGATCCACAGCCTGTGTGCGCGCATGCTGACGCCCGGCGAGGCGGACGACGCGGCGCAGGAGGTGTTCATCCGGGCCTGGCGGAAGCTGCACCTGTTCCGCGGCGAGTCAGCCTTCAGCACGTGGCTGCACCGGCTGGCCATCAACCTGGTCCTCGGCCGCCGCACGACGCAGGCGAACTATACCGCCCGCTTCGGCGCTGACACCGAGGGCCTGGACGCCGCCTCCCGGCGGGACCGGCCGGACCTGAGGATGGACTTCGAGGCGGCCATGCAGACGCTGCCGGACGGCGCGAAAAAGGTCTTCGTGCTGCACGATGTCGAAGGCTACACGCACGAGGAGATCGGCACCATGCTGGGCATTACCGCGGGCACGTCGAAGTCGCAACTGCACCGCGCACGCATGACACTGAGGCAGTACCTGCAATGAGGAGGGTCACGATGCACGACCCGTGGACGGACAGACTTTCCGAATACCTGGATGGCGAACTGGACGCGGACCAGGCCGCCCGCCTCGAGGCACACCTCGCCTCGTGCGACGACTGCGCCGCCACCATCACCGGGCTCCGGGACGTGGTCGCTGCAGCCAGGGCGCTGCAGGACCGTGAGCCGGCAAGTGACCTGTGGGCCGGCATCGCCGCACGCATGCAGGAGCCGGCGCCGGCCGCGGCCGGCACGTTCCATGGCGACGTCGCAACCGATGACGACGTCGTGTCCATCGACGCGCATCGTGGGCGACGCGCCCGCTCGTTCAGCTTCACCATGCCGCAGCTCGCGGCGGCGGCGCTGGTGCTCATGAGCCTGTCCGCCGGCGCCGTCTGGCTGGTCACGGGCGGCGAATCCGCCAATGGCGAAGACACATACGTGGCCAACGGCGAGGCGGTGGAGGGCACGATCTTCCAGAGCGTGGCCGCGCAGCCGTCGGATGTCCAGTTCGTGGACACACGCCCGGTGCAGGACGACGAGGCAGCCCGCTCCCTGGCAGCACTGCTCGACGAGGCCCGGGAATCACTGGACCCCGCCACCGTAGAGGTACTGGAGCGCAGCATCGCGTCCATCGAGGACGCCATCGCCTCGGCGCAGGAGGCCCTGGAGGCCGACCCCGGCAACCCGCGCCTCCAGCGTCAACTCGACACGTCCTTGCAGCGCCGCGAGGACCTGGCCATGCGGGTGAACCGCGTCCAGCGGGGAGGCGCGTGAGGCCATCATGACCATGACGACGCTCTTCTCCGTGCTGATGCTGGCAGTGCCGCACGCACTGCCCCAGCCGCCGGTGGCGCCGGGGGCCATGGTGCCGCCGGGCCTTCAGTCCGTACAGCGACTGGCCCAGCTGTCCGCCGCGGAGGCGCAGGTCCGGCAGCAGGTGGACACGACGTTCGCAGTGCAGCGCGGCGGCCGGCTGGACCTGGAGATGTTCGCGGGCTCCGCCGTCATCCGCACCTGGGACCGTGACGCCATGCGGGTGGTGGCGAACTACTCCCGGACGGCGCAGCTCGTGGTCCGCCAGCGCAATGGCGGCGTGAGCGTGACGTCGGAGCGGCCGGGCTCGTTCATGGGCCCCGTCGGGCTGAGCGTGCGCTACGAGATCACCGTGCCCCGCAGTTATTCCGTGTCCGTGGATGGCATGACCACGGACGTCACTGTGGACGGCGTGCAGGGCACTGTCGCCGTGGAGAACGTGGAGGGCGCCATCCGCGTCACGGGCGTCACCGGCAACGTGGACGTCACGTCGGTCTCCGGGACCATCGCCGTGGAGAACGTGCGTGGCAACGTGCGGGTCGAGGCCATCAACCAGACGCTCACGCTCTCCGGCATCCGCGGCGATGTCAGCGTCGAGACCATCAACGGCGGCATCCGCATGCAGCGCATGGAATCGCGCTCCGTGCAGGCGTCCACCGTGAGTGGCGCTGTCGAGTACAGCGGCACAATTGCCGACGGCGGCCGGTACTACCTCGGCACGCACAACGGCAGGATCACCATGGCGGTGCCCGAGCAGGCGAACGCCACCATGGCCATCAGTACGCGGAACGGGCAGGTGGATTCCGCGTTCCCCGTCCGCGTCGGCAGCACGCGGAACGGTCGCGTCACCCTGACGCTCGGCAGCGGCAGCGCCAATGTCGAGCTGGAATCGTTCAACGGCACGGTCCGGCTCGTCCGGCCCTGATCACGGGATTGGAACATGAGGATGCATATCATGACAGACATCGTCCGAGGCCGCACCGCGGTAATGGCCGCCGCCGCCGTCGCATTCCTGGCAGGCTCGGCCGGCACGGCTGCTGCCCAGGAGACCTGGACCTGGAACCGCGGCCTGGCGGCCGGCCAGACCCTCGAGATCAAGGGGATCAACGGCGCCATCCGTGCCCAGCCCGCCAGCGGCGGGGAGGTCCGCGTGACGGCGGTGAAGACCGCACGCCGGGGCAACGTCTCCACGGTGAACATGGAGGTCGTGGAGCACGCCGGCGGCGTCACCATCTGCGCCGTCTACCCTACGCCCAACAGCGCCCGCCGCCCCAACGAGTGCCGGCCTGGCTCCGAAGGCAGCATGAGCGTGCAGAACAATGACGTGCAGGTGGAGTTCACCGTGCACGTACCACGGGGCGTGAACTTCGTCGCACGCACCGTGAACGGCGCCGTCCAGGCACGTGACCTCACCGGTGACGTGGAGGCTCGCACCGTGAACGGCGCCATCGACGTCGTCACCGCCGGCCGCGCCCGCGGCGGCACCGTCAATGGCGCCGTCAACGTGACCATGGGCCGCGCCGACTGGGACATCAGCTTCGAGACCGTGAACGGTGCCGTCACGCTGTACCTGCCGGACAACATCAATGCCAACGTCCGGGCCCGGACTGTGAACGGCGGCATCGAGACCGATTTCCCCCTCACCGTCCAGGGCCGCTTCGGCCGACGCTCCATTGAGGGCACCCTCGGCTCCGGAGGGCGATCGCTGGAAGTCAGCACCGTCAACGGCGGCATCTTCCTGCGCCGGGCCCGGTAGCAAGCCGCGCAACCCATGCACAATTGCGCAATTGTGCAATTGTGCATGGTCGCGCGGGCTCGGCTCTCCCTCGGGCGTCCGGCAATCGCGGGCCGGCTTTGTTCGGTCGGTGTCAGTGCTTCGCCTTTACCCGGCCAGCGGCGCCTCCAACAGCGGGAGCGCGATGACGGTGCGGCGCTCCTCCGCCGGGACCTCCCGCGGGTCATCCACATAGAATTCATAGCCCACCCCTGTCGGCTGGCGGCCCTGCTGCCGGGCGTACGTCATCAGTGCACTGTAGGACGCGCCCAGCTCCCCGTAGGAGCCCACGTGCGTCCCTACCGCCGCCTCCACATCCGGCACTTCGCCGGCGACGATGTCGCCGTCACCCTCCACAGGCGATTCCAGTGGCAGCGCGATCTCGATGTCCATGCCTGCCTCCGTGTTGGCATGGGTGCAGGAGAGCGGCGCACCGGCCAGCCGGCCGCCCCGGGCGTTCAGGTGCTCGAACAACCGGGCAAAGCCCCTGTCGAAGAACTCCACCGCTCCCTCGTGCGATACCTTGCCGCGGATGGAGATGATGGGCTGCCGCTGTAACCGCTCGATTCTGGTCCCGTATTCCGTCATGCCTCTGTCTCCTGGTTGTTGTTCCAGTCATCGCCGGGCTCATTCCGCCCGCTCCGTCGCCTCATCCTGTCCTGGTCGATCCCCGGCCGTTCCATTCGACACGTGCGACATCGTTTCCGCGGCGAAGTCGGCGAGGGCGGCATTGAAGGCGTCAGCACTGCCCCGGGGCAGCGCATGTGTGCCGCCCGCCACCCACGTCACCGCTGCACGGGGCGCATGACGGGCCAGTGTCGCAATGTAGCCCGCTGGACAGACGGGGTCGTTGTCGCCGACCAGGATGAGGACCGGGCAGTGCACCCGCGCCAGCACCGCGGGCAGGTCATGCCCGGCGTGGCGCAGCCAGGTGCCCAGGTAGCGGCTGGGCGGCGTGCGCACGTACTCGCCGGCGACAGCGCGGACCACGCGTGCGGACACGCGCGTCGCCTCCAGTGTCAGGGCAAGGACCTGACGCGGTGTCTCGAACCGGGCGGGCCGGCCGGTAGGACCCACCAGCACCAGTCCGGCTGCCAGGTCCGGCCGGCGAGCCGCCAGCACCGCCACCGCCTGGGCACCCAGCGAATGGCCTGCCCACACGGCGCGGCGGATGGCCAGCGCCTCAGCAAAGGATTCCAGGAACGTCGCCGTCGCCTCCGGCGAGATGCCCGTCAGCGGGCCCGGCGTCCGGCCCCAGCCCGGCAGGTCCGGCACCACCAGCCGCACGCCGGCCGCCGCCAGCGGCGCATGGCTGGCCTCATAGAACTCGCCGGAGAGCCCCAGCCCCGCCACCAGCACCACCACGGGCGCTTCGCCCTGGTCGGTCACGGGTCCCGGCGCCGTCTCCGGCAGGTTCTCCCGCCAGGACATCCGCCGGTGGGCGTCGGCGTCCCCGCCAGCCGCGTCCAGTGCCATGACGCCGCGCAGGACGTGGCCCTCGCGGGTGAGCACGCTGACGCGACGTCGCGCGTCACTCATCCAGGAACTCGAGGAGGACCCGATTGAAGAGCTCCGGCTGGTCGGCCATGGCGTTGTGGGCGGCATTTTCCAGCACCACCAGCCGCGCGTCGGTGATCCCGTCCCTCATCACCTCGCCGTGGCTCACCGGGACCAGCGGGTCCAGGGCGCCCCAGAGGAGCAGCGTGGGGCATGTGATGCGGCCGAGGAGGGAGCTGACGTCGTCCCGCAGGAGATGGCGGGTGGCGTGGAGGAGCGTGCGCGGACCGGCACGGACGGCGTCCGCGGCGATGGTGGGCAGGAACGCCGGGGCGCCCCAGCTCCGGGGCGGCAGCGCGGCGGACAGCAGCCGCGCCGCCTCCGGCAGCGTCCAGGGCCGCAGCAGCCCCGACGCGTTCACCAGCACCAGCCGGTGGGGCATCTCCTGTTCGGCGGCGATGTGCAGCGCCAGCTGGCCGCCCATGGAATGGCCCACCAGCCGGACGGGGTCCGTGGCACCCACGGCGTGCATCCAGTCGATGACGACCTCCGCCATCTCCTGCATGTCCGGCTGGCGCACCAGCATGCGACGACGGCTCCCGCCGAAGCCCACCAGTTCCGGCACGTGCACCGTGAACCGCTCCGCCAGGGCCGGCACCGTGAAGCGCCACCAGCGCCGGGAACCGGACAGGCCGTGGAGGAGCACCACCGGCGGGCCGCTGCCGTGATGCTCCGAATGCACCCGGTACGGCCCGACGCGGGTGATCACTCCCGGCCCCAGCCGCCACCGCCCGGGGACCGGATGCTGACGACGTCGCCGGCCCTGCCATCGAACGTGACCTTCGCCGGCAGCGGCGTCTCCGTGCCGTCCCGGATGAGCACGTTCTCGCCGGTGGCGCCCGGGTTCCCGCCCGCGGCCCCCGCCGGGGCGCTGGACCGGCGCTCGGTGAGGAGGCTGACGGTGGCGTCGCACAGCAGCTCGATGTCCCGTCGCACGCCGTCCCCGCCCCGGAAGGCGCCAGCACCGCCACTGCCGGGACGGAGGCCGTACTGGCGGATGCGCAGGGGGTACGCGTGCTCCAGCGCCTCCACCGGCGTGTTCAGCGAGTTCGTCATGTGCACGTGCACGCCCGACAGGCCGTCGCCCGCCGGGCCGGCACCCATCCCGCCGGCCATGGTCTCGTAGTACGCGAAGGGATGACCCGTGCGGCTATCCGTTCCGCCGATGGTGACATTGTTCATGGTACCCTGAGACTGGGCGGGGACCAGCTCCGGCAGCGCCTGCCCGAAGGCCAGCAGCAGCACGTCCGCAATCCGCTGGGACGTCTCCACGTTGCCCGCCGCCACACTGGCCGGCGCCACCGCGTTCACCAGGGACGCGGGCGGCAGCACCAGCCGGACCGCCTCCATCTCGCCGCCGCCCGCGGGCAGCGGCTGCTCCAGCAGCGCCTCCACCACGCACCGGGTCACGTAGCGCACGCACGAACTCGTGATGGCCGCGACGGCGTTCACACCGCCCTCCGCCTGCGGCGCCGTGCCGGTGAAGTCCGCCTCCATCGTGTCGCCCCGGACCCGGAGCGTGACGCGGATTTCGAGCGGGCCGTGGCAGAAGCCGTCGTCGTCCAGGACGTCCGACGCCACATGGTCCCCGTCCGGTATGCGAGTGATCCCCGCCCGGACGAGGCGGTCCGCGTACTCGATGAGGGCGTCCATGGCGGTCCGGGTCTCCTCCATGCCGCGGCGGCTCACCAGGTCCCGGAGCCGTGCCGCACCCACGCTCAGCGCCGCGAGCTGCGCGGCCAGGTCGCCCGCCCGCTCCTCCGGCGTGCGCACATTGGCCAGGATCAGCCGCCAGATGCCGTCGTCGCGGGTGCCGCCCCGCACCAGCAGGACGGGCGGGATGCGCAGCCCCTCCTGGTGAATGTCCCGGGCCAGGGGCATGGAGCCCGGCGCCATCCCGCCCACGTCGGCGTGATGCGCCCGCGCCGCCACATACGCGACGAGTTCACCATCGGGCGCACCGCCAGCTTCGTGCGCAGCACCGGTGTACACCGGCGCCACCAGGGTGATGTCCGGCAGGTGGGTGCCGCCGGCGAAGGGGTCGTTCAGCGCCGCCACGTCCCCGGGCCCCAGTTCCCCGAGCGTGTCCAGCGCCGCCCGCACGCTCATGGGCATGGCGCCCAGGTGCACGGGCATGTGGTCGCCCATGGCCACCACCCGGCCTCGCATGTCGAACACCGCGCACGAGTAGTCCCGCCGCTCCTTGATGTTCGGCGAGTACGCAGTCCGCCGCAGCGCCGCCCCCATCTCCTCCGCCAGCGCCGTGAGGAGGTGTCGGAACACCTCCAGGTGCGCGCCGCCGGGGCCCGCCGGGCCCGGTGTCCGTGTCGGGTCACTCATGCGGGCATTATAGTAGGTCCGGGCGGGCTTTGCCGGTCCCACGTGAACGCTTCGTTTGATCAGCGGCCGCGGCATGTTCCACCGGGTTGTACCGCGGGACTGTTCACAATCCAGTCTTGCCCCCCCCAAAAAATTGCACTTTGACGTGAGGGTCAGACATCCATTAACAACGTGGGGAACCTGCGGCGATCAGTCAGGTGACGCTGGTACCTCGATGGAGATGCCGAGCGAATGCCGAAGCGCAATACAGCCCTCCTGATCCTCGCCGTCGCGGTCGCCGCGTGTGGCACCGCCTAAGGCGATGTCGGCGGCGGCACGATGTCCACGGACTCCGCGGGCGTACACGTCGTGCACATACCCGGACAGGCGGACGCGCCGGAATGGCACACGGAGCAGCGCTGGGCGCTGGAGTCAGAACGCTGGATGTACCGTTCGCTCGCTCCCTGATCGCCGCAGCCGCCGGTCTCGTCGTGGGCGGTGCCGGCGACCTGTGGTGGCTCATGCACGACTCGCCCGCCGGCAACTCGAGCTACCGCGTGGTGCGCGCCGACGGCACACCCTGCTGCCGTGTGGAGTCGAAGGACACCCAATCATCCTGGACGCCGATGACCGCTTCGTTCTCCTGCTGCGCCCTGTAGGCACCGGCACGGACGAGCTTGTCCTCCTGGACCTCGAGCCTGTCCTCCGACCCGGCCATCGCCCCGGACGAGGTGGACGATCGTCCGGCGGAGTGGGCCGCGAGCGGATCAGTCACCGGTATAGAGCCGTGGCAGGTCGATCAGCTCCACGTCATGCCGGCGCTTCGCCGCGACCCTGACCGCCTCGTCAAACTCCGATCCGAAGAGGAGCAGCTTCGCCTCAGCGGCGCGCGTCCCCAGACCTGCCCGGGCTCTTTCCAGTTGGCGGACGTGTCGCGTCGTGAGGGTCTCGCCAGCCTTCGCTTCTCCGATGGCCACGACGCTTCGCGCCGCTGCCTCCGTGCCGTCATCCGCCGCCGCGACGACGACATCGAGTTCGTGCTCCTTGCCGTCGACAGACACGGTCGACGGTCCCACATGGTCGGGGGGTGCACCGAGGCTGGCATCACTCGCGTACCTCCGCACCCACGCCCGAGCCTGCTCCTCGAATACCGGCCCCCGGACACGGGAATCAAAGACGGCCGCAAGCCGATTCGCCCACAGATCGAGCGGGTCCCGGTCACGCAGCAGCAACCCGTGTGGCTCCAGGATGGCGTAGTGAAACTGGAGGAACGGGTCAGCGAGCGTGTACATCGGCCGACGGGCTCGAATGGGGTCCTCATGCCGAAGCACAAAACCGGTGGCGATCAGGCGGTTGAGGGACGGCGCGATATTGGAAACCGGCCGCCGCAACTGATTCCCGATG
>DATHVP010000068.1:0-44357 GCA_035461245.1 Longimicrobiales bacterium | reverse complement strand
AGCCGCCGCCGAGCCGCCGCCGCCGCCGCCGGGCCGCCACCCCGCATCGGCGGACCACCCGCGTCTCATTCACGGACCAGCGCGCCCAGCGCCAGCAGTTGCTGGCGGGCGCCTATGGCAGCGGCGAGGGTGGCCAGGGTGACGTCGCGCTCGACGGTGAGCTGGCGCCAGGTGAAGCGGAGCACCATGTAGCCGCCCTGGACGAGGATGCGGTCGCGGGCGCGGTCCCGTTGCACGGCCTCGGGCGAGGAGTGGAACTCGAGGCCGTCCACCTCCATGATGAGCCGCAATGCGGGCCAGAGGAAATCCACCTCCAGCCCGAGGACGTGGGCATTGGCCAGCGGTCGGGGCAGGCCGCCGCTGGCAGTCACGTCGCGCGCCTCTCCCTCGGCGCGGGACCGGAGCAACATGGGAGGCAGGCCGAGGGCGTCAAGCTCCGTCAGTAACCGGCGCAGGAGCACGATGCCACGGGCGCGAGGGTGGCGCCCCACGATTGCCCATATTTCCTCGCGTCGCACGCGACCCATCCGCTCCGCCAGGGCGTGGGCCTGCTCCAGCTCCCTGCTGGTGGCAACGGCCGCCAGGTCCAGGATGGTGCGCGCCGGCGTGGTCACGGGCACGCCACGCAGCAGAACCCGCTCGTCGGCGGGCAGCCGCAGACGATGCACGCTTACTCCGCGCACGCGCACCTGCCGGGGACAGATCACGTGCGCGGTACCCTGCACGTCGTCCGGCGCGAACTGCCAGAGTGTGGCGGCCGTCCAGTGGCTGGCCGTGGCATCAGCGGCCACGGCGTCGTCGCAGCCGGAGGGCAGGCAGGCCACGATGGCGGCCATGGCGCAGGCGAAGGGCGACGCGTCGTCGCCACCTACCCGGTAGACGTGCCGGTGCACTGGATCCAGCAGGCGACGTCGTACCATCCGGGCCAACTCCTCCCCGGGCACACCGGCGCGCCGGAGTTGCTCGCCACTGAACGCGCCGTGCTGTCGAGCCGCCAGCCGCTGGATCGGTGGGTCCAGTAGCATCCGCGCGTCCGGCTGCATCCGCGCGTCCTGCTGCCTCCGCGCGTCCTGCTGCCTCCGCGCGTCCGGCTGTGCGTCCTTCTGTGCGTCCTTCTGCGCATCCTGCTGGGCATCCTGCTGGGCGTCCGGCTGTGCGTCCTGCCGTCCGTCCTGCTGTATCCGCGCGTCCATGGGTATCGCCGGGTGACGGGGGTGAGTGTAAGCCAATGATGCACCGGGTGCCGGGGCGCGACGATGGCGCGGTGGGACGACAAGAGCCATCGGCGAGGGCAGGGTTGGGTGCCGCGCCCCCGGCTGCTAGCTTGCCAGTATGCGGGACGCCGGGCGTGGCGTTGCGCGGAACGCCGAACCGACGCGTAGCCCATGTTTGCCAGACTCGCCCTGCTGTTCGTCACCGTCCCCCTCATCGAACTGGCGCTGCTGGTCTGGGTGGGCAACCGCATTGGCTTCTGGCCGACCATGGCGCTGGTCATCATCACCGGTGTGCTGGGGGCGACGCTGGCGCGCCGGGCCGGCGTGCAGGTCCTCACGCAGATCCGCAGCGAGACTGCCGCCGGCCGCATGCCAGTGGGCTCCATGGTGGACGGCCTCATGGTCCTCGTCGGCGGCATCGTGCTGCTGACGCCGGGTCTGCTCACCGACGTGCTCGGATTCGCGCTCCTCATCCCCGGCACGCGCAGCCTGTTCCGCGGCGCCGTGCAGCGGCGGCTGCGTCGCATGGTGGAGAACCAGCAGATCCGCGTGATGGGCTTCGGCCCGGGCGGTTTCGGCAGCCCGGGCGGTTTCGGCAGCCCGGGCGGCTTCGGCGGACATGGCGGCTTCGGCGGACACGGCGGCTTCGGCGGACACGGCGGCCCGGGCGAGCCGGGGGACTTCGGCGACCCGGCTGGCCCCGGGAGCGCGCACGGCCCTGGTGGCTCCGGCGGCCGGGGTGGCCCACCTCCCGGAGGTGGCGCACGCGGCCGCGACGTGTCCGGGCTGGCCGACACGCAGGACGACGAGGTTCGCCGCGACGGCTGAGGCACCGCCGTCGCACGCCACACCACACCTGCCTATATTGCCGGCTGCCACGGCAACACCACCTCGACGGAGTCCTGACATGCACCGCAGCCCATTGCTGCGCGGCGCCCTCGCTCTAACCCGCGCCGCCCTCGCTGTCCTCGCCCTGACCGGAGCCGCCGCCGCTCACGCGCAGCAGGCGTCGTTCTACCCGCTGCCTGCCGGCGTTACATACGACGCTGCCATCCCCACGCCCCGGGCGATCCTCGGCCACGACCCCGCCGACGTCATCACGCCGCCGGAGGAGATCGTGCGCTACAGGCGCGCGCTGGCGGAGGCGGCGCCGACGCGGACGCGCCTCATGGAGTACGGCACCACGTGGCAGGGCCGTCCGCTGGTGATGCTGGCCATCGGCAGCGTGGAGCGCATGGCCCGCGTGGACGAGGCGAGGGTCGGCCTCGCCCGCCTCGCCGACCCGCGCACGCTGTCCCGCGAGGAGGAAGCCAGCCTCATCGCAACCCTCCCGGTAGTGACGGCGCTGGTGCACTCGGTGCACGGCAATGAGATTTCGCCGGCGGGATCGTCGCTGGTCACGGCGTATCACCTGCTCGCTGCGCGCAACGACGTCGGCGTCGACCGGATCCTGGCGGAGAGCATTGTCCTCATCGACCCCATCCAGAACCCCGACGGACGTGCCCGCTTCATTGCCACCAACCAGCAGGGGCAGTCGGCGAGGCCTGATGCGGACCCGGTGTCTGCGGAGCACGACGAGCCGTGGCCGGGCGGCCGGTCCAACCACTACCTGTTCGACCTGAACCGGGACTGGTTCGCGCAGACGCAGCCGGAAAGCCGCGGCCGCGTGCGCACGCTGCTGGAGTGGACGCCGCAGGTGGTGGTGGACCTGCACGAGATGGGCGGCAACTCCACGTACTACTTCCCGCCGTCGGCCGTGCCGGGCAACCCGCACACCACGCAGGCGCAGCAGCAGCTGTTCGACGTGTTCGGCCGCAACAACGCCGCGGTCTTCGACCAGCGCGGCTGGCCGTACTTCATACGCGAGATCTTCGACTCGTTCTACCCGGGCTACGGCGCGTCCTGGCCGACGACGCAGGGCGCCCTCGGCAAGACGTTCGAGATGGCGTCGTCGCGAGGGCTGGTGTTCGAGCGCTATGACGGCTCGCTCCTCACCTACGGCGACGGCGTCGAGCGCAATTTCCACGCGGCGCTGCGCACGGCACTGACGGCGGCGGAGAACCGCGAACGGCTGCTGCGCGAGTTCGTGGCGTTCCGCCGCGGCGCCATCGCCGATGGCACGCGCGGCACCCGCGCGTACATCCTGGACGCCGGGAACGATGCGCCCCGCGTGGAGCGACTCGGCCGGATCCTGGCCGGCAACGGCATCGAGGTGCGCCGGGCCACCGCCACGTTCCAGGCTGCCGGCCGGGAATTCGCCGCGGGTTCCGTCATCGTGCCGCTGGACCAGCCGGCGGGCCGCCTCGTGCGCAACCTGCTGGACCCCGAAACGGAAATGGACGCGGCGTTCGTGCAGCGCCAGCGTGAGCGTCGGGCGCAGCGGCTGCGCGACGAGATCTACGACATCACTGCCTGGAACATGCCCATGATGTGGGGCATCCACTACGTCGCATCGGACCGGCCGGTGGACGTGGGCACCGAGCGCCTCACGGCCGACATGCCCGAGTCGCGGGCGACGTCGCTGCCGCAGGCGCAGGTGGGATACCTCCTGTCCTGGGGCACGGCCACCGCCGCGGCCGTAGCGGAAGCACTGGCCGACGGCATCGCGGTGCACGCGGCAGGCGCCGCATTCCGCATCGATGGCCGCAGCTACGCACCGGGCACGGCGTTCATCCGCAGTGCGGACCTGGCCGGTGAGCAACGGCAGCAGCTCGCGGGCATCCTCGCCCGTCACGGCGTCACGCCGGTGCCGCTGCAGAGCGCGTTCGTGGAAGAAGGCATCAGCCTGGGCAGCAACGAGATGCGTGCGCTGCGCGCGCCGCGGGTGATGCTGCTCTGGGATTCACCCACGTCCAGCCTGTCGGCGGGGCACACGCGGTGGGTGCTGGAAGGTCGCTACGGCCAGCACGCCACGGCCATCCGCACCGGCTCCTTCGGTCGCGCCGACCTGGGCCGCTTCGACGTCATCGTCATGCCGTCAGGCAACTACGCCTCCGCGTTCGGCGACGCCGATGTGCAGCGGCTCCGCCGCTGGATCCAGGACGGCGGCACGCTGATCACGGTCGCCGAAGCGTCGGCGTGGGCGGCGCGGGAGAACGTGGGGCTGCTGGCCACGAGCACGGAGATGCGGCAGCGGCCGGACACGCCCCGTCCGCAGGGCGCGACGTCGCAACCCATCGACCTGCTCGATGCCATCACGCCGGAGCGCGAAGCGCCCGAGCCCGTGTCCGGCGCCATCCTGCGCGTGGCGCTGGACCCGACTCATGTGCTCAGCGCCGGCAGCATGCCCGAGATGGGCGCCATGGTGTCCGGCTCCCGCATCTTCTCGCCGCTGACGCTGGACCGGGGCACGAACGTGGGCGTGTACGCGCCGCTGGACCGCCTGGTGATGAGTGGCATCGTGTGGGAGGAGGCCCGGCCGCAACTGGCGTCCAAGGCGTTCCTCATGCACCAGCCACTGGGTCGCGGCCGCATCATCGCCTTTGCCGAGGACCCCAACTTCCGCGGCTATGCCGAGGGCACGCAGCTGCTTTTCATGAACGCCGTCCTGCTGGGGCCCGCGTTCTGAGCGCACGCCGCCGGCGCCGCCGCCTTGACGTGACGTGGGCAGCGGCGCCTCTTCATGGACTATCCACCAACAGGCGGCCTGCTGCCGCCTCACGCGAGGAGACGCGATGAAGGCAGTGATCCGCGCCGCTGGCGCGCTCGTCCTGGTGCTGGCCGCGTGCGCGCCAGCCGATGAGGCGACGGAGACCGCCATACCCGGGATGGCCGCCGGCCCGGCGGCGCCGCAGGACGCGTTCTGGCACAACCTGCAGGATCTCTGCGAGGGGGCAGCGGAGGGCCGACTGCTGCAGGCGCCGGACACGCAGATCGATCCGGACGCGCGCCTGGTCGTCCATTTCTGGGAGTGCGGTGACGACGAGTTGCGGTTCCCGCTGCACGTGGACGAGAACCGGTCCCGCACCTGGGTCTTCATCCGCCATGATGACGCGCTGGAACTCCGGCACGATCACCGGCACGAAGACGGGACGGAGGAGTCCAACACCTGGTACGGCGCGTCCACGCTGGAGGAAGGCACGGCGAACCGCCAGGAGTTCGTGACGGAGCGCAACGGCGTCCTCACCGGCTGGCGGGTGGAGGTCGAGCCGGGCCAGCGCTTCACCTACGGCACCATACGTGACGGCGAGTGGCGTCACCACCTGGAGTTCGACCTCACCCGGCCGGCGGAGCAGCCGCCCATGCACTGGGGCCACGAGACGAGGCCGTCCCAGCGGCCCTGATGCAGGAGGGGCCGCCGGACGGCGGCCCCTCAGCAGCCTACATCACCGGTGCGGCGCCGGGCACCACCACCGGTTCCAGGCCCCGGGCTCGCAGCAGCCGGTTGAACTCCTCCAGGTCCGTGCGGAAGACCTGCTGCATCCTGTCGAGCTGCGTCCGCAGTTCGCCGCTCAGCTGCTCAAAGACCTCGTAGGACTGGCGTGTGGGCCGGCCTTCCACGCCCTCCACCGCACCCAGCAGGGCCGCAATGCGGTTGTTCAGCCGGATGGGGTAGTTGAGCGGGTCCTGGTTGCTGCGGTTCCGCACCTGGTACAGCTGCTCCTCCACGGCTTCCAGCCTGGCGTTCAGTGAGTCGCCGGGCTGCTTCAGGGCCGCATCCTGCTCGATGCGCTCCTCAACCTGCGTCTTCACGTCCCGGATGGCGATCACGCCCTCGTTGGCGGCGCTGGCCGCATCCCGCACCCGTATGGCGAGCTCGAACTGGGCCTCGGCGTCCGCCCGGGTCACGTGCGGCTTCCGCGGGTCGAGCCGCAGCGTGACGCTCCGCGTCTGCGGCGCCTGGTCGTCCACGCGGAGCCGCACTTCGTAACGACCGGGCGCCACGCGCGGGCCGTTGCTGCCCGCCGCCCACAGGATCATGCCCGGGAACGTCGTCGGCCCCGGCACGCGCAGGTCCCATTGGAACCGGTTCATGCCCGGCGCCAGCGATGGCTGGCCCCCGCCGCCGAAGCCGCCCCTGCCGCCACCACCCGGCGCGGCGCCTGGCGCGGCTGCAGGCGCCCGGTCGGCGGCGGCGGCGTTGTAGCTGCGCAGTATGTTGCCCTCCTCGTCGGCAATCTCGATGGTGACGCTTCGGGCCGGCTGCTGCAGGTAGTAGTTCAGCACCACCGCGTTGTCCACGCCGCGTACCGGATCCACCGGCTGGAACAGGTGTGCCGGTGCCGCCGCAACGGTTGCATTGAGCTGCCGCAACGGCGTGATGTTGTCCATGATCCACGCCGACCGGCCGTGCGTGGCGAGGACGAGGTCGTTGCCCTTGACCATCAGGTTCGGCACCTGGGTCACCGGCAGGTTGCGGTTGAAGTTCGTCCAGCTGCTGCCGTTGTCGAAGGAGACGTACACGCCGAGTTCGGTCCCTGCGAAGAGGAGACCGGCCCGCTCCGTGTCCTCGCGGACGGCGTGCACGTACGCACCGTCGGGGATGCCCCGGTCGATCCGGCGCCAGTTCTGCCCGTAGTCCTCGGTGTACCAGACATAGGGCGCCCGGTCGTCGAGCTGGTAGCGCTTGCCGGCCACATAGGCCGAGCCCGGCCGGTGGGGCGACACATCGATGAGCGACACACGCGTGAACTCGGGCATGTCCGGTGGTGTGATGTTCGACCACGTGGCGCCATGGTCCCGGGTGATCTGGACGTAGCCGTCGTCCGTGCCGATCCAGATGGTGTTCCCGTCATGGGGCGACGGCGCAATGGTGAAGATCGTGCCGTAGTACTCGACGCTGGTCTGGTCACGGGTGATGGGCCCGCCGGACGGGCCGAGGGTACGCGGATCCGCCCGGGTCAGGTCCGGGCTGATGCGGTCCCAGCTCATGCCGCCGTTCGTCGTCACCCACAGGTGCTGCGACGCAGTGTAGAGCCGCTTCGGCCCGGACCGGGAGAACATGATGGGGAACGTCCACTGGAAGCGTTCCCTGATCTCGCCGGCGGAATGGCCCATGGGATTGTCCGGCCAGACGTTGATGCGCTGGCTCTCGCCGGTCCGGGCATCGAACCGGGTCATCAGGCCGCCGTAGCTGCCGGCGTAGATGATGTCCGGGTCCTCCGGGTCGCTGGCGATGTAGCCACTTTCGCCGCCGCCCACCGCCATGTGCGGCGGCAGCACGCCCGTGGGGCGGCTGGGCATGCATGCGGTGCTGTTGTCCTGCTGGGCGCCGCAGACCCAGTAGGGCTCATGGTTCGTCACCGTGATGTGATAGAGCTGCGCCGTGGGATAGGCCTGTCCGGTCCAGGTCTGGCCTGCGTTGATGCTGACGTTGGCGCCGCCGTCATTCCCGTTGAGCCATCGGTCCGGGTTCGTCGGGTCGATCCACAGGTCGTGGTTGTCCGCGTGCGGCACGCGGATGGTCCGAGGGAACGTCACGCCGCCATCCTCGGACGCGTGGAACGCCACGTTCAGCACGTAGACCCTGTCCCGGTCCGTGGGGTGCGCGTTGATGCGGGTGTAGTAGAAGGCGCGCTGGCGCAGGGCGCGGTCGCTGTTCGTCCGCTCCCAGGTGACGCCCGCGTCGTCGGACCGGAACACGCCACCCTCCTCGGCCTCGATGATGGCCCACACCCGGTTCGGGTCCGCGCCCGAGACCGTGACGCCAACCTTGCCCCAGGTCCCGGACGGCAGTCCGGCATTGCCCGTCAGTTCCGTCCAGGTGCTGCCACCATCCGTGCTCTTGAACAGGCCGCTGCCGGGACCGCCGCTCTCCAGGCTCCAGGGCGTACGGTGCACCTGCCAGAACCCGGCGTACAGCGTGTTCGCATCGGAGGGGTCCATGATGAGGTCCACGGCGCCCGTGCGATGGTCCCGGTACAGCACTCGTTCCCAGGTCGCGCCGCCGTCCCGTGAACGGAACACGCCGCGCTCCTCATTCGGACCGTAGGGATGCCCCAGCACGGCGGCGTAGACCAGGTTGCAGTCGGTGGGATGCACCCGCACCCTGCCAATGGCGTGGCTGTCGGTCAGGCCGATGTGCTGCCAGCTCCGGCCGCCGTCGGCGGAGCGGTACATGCCATCGCCCTGCATGATGTTGCCGCGCAGCGCCACCTCGCCCATGCCGACATAGACGACGTCCGGATCCGCCTCGCACTGGCCGATGGCGCCCACCGAGGAGCTGTTGAAGGATCCATCGGAGACGGGGTCCCAGTTCAGCCCGCCGTCGGTGCTCTTCCAGAGTCCGCCGCCAACGGCGCCGAAATAGTACTCGTGGGGCCGGGCAGACGTGGCGGACACGGCGATGGACCGGCCGCCTCGCACGGGCCCGACGTTGCGGTAGCTCAGGCCGCGGAAGAAGCTCGTGTCGAACGCGACGTCCTGGGCGTGCAGGTCAAGTGGCAGCGGCGCGCAGAGCGCCAGGCTCAGGGCGAGCACGGCTGCCACGCGGGACCGGATGCGCATGGGATGCTCCATGGAGAGGGTCCTGAACGGCTGCCCGACGCGTGGCGCCGGGCACGACCATGATGAGAGAAGTAGCTGCTGCCGGCAAGATGCCGGCACGGGCCGGGGCTACTGCTCCCGGACCCGTACCTGGCGGCCGCCCAGCCTGCTGCGGTCCAGGCGATCCTGCAGTTCCGCCGGGATGGTGATGGTGCCGGTGTCGCCGTCGGAGACGTAGCGCCGCAGCGGGTTGCTGTCGTACGCGTCCAGCTGCCGCTCCAGCGCGCCGGGCGCCACAATGAGCCGCTTCACCGAATGGGGATCGAAGCGCGTGTCGAAGGGCGACGGGTTGGGTCCGCCGGTGACTTCCAGTACCGCCAGGTTCCGGTACGTCCTGCCGTCGCGGTACGTGCCCTGCCATGCCAGCGACCGGTTCGACGGCCACATGCCCAGCGGCAGCGCGAAGGTGACGATCTCGTAATCGTCCGGCAGGTACGCACCGATGGAGTCCTGGCCGCTCCCGATCTGGTCCTGCACGAACGCGTCCTCGTAGCGGTCCAGGCGGGCATGCCACATGGTGTGGTTGCACGCCTCGTGACGGGTCCCGGCGATGTGCTCCATCTTGCGACGGATCCGGTCCTCCCGCTCTGCCCTGGGCACCTCCCGCGTCGCCTTCTCGCCGAAGAAGTTTGACGGATGCTCGGCCCCCGGCAGGATGCACCACACCGCGCCGTAGTACCAGCCCGGGTTCGCCGACCGGAACGACTCCCACATGCCCATCATGGAGCGAGGGTCGATGGAGCCGTCCTCCAGCAGGTAGAACTGGCCCAGGGACGAGTCATCGATGGTGAAGACCACCGGCGTCGTGCCGGCGGGCACGTCAATGTGGCCGCGCACGACGTCGCGCATGAGGACCGGGCGGTAGCCACGCTGGTAGAGCGTTTCCAGGTCCCGGCGGAAGTTCTCCGGGCGTCGCACCCACTCGCCCTCGTTCTCGCCCAGGCGGTGGTACTCCAGCACCATGATTTCGCCGAGTTCGTTGGGCGGGAGGTCCGTCACCGGACCGGCGGGAACGGTGGCACTGGCTGTCGCGTGCGACGACGTGTCACCATCGCCATGGACTGCAGCGTCTGCCGTCTCGGCGACTGCCAGTGAATCGGGAGCGCCAGCGGATGTGCCGTCCGCCTGCGTGTCACTGCACCCGCCCGCGGTCAGGCTGAGGACGAGTATTGCCATCAGGCCGGGCGCCAGCGCCCGGTACTGCTTTGACTGCAAGGAAGCCTGCCTGCGAAAAGTGCTGCACCATGCCCATCTCCATGATAGACAGAACCGGTGGCGTGCAACAGGCCGTCACCGGGCCCACCGCCCGCACGGCACGGCCGACGGCCTCACACAGAGCACCGGTGCGTTGCTGCGGAAAACGCACTATCTTCAGCATGAGCGGCGCGGCAAGACCGCCGTCACCCGAGGACATCATGACCGTTCCTGCACCACCGCAGCAGCTGCGGCCGGCCGATCGTGGCCCCGACCGAAGCCTCACGCTCGTCCTCGCGGATGACCACGAGGTGGTGCGCGCCGGGCTGCGGGCGCTGCTCGATGCCAGCGCCGGCATGCGCGTGGTGGCCGAAGCGGGGACCGGGCGGCAGGCCGTAGCCCTGGCAATGGAGCTGCAGCCGGACGTGGTGATCATGGACGTCTCCATGCCCGACATGGACGGCGCCGCCGCCACCGAGGAGATCCGCCGCAACTGTCCGGCTGTCCGTGTACTCGCCCTCACCGCTCATGACGACCGGGCTCACCTGGCACGGTTGCTCCAGGCCGGTGCCACCGGTTACGTCCTGAAGCGAGGCGCCGCCAGCGACCTGGTGCGGGCGATCCACGCGGTGGCGTCTGGCGACACGTTCGTGGACGGCGTCCTTGCCGGCGGCCTGTTGCGGAGCGCCGCCGCCGAACCCCGGGGCGCCGTGGCGGACTCGGCCACGCTGCTCAGTCCCCGCGAGGAAGAAGTGCTGCGCCAGATCGCCTGGGGCTACAGCAACAAGGAGATCGGCGAACGCCTTGGCGTGAGCACGCGCACGGTGGAGACGTACAAGGCCCGCATCGCCGACAAGGTCGGCGTGCGCAGCCGCGCCGAGATGGTGCGCTACGCCCTGCGCCGGGGCTGGCTCGCCGAGCGCTGACGGGCGTCCCCGCCGCGCCTGGGCGATGTGTCAGGACACGACGTCGAACGTCGTCGAGGTTACACCCACCCGGTCCCCGCCCAGGGGCCATTCCACGCCCGCCCGGAAACGGTAGGTACCCGGCTGCAGCGCTGGCAGGTTGTGCCGGAACGTGTCTGACGCACCCGGGTCGAGCACGCGCAGTTCCATGGTGCAGACCTCGGCCAGGGGCACTGGATGCACCTCCCACTCGCCCGCGGCCGTGCGTCGCTCGATGGCCGATGTGCAGAGGTTGTAGCCCAGTTGCTGCTCCGACCGGTTCGTCAGCGTCAGTTCAAGGGAATCACCAGCGCGCAGCCGGTCCGGTGTTACGGTCAGCTCGGCGAAGGCGCCGTCACCAGCGCCGTCGGCCGGATAGGGCGCGCATGCGACCATGCCGGCCACTGCAGCGATGAAAAATACGGCGAGCGGGGCCGATGTCATGATTTCCTCCCATTACGGCGGTCCGCGCGCGGAGCGTGCACGTACCGTACCTGAACGTGCCTGCGGCCGCCGGTGGAACCCATCGTGCATGACCAGCGCAGCCTCTCGAACGGCGGAGGTCGTGACATGAAGGCAGTGACCATCGGGGCGGACGGCCGCACACGACTGAGGGACGTGGACGAGCCGGTGCTGGACACAGCGGACGGCGTGCTGGTGCGCATGCTCGAGGTCGGCGTGTGTGGCACCGATGCCGGCATCTGCAGTGGCGACGACGGCTCTCCGCCGGACGGCGCGGACTTCCTGGTCCCCGGCCACGAAGGGCTCGGCGAGGTGATGGAAGTCGGCAGTGATGTGAGCGACCTCGCCGCGGGTGACCTCGTGGTGCCGACGGTGCGACGACCGTGTCCTCATGACGACTGCAGGGCCTGCCGCAGCGGCAACCAGGACTTCTGCATGACCGGCGACTACACCGAGCGCGGGATCCGCCGGGCGCACGGCTTCGGCGCGGAACTGGTCGTCGAGAAGGAGTCATATCTGTGCAGGGTGCCGTCGGCCCTGCGGGACGTGGCCGTGCTGACGGAGCCGCAGAGCATCGCCGAGAAGGGACTGCGCCAGTACCTCGCCATCCAGCGCCGGCTGCCGTGGCTGCGTCATGCGGGCCCTGCGGAGCTGCTGGACGGCTGCCGCGCCGTGGTGCTGGGCGGTGGGCCGGTGGGCCTGCTGGGCTGCATGCTGCTGCGCCTGTATGACGTGCCCACCATTGTCTACTCCCGATCGGCGCCTCCGACGGAAGAGGCGGACCTCGCCGACGCCGTGGGCGCGCAATATGTCTCGTCAGAGGAATCGGATTTCGAAGAAGTCGTGGAGCGGCTCGGCGGCGTGGACCTCGTCTATGAGGCGACAGGGGCGTCCGCGCTGATGTTTGAAGTCATGCCGCACCTGTCCGCCAACGCGGTGTTCATTGCCACCGGCGTGCCCGAGGCCGGCGGCGAGGAGGAGATCGCGGCGGACGACGTCATGCGCCAGCTTGTCATGAAGAACCAGGTACTGTGTGGCACCGTGAACGCGTCCCGCGGCGATTTCGGCAGGGCCATCGACAGCCTGTCCGGCATGCTGGAACGCTGGCCCGACGCCATCCGCGGCCTCATCACGCACCGGCACGGGCCGGAATCCTTCTGTGACAGCGCCGGCAGCCGCGACGGCCTGAAGCATGTCATCCTGCCGGGCGGGCAGGGCTAGCAGGAGATCGCTACTCCTCGTCCTCATCATCGGGTCGCAGCAGGTCGCGGGCCTGCTCCGCGTGCTCTTCGGCAACGAAGACCCGGACGGGATTGACGCCCATGATCTCGGGGCGCATCCCGCCCCCATCATCGGCGACGAGGATGCACGGGATGCCGGCGGACTCCAGCGTCGCCCTGGCGAATTCGCCCTCGTGCCTGTACCGGAACGCGCCGACCATGACGGTGCTCACGATGATGACCTCACGAAGCTCGCGAGTTCGGAGGCGTCCAGGACGCCATAGCGGATGCGTGCCCCGGTCCCCGGCGCGACCACCATGTAGCCGGCCGCCCCGTCGTCGCCGATTTCCGGTTCGCCGAGGACGGTACCATCGCTGTCCACGGCCCGGAAATCGGCGCGGTACAGGATGATGAGCCGCCAGCCCAGTGCGCCCAGTTCGGACTGCTGGCGGGGCAGGTGGTACTCAAACGTGGACAGGTCATGCTCACTGGGACCGGAGACCCGGAAGGTGGCGGACTCGACTTCCGTTCCCATCCGGTTCACGTGGTAGAATGCGATGACCGTCGGCCCTGTCACTGTGACAATGGTATCCCGGGCGGGGGGAAGGGTTCGCGCCGCGGCCTGGTCGCTGGTGGGGCTGCTCGCGGCGTTGTCCTCCGGCTGGCGAGGGCTCCCTGTGTCCGTATCGCCGGCGCAGGCCGTGAAGAGGAGTACGACGCCGGCAACCCTGCCGGCAGCGGCGAAGAACGTACTTGTCATGGAGGGCTCGCTGCGGTTCAAATTGCTGGTTCCGATAAAGGATACTCCCGCCGATGGCGTCTCGCGCAAGGGGTTCCCACTAGCGGGAGCCGGGATCGGCTGGGGGCAGGCGGCGGTAGCAGCGCGGGCAGAGGTAGAAGTAGCCGCCGTCGCAGTCCACACCGGCAGCCGGCGCGTACCACCTGGCCATGAGGGCGATCATGCGGCTGGGGTGCACGAACCCGCAGCGCCGGCAGGGTTGCATGTCGGCCGGGCCGCGGGCCTGCCGGGCTGCCCTGAGCCGGGCTGCGCCTTGCTTGAAGTCCGCTGCATGCTGCATCCTGCCCCCTGGAAGGATCCGCCGTGCCGGCGCCGCCACCGCCTGAAAGGTGGGTGCGTCCGGCGGGCCCGGGTGTCGGGCGACGGTGGATGCTCAGTAGTCCATACCCCCGAATGCATCAGGAGATGCCGATGACGAGACTGATTCTCGCCGTGCTGCTGCCAGTCCTCGGCTGTGCGTCCGCCACGACGACTGGTTCCACGGCGGGACCGGCGCCGGCCGGCCAGGCCGCAGCGCTGACGCCGGAGCAGTGCGAGGCCATGCTGCTGGAACTGCCGCGGCCGGACCAGTTCCGGGCACACCTGCGGACCGTGACGGCGGAGCCGCACCCCACCGGCTCCGCCGCACAGCTGCGCGTGGCGACGTACCTCGAGCGGGCCATGCGGTCGGCCGGACTCGACGTGGAACGCGCCGAGTACGACGTCTACCTGCCGCAGCTCGACGGGCTCGTCAATGAAGTGGAGATCGTGACGCCGGTGCGGATGCGCCTGCCGAACCGGGAGCCGGCACTGGACGACGACCCGTTCACGGCGCACCCCGACCTGCTGCCCGGCTGGAACGCCTACTCCGGTTCCGGCGACGTGACCGGTGAGGTCGTTTACGTCAACTACGGCCGGCGCGAGGACTTCGAGGAGCTGCGGCGGCTGGGCGTGTCCGTGCAGGGCCGCGTGGTGCTGGCCCGCTACGGCGGCAATTTCCGCGGCTACAAGGTGCTGTTTGCCGAGGAGCACGGCGCGGTGGGCGTCATCATGTTCAACGACCCCGGTTCGGGCGGCGCAGCGCCGTATCCCGAGGGCACGGGGATGAGTGAGTGGACCATCCAGCGCGGCTCGGTCCTGACCCTGCCGTGGACGGGCGACCCGCTCACGCCGTTCGAGCCGGCCCTGCCGCTGGACGGGACCGTGCAGGTGCAGCGGCTGGACCCGGACAGCGTCGCGTTCCACAGCATCCCCGTGCTGCCCATCGGCTACGGCGCGGCCCGGGAGATCCTGTCCCGCATGGACGGCGGGTCCGCGCCGGCGGCCTGGCGCAGTGGCATTGACGTTGAGCACCGCCTCACCGGTGGCAGCGGCCTGACCGTTCGCGTGCACGTGCGGCAGCGGCTGGACTTCACCCGCGCCGTGAACGTCATCGGCACGGTGCGCGGCGCGGAACTGCCGGACGAGTGGGTCATCCTCGGCGCGCATTACGACCCGTGGGGGTTCGGCGCCCACGACCCGAACGGCGGTACGGCCATGCTGCTGACGCTGGCCGACGCCCTGGGCACCATGGCGCAGCAGGGCTGCCGGCCGCGCCGGTCCATCATGATCGCCCACTGGGACGCGGAGGAGTACGGCATCATCGGGTCCACCGAGTGGGTCGAGCACTATCGCGATGAACTGGCGCGCAACGCCATCGCGTACATCAACGCGGACGCGTCCGTGTCCGGCCCCAACTTCGGCGCGTCCGCGTCGCCGTCGCTGAAGCAGCCCATCATTGATGCCGCCCGGGCCGTGCCGTACCCCGGCGGCGGGACGGTGTACGAGCACTGGATGCGGAACGCCCGGCAGGGCGTCACGGAGCCGCCACTGGGCAACCTGGGCGGCGGATCCGACCATGTCGCGTTCTATACGCATGTCGGTGTGCCGTCCGCCGGGCTCAGCTTCGGCGGGTCCAACGGCATCTATCACTCGAACTACGACACGTTCCGCTTCTTCGAACGGTTCAGCGACCCCGACTTCGTCTACGGCACCGCCCTCGCCAGGGTGGACGGCGTCCTCGCCTGGCGCCTGGCCAACGACGATATCGTCCCCTACGACGTCGTGCGGTACGCCACCGATATCCTCAGCCATACCGTCGCCCTCGAGCAGCTCGCGTACGACGCCGGCATGAACGTTCAACTCCGCGAACTGAGTGCTGCCGCCGAGGGGCTGCTGCGCAGTGCCCGCGCCCTCTCCGAGGCCAGGGACCGGTGGCGCGGCAGCGGGGCCGATGCCCGGCGCATCAATGCCGGCATGATCGCCCTCGAGAAGGCCTTCATCCACATGGACGGCCTGCAGGGCAGGCCATGGAGCCGGTCTCTGTACGCCTCGCCGGACCCGTTCAGCGGATACGCGGCGTGGATGCTGCCCGGGCTGCGGTATGAGGTGGTCACGGGGGACGCCGCGGCGCTCCGGTCCTGGGAAGCGCACTATGTAGCGGCCGTGCGGGAGCTGGATCGCCGCATGCAGGGACTGGCAGAACTGCTGCGCTGACAGGGGCGGCGGTAATGCGGCGGACGCGACGCTTTCGTGCCGCAGGACCGGGCATTATCGTGTGCATACGCGGCACCGATGGTGCGCGTCATGTCCGCATTCCCGCGACAATCCCCCAGGAGGCTCAAATGCACCCACCACGTGTGGCGCTCATAGCGCTTGTCACCGTAATCCTGTGTGCCGTCACGACGTTTCCGGCAGAGGCGCAGGACGTACGTTACGAGACAGTGAACCGCGTGGAGTTTCCGGGGGCCGCAGGCACGTTCATGCGCGTGGCGGCGCGTCTGGGCGGCAGCAGCACCGAGACCGTCGAGACCACCTGGATCAGCGGTCAGAGGATGCGGACGGACGACGACCACAGCTCCACCATCCTGGACCTGGAAAGCGGTCGCGTGACGTTCCTGGATCACCGTGCGAAGACGTACCTGGAGATCCCGCTGGATGCCGGCGTCGAGGCCGTGCGTGAGGCCACGGAGCGGGCGGCGGCTGATGGCCGCCGCCCCGACGGAAGGGACGCCGACGCGGATGTGCGCATCGATTTCCGCCTCAGTGTTGACCGCGCCAACCAGCGCCAGCAGATCGCCGGTCATGATGCGGAGCGGCATTTCATCACCATGCAGGCGCTGGTCGAGGCCACGGGCGCTGACGTGCCACCGGGTGAGCAGAGCGGCACGCTCGTCGTGCTGACTGACATCTGGACGTCCCAGAACAACCCCGTGACTGCAGCCATGCGCGGCTTCGCCGAGACCGCCGCAATCCGGGACCAGGCGCAGGCTGCGTCCACCCTGATGGAAGTGCTGACGGAGGCCTTCGCCGAGGACCCTCGCTTCCGGGCCGGTTTCCAGCGGGCCGCGGACGAGTCACGTCAGCTCGACGGCTTCGCGCTGCGCACCACCACCCGATTCGTCGCCGTGGCAGCGGATGCCGAGTTCGACCGCGCCCTCGCCCTGGGCGAAGGACAGTCTCAGGGCGTGGCGGGCGCGGCGCAGCAGGCTGGTCGCGCCGCCCTGGGCCGGCTGGCCCGGCGCGCGACAGGCGCCCCTGAGCCTGCCGCCGCGGCCGCCGACGAGCCGACACAGGGCACGTTCGTCACCATCGTTTCGGAAGTCAGAAACATCTCGACAGCCGCCGTGGACCCTGCGGTGTTCCAGGTCCCCGCGGACTATCGGCGCGTGGAAGGCTGGTAGGAGCTCGTCCATCGGTTCCGGCATGCACCGTGCGCAGGGCGCGGGCATGAGCGCGTTCACCGTGGGTGTGGAGGAGGAGTACCAGCTGGTGGAGCCGGCGACGGGCGAGCTGCGCAGCCTGGGACGCGCCGTGCTTCAGGTCGACTGGAGCGGGGAGATTCGCCGTGAGATGCAGGACTCCACCATCGAGATAGGCACACGCGTCTGCTCCACCTCCGGGGATGTCGGGGCGGAACTGAGCCGGCTGCGTACACAGGCCGATGCGGCCGCCGCCGCCGAGGACCTGCGGATCGTGGCGGCTGGGCTGCATCCCTTCAGCGACTGGCGGGGCCAGGCCATGAGCCCCGGCTCGCGCTATCGTGACATGGCGGAGATGTACGGCCGGATCGCCAGGGACGAGCACAATTACGGCATGCACATCCATGTCGCAGTGGACGGCGACCGCATGCAGCTGCTGAACGTGCTGCGGATGTACATCCCGCACCTGGTGGCTCTGTGCTGCAGTTCGCCGTTCCACGAGGGCGAGGACACGGGCTACGACTCCTTCCGCACGGTGCTGTGGCGCCGCTGGCCCGGTGCCGGGCCGCCACCGCGCCTCGAATCGGACGCAGCCTGGCGGGCGCACGTGGATACGCTGCTGCATGCCGGCGTGCTGCCGGACGAGCGAAGCCTGTACTGGATGATCCGGCCGCATCCCGAGTACCCCACCGTGGAGTTCCGGATGTGTGACGTCTGCCCGCGCATGGAGGACGCCGTGGCCATCGCGGGCCTCGCCCGGGCGATGGTCGCGGCCGCAGCGGCGGGCCGGCTGGCCAGGATAACGTCCGGGTCAGCTGCGCTGGACGCGATGCTGGCGGACGACTGCTGGCGGACGGCGCGCTACGGGCTGTCGGCCCGGCTGATGAGTGCGGCGCCCGAGAATGGCGGCGCCACAGTGCACGACTCCATCCAGCGCCTGCTGGACGCTGTGCAGCCCATCGCTGCAGAGATCGGTGAGGACGGCGTGGCCGAAGGAGTGGAGTCCATCCTGCGCCGTGGCAACGCTGCCAGCCGCATGCGTGCGGTCGCCCGGGATGCTGGCGGGATGCGGGGACTCGTGGAATGGCTCGTCGCCGAAACCATGCTGAGCGCCGGGCTGGACCGCCGGCGGGAACAGCGGGAACAGCGGAGGTCCCGGGAACTGCAGGAGCGAACCTGAAGCTCGGCCCGCGTCGAAACCTTCAACGTCTGCGGTTCGAAGGTCCCGCGTGCGTCCTCCATTGCGGGACGCGGGGAACCATGGGGCCGATTCCGTGGTAGCTCCATTGATCGCCACGACAATCGCGCTGGTGAAGCGTTCCGGCGCTCGCGCCCAGGGCAGCTGCCCGGGCGGTCGCCGGGCGGTCACTGGGTAGCGACCACACGTACTCGGAAGAAGCATTCCCCCATGAGCGGCAGATACTTCACCACGGGGGCCATTCTGGCCGCCGTCATGTCCGGCGCCTGCACGGGCGGCGCGCAGACCGTGCGGGCTCCAATTACCCAGGCCGGTGCGCCGGGCGAGGCCGGCCGGGATCTGGGCGCCGCTGAGGTCGCACGCATGGGCGCCCCCCTGCACGTGGCCGCAGACGCCCGGTTCATGCGCGACATGATCATTCACCACCTGCAGGCGGTGGAGATGACGGCACTCGTGGCGGAGCGTACCACGAGCGCCGACCTACGGCTGCTGGCTGAACGCATCGAGGCCTCGCAGGAGGATGAGCTGCGGGCCATGCGGCGGTGGCTGACCGAGCGCGGCGAGGCGCTGCCGGACGAGCACGCGCACCATGCCGGGCACGACGGCCACGGTGCGGACGCGCATGCCGGGATGCCGGGCATGCTCAGCGCCGCCGGGATGGAGCAGCTTCGCAGCGCCCGGGGCGCCGAGTTCGACCGGCTGTTCCTGGAGGGAATGATCCACCACCACGAGGGCGCGCTGGTCATGGTGGAGCAGCTGTTTGCCATTGATGGTGCCGGACAGGAGACGGAGATCTTCCAGTTCGCATCGCATGTAGACTCCGATCAGAGGATGGAGATCATGCGGATGCGGCGCATGCTGGCGGAACGATCACAGAGGTAGTGTATAGGGACAGTGGATGGTGTATGGGGATGGTGTATGGGGATGGTGCGACCGCATGTCTGTGCAATTATGAGCGAGGAGATGGGTATGAAGCTGGGAATGAGACGATTGGGGCTCGGGGTGGCGGTGCTGGGGCTGGTCCTGGGCGGGGCAGCCCAGGCCCATGCGCAGACGGGCACGCAGGACCCGCGTGTCGGATTGCGGGCGGGGCTGACGGATGCCGGTGAGGCCATCAGCAACATGGTGCACGTCGGGCACACGCCGCGGCCGGAGGGCTTCATCAATCCGGACAACCCCGGCGACCTGAATTTTGCCAACTCGGACCTGGCATTCCGGGGGAGCCACGTGGTCGTCGGCAACTTCGGCGGGTTCCAGATCTACGACGTGTCGGATCCGGCGAACCCGGTGCTGCGCACGGCGCTCATCTGTCCGGGCGGCCAGGGCGATGTCTCCATCGCCGGCAACCTGGTCTTCATGTCCGTCGAGCAGCCGCGGGGCCGCATTGACTGCGGCGTTGATGCCCCCGCGCAGGCGGTCAGCCCGGAGCGGTTCCTGGGCGTCCGCGTCTTCGACATCAGCGACATGGACCGGCCGCGCCAGGTGGCCGCCATCCAGACGTGCCGGGGCTCCCACACGCACTCGCTGCTCCAGCACCCCGGCGACAGCGAGAACATCTACGTCTACGTGGCGGGCGCCGTCGGCCGGGTCCGCCCGGAGGAGGAACTCGCGGGCTGCATCGGCGCGCCGGAGGACCCGCGCACGGCACTGTTCCGCATCGAGGTCATCCGTGTCCCGCTGGCGGCGCCGCAGAACGCGGCCGTGGTGAGCGAGCCGCGCGTGTTTGCCGACCAGGCGGGCAACATCGCCGGGCTGTGGGCCGGCGGGGATCACGGGCCCGAGACGCAGCGCACCGCCGTGACCAATCACTGCCACGACATCACGACGTATCCCGAACTCGGCCTGGCTGCCGGGGCGTGTTCCGGCAACGGCATCCTGCTGGACGTGAGCGACCCGGTGAGCCCCCGTCGCATCGATGAGGTCATCGACCCGAACTTCGCCTACTGGCACTCCGCCACGTTCAACAACGACGGCACCACCGTCATATTCACTGACGAGTGGGGCGGCGGCACGCAGCCGCGCTGCCGTGTGACGGACCGGCCGGAGTGGGGCGCCAACGCCATCTTCCGCGTCGTGGACGGCGCCATGGAGCTCGCCGGCTACTACAAGCTGCCTGCTGCGCAGACGGAGACGGAAAACTGTGTGGCCCACAACGGTTCACTGGTACCGGTGCCCGGCCGGGACATCAAGGTCCAGGCGTGGTACCAGGGCGGCATCTCGGTCTTCGATTTCACGGACCCGGAGAATCCGTTCGAGATCGCCTATTTCGACCGCGGCCCCATCAGCGCCGAGCGCCTCTATACCGGCGGCTACTGGTCCGCATACTGGTACAACGGCCATGTCTACGGCTCGGAGATCGCCCGGGGCCTCGACATTTTCACGTTGTCGCCCAGCGAGCACCTGAGCCAGAACGAGATTGACGCGGCCAACCTGATCCGCTGGGATGAGTTCAACCCGCAGCACCAGCCGCGGCTGAGCTGGCCGGCGAACGCCACCGTGGCCCGTGCCTATCTCGACCAGTTGGAGAGGTCAGGCGGGTTGCAGGCCGGTGTCATCGCCGGCATTCGCGGCGAGCTGGACGGCACTGACCGGGCCCGCCTGGCCAGCCGTGCGACGGACCTGGAGGCCAGCGCCCGCGGCGCCCAGACCGCTGGCCGGGCCATTGACGCAAGGCGGATCGGCCAGCTGGCCGACACGCTCCGGCGGATGGCAGGCGAGCAGCAGTAGCGATCCCCGGTGGCGCAGTAACGGTCCGGAGGGCGTGGCGCGCGCGGGTCAGGTGAGCGTCGCCGGGTGTTCAGTGAGGAAACGCGCAGGCCGTCCGTCTCGTACTGAGGCGGGCGGCCTCGTATTATGCGAGCGGAAACGTCAACAGAGAGCGACCATGGAAGCCTGGATTCCCGTTGCGTTTGCAGCGGTCATCGTCATCGGCGTCGTCGGAGGCCAACTCGCGCACATGGTGCTGAAGGAGTTGCTGCCACTGCTACGCACCATCGCCGAACAGCGCCAGCATGCCGTGCCCGCGCAGGAGGCGACACGCATTGCCGAGGCGCTGGCCTCACTGGACCGGCGCCTCGAACGGCTGGAGGCCGGGCACGAGCGCCTGGACGAGGACCGCCGCTTCGTGCAGCAGCTCCTCGCCGGCAGGGATCAGGCGCCAGCGCCCGCCCCCGACGACGCCGAGCGGCGCAACGGCAGCTGAACAGCACGGGTACCTCCCGGTCTGCGCCGTCAGTACGGCCCCGGTCAGTTCGCTGAACGAGGAAGGCCCTCGCGCCATGACGACGCGAGGGCCTTCCAGACGCTTCGAGGCAGACTCAGCCGCCGCCGCAGCGGGGCAGGCTCACCGGGCAGCGATGGTACTGCGGAGCCGGGGCAGCTCCCGCACCGCCTACGCCACCGAAGGTGTACAGCGGCAGGCCGAGGTTCTCGATCTCGATGCCGCTCACCGGGAAGTGGACGAGCGTGCCCTCCTGCAGGCGTCCGAGCCCACGGAAGTCCCACCACATGATGGATCCCTCGATGCCCATGTTCTCGAGCTGACGCTCGTGGATCATGGCGTCCCACAGGCTGCCGCAGTCGCCATTGATCTTGCGTGGCACACACGCCTCGGTGTCAGGCGGGCCCTCTATCGTCACCGGCGGTAGCTGCCCGTTGGCGACGCGCGTGGCGTTGACCAGCGGCAGGGCCTCGTCAGCGCGATTCAGCCGGATCAGCGCCTCGGCCTTCAGCAGGTCCATTTCCGTGCGGCTGATGGTGACCTGGAGGCCCGTGTACCAGGAATCGCCCAGCCCGTCCCGGTGGTAGTAGTAATGCGACCAGCGGTAGCGACCACGATCCGCCGGCCAGATGGTAGTGCGGTGCCGGCCGAAGTACAGGCCCGGCGTCGTGAAACCGGCCGCGCCGTGGATGCGCCGGTCCGGCGTGCGGATGGCGAAGGTGTCACGTTCCGCGAACGGTGCATTGACCCAATGCTGGAACGCGCCTGACGTGTCGGCGGGTCCTAGCGCCATGAGGCTGGGCCGCACATGGTCGGACGGGTTCGTCCTCACGCGGGCCAGCAGGCGCCGCATGTTGCTCTCCCAGACTTCCAGCAGGCCGTCCGGTCCGAAGTCCTCGGTGATCCTGTTGTCGATGCGGTTGAGGACCTCCTGCCAGTTCACGGCGTTCCGCTCCTCCCATGTGCGCGGCGAGTATGCGAGCAGCCGGGCATAGTAGGAGTTGATGACCCGGATGAACTGCTGGCTCGTCATCTGCCGGCCGTTGACCCAGTCGGCGCTGGCGGGCAACGTGAAGCTGTTCGCCTGCGATATGGCGATGGCCTCGTCCAGCATGGCCAGCGACTCCTGCAGTACCTCCTGCCACGGCTGGAATGCCGTGGGGTCCATGGACTCCAGGTCCATGTCCTCGGTGACGACGAGCGCCTGGTCGTAGTACAGGGCCAGGTAGCCGTGGGATATGCCCTGCACGAACTTGCCGAACGCCCGCGCCCGCGGCGTCTGGTCTACGCCGTCAATGACGATCTCGAGGCCGCCGTCAATGGCGCCCAGGCCATCGTTCACGTTGGAGATGATGGGGTACAGTCGGCTCCATGGCGCGCGGCCGACGAAGCCACGCGTGTTCAACGGGCTGGCGTCGAACACCGACCGCGGCAGCGTTGTCATGTCATGGACACCGAAGTCGAAGAACCCGCCCGTCAGGTTGTCGGCCATGGCCGCGTTGGGCAGCCCCGGGTTCGTCTGCTGCGCGTTGTCGAAGTAGCCCTGGTAGGACGTGGAGATCAGCGACTGCACGTCCACCGGGTTGGATAGCACCCGTTCCCGGTCGGGATTGTTCGGGTTTGTCGTGTCGAGGTCGACGCACGCGCCGAGCACGAGCAGCGCGGCGGCGCCTAGTCCAGTCAGTTTACGCATATTCTGCATCCTCCTAGAACCGGACTTCGAAGCCGGCGGTAAGCGTGCGGTACTGCGGATAGACGAAATCATCAATCCGCTGCAGCGGCGTGCCGGCCTCCGGGTCGTAGCCCTTGTAGTCGGTCCAGGTGTAGAGGTTACGGCCGATGGCGAACAACGTGAGGTTGTCCAGGCCAATGGCGCTCACTCGATCCAGCATGGTCTGCGGGATGCGGTAGCGGAGCGAGAGCTCGCGCAGCTTCACGTGGGACGCATCCTCGATGAACCACTGGTTGATGAGGTTGCTGGCGTAGAGCGTGGAGTAGTACTCCGTCGTCTTCTTCAGGTCGTCCGGCCTGCCGGCCTGGTCCGTGTCACCGCTGCGGAAATACTGGTACATCCGCTGGTTCGTGCGGTTGTAGATGTCACCGCCGACCTGGGCGTTGAGCAGGCCATACAGGGTAAGACCGCGCCATGTCACGTTCGAGGACAGGCCCCAGTTCAGGTCCGGGTTGCTGTCGCCGATGCGTACGACTGCGGAACTGCCCTCGTCGTCCACCTGGAGGATGGGCATGCCCCAGCGGTACGTGGTGCCGTCAATGCTGGCCGTCGTGCCCCACTGGTGGTTCCGGAAGTCGCCGCCCGCGCCAACCCAGACGACCAGGCCGTCATCATTGACCTGGAACTCGCTGGCCGGCAGGCCGGCCGGCAGTTCATCCACCGACTGGAGGAACCGCGTACCGTACATGGTGCCGAGCTGCTCGCCGGCACAGCGGAAGAATGCGCTGGCCGTGCCCGTCCGGAAGCAGCGGCGGTTGAACTCGGTGATCTCGTGCGACGACCGGTCCGCCACCAGGCCCATGCTCCACAGCAGGCCCGGCCGCTGCATCAGCGTTGCCTCGATGGTCGCCTCCCAGGTCCGGCCCTCGACGGTGCCGGCATTCTGCCACTGGCTGCTGAAGCCGAAGCCGGCAGGCAGCGGGATGGCGATGAGCTGGTCCGTCGTCCGGGTCCGGGCGTGCGAGATCTGCACCGACACGATGTCCCGGAAGATGGCGTCCACGCCGTACTCGATTTCCCGTGCGCGTTCCGGCTTCAGGAACCGGTTGCCCAGCGTCGACTTCGTGAGGGTGCCGCCGTCGCTGAACGCGTACGTCTCGAACCGGTCGGCGAAGCTCGGCCGGCCGCCGGCCGTGCCGATGGAGGCGCGCAGCTTGAACTCGGTCAGGTCGGCCACCGGCCACCACGGCTCCTCGGCCATGCGCCACGCGGCGCTGCCCCGGTAGTACGTGTGCCAGCGCTCCTCCGGGCCGAACAGCGAGCTGCCGTCCCGGCGCACGAGGGCATCCATGATGTACCGGCCTCGCCAGTCCAGGTTGCCGATGGCAAAATAGCCCTGGGCCCGGATCTCCTGCGTGGAGCCGCCCACCACCGGGATGGTGCCGGCGTCCAGGTCGGGCACGCCCTCAACCGTCAGGTTGTTGGCCCGCGACGAGAAGAACTCGTAGTCCTCGCTCTCCTGCAGCGCCCGCAGCGTCAGACGGCCGGTCAGCTCGTCCCAGGAGCCGCGGAGCTGGGCGCTCAACGAGCTGTTCAGCGCGGTGGTAATGCCCTGGCCTCGCGACACCACGCCCTGCTGCCAGGACGCGACATTCGTCTTGGCGCCGCGCGGCCAGTAGAAACGGGTCAGGCGGTCCGACCGGTCGTAGCTGAAGTTGCCGTCGAAGCTGACCCACCCCAGCGGCGCCCAGCGCAGGTCCGCGCTGGCCAGCGTGCGCGCGCGCTGCTCGTCATCAGTCGCGTGGTACAGCTGGTACAGGGGGTTCGGTGTCACGCCCTCGTCCGGGTCGGGCAGCTGCATGTACGGTGTCCCGTCCGCGTCCGGGGCCAGCAGGTTGACGTCCGGCGCATGCTGGATGAGCTGGAAGAACGTCTCGCTGGGCAGTTCGTGCCGATCCGAACGCATGTGGAACCCGCTGAAGCTGAACTGCAGGTTCGTGTTCAGCCGGTGGTCGAGGTTGAGTCGGACGTCGTTCCGCCCGTACCCGTCATGGTTGAGGACCACCCCGTCCACCTGCTGGCGGCCGAACGATGCGAAGAAGTTCGTGTCATCTGCGTTCCGGGCCATGGTCACCGTAGTGTTCATGAAGTTGCCCGGATCGAAGAACTGGGTCCCGTGGTCGAACGTGGGATCCCGGTAGGGCACGTCGAGGAAGCGCTCGGACTCCGGCCGGGGAATCCGGCCCGACCGGTCCACGACCTCGCCGATGGAGTTGATATACTGGCCCTGGGCATTGGTCAGGTACTGGTGATGACTGGCCAGGGCGATGCGACGGGCGAGGGTGTTGTTGCCGAACTCCGAGCGGACCGTGAACTGCGTGCGGCCCACCTCGAGTCCGGTGCCGCGGCGGGTGCGGATCTGGACAACGCCCGCCGACGCCCGTGAGCCGTACATGGATGCCGCAGCCGCTCCCTTGACGACCTCGATGCTCTCGATATCCATGGCCGACAGGTCCGTCGTCGAGCGGCCGAACGTGCTGGCCAGGATGACACCGTCCACCACGATGAGCGGCGTGTTGCCACGGTTGATGCTCGTCGGCGTACGCATGACGATGTTGATGCCCGCTCCCGGCTGGGCCGGCGAGATGGCGGAAACGCCAGCCACCTTGCCCTGCAGCGATGATACCGCGTTCGTCTGCGGCACCTGCAGCGCTTCACCGCTGACGCGGCCCACCGTGAAGGGCACGCGCCGGGCCGACGTGGGGTCCGCCACACCCGTGACCACTACCTCGTCCAGCGTCAGTGCGCTGACTCGCATGGTAAAGTTCACGGTAACGGTGCCATCGCCCGTGACTCGCACGTTCTCCTGCGTCGCGTCGGCGAAGCCGATGCGCTGGGCGCGGACCGTGTACAGGCCCGCGGGCACGTTCGCGATGAGGAACTCGCCATTTGCACCCGAAGCCGTGCTCATGCTCGTCCCCACGATGGAGACCTGCACGAGTTCGAGGGGTTGGCCTGTGTCTGACGTCACGCGGCCGCGTACGACACCGCGCTGCTGCTGGACAATGGCGCTGGCCATGTCCAGGCTGGGGGTTGTTGCGGGTGCGGCCTCGGCGGCCACGTCCAGCGTTGGCCAGAGGGCCGCCGCCAGGACGAGGGGCCATGCTCTTGCGCGCATGCGATTTCTCCTCAGGATGATCTTTAGACTTCGGCCTGCGTGGCCGGGGTACGGCGTCGGCAGGTCGTTACGCAGGGTGGGTGCAGCAGAGACGACGGTACGTCGCAGGGACAAAGTGTCGTCCCGGGTGCCTGGGCCCATTCCAGCGGGACGAAAATAGGACCCTGCGAGTCCCCGCGACAGGGCAACTGACGCGCACGGCCACGCAGTGCGTGCGAACACCGCGATGTCCGGGACGGGGTTGCGCCGGCGCGGTCGGCGCGCGACTCTACGCGGCACCACCCAGCCCGCACGCTGCCGGAGACAACATGGAAGACAAGCCGCGCCTGCCGCAGGTCGACAAGCCGAGTCCCGAGTCCATGACATCGCATCCGGAGCGGATCAGGCGCTGGACGATGGGTGCCGGCATCGTAGCCGTGATACTGATCCTCTGGTTCTTCGCCGCGGGCACGATGCCCGACGAGGGCGGACATATCGGTTTCTGGAGCCTGCTCCCAGCGCTGACCACGCTGATCCTGGTCTTCATCACGCGGGAAGTCGTATCCGCGCTGTTCGCGGGCGTGGCCGTGGGCGGCATCGTGAGCGGTCAGTACAACCTGGTCAGCGACTTCCTCATCCCCTCCATCGGCAGCGAGCAGTACGCTCTCATCCTGCTCGTCTACCTGTGGGCTCTGGGCGGGCTCATCGGCCTGTGGACACGGACCGGAGGCGCCATAACCTTCGCGGAGTGGGCTGCGGCAGGCATCGTGCGCGGTCCCCGCTCCGCCCGCTTCTTCGCCTGGCTCATGGGTGTGGTCTTCCACCAGGGCGGCACCATCTCGACAGTCCTGGCCGGGACGACGGTGCGCCCCGTGACCGACCGGCAGCGCGTGTCCCACGAGGAACTCACCTACGTCGTCGACTCCACGGCCTCGCCCGCGGCGACCGTCATTCCGTTCAACGCCTGGCCGCTGTACGTGGCGGGGCTGGTGGTGGGCACGATACCCCTGTTCGAGACAACGCAGGACGCCGTCACCTTCTTCTTCCGTTCCATCCCGTACAACTTCTACGGCATCTTCGCCGTCATCATGACGCTGCTCTTCTCACTGGGCATGCTGCCGTGGGTGGGTGGCAAGATGCAGAGGGCCATTGACCGGGCGCGCACGACGGGCGAACTCAATGCCCCGGATGCCCGCCCTCTGGCCGCGGATGAGCTGACCCAGTTGCGCGTGCCCACGCACTATCCCACAGGGCTCGCCGACTTCCTGCTGCCCATGGGCACGCTGCTGGGCGTGGCCATCATCCCGTACATCGTTTCGCGCATGCAGGGTGGTGCGGGGACGGTCTACATCGCGGAGGCGTTCGGCACGGCGGTGCTGGTCGCGTTCATCGTCGCCATGGCCAAGGGGCTGTCGCTGAAGGACTCCATTGAGGGCTTTGTGGACGGCTGCAAGGGCGTCACCATCGGCGCCATCGTGCTGGGCCTGGCCGTGACGCTGGGCGGCGTCTCCCGCCAGCTGGGTACTGCGGCGTTCATTGTTGAGGCGACGAGCGGCATCATCGCACCGGTGCTGCTGCCGGCCATCCTCATGGCCATCTGCATGGTGGTGGCGTTCTCCATTGGTTCGTCATGGGGCACGTACGCCGTGGTCTTCCCGCTGGCCATGCCCCTGGCCTGGGCCATCCAGCCGGATCCGTTCTACATCTCCATCTGCTTTGGCGCAGTGCTGGGCGGTGCCGTCTTCGGTGACCAGTGCTCGCCCATCTCGGACACGACGATCCTGTCGTCGCTGGCCTGTGGCGGGGACCTCATGGACCACGTGACAACCCAGCTGCCACTGGCGATTACCGCGGCGTCCGCCGGGGCGCTCGCGGCTACTGCGCTGGCGTGGTTCGCGGTGTAGATTCCACGTTCCGCCTCATCGTGGAGGAGCCGTGCGCCTGTCGAGGTCCGTGTCGCTCCGTGCTCTGCTGGCCGTCGCCCTGTCGGGCATGGCCGTCGTCGCCGTGCTGTTGTCGGTGGTCATCGCGGGGCGAGAGGTGCGCCGGCTTAACTACGTCGCCGCGGACGAGCGCCTCGCCCTGGTAGCGGAGCAGCTGTCAAACCTGGCCTCACGCACGGCGGAGCAGCGGCGCGAACTGCTCCTGTCAGTCGCCAGCGATTCAGTGGTGGTGATGGCGCTGAGAGGCGAGGACGTGGATCCCGACGCACTGGTTGACCGGCTGAGCAGGTTGCGCGGCGGCGCGGACGCAGGCCTGCCCATCGAACTGCGAGACAGGGACGGCCGGGTCGTCTTCAGCGACTTGCCGGCTGAGCTGACGCTGGAACGCCCGCCCGCCCGCCCCGTGCCTCTCGGTTCGGCACCCGCCTACGGCGCGTTTCACTCAGAGGGCGACGCGGTGCTGTACTACAGCACTGCCCCGGTCACCGACGCTGGCGAGCGGCTGGGCTGGATCGCGCAGCGCCGCCGCGTGGGTAGCCCGGGCGCCGCCGAGGAACTCCAGCATCTCATAGGCCAGGACGCCCGGGTCTACTACTACTACGAAGGTGACAGCATCTGGGTAACGCTCGCGGGTGCGCCGGTCACGGCGCCGCTGAGCCTGCCACCGCCCGGCGACGCTGTCATCCGCGAGAGCGATGGGGAACGGACCCTGGTCCGCGCCCGCGGAGTCGAGGGCATCCCGTGGTACATCGTCGTGGAGATGTCCGATGCGGTGATCGCGGATGGCGCGCGAGGTTTCATGGCCCGCATGCTTGGCGCTGGCGTGTTCCTGATCCTTGCGGGTGTGGCGGCTGCGGTGCTGCTAAGCCAGCGGTTGACCCGGGGCCTGCGTCGGCTGGCGCAGGCGACGGACCGGGTCGCGGCCGGAGATTACGCCGCGCGGGTGGATGCCGATGCCGGCAGCGAGGAGATGGATCGCGTCGCCGCCGCCTTCAACAGCATGGCGACGCAGGTGGCCGCGTCACACGATGAGCTGGAGGCCCGACTCCGGGAAGCGCGCACGCTGACGGAGGAACTGTCCGAGGCTCATCTCCGCGCCGAGGAGGCACGGCTGCGGGCAGAGGCGGCGGACCGGGCAAAGTCGGATTTCCTGGCGACCATGAGCCACGAGATCCGCACCCCCATCAATGCCGTGCTCGGCTTCAACCAGGTCCTCGAACTCGACGACCTGCCGGATGCCACGCGGCGCGACTACCTCAAGCGCTCCCAGCGCGCGGCGCGTCAGCTCGCCGCGCTGGTGGACGACGTCCTCGACCTGTCCAAGATCCAGAGCGGCAACCTGACCGTCGCACCCCGCCCCGCTCCCGTGCAGCCGGCGGTGGACGCCGCCTGCGCCCTGGTGTCGCAGGTCGTGGAAAGCAAGCGCATGTCGCTGGACGTCTCGGTGGAGCCGGACCTGGTGGCCCATGCCGACCCCCAGCGCCTGGAGCAGGTGCTGCTCAACCTGCTGGCCAATGCCGTCAAGTTCACGCCGGAAGGCGGCCAGGTCTCCGTCCATGCCGCCCTCCGCAAAGACGGCACCGCCGCACCCCGCGTGGAGATCGCCGTCACGGACAGCGGCATCGGCATCGACCCGGACAAGCTCGAGGAGATCTTTGAGCCGTTTGTCCAGGGCCACAGCGGCTACACCCGCGAGTTCGGCGGTACCGGCCTCGGCCTCAGCATCAGCCGGCGCCTCGCGCGGCTGATGGATGGCGACATCGTCGCCGACAGCGCGCCGGGCTCCGGCTCCCGCTTCACGCTGGTGCTGCCCGCCGTCGCAGAGGCACCCTCAGTGGCCTGGTCGCAGGCGGACGGCCGGCACCAATGAAGAGGGGCCGCGACACACTGTGCCGCGGCCCCCGCCTTATCCAGCTGCCGGCCCGGCTACTGCACCGGGAACCCCCTGACCTGCAGCAGGGCCTCGACCCGCGGGTCCCGCCCGCGGAACTGGCGGTACGCCTCCGCCCGGTCCGTTGTGTTGCCAGGCGCCAGGATATAGTGGCGCATGCGCCGGGCCAGCTCGGCGTCGAACACGTTGCCCGACTCCTCGAATGCCTGCCACGTGTCGGCGTCCATGACCTCCGACCACAGGTAGCTGTAGTAGCCGGCGGAGTATGCGTCGCTGCTGAACAGGTGCAGGAAGTGGGGCAGCCTGTGGCGCAGCGCGATCTCACGGGGCATGCCGATCTCCGCCAGCGCGTCCCGCTCGAACGCGCGGGCATCGACGACGCCATCGGGATCGGTGTGCAGCATCATGTCCACGATGGCGGCGGACAGGTACTCCGTCGTCGCGTAGCCCTGGTTGAACGTTTCGCTGGCCTTGATGCGGTCCACCAGCGCCTGCGGCATGGGCTCGCCGGTCTGGTAGTGGCGGGCAAAGCGGTCCAGGATGGGCCGGGTCAGCACCCAGTGTTCCATGACCTGTGACGGGTACTCGACGAAGTCCCGGGGCGTGCCCGCCAGGCCCGGGTAGTTCACCTCCGACAGCAGCGTGTGCAGCGCGTGGCCGAACTCGTGGAACAGTGTCTCCGCGTCATCGCGAGAGATGAGCACCGGCTCGCCCGGCGCGCCCTTCACGAAGTTGTTGTTGTTCGAGCTGATGGGCCGGATGCGCGCGCCGGTGAACGTCTCGTGGCCGCGGTACGTGGACGCCCACGCGCCGGAGCGCTTGCCGGTGCGGGCGAAGTTGTCGCCATAGAACAGCCCGACGTGCGCACCGTCCTCAGTCACCTCCCACACGCGCACGTCCGGGTGGAAGACGGGGACGGTGCCGGTGATCTCGCGGAACTCCAGGCCGTAGAGCTGGTTCGCCGTGTAGAACATGGCGTCCATCATGTTGTTCAGCTCGAAGTACGGCTTGACCTCGTTCTGGTCCAGGTCGTAGCGCTCCTGCCGCACCTTCTCGGCGTAGTACAGGTAGTCCCACGGCTCGATGGTGATGCGCTGGCCCTCACGGGCGGCAACAGCCTGCATGTCGGCGACTTCCTCCTGCACCCGGGCAACGGCCGCCGGCCAGACGCGCATCATCAGTTCCATGGCCACGTCCGGGTCCTGCGCCATGGTGTCCTCCATGCGCCAGTGCGCATGGCTGTCATAGCCCAGGAGCTGCGCCCGTTCCGCGCGCAGCTTCACGATCTGCTCGATGAGTTCATTGGTGTCGTCGCCGTCACGGTTGTCGCCGCGGCTCTTGAACTTCTTCCAGACCTCCTCACGCAGCGCCCGGTCGTCGGCGAAGGTCAGGAACGGGTCCACGCTGGAGCGCGTGTTCACCACGGCCCAGCCGTCCAGGTTGCGCTCCTGCGCCGCCGCCCGGTAGGACGCGACCAGTGACTCCGGCAGCCCGGCCAGGCGCGCCTCACTGGTGATGTGGACCCACGCGTTCTCGTCGGCCAGCACCCGCGACGAGAACTCGGAGAACAGCGTCGCCAGCTGCTGGTTCATCCGGCCGAGCTGCTCCTTCTGCTCCGCCGTGAGCTGGGCGCCGGCGCGGGTGTAGGCCGCATATGTCCGCTCCACCAGCCGCTGCTGCTCCGGCGTCAGGCCGGCCGTCGCGCGGTTGTTGTAGACCGCCTCGATGCGACGGAACAGCGCCTCGTTGAACGTGATTTCGTCGGACGCCGCCGCCAGCCGCGGCGACCACTCCCGGTCCAGCGCCTGGTACTCCGCGTTGTTCATGTTGCTGGTCATGACGGAGAACAGCGTCAGCACGCGGCTGAGTTGCCGGCCGCCGTTCTGCAGCGGCACGAACGTGTTCTCGAACGTGGGCGCAGCCGGGTTGTTGACGATGGCCTGGATCTCCACGCGGCGGGCGTTGATGCCGGCCTGGAAGGCCTCGGGGAACAGCTCCGGGGTGACCTGGTCCCACGGCGGCACGCCGCCGTACGGGCCCGTCCACTCCTGCAGCAGAGAGTTGGCCGTGCTGGCCGCACCACCGCCCGCAGCCGGTGCCGTTACGACATCGGGGGCCGTTTCCGGCGCTGGCATCGACGCGGGCTGGGTTACCACGCCCGGTCCGCCCGCCGGACCGCCAACAGTCACTCCGCAGCCGGCGGCGCTGAGGGCCACCAGGCCGGCTCCTGCAAGGATTCTGATCCGCATTTATGTCTCCACTCAATCGGGTTGCACCTGTAACCAATATTGTACCGCGTCACCCGGATTCGTTCCCTCCGCCGCGGTGCGCCATTCCGCGCGGAGGCCCGCCGGCAGTGCACGACATCGGCTTTCGCCGGCGTCCGGCAGTCGCTATCCTCCCGGACCCGACCCGACGATCCCATGCCCCTGCTGGAGGACGGCATGACCCTGAAGCCACTGCGCCTGTTCACCGGCATTCTCGCCCTGGCCGCCACCGCCGCAGGCTGCGCCAGCCTGGAGGGCGGCGCCCGCGAACTGCCCAGCCGGTTCCCCGACGCGCCCAGGATCGTGGCCATTGGCGACGTCCATGGCGACCTCGACGCCGCCCGCAGGGCACTACGCCTGGCCGGCGCCATCGACGAGCAGGACCGGTGGGTCGGCGGACGCCTCGTCGTCGTCCAGACGGGAGACCAGACGGACCGGGGCGACGACGAGCGGGCCATCCTCCGGCTCTTCGACCGCCTCACCGTCCAGGCCGCCCGCGCCGGCGGCGCCTTCCACGCCCTGAACGGCAACCACGAACTGATGAACGCGCTGCTGGACCTGCGCTACGTGACGGAGGGCGGGTTCGCCGATTTCGCCGACGTCGCCACCCACCTGCACGCCGATTCAGCACTGGCGGAGTGGCCGCCGGAGCAGCGGGGCCGGGTCCTCGCATTCACCCCCGGCGGCGAGTACGCGCTGCTGCTGGCGAAGCGGAACACCATCGTCATGGTGGGCGGCAACGTGTTCGTCCACGGTGGCGTGCTGCCGCACCATGCCGAGTACGGCATCGAGAACATCAATGGCGAGATCCGGGCGTGGCTGCGCGGGGAGGGCGAGCAGCCGCAGTGGGTGCGTGGCTCCGACACACCCATCTGGACGCGCCTCTACTCGCAGAACCCGGACGACGAGGCGTGTGCCACCGTCGCGCAGGCGCTGGAGACCCTGGGCGGCCAGCGCATGATCGTGGGCCACACGGTACACCGGCAGGGTGTCACCTCCTACTGCGACGGCCGCATCTGGGCCATCGACGTCGGCCTCGCCGAATACTACGGCGGGCCCATGGAAGTGCTGGAGATCAGCGGCGGCGGGGCGCGGCCGTTGCGGGCGGAGCCGTCGACGTCCGGTGGCTGAGGGCGGCGTCACTCACTCGAACATGCGGGCACACCAGCGCCACCACTCGCTCTGGAAGCGCAACTCCGGATCGTAGTCCCGCTTCTTCCGGAGGAACTCCGGGAAGCGCGGGTAGCCGCGCTCGATCTGGTCGCGCGTGGCGGAACGGCCGTAGGTGAGGAAGAACGAGCCGCCGCGGTCGAGAGCCGCCTGGTTCAGGCGCCGGAACGCGTCGCGCGTATGGGCGACGCCTGCGGCGGTGTGCAGGGTCCGCAGGTTGAAGATGACGCAGGCGAAGTCCTGGCGCGCCCATGGCAGGAACGACGTGGTGTCCTGCCGTATTGCGCGAATGGTGCCGTAGACGTCCTCGGCGCCGGTCTCCCGCAGGATGCGGCGCGACTCATCGAGGAAGTCGAGGGCGCTGCCGGCAGGCGTATACAGCTCGCCGATGACCAGGGACTCGCCGTGGGCAGAGCCGCTGAGCCGTTCCATCACCTCGATGTATGACGGCACGTACGTGCTGAGCTGCATGACGTCCGACCAGTAGACGTTGCCGTGCGTCGCGATGTAGTGCTGGCTGTAGAGCTGGAACGCGCGGCGCTTGTCGCGCAGTGCCAGCTCGAGCAGGCCCATCCACTGTTCCCGGTTCAGGTTCGTACCGGCGTCGGTGACGTCCGCGTCCGCTGGCGCCTGCGCGTAGACGGCGAGGACGCCGCGCCGCAGGAAGTCCTCATCGGCGGGCTCGATGGCGTACTGGAAGTCGCCGTAGAGGCAACCTTCATCGATGCGGCGGTAGATGGCGTTCGCGGCGTCATCGACGTCGAGGACACTGACCAGGCGGCGAAGCCTGAGGCGGGGCCCGAGCCGGAGCGTGGCGCTGGCGACAATGCCGAACAGACCGTAGCCGCCGTGGACGAGGGAAAACAGTTCCGCGTTCTCCTCACGGCTGCAGCGAACTACGTCGCCGCTGGCCGTGACGACGGTGACGGACTCGACGTCGTCCACGAACGGCTGCATGAGCAGGCCGCGACCGTGGCCATTGGCCGCGATGGTGCCGCCGATGGTGAGATCGTCGGCGCCCGTCTGCTTCTGGCGGATGCCCCACCGGATGTGCTCGCCCTGAAGCGCGTGGGTGGCCTCGATGACCTTCGGCCACATGGCGCCGGCCTCGACCTCCATCAGGCCGCGCTCCGGGTCGAAGCCGAGTACCGAGTCCATGAGGCGCATGTCAATGAGCAGCCCGCCTTCACAGAACTGCTGGCCGCCCATGGCGTGCCGGCCGCCGGCCACAGCCACGGGGAGCCGCCTTGCCGCGGCCTGCCTGACGGCGGCTACCAGCTGGTCGAGGTCACGCGGTGCGGCGATGCCGGCTACACGCGTCGCGTTGAGCCTTGAATGCACGTCATTGACGACGTGGTCGGGGTGCGTGCCGGGTACCGGCTCCAGTATCTGCATGTGCCCTCCACGATGGCGGTCCGCTCCATGATGCGGAACTGCACCGCCCGAGGGCAGGGATGAAGTTACGTAGCCGGCCGTTGCGGATTACGTAGACGGGGGAATCGGTCGTTCAGGGGCTACCGGCGGAATAGGGAGGTGGGACCGGTGGCCCGGAGGCGCCCAGGAAGGTGACGCCGCCGTCGGCCGCCACGGCAAAGGACCAGGTGTGGCGGTCAATGCAGCCGGCGGGGCAATCACCGAAGCCGACACTGTAGTCCAGCCGCCAGCCGTCGCCGTGGCGGGAGGCACGGATGTCATTGCCGTCGCCCATGGCGCCGTTCTCCTCGGCCCAGACCACGCCGGCCAGGGCCTCGAACCGCTGTGCCAGCGCGGCGGCGTTCAATGGCCGGGCGGACCGCAGCAGGGCCACGTCGCCGATGCTCCACAGGTAGTACTCGCGCACGGTGAGGCCGTACTGGGTGACCAGGGCATCTACGGCCGCGTTCCCGGTCAGCGCGTTCTTTTCGCGCCACGCCTGTGTCCACGAGTGGGACGGGTTGACGCGCACCATGATCTCCCTGGTGGCAGGGTACGGGAAGGTGCGGATGCCGAAGATCTCGACGACGGAGTCGCGGGCGGCGTGCGACGTCGCATAAACCGCTGCGAGGGAGTTGAACAGGCCCTGCACCAGGGCGGCGGGTGGCTCGACGTCATGGCGGGCCCGGGAGCCGCTCTGCCGCAGCTCGCGGATGGCCAGGCGCACGGCGTCCTCCTCGTACACCTGCTGCTGCGCCACCGGGATGTCCACCTCGACGATGAGGGGGAATCCGGCGGCGTCTGGGCCGGCGAGGTCGCTGCAGCCGGCCAGGATGGCCAGGGCGGTGAATGGGGTCCAGAAGCTCCTGCGCCGCATGATGTTCGCTCTGTCCATGGTCTCCGCTCCGTCCTGGTTCGGCCGTTCTCCTCAAGATAACGCCCGGGGGCAGACTCTTCTGCCAGCGGGTCAGCGTCATCGTTGACACGACGTCGCTACTGCCACCATAGTTGGCTCCCACCCCTCCGCCGCGAACCGAGCCACAGGAGCGCTGCATGTCCACTGCCGAGTCCCGCCCCGCCACGTCGAAAGCCGTATTCCTCCGGGTCTATGACCGCGAACATGCAACGACCATGAAGGTGCTGCGCGCCTACCCCGCCGAACGGCTGGACCTGCAGCCGCACCCGAAATGCCGGACGGCCCGGGAGCTGGCGTGGGTCTTCGTCGTCGAGCGGGGGCTGGGCATGGCCGTCTACGAGAACCGGCTGCAGGAGCTGATGCAGGGCGAGATGCCGGAGCCGCCCGAGTCGTGGGACGAGCTGCTGACGGCGTACGCGACGTCGCACGAGCAGTTCCGCTCCATGATCGAGGCGACGCCCGATGACGAGCTCCAGCACAAGGTCAGCTTCTTCACGGGGCCGCAGCAGATGGGTGAAATGACGCGCATGGAGTGGCTCTGGTTCCTGCTCCACGACGAGATCCACCATCGCGGCCAGTTCTCCGTCTACCTGCGCATGGCCGACGCCGCGGTGCCGTCCATTTACGGGCCGACGGCGGACGAGCCCTGGATGTAGGAGGGGGCGCTGGTAGTAGGGGCGCGCCGGTCTCCCGCGGGCCCGCCCGAAGGGCTGGGCTGGCCGGCCTCGGGTGCGAAGAGTGCAAAATCTTGACAGCCCACAACAGGGTCAATAAATTGCAGTCCACGCAGTCCACGCAGTCCACGCAGTCCACGGCCAATTTCGCCGTGGCAGTTAAGTCGCATACGCCTGTGGCGTAATGCAGCGTGCAGCCCCCGATGCCTACCCAAACTCGGAGGATGACATATGATCGACTCGAGAGTCGCACGTACAGTTGCCGTACTAGGCGTACTGGGCACGTTCACGGGCTGTGCCGATGACTCTGCCCGGGCGTCTCTACCGTCCGCAGAATACAGCGAGAGGGACAGCGCAGGGGCACGGATAGTGACTGCTTCGGGGGACGCACTCTCCACCTTCCTGCCTTGGGTGGTCGACTCAGTGCCGGACCTAGAACTGGGCGCTGTCGATGGGGACCCTCGCTTCCAGTTCCACAGGATCAGGGGGATCGTGGGCCTGTCCGACGGTGGCTTTATCGTTGTTGACGGCGCTAGCCGGGAGTTGCGGTGGTTCACCGCCTCCGGTGGGCATGTTCGGAGCGTCGGTGGCTCGGGCCAGGGCCCCGGCGAGTTCATGGACCCACTGCTCGTACCGCGGTACTTGGCGGACAGCCTGCTGATCTATGACCGGATGCGACGCGCCTTCACCTGGGTGGCGGCCGATGGGTCCGGCGTACGATCTCACAGTCCAGGCGGGCCGCTCTTCAACGGGACGCCAACAACGTCGGCTGGGGGGAGAGCAGTGTTCGGATCGGTTTCCGGATCCACTTCGTGCCCGGAGAACGCGCCGTGTGAACTCCCGCTCGCGCTGCGCTGGGTTGACGTGGCCGGCGCTGCGGCGGATACGCTGATGATTCACCCGATCAGGATGCTACGGTACACGCAGTCCGGCCCCCCGGTCCTTGTCACCGGCCCTCTCGACCAGAAGAATGTCGGCGCTGCGGGACCGGCAGGTCCCGTCCTGCCGGGCGATCCCCGATTTGAGCTTAGACAGTTCGACGCTGACGGCCGACTGGTCTCGATCCTTCGAGTGGATGCCCCGCCCCGCATGACGCCCGATGATGCGTTGGATGCGTACGTCCAGAGGGCCCCCGATCCCCGGGAGTTGCGGGGCGTCTATGAGCTTATGGGGTTGCCGGAGACGGTGCCCGCCTTCCAGGCCATCCGGGTGGATCACCTGGGCTGGTACTGGGCCGAGCTGTTCCGGCCGGGCGAAGACGCCACGGCGGAATGGCTGGTGTTTGATGCTGACGGACGGGCCCGCGGCATCGTCGAACTGCCAGGCCGGCTCGAAGTGCACGACATCGGGGAAGCATACATCCTCGGGCGGTGGACCAACGACCTGGACGTGGAATCCGTGAGGCGCTATCCGCTGGATCGGCGCGGGACCTGACACGTGCCGCAACCCCAGTTCAGAAAGTGCCTGTGATTTGGTCGATGGGGATCGCATGAAACTTGTTACCCTCTGCATGCTCGCGAACCAGGAACAAGTTGCTCGAATCGAGAGGGCCAGTACGTGGATGCGGGAGAACCGTCGGGGTCTGCTTATTCTGCATGATTGTGAGAGCTGGCGTCATATCGACCGACAGCTTACAGCGATCAGGCCGGATATCCTCATCCTCGATCCGTGCGCGCGAGCGGACAGTATGGGCTACTACGACATCCTTCCACAGGTTATGCGCCTCGCCTTACGCTCGCCCGTTGTCGCCTATCCTTCCGGCCGGGACTTTCCTATAGATGGCTGGATAAAGTTAGCCCGTCATGGATTAATGAACGTTATTGAGGAGCCCAAGGATCAGATTGCGGGAGAGGTGGCTGAACTGATTCTCGATGCGTGCGGCCTCGCTCACGCCTACGCAACCGTTGGTCGACTTGCCGGCTTAGGAATTTCAAGAGATTGGATTGATTTTTTGCAGAAAATATTCCTTGACGCACATCGGGCACTTCCTGACGATGGCAAACTCTCCCTTTCCGTTCCGAGAATGGCTGAATTGTGGATTCGAGGGAGTAAGCCACACCACCTCCAAGATTCTCTAAGAATGGACGGGCTTCCACCCGCAGGATGGATCGCACGCTGGCTCATCGCGCTGCGGTGTGTAACGTTGAAACCCGTGCTCGGTACATGGGAAAGCGTGGCCATAAGAATGGGGTTCGAGAGCTACCGAGATTTGAGCAAGTTCATTCAGCGCTTGACCGGGCATGGTCCTGCGAAACTCTCCTCGGAGCAGTTGCTCACAATGTTCCGAGGACGAACCAAACGTAGCGTCAGCTCGGATCCTCCAGTCGCGACGTGATTGGATGATGCCCGGCGTTGTCTGAACTCACGCGTTATCCGGCTCTAGCAGGGAAAACGTCGCCGGGAAAAGTATTCACCATCCCTTAGCGTTCGCCCCAGATGGACGAAATGCTTGCGTTATCGCCGGGGCCGCGCGCATACGGTTGGTTGCTTGCGAGAAACGGAGGCTGTCGCAGCGGCAGAGCCACGCCACAAACGTCACCCGCTTTCACGAAAAGGGGCCGGGGGAATTTCCTATGGGGTGGTATCATTCGGCGAACCTGGTGAGTCCATTCACAAAGGAGAATTGCATGAGAAGTCTAGGGGAGGTTCGGACTCGGCGACGCCTGTTGTGGGGATTGTCCCTCGCCACGATGCTTGTGGTGATGTCTCTCGGCTATCCCGATGTCAGCCAGGCCGCGATGGGGACATGCTCCGAGATGATGTACTGCGGCACTTTGGATGCCTGCGAGATCGGCCTTGGTGATCCTTGTGAGGCAGGCGAGTGCATCGGTTCTCAAGCATGCGGGGCCGACGTTCATGAGCAGTGCACGAGTGGTCCAGTTTGTGGCACTCACGAATGCGGGGTCATTCTGTGCACCGACTGGGGATCCGATACATAATCGCGCCTCCGCGGTTCCATGCCGGAGGGTAGGCAGGGCGCGCGGGCCCTCCGGCATTGGGCGCGCCATGCCTTACTACGATACTGAAGTGGGATGTGCATACCCGCGCCGAAGCCGCGATTCTAGCGAAATGTCCACCGCTAACAAGGTGCAATGCATGCGCGAAAAGATCGAAAGCCTGGCAACTGTCGTGCTGATGGTGGCGGCGGCCACCATGGTCGGCGTTTATCTATCTGATCGCAGCCGAACAAGTTTAGGCATCGATGCTGTCGCGATCCAGAACTGGGAACAGCACAATAATGCTGGAATTCGGTTAGGGTCTGCAGACGCACCGGTGGTGATCACCGAGTTCATGGACTTCACGTGCCCGCACTGCAGAAACCTCGTTCCTGTTGTGGATTCTCTATACCAGTCGTTCCCGAATGAGGTCGCCCTAGTGTTCCTGCATTATCCGATCCGCGGCCGACCTTTCTCCATGGAATTGGCTGTCGCTGCGGAGTGTGCCGCGGAGCAACACCAATTTTGGGAAATGTACCGTGTGATCTATTCTCAACCTGCGATCCAATCGCTCGACGGTCTTTATACGTTGGCTGCGGCTGCACAGGTTCCTGACTTGGAAGAATTCTCCAACTGCCTCATTCGGCCCCACGAATCATTTTCACGAATCATTGAAGGCCGTAGAATTGGTGAAGGTACAGGTGTCCCTGGCACGCCTTGGGTGTGGCTCAATGGGACGCCCGTGAGCAGTCCGACTTATCACGCCCTCGTCAAGGCCGCCGAAAAGCAAGGTGTCCGTTTGAAAGGGCCCTAGAGAGCGACGTTGACATCAGACGCCGAGATCGGCATCGGCGCTGTCCCTACGTTAGTCACAATCATCAAGGGAACTCCACCGTCTGGATGTGAGCCGTGGCGCGAAGCGGGTGGCTAGGAGGCATGTGGTAAGAGCGTCGCGGTTACACAGCTGCTAGGGGGGCTCGCCGTGCGCCGGGTGGAGGCGCAGGACAATCGTCTTTCCGCGAAAAGTTTTACAGTCCGCTCGCATACAGGTCAAACCGCTTTCGCTATAGCTCGCACTGGACGCGGTATCGCCTCCGACGGTTGGCTACCTCGGTCTGCCGCAAGTACATGCGAAGCGCCGTCCCAGGCTCTGCACGCGCTATGCACTGCACGGTCAACCTGGCTGTCAGTATATACGCTGATTTACTCAGCGGTAGAGCGCGTAGCGTGCCCTGACGGCCTCCCACCGGTCCAGCTCCTCCTGCCAGCGCCGCCAGATGACGTGCGGGTCCTCCCGCCGGTCCACCGCCTGGCGCGCCCAGTGTGAGCCGAGCATCTGTGTCATGCCGTTGTTGAGGATGCGGAACTCGCCGGGGTGCTGCCGCCCGATCTCCGTCATGAGCACCAGCGCCAGCCACACGGGCTGGAACGCGTCCCGGTCCGTGATGCGGATGTGCACGGCGCGGATGCGCTCGCCGCGGAACGGCACCCAGCCCTCGCCTTCCGGCACCAGCGACGTGGTGTCCAGCGCGACGCCCGGAAGCTCGTACTGCGCCACCCGCTCCAGCAGCGGCCCTGCGTCCAGCCACGGCGCGCCCAGGTAGGAGAAGGGCGCGTCGGTGCCCCGGCCCACGGACAGGTTCGTCGCCTCGAACAGCACCAGGCCGGGGTAGATGATGGCCGCCTCCAGTGAACGGATGTTGGGCGACGGGTCCAGCCACGGCAGGCCCGTCTCGTCGAACCACTCGCCGGCGCGCCAGCCGGCGGCGGGAACGACGGTGAGGTCGGCGCCGACGTCGTATTCCGCATTGATGTAGCGGGCGATCTCGCCGACGGTCATGCCGTGGCGCAGCGGCACGGGGTAGTAGCCGGTAATGGCCTGGGCGACGTCGCGCATGGCCATCTCCATGAGCGGCCCCTCCATCCGGTCGGTGATGGGGTTCGGCCGGTCCAGCACGATGAACGGGATGCCCTGCGCCGCCGCCGCCTCCATGGCCATGGCCATGGTCCAGACGAAGGTGTAGGGCCGCGCGCCGATGTCCTGCATGTCGAAGGGCAGCACGTCCACGCCCCGCAGCATCGCCGGTGTCGGCCGCTGCACCTGCCCGTACAGCGAGTGGACGGGCACGCCCGTGCGCTCGTCCACGCCGCTCTCGATCTTCACACCGCCCTCGACGCCGCCGCGCAGGCCATGCTCCGGACCGTAGAGGGCTACGAGGTTTACGTCCGGCGACGCGTGCAGCAGGTCAATCCCGCTCTCCGCCGCCGACGTGATGGCCGTCTGGTTCGTCAGTAAGCCCACGCGCTTGCCCCGCACCAGGTGCACCGAGTCCCGGAGCAGCACCTCGAGGCCGGGGATCACCGGTTGGGCGACGTCGGCTGCGGCCTGTCCACCGGCGTCCCCCGTGCCGCTCGCCGCAGCGCCGGCGTCGTTGTGCTGGGCGGCGCCGCAGGACGTGAGGGCGAGGGTCATGGCGAGGCTGGCGATGAGCTGCTTCATGGGTTCGCGTTGTGGGTGGGTTTGAAAGTATGATCACACCTTGAATCTGGAGTTTACCCGCTGTCGCCGTTCGCGGTCCAGACCGGTTGCTGGCCTCGGGCGCCAGGGTGGGACGCCGTCTTTCTCGCGCAACCGTCACTGCCGGACCTGATGACTGACACGTCACGGCCCGATCCGCGCCACCCTCCGCATGCGCAGGAGGGCGGGGAGGTGCACGGCGTCTCGTTCGGCGAGGCGCTGCGGGTGTGGGTGCGCGTGGCCGCGTACAGCTTCGGTGGACCCGCCGGCCAGATCGCGGTCATGCAGAAGATCCTGGTGGACGAGAAGCGGTGGTTCAGCCAGAACCGGTTCCTCCATGCCATGAACTACACCATGCTGCTGCCGGGCCCCGAGGCACAGCAACTGGCGACGTACGGCGGGTGGATGCTCCACGGCTGGCGCGGCGGGCTGGTGGCCGGCGGGCTCTTCGTCCTGCCCGGCTTCCTGGCCATCCTGGCGCTGAGCCTGCTGTATGTCGGGTTCCGGGACGCCGCGCTGGTGGCCGGCCTCTTCTTCGGCCTGAAGCCGGCAGTGCTGGCAATCGTGCTGGAAGCCATGCTTCGCCTCGGACGACGGGCGCTGCGAAACGGCGCAATGGCGGCCATCGCGGCGGCGGCCTTCGTCGGCATATTTGTCTTTGGGCTGCCGTTCCCTCTCATCATTGTGGCTGCGGCCCTGGTGGGGTACGTCGGCCGGAAGCTGTGGGAAGACCGGTTCGTGGTGACGAGCGGCCCTGCAGGGGACGGCGCCGTCGCGGGCCCCAGCCTGTTCGACGACCATACGGCCGCGACCGATCCGCCGCCGCTGCGCCGCACCCTGGCGACAGCGTCGCTCTGGCTCGCCATCTGGTGGGTTCCCGTCATCGCCATGATCCTGTTCCTCGGCCGGGACAACATCCTCGTGGTGCAGGGGCTGTTCTTCAGTCAGGTCGCGGTGGTCACGTTCGGCGGTGCCTATGCCGTCCTGGCCTTTATCGCCCAGCAGGCGGTGGAGGTGTATGGCTGGCTCGAGCCGGGTGAGATGCTGGACGGGCTGGGCATGGCGGAGACCACACCGGGCCCCCTCATCCAGGTGGTGCAGTTCGTCGGCTTCATGGGTGCCTACCGCCACGCTGGCGGCATGGACCCGGTCCTCGCGGCGCTGGCCGGGTCGGTGGTCACGACGTGGGTCACGTTCGCGCCGTGTTTCCTGTGGATCTTTGTCGGCGCGCCGTACATCGAACATCTCCGTGGCCGGAAGGCGCTGGCAGCGGCACTGTCGGCCATTACGGCCGCGGTGGTGGGCGTGATCCTGAACCTGGCCCTCTGGTTCGGCATCCACACCCTGTTCCGGGAGACGCGTGCCATCGGCGGACTCATCGACATGACGCTGCCGGTGCTACGGTCGGTGGATCCCGCTGCCGCTGCCATCGGCGCTGTGGCCGTGGTCACGCTGTTCGGCCTGCGGTGGGGTATCTTCCGGACGCTGGGCGTTTGTGGGCTCCTCGGCATGGCTTACGGGCTGCTGGCCTGAGGACCACATAACACGCGAGGCCGCTGCGTCAGCTCGCACGCGCGGCCGGCGAAATGGTACGGACTCGCCGGGGCCGTGCTGGCGGCGCGGTTCAGCCAGCGGGACACCGCGGCGGCACCCCAGCGGCCAGGCTGTCGAGCCGCTCGATGCGTACGACCGCGTGGACCCGGACGTACCGCTGGTACAGCCCCAGGTGGCCAGCCGGGCCGGCCCGGGATGTATCGCCGAGGATCACGGCGAGGACAGGTTCATACGGGTGGGCGCCCAGTTCCTGATATTGCCGGCCCAGCTCCGCCGGGTTGGCCACCCACCACCGTTCCCGGGAGTCGCACGGCCGGAACGATTCCTCCTCAAAGCCTGCGGAGTACAGCCCCCGGAACTCGGTAGTCAAGACCCAGACCGCGTCGGGCCGCGTAATGCGCGCGCTGTCCGCTGCTTCGGGAACCGGGGACGTACCCGGGCCTGGCGTAGCCGCATCGGGCTTTCCGCCCGCGCAGCCGACCAGCACGCCTAGAACGATTACCTGGAAGCGCACGAGTCCCCCGGTCGTTGTTGAATCCGCCGGTATGATGCCGATACGACCGCCTGGAGTTGCACGGCGGGACCGCCGGTTCGCGACGCGTCCGCCGACCATTCGACGCGTCGTCGTGGTGCCGCCGAAACTCATCGTCGAGGTGGTGTCGCCCATGTCGGCGTCCATCGACCGGGTGAAGAAGCCGCGCCGCTACGGCGAGTTCGGTGTGCCGGAATACTGGGCGGTGGATCCGCACCTGAAGGCGGTGGACGTATGGCGTTTCCGCGCCGGCAGGACC
>DATHVP010000067.1:0-35446 GCA_035461245.1 Longimicrobiales bacterium | reverse complement strand
TGACGGCCATGGCCACATGGAGATGGACCGCCTGTTCGAGCTGGGCGGTGTCACCCTCGTGTCGGGTATCCTCATCCTCGGCTGGCTCATCGGCAGGTTTCCGCTCATAGCGACCCTCGTGCTCATGTCAGGCATCTTCAGCACCGATCGACATGAAGGGTACGCCCGGCTCTACGCTGTCCGGCCGCGCTCTCTCATCCTGCTGTACGCGGCGCGCTTCGCCCTTTTCTCAGTCGTCGCGTTCATCATGAGCGCGCTGCTCATGCCCGCCTTCGACTTTCTGGTGCTGGGTGAGTGGGGTGGGCCCACGGTGTTCGTGCTCATTGCCGCGCAGATCATCGTGTTCGGTGTGCTGACGGCACTGCTGTCAGTCTTCACCCGCGCCGACGCATGGATCGCCCTGTTCCTGGGCATCCTCGCCATGGTCTGGGACGGCTTGCGCCGCGTGGACTACTTCGCCGGCATGCCCGCATTCCTGCGAGAGGTCACGTCCGTCGTCCTGCCGCCGCAGGGCGCGCTCATGCGCATCGAGCTCGCCTTCGGCTCCATGCTGCCGGTGCCGTGGGAAGCGTTCCTCTACATCCTCATCTACGGCACCCTCGTCCTGCTCCTCGCCGGCGTCGCACTGGCCCGGCGCACCCTCTGACGACCGTACCGCTGGCGCGGCCCCCGGGGCGTGCGCTGACGGCCGCCCACGGTCAGAGGGCCAGCAGGTCGAGGATGATGGGCGCTACATCAGTCAACGCACGCAGCCGGCGGGCCACAAGGGCATGGCCCTGCCCCGCCACCAGGCCGAGGGCGGGGTTCCGGGTATGGCCGGTGCGCACGTCTTCCAGGTTGCCGTGGTCACTGACCATGAAGAGCATGGAATCCTTCGGCAGGTGTTCCATCAGCCCGCCCACAAACTCGTCCAGCCGCTCCAGTGCGGCCACGGCATCGTCCATCCGCTTGCGGTGCCCTGCATAGTCCGTGGCGTAATGGGCGAACAGGGTCAGGTCATGGGCGCCGGCGATGTTCGCCAGGTTCCTGCCCGCAACGGACGCGGCAATGTCCGGCAGGTCCTGCCGGCCCAGGACCTCCTTCCACCCGTCGTTTACCAGTTCGCTGGCCACGGCCTCGCCCCGGGCCAGCGCCGCGGTATGACGCGTGAGCAGGCCAGCACCCAGGGCCGCCAGCGGCGGCCCCGCCCGGAGAAATGACGGCGACCGTCGCCGCCGGCGCGCCCGGCGATCATGGGCCCGCGCATCGGCGGGCGGTCCGGACGGCGTCCCCGATGCGGCCGACGTGGGGCTGACCGGCGCCGCCCGCCCCGCTGCCGCACTGAGAGCCTCCTCCGGGTACGCATTGGCGAATGCCACGCGGTAGCCGGCCGCGCGCGCATCCGCCAGCAGGCTCTCCTCCCGGACCATGCGCTGCAGTCTGGCCGGGACCCAGGGCCCGAAATGTCGGCCGTGCATGGCCACGGCGTTCACGCCCGTGAGCAGGGATGCCTGGCCCGTTCCGCTCTGCGGTGTCCCCGCCCCACCAAGCAGAGCGTCCACGCCAACGACGCTGGCGATGTCACCATACACCGGCGCGGCGCTGCGCGTCAGCTTCCGGCCTCCCGCCAGCGCGGTGAGCACTGGTAGCCGCGCCTGCAGGAATGGATTGACTGCGGCATCTTCCTCGCCGAGTCCCACCCCGTCCACAAAGAGCAGCAGCACGCGCGGCATGTCAGGCCGTTGCCATTGTCGCGGGCGCCGGCCGCCATGCCGGGAGCGTGGCCTCGAGGGTTATCGCGGCGGCGAGGCTCAGGTCATCGCGGCCGTGGGGCGCGGCCACCTGCACGGCCAGAGGGAGCCCATGCTCGTCAAAGCCGTACGGCACTGATGTCGCCGGCGCCCGCAATGTGTTGAAGACGGCGGTATACAGGAAGTCGAACGGTCGCAGCACCGGCGCGTTATGACGCGGTGCGGGCCGGGGGTGCACTGGCATGATGAGGATACCGTCGTCGCCCGTCAGGTCCCTGAAACGGGCAGCCATGCGCACGGTCTCCTCCTGCGCGCTCCGCATGCGCCGTGTGCCGCGCTTGCCCAGAACCTCGCCCAGGGCGAAGAACAGTGCCGGCCACGAGTACTCCGAACGCCCTGCAAGGGCCCTGAGCGTCTCCCGGATCGGCGACACCTGGCGGCCCCCGCCCAGCAGTTCCGAGAAGCCAGGCCCGCCCTCCGCCTGCAGGGCCGAGAACCAGGCGTCAGCGGCCCGGCGGAACAGGCCGGCCGGGGCTTCCACCACATTCGCACCGAGCCCGGACAGTGCAGCACCGGCGCTCTGCACGGCCGCCGCGACAGACGAGGCGGCGCCGGCCGCCAGCCGGATGTCCGGCTCGGGCAGCAGCACCACCGTCCGACCGCTCCAGGACACCGTATCCGCATCCCGGAGAACCATGGATGCCGCGTTCGGGTCCACCCCGTCCGGGCCGGCCATGACCTGCAACAGCAGAGGCAGGTCACGGGCGGCTCGGGCCAGTGGCCCCACCGCCAGCGACGGCGCCCTGCGCGTCGCCGGCACCCCCGGTATGGGGGAGTCCGTCGGGTCCGAGTAGACCGGGTAGATCCCCGTCAACGGCAGCAGGCCGCCGCTGGGACGGTGCCCATACACACCGCAGAAGGCCGCAGGCATGCGGATGGACCCGCCGATGTCCGTACCCACGCCAAAGGCACTGCCACCCATGCCTACCAGCGCGGCCTCGCCCCCCGAACTGCCACCCGCGGTCCGGCCCGGATCCCAGGGGTTGTTCGTCCTGCCATACACGTGGTTATACGTCTCGTACCACATGCCCCACTCGGGAACGTTCGTGACACCGAGCACAATGGCGCCTGCCGCACGGAGCCGGCCCACGACGGTGGCGTCTGCCGATGCACGGCGGTGCCGCCGGTTGCCACAACCGAATGTCGCCGGCATGCCTTCCACAGCAATCATCTCCTTGACGCTGAACGGAACGCCCAGCAGCGGCCGGTCCGTTCGGTCCCGTTCGGTCAGGCCATCAACTGCCCGCGCTTCCGCCATTGCCATCTCGAACCGATCCGCTACCAGGGCGTTGACACCGGGGTTCAACTGCTGAACCCGGCGGATATGATCGCCCACCACCCGCTCAGCCTCCAGCTCGCCCGTCCGGATCCCCTCCGCCAGACAGCGGGCCGATAATTGCAACGTCATGCATTCAGTCATACCAGGGCAAGGTAGCGGCCCGTCAGACCGTGCGCAGCATTGGCCCGCTCCTTGCTTAACTTGCACGGCAACTTCACTGGAGGATGCGATGCTTTGGACAATCGTTCTGATCCTTCTGGTCCTGTGGCTGCTCGGCCTGGTCTCCGGTACGACCATCGGCGGGCTGATCCACCTCCTGCTGGTCATCGCGATCATTGTCGTTCTGATCCGCGTGATCTCAGGACGGAGACCCGTTTAGGGCTCCGGACCGGTCATGAAGGATGGGGGTCCCGTCGGATGGCGGGGCCCCTTTTCATTTGCCACCGGCCCGCGCCTGTCCCCCGACCGTTGTGATCCACGGCCCCACCTGCGATTTTCAGGCAGACAGTTAACCTCCCACCCTCGCGCCTGGTCCCATGAATGCACTGCTACTGATGCTGCTTCAGGCAGCCGCGCCTGCCCCGGTGGAGACACCGCGCGTGCAGCCGGCGGCCACGGATACGGTCCGCTATGAGGTGGCGTTTCCCAACGCCACCCGTCACGAGGCGGAGATCGTCGTGACGTACCGCGCGCTGCCGGCGGCGCCGCTGGAACTGCGCATGAGCCGATCCTCACCGGGCCGTTATGCGCTGCACGAGTTCGGCAAGAACGTGTACAACGTGCGCGCGACTGACGGCGACGGGCGGTCGCTGACGGTTACGCGACCGAACCCGCACCAGTGGGACGTGCACGGGCATGACGGCACGGTGCAGGTCAGCTACACACTGTTCGCGGACCGGGCCGACGGGACCTATGCGGCCATTGATGCGACGCAGGCGCACCTGAACATCCCGGCGAGCTTCATCTGGGCCCGTGGCACGGAGGACCGGCCGGTGGGTATCCGGTTCACGGTCCCACCGGGCTCCGACTGGGGGGTGGCGACACAGCTCGTGCCGACAGCGGACCCGGCCTACTTCGTCGCACCGCACCTGCAGTACTTCATGGACAGTCCCACGAACCTGAGCAGCCTGGAGTGGAGGGAGTGGCAGGAAGGGGCTGGCGGCGAACCGCAGACGATCCGGATCGCCATGCACCACCTGGGCACCGCAGCCGAGCTGGACGAGTACGCTCGGCATACGCAGGCCATCGTGCGGGAACAGGCGGCGGTCTTCGGTGAGATGCCGTCGTTCGACTTCGGCACGTACACGTTCATCGCGGCGTATGTGCCGTGGGCCAGTGGCGACGGGATGGAGCATCGCAACTCGACGATCCTGACGAGCAGCAGCGCGCTGGCGACGAACATGATCGGCCTGCTGGGCACCGTGTCCCACGAGTTCTTCCATGCGTGGAACGTGGAACGGCTCCGGCCGCAGGACCTGGAGCCGTTCGATTTCGAGCGCGAGAACATGACCGGCGAGTTGTGGTTCGCCGAGGGCTTCACCAGTTACTACGGCCCGCTGACCATGCGTCGGGCAGGCGTGACGGATGATGCGCGCTATGCCGCCGGCCTGACGGGCACGCTGAACACCGTCATCAACTCGCCCGGGCGGCAGTACTTCACGGTGCGTGAGATGAGCATGCAGGCGCCGTTCGTTGACGCGGCGACGTCGGTGGACCCGCAGAACCGGGCCAACACGTTCATCTCCTACTACACGTGGGGCGCCGGCATCGGCCTGGCCCTGGACCTTACGCTCAGGAGCCGGTTCCCGGGCATCACGCTCGATGATTACATGCGGGCGCTGTGGCAGCAGTTTGGTGTGCACCAGGCGAACCTCGCGCCCACCCGACCGTTCACCGTGGAGGACCTGCAGCAGACGCTCGCCACTGTCACGGGTGACGCCGGGTTCGCTGACGACTTCTTCCGTCGCTACATCAACGGCCACGAAGCGGCGGACTACGCCACCCTGCTCTCCCATGCGGGCATCACGTTACGGCCTGCGCGGCCCGGCACCGCGACCATGGGCGGCAACCGCCTCGTGGCCGATGATGGAGGCCTCGTCGTGCAGGGCGCAGTCCTCAGGGGGACAGCCCTGTACGATGCCGGGGTGAGCAGCGGCGACCGCCTGGTCGCCATGGATGGCTCGCCTGTGTCCTCGCCGGAACAGGCGGCGGCGATTATCGCCGGCAAGCGACCCGGCGACCCACTGCGCATCACGTTCGAGCAACGGGGCGTACAGCGATCCGCTGACGTGGTCGTACATGAGGATGCCACACTCGAGGTGGTACTCAACGAGACGGCCGGCCTGCCCTTCACCGCGGCCATGCGCGCGTTCCGCGCCGCATGGCTGGGACCGAAGGCGAACTGAAGCAGCTGTGCTGGAATGTGATGGGGCCCGACGCCGCTGGCGCCGGGCCCCATCATCGCCTTATCGCGGCAGCGCCTACTCGGCGAATGCCGCGTTGGTGTTTGACGCCTCCCCGTTGAGCGCAGCGGCGACCTGCGCCTGCTGCCCGACGGGCACGCGTACCGCCATCCGCCGATCCGGCGGGGTCTGCCCGCGCAGGAAGTGGGGGTTCAGGTCCTCGATGACGTCGGTGCTCACACCGGCGACGCGCGCTACCTCGGAAAGCTGCGTACCACCCGGCACGATGACCTCCTGGAAGGCCAGCGGCTCCTGGTATTGCAGGTTGTGGAAGCCGTACTTGCCAGGCTCCTTCGCGATGTGACCCATGGCGATCATGAGCGGCACGTAGTCCCGCGTCTCCCGGGGCAGCCGGTCCCAGATGTCCCAGTAGCCCTCGTCGCTGCCACGCTCGGAACCAGTGCGCTCCCGCATGAGCCGGCCGACGCGGTTCTCACCCGTGTTGTAGCCCGCCGACGACAGGTACCAGCTGTCGAAGCGATCGTACATCTCCTGCAGGTAGGTCAGCCCCGCGGCGGTGGACTTCACCGGGTCGCGGCGCTCATCCACGTAGTCGGAGACCTCCAGGCCGTACCGCTGCCCGGTCTCCGAGATGAACTGCCACAAGCCCGAGGCATGGGCCTTCGAATAGGCGGTCGGGTTCAGGCCGCTCTCGATCATGGCCAGGTACAGCAGGTCCTCGGGCATGCCCCGCTCGCGCAACTCATTCTGGATCATCGGGCCATACTTGCCGATGCGCTCGATCCATTCCCGCGTCTTGTCGTAGTTGCGGCCCATGAGGAACTCGACGAAGAAATCGATACGCTCGTGTTCGCTCACGTGGAGATCCCACTTCACGCCTTCCTCCGCCGTCACCTGCTCCGGTGGCTTGAAGCCTTCAGCGGCCTCCTCCAGCGCATCCGCTTCCGCGCTGCCGGCTGCTCCGGCGCCGCCGCCCCGGGTACCGGCCAGGAGCGCCAGTGATGACGCGGCCAGACCCAGGGTCATGTAGCCGCGGCCACTCTTCATGAACGACCGCGGGCTGCTGTCGGCGTCGTCAGTACCTGCGCCGTCCCGGGTGCCGGTGCCATTGCCGCCTGCCTTGCGGTCGTGGGTCTCCTCGACTGTGCCTGCGCGATCCAGCTCCGTCATGCGCTCGCCCATGTCACGGGATGCACCCTGACGGCCCGCCCGGCGCTCCGGCGCCGACGGCTCTCCGCGACCCGCGCCGTCCCGCGCCTCGATCTCATCTGCGTTGCTGTGGCTGGTGCTGTCCTGGTCATTGTATCGGCCATCCCGCTGCATCGGGCCTCCTTCTGCGTAATTCGTGGACGCACAAAGAGTTGCAAGCGGCGGGCCACGGAGCCAGGACGCCGTACACGGGATCGTGTGGCCCCTTCAGGAGCAGAACTGCGGCTACCGGACGCGCTTCGTGCGGCGCTTCATGAAATCGCGCATGACGTACTCGCCCAGCGTCATGGTGTTGGTGAAATAGGCCTTGCCCCGCGCCATCTCGCAGACACTGCCGACGAACTGGACGAGGGCGGGATCACGGGCGAGCATGAACGTATTGATGATGATGCCGGCCTTCCGGCAGCCGGCCACCTCGCTCATGGTCTGTTTCACGACGCGGGGATCGAGGCCGGCGGGATTCATGTAGACGCGGCCGTCGTCGAGGGTGATGGCGGACGGCTTGCCGTCGGTGATCATGATGATCTGCCGCATGTCCTTCTTCTGGGCCAGGAGCAGCCGGCGGGCGAGCTTCAGCCCCTCGGCCGTATTGGTGTGGTAGGGTCCGACCCTGGCCTGGCTGAGCTGCCGGAGGGGGATCTCCGTGGCCCGGTCACCGAAGGTAACGACGCGGAGCGTGTCGCCCGGGAACTGGGTGCGGATGAGGTGGGACAGCGCCAGCGCCACCTTCTTGGCGGGCGTGAACCGGTCCTCGCCATACAGGATCATGGAGTGGGAGACATCGAGCATGAGCACCGTCGCACATGAGCTGCGATACTCGGCCTGGTGCACCATGAGGTCACCGTAGTCCAGGTCCATGGGCACCTGGATGCCGCCGCGGGCGAGTGCGTTGGTGAGCGTCGCGGGGATGTCCAGGTTCAGTGTGTCGCCGAACTCGTAGGGCTTCGATGCAGCCTCCGCCTCGACACCCGTGGCCAGGTGCGGCGTGTCGTGGCTGCCTGCGCTGGAGCGGCCCACGGCGGAGAGCAGCTGCCTGAGCGTGCGGTAGCCCAGGAAATCGATGCCCTTCTGTGTCAGGTTGAACTCGACGTGCTGGGCGGCCTCCCGGGCGTCATCCACATGGCCCTCGCCGGCCTCCGCGTACGTGCCGGGCACCTGGGGCACCTGCTCCGTGTTGAGGTAGCCCTCGTCGATGAGGCGCTGCACCAGTTCGTTGAGCATCTCGGCGATGCGCTGCTGCACCTCCTCGTCGCCGCCCTCGCCGCGCAGTTCCTCCAGCATCTCCGGCGTCAGCTGGCCGCTCTCCATGAGGGCCTGGAGCAACGCGGCCTTGAGGGAGTCCATGGACCGATCGTCGTCGTCCCCGGACCAGCCCCACCACGGATGGTAGTGCGGCCCGCCGTCAAACCCGCTCTTCAGGAGGAAGTCGGCCAGCCGTTCCAGCAGGTCCTGGATGTTGAGGGCATCGAACAGGCTGCCCTCGTACTTGCGGTACGTATGGAAGCGCATGGTCACGGCTCCGGATGGAGGAGGCTGCAACCGGAAGCTCAACCGGACGAGGGCGCGGGGCAAGGGGGCGCGGGCAGTCAGGCTCGTGGTGAACCGGGGCCGGAGTGCTATCTTGGGCGGACTGAATCCGGTACAGCGGCCCGACCGTAGGGTCGGTACACGGGAACCAGCAATGGAGGATCATGGAACAGGACACTGCACGCACGCTCAGGCCTGAGCGCAGCCTGCTCACGTACTACATGCTCCGCAGCCTGATGTTCGGGCCGGGCTTCGTTTTCGCGGCGCCGGCCTTCTACTTCCGGTTCCGCAGCCTGCGCTACGAAGTGGACGATGAGGGCATCACCATGCGGTGGGGCGTCCTGTTCCGGCGCGAGATCTCGCTGACCTACGCCCGGATCCAGGACATCCAGCTCTCCAGCAACGTGGTGGAGCGGTGGCTCAACCTGGCGCGCATCGAACTGCAGACGGCCAGCGGCAGTTCGTCGGCGGAGATGACCATCGAGGGCATGCGCGACGTCGAATCGTTCCGGGACTTCCTGTACTCCCGGATGCGCGGTGTCGGCTCGTCTTCGGTGCCATCGGATGAAGCGCCGATGGCGCTGGGCGAAGCTCAAGGAGCGGCGCTGGCCGCCCTGGCACCGGCGAGCGGGCGGGCCGCCCCCGAGCCTGCCGAGATGCACGAACTGGTGGATACGCTGAATGCGGTCGCGGCGGAGGTGCGGGCACTGCGCCTCTCCCTCCAGCCGGACGCGGCCACGCTCCTCGATGCGAGGGACCGGTGAGCGCCATGCGGGACAGCATGCTGCGTGTGCTGCGTGTGCCCGCGGCGCCGGCACCGCCACCGGGCAGCCGCTCGGGGCTGCGCACGTTCCGCGCATCCCCGCGATATTTCCGGTACAGTGTTGCGACGTGGGTGCTGAAGCAGCTGTCGGCGGCTGGCGCGCTGTTCACCGGTTACTTCTTCACACAGCAATTCGTGCGCAACATCCCGTTCGGCTATTTCGGTCTGCTCGAGCAGGTCTTCATCGTTGCGTTCATCGTCCAGCTGCCGTTCAGCTTTGCCATGCTGCGACTGGACTTCGAGCTGCGCTGGTACATGCTGTCCGACCGCAGCCTGCGCATCCGCTCGGGGCTGATCTCCGTGCGTGAACAGACCATGGCGTTCGCCAACATCCAGCACATCACCGTCCGGCAGAACCCGCTGCAGCGGCTGTTCGGCATTGCGACGGTCGCCGTGCGGGCCGCCGGCGGCGGTAGCGGCAGCACTCAATCGGGCAACACGAAGGCGACGCATGCCCATGAGGCCACGTTCGAGGGCGTGGACAATGCCAGCGAGATCCGTGACCTGATCCGGCAGCGTGTGCGCCAGCACCGGGACGCGGGGCTGGGCGACCCTGACGAGGTACGCCTGCCGCGGGCCAGGGCGAACGGCAGCGCCGCGCCGGCCAGCGGTGACGCCAGCGCAGCCGCGAGGCGTCTGCTGGCGGAGGTGAGGGCCCTGCGGACGGCGGTGACCGGCACGACATGACCGGGGCATCGGCGAACGGCATAACCGACGACGTCGTCGTTCATATCCGGGAACGCCTGCTGACCTTCTACGACGTTTCGGCCCGCGACCTGCCCTGGCGCGGGCGTGGTGACGCTTACGCCATCTGGGTCTCCGAGGTCATGGCGCAGCAGACCCGCATCGACACGGTCATCCCGTACTGGCACCGATGGATGACGCGATTCCCCGATGTGGATGCCCTCGCCGACGCGCCGGTGGACGATGTGCTCAAGCAGTGGGAAGGCCTGGGCTACTACTCCCGCGCCCGGAACCTGCACAGGGCGGCGCAGCTGGTCCGGGAACGCCACGCCGGGCGCGTACCGTCGGATCCGGATGCGTTGCGGGCACTCCCCGGCGTCGGCGATTACACCGCCGGTGCAGTGGCCAGCATGGCCTACGGCCGGCGGGCGCCGGCAGTGGATGGCAACGTCCGCCGCGTCCTGGCGCGCCTGCTGGACGAGCCGGCGCCTTCGCCGGCACGGCTGCGAGAGGTGGCTGCCCGGCTCGTGCCCGCTGACCGGCCCGGCGATTTCAACCAGGCCCTCATGGAACTGGGCTCACAGGTATGCACGCCACGGGCACCCGCCTGCGCTGCGTGCCCCATCAGCGTCCCCTGCGCCGCCCGGGCCGCAGGCACCCAGCTCGATCGGCCGGCCCGTCGGTCTGTGAAGGCGGTGCCTGAATACGACGTCGCAACACTCATCCTCCGTGGGCCCGACGGCCGCGTCCTGCTCGTCCGCCGCCCGGAGACCGGTCTACTGGCCGGCATGTGGACGTTCCCTGGCGAGGAGCTGGCGGCGGGCGAAACCGCTGCCGACGCCAGCCGTCGCGTGGCTCGCCGTCTCGGCGTCCGGACCAGACGCAGCCCCACACCCATCGGCGCGGTCCGCCACGAGTTCAGCCACCGCAGGGAGCACTACCTCTGTGTCCTGCTGGACGTAACAGCCACACAGGCGCGGGCCGCGAGTGCAAATCACACGGACCGGGACTGGGTCGGCACGGACACGAGTCGCCATACGCTGCCCCGTGCCCAGCAGCGGATCCATCAGCTGGTCTTCGACCCGGCGGGCAGCCGCCTACAGCGCCGGCCGCAGCGGCAGCCGGCCGGGTGAGAATTCACGCCACAGGTCCGGCACCGCCGCGCCAGTGATCATGTCGGCCAGGACCTCGCCTGCCAGCGGCGCCAGGAGGACGCCGTTGCGGCCATAGCCGGTGGCGTAGAACAGGCCGGGCAGTTCCGGCTCCGCGCCAATGACGGGCAGCCCGTCGCCGGAAATGGGGCGCAGGTCGGCCCAGTGCTCGGAGGCGCGGGCACCGATGAGGGCGGGCACCAGGCGGGCGACGGCGGTGTGCACGGTGCGGACGGCGTTGTCGTCAATGGACCGGTCAAAGCCGGTTTCGTCCATGGTGCTGCCGGCCAGGATGCTGCCGTCGTTGCGGGGGACCAGGTAGCGGGCGGCATGAGACGTGACGATCCGCCGGAGCCGCGCCGCGCCCGCGGCAAAGCGCAGGATATGGCCGCGCACCGGCCGCACGCCCAGGCGGCGCGGCACGCCGTCCAGCCGGTCGCTCCAGGCGCCGGCGGCCAGGACCACCACATCGGCGTCGAGCGTCCGACCATCGGCCAGCTGCACCCCAGTCACGGCGCCACGATTCGTCCGCAGCCGCACCGCTCGCCGGGCGGCAAGCACGCGCACGCCTGCGGCATCGAGGAGCGTCGGCAACCGGACGGCGAGCTGCTGCGCGTCAACCTGGCCCTCGTCGGGCAGCCACAGCCAGGAGGGCACGTCCGGGGCGATGCCCGGCTGGAGCCGTTGCGCCTGGCCGGCATCAATCACCTCCGCACGCTGCCCCTCCGCCCGTTGCCAGGCGGCCATGGACTCGGCGTCGGCGTGCTCGCCTTCGTCCAGGTTGGCGACGAGCATGCCGTCCCAGCGCAGGGCGGCATCGATGCCCGCCACATCGGCCAGCATCGAAGCAAAGCGGGGATACCATTCGCGGCTCAGAACGAAGGCCCGGTACAGGGGGCCGGCCCCGGCGGACTCATACTGCGGCGCCAGCATCCCGGCGGAGGCGCCGGTGGCGGCACTGCCCGGTCGTTCGGCATCCAGCAGGGTCACTGCCGCGCCACGGCGGGCCAGGGCGATGGCGGTGCTGACGCCTGCCAGTCCGCCGCCAATGACGACTACCTCCTGCACGCCTCGCCCACAGCGGCCGGCGGTCCGTGCTCAGGCGTTGCTGAGGGCATCAACGAGCTCGTCCTTCGTCATGCTGCTGCGCCCCTCGATGTTCAGCTTCTTCGCCTGTTCGTAGAGTTCGTCCTTCGACTGCGCGCGCAGGTGCGACTTCGACCATTTCGCGCCCTCGCGCGTGGGCGGTGCCGCTTTCCCGCCCGACTTCCTGCCTGATTTCCCGCCCGCCGTCGGACTCGACTTCCCGCCCGCCCTGGCGTCCGACTTTGCGGCGGCGTTGCCGTTGGACTTCGGCGACTTGCGCCCCGTCTTCGACGGCGACGCCGCCTTCTCCCTGCCGGCGCCTTCGGCATCCCGTCTTGCCGCACGCTTCGCCGTACCGCCGGCGGTGCCCTGAAGGCTGCGCTTCAGGACCTCCATCAGGTCAATGATGCCCTCGCTGGCGGGCGCCGCCTCACCCGCCGGCGCGGCCACCACGTCCTTGCCGCTGCGCTCCTTTCGCGCCACCAGCTCCAGCAGCTTCTCCGCGCTGCGGTCCTCCAGCTCCGACTCGTCGAGCGCCGACTCGGACAGTGCTGCAATGGCCTTCTCCATGGCCCTGACCCGGGTGGCGCCCGGCTTCTCCGCCGCCGGCAGCTCCACGTCCTCGACGGAGCGGACCTCGTCGGCAAAGCGCATGGTCTCCGCCCGGAGGATGCCGTTCTCGGCGAGGATGGCGATGAGGTATTCCTTGCCGCGCATGACGAAGGTCGCAATGCCCGCCCTGCCGGTCTGTTCCATGGTCGCCGCCAGCAGCCGGTACGCCTTCGTGGAGTTGCCGCCCGGCGTCAGATAGTACGCACGCTCGAAGTGCATGGGATCCAGCTGCGCCACGTCCACAAACTGCCGCAGGTCGATGTCCCGCGTCTTCTCCGGCGCCAGCTTCATCAGCTCGTCATCGGTGACGACGACGTAGGTGTCCTTCTCGATCTCGTAGCCGCGGACGATCTCGTCCCACTCCAGCGCCTTCTCCTCCTTCGGGCAGAAGTAGCGCCGCACCAGCGGCGTGCCGTCCGGCGCAACCATGCGCAGCGAGACGCGCTGGGAGCGGCTGCCCGGGAACAGTTCCACCGGGATGCTGACCAGCCCGAACGTGATGGTGCCCGACCAGAACGAGCGGGGCCCGACGTCGTCTTCCTCGTGCTCAGCCACTTGCCCTCCGCTTCTTCGCCGCCTTCAGGCTCGCAGCCAGCATCTTCTCCAGCGACTCCTCCGTCTGCTTCGCCGGTGGCTCCGGGAACTTCACGACCTTGCCCTCGGCCTTGGCCGTCACCAGTTCGACGACGCGGTCCCGGTACTCGTCGCGGAAGGCCGCCAGGTCCAGTTCGTCCTCCTCCAGCGCCGAGACGAGCTGCATGGCCATGTTGACCTCGCGCTTGTCCAGAGCCCTGCCACCCGGCGCCTTCAGCGCGCTGGCCGGCACCACCTCGCCCTTGCGCCGCAGCGTCATCAGGATAAGGTGGTCGCCATGGGCGCGGAGGGCACCGACGTACTCCTTCTTCCGCATGACCCACCGGACCACGCCCTCCCGGCCCTTCTTCCGGAGTGCCTCCGCCAGCGCGAAATAGGCGCCTGCGTCGCCGTCGGGGCCGAGGTAGTAGGGCCGGTCATACCACTGGTGGGTGATGACGTCGGTATCGAGGAACCGGGTCACCTCGATGTCGCGGGACGCCTCCGGCTCCAGCTCCGCCAGCTCCTCGTCGTCCAGCATGACCAGGTCACCGTCGTCGGTCTGGTAGGCGCGGCGGACCTCATCCGCGTCCACCACCTTGCCGGTGTCCGGGTGTACCATCTGCTGCTTCACGGGCTCCATGTCCTTCTCGTGGAGCAGCCGGAAATGCACGGCCTGGTCCTGGACGGCGGAGTACAGCTTGACGGGCACCTCCACGTCCTCGAACCGGATCACGCCTTTCCACATCGCACGGGCAGCCATCGGCCTCCTTGGTGTCTGGCTGGGAAGAGGGCAATTTATCTGCCACCCATGCGGCGGCGGAAGGATCTTGTTACGGGCGACGTGGTACGGGCAACGTACTGCGGGAGACTTACCACGGGCGGCGTACTACGGGCGACTTGTTACGGTCGACGTACTACGGGCGACCTGGGGCGGGTGCCGTGTCAGCGGGGCAGATACGGCTGGAGTGCCGGGTGGGAATGGATGAATGCGTGTACCAGGTCCTCGATGCGAGCGTCGGCGCAGCCGCCGGTGGCGATGGGCTCCTCGATGCGGAGCATAGCCACGACCGTGGGCACGTCGCCGTCGGCCACATCATCCAGGTCGAGAATGACGACGTTGGCATCGCCCAGTTCGACGGGCACCTCCTCCAGCCATAGCACAGCCGCCTGCTCGTCATGGGAGAGCATCCAGCGACCCATGCTGAAGCCGGCTCCGCGGATGGGGCGCTGCATGGGCGGACGGTCCGCGTGGCGAAAGCGCCCGCCATGGCCACGCCCGATGACCAGGATCCGGAGTACGGCTACATCGCCCTGGAAGGTCAGGCCGTAGCCAGCGTGCAGGCCATCCGCGATGCCCCCTCCACCACCCATGCCGCCCATGCGGCACTCGCGGGGCGGCGGGCGCCGGAACGGCATGCGGCTGAGGTCGGCCTGAAGGGCCACGAGGGCCGCGGCGCGCTCAGGGGCGAGGCCCCCATATGCCTCGTCCCGCAGCCTTAGCAATTCCGTAGCGAAGACGGTCATGGGAACGCCGTGCGTCGCCGTGTCCAGGACGGCCCGCAGTTCCGCTGCGGTCAGACCGGACGGCACAGGTTCCCGCTGGGTCACCTCGCCCAGGACGGCGATGGCCTCGAGAAGTTGCCCGTGCAGTGCCTCAAGATGCTCCAGTTCGGACGGCGACAGCCCCAGTTCGGCGGCGCGGGACCGGCCCAGCAGCAGGGGATGCGGCAGCAGGCCTGCTTCCGCCATCTGCGCGAGCATTGCCGCCGCCTCGTCAGGCGCCCGCGGGCTCACTGCCGCGTAGGCGGCCTGCACTGCCTCAGTCCGCCGCAGGTACTGCTCCCGCTGTTCCGGTGTCAGCAGCGCCTGCATCTCCTCCTCGATCTGCACGATCTCCAGGATGGCCTGGTTCTCCAGGTCAACATACCATGACCCGGCCAGGACGACATCCACGGGATCGATGGGATCGGTGCCCCACAGGCGTTGGAGCAGAGTGGTATCCGGTGGGCCCATCCGGCTCATCATGACGATGAAGGCCTGCTCCGCGCGGGCCTCGATGACTTCCATGGCACGCCGCTGCTCCGGGGACAGGCCGAACTCGTCTGCCTCGTCCAGCAGCTGCTGTGGCCCCCACGCGCTCGGCATGTTTTCGGGGAACAGCGCGTACTGGACCACCATCTGCGCCCTGCCGATGAGAGCCTGCGCCAGCGCAGTTCGTTCCCCCTCGGTCAGCGCTCCAGGCGTCGGCTGCTGGGCGGACAGGGCGTCCGCGCCCCACAGGGCCGGGACTACGCACAGGCACAGGGCCAGGGCAGACGGCTTCATACTTCGACTCTCTTGCTGGGAACCAGTAGCGCAGGGCTGCTCACACCCACGATATGCCTACCTCGTCCGACGCGGAAGCCTTCTGTCCACCTAGACGTTCATGGGCCCCTCGAACGGGGGCGGCTCCTTGCGCCTGCGCGGCTTCGCCCGGCTGTAGCTGCCGCCTTCCGTGCGGCTCAACCGCTTCTGCGCCACCAGCGCCTCCAGCACCAGTTCGCACGCCGCGGCGACGTGGCCGGGCGCATCGTGCCGGCCGAGCCCGATCTCCCGGACGGCGTCGGTCAGCCCGTCCACGGTGCCGAAACCTTCCACGGCGGCACCTGCTGCGGCGGTGTCCCCGAGCTGGAGCACACCGCCACGTTCGAAGTAGTCCACGATGTCGTTCAGGTACGACTCGGTGGCTTCGCCGCCCCACGCATCGAAGGTTTCCGCTGCGGCGTCGGCAATGAGTTCGCGGGCGATGCGGTCGGCACCCACCAGCTCGCCCTCGTACTCCAGCTCCATCTTGCCGGTGATGGCCGGCAGCGCCGCATAGATGTCCGTGATACGCGGCACCACCAGGTCCTCGCCGTTCATGATGGCCCGCCGCTCGGCGTTGGAGATGGCGTTCTCCAGGACGGTGATGGGCATGCGCTGGCTGACGCCGGACCGCTGGTCCACGCGCTTGTCAGTGCGGGCCAGGAACGCGACGCGTTCAATGGTTTCGACGACGAAGTCGGGGACGTCCACTGGCAGCGCGTCGGCGCCCCGGTCCCGCCACGCTTCCTGGAGCGTGATGGCGACGCCCTCGTTCACCGTCTCCGGGTAGTGCGTCATGACCTCTGCGCCTATGCGGTCCTTCAGCGGCGTGATGATCTTGCCACGGGCGGTGTAGTCCTCGGGGTTGGCCGTGAATACGAGCATGACGTCCAGGGCCAGGCGGATGGGATAGCCTTTGATCTGGACATCGCCTTCCTGCATGATGTTGAACAGGCCGACCTGGATCTTGCCGGCCAGGTCCGGCAGCTCATTGACGGCAAAGATGCCGCGGTTCGCCCGGGGCAGCAGGCCGTAGTGGATGGTGAGCTCGTCGGACAGGACATGGCCGCCCCGGGCGGCGCGGATGGGGTCCACGTCGCCGATGATGTCGGCAATGGTCACGTCCGGCGTGGCCAGTTTCTCGACGAACCGCGCGTCCCGTGACACCCACGCAATGGGTGCATCATCGCCATGTTCCTCCACCAGCATCCGGCCGTGCTTGGAGATGGGGTGCAGCGGGTCGTCATTGACCTCGGTGCCGGCGAGGATGGGCATCTCCTCGTCGAGGAGCGTGGTGAGCTGCCGCACGATGCGGCTCTTGGCCTGGCCGCGCAGGCCGAGGAGGATGAAGTTCTGCCGGGCGAGAACGGCGTTTACGATCTGCGGAATGACGGTGTCCTCGTAGCCGACGATGCCGGGGAACAGGACGTCGCCAGCGGCAAGCTTGCGGAGCAGGTTGGCTCGCATCTCGTCCTTGACGGAGCGGGACGTGTAGCCCGCCTGCTTCAGTTCGCCGAGTGTAGCTGGCCTGTTGCGGGTCATGCGCCTCCGAACTTCCTCGTGACACGGGTGGTAGGACAGTAGCGACAGAATCCGGCGCGGCCGGACGTTGGGCAACAGAGCAGTGATCCCTGTGACGGACGAGAGACCATGTTACTGAACTTCCGATCTGCAGCCCGATCCATCGCCGTGACCGGCGCCGTGGGCATCCTGGCCGGCTGTGCCGAAAAGACGATGACCGGACCGGGTGCGCAAGAGCCGGTCCGGCCACTGACGACGGTGGAGCAGGACGTTGTCAGCGCGAGTACCGGCTTTGGCCTGGCACTGCTGCAGAACGTGCACGCCGCCGAGTCGGCACCGAACGTCCTGCTCTCGCCACTCAGCGCGTCCATGGCACTTGGCATGGCGCTGAACGGGGCCGCGGGCACGACGTTCAACGCCATGCGCGACGCCCTCGGCTTCGACGGCATGAGCGAGGACCAGATCAACCGGGCGTATCGCGGCCTCGTCGCACAGCTGCGGGCGCGGGACCCGAAGGTGGAGTTCCGCCTGGCCAATTCAGTCTGGTATGAGCGGACTTTCCAGGTGAAGGCGCCGTTCATCCAGGCGGCCCGCGACTATTTCGACGCCGAGGTCACCGCGCTGGACTTCACGAGTGCCTCGGCGCCGGGCACCATCAGCCAGTGGGCGGAACAGCAGACGGGCGGCCGGATCAGGGACCTGGTGGACGCAATAGACCCGCTGGACCGCATGATCCTGGTCAACGCCGTGTACTTCAAGGCGCCGTGGACCATGCCGTTCGAGCCCAATGCCACCCGGAACGGCGCGTTCACCAGGGCGGACGGCAGCGAGGTGCAGGTGCCGCTCATGTCCGGTGACCGCAGCTACCCGTCGTTCTCTGACGACGACGTGCAGATCGTGGAGCTGCCGTACGCCGACACGGCGTTCTCCATGGTGCTGCTGGCGCCGGCGGCGGGCAACACGCTGGACGTACTGACTGCGGAGCTGACGGCGGCGCAGTGGGACGGCTGGATGTCCGAGTTGCGTGCCCAGCGGCTGATGCTGACGGTACCGAAGTTCCGCTTCGAGTACGACATCGAGATGAACGCCGTCCTCGACGTCATGGGCATGGGCATCGCGTTCCAGCCGCGTGTGGCGGACTTCACGAGGATCGCTGACGTTGACGACCTGCACATTTCGCGGGTCAGGCAGAAGGCGTTCATTGACGTGCACGAGCTGGGCACGGAGGCGGCGGCGGCCACGTCCGTGACCATCAGCGTCACGTCCATGCCACCCGTCATGCGGTTCGACCGGCCGTTCCTGTTCGCCATCCGGGAGCGCTCGACGGGCACGATCCTGTTCGTCGGCCGCGTGGGCGACCCGTCGGCTTCCTGACGCGCTCGCGATCCGTCGGCTGCCTGGGGCGCTGGCGCTAGTCGTCGTCCGGCATGACGATGCCGACGCCCCGGTCCGTGCGGACCAGCCGCGGCAGGGTGGGCGCTATGTCGCCGACCCGGAACGCGTTGAGCATGGCCCGGACGGTGTCGTACTCTGCCAGCCGCTGGATGGTCTTCACCGTGGGGAACACCATGGGCAGCCGCCCCGCCTGGAACGCGTCCAGCGCGTCTGCCGGCGTGAGCCAGAGGGCATCACTCATTTCCCGGGGATCAACGGACGCGGCGGCCTCCGTCGGCTGTTCCGCCAGGAAGAAACGGGTGTCGTAGCGGCGGGGCTCGGCCACGGGCGTGATCCAGTGGGCACAGTAGACCATGCGGTCCAGGTCGGGAACGGCGCCCAGCCCGCGCAACACGTCCAGCAGCGTGGCCTCCTCGTCCAGCAGGGCGTTGCGCCAGCGGCGCAGTTCCGTCTCGGCGGCGCCGTGCGGCAGCCGCTCGCCGGCGGCGGTACGGGCCAGCAGCACGCCGGTCTCCTCGAAGACCTCACGCACGGCGGCCAGCCAGAACGGCGCGTCGGGGCCGCGCGGCACGCCGCCCGCCAGTTCCAGCAACTCGGGCGCGGCGTCCGCATCGTCCACCCGGCCGCCGGGGAAGACCCAGGCGCCGGGCACGAACCCCGCCGAGCGCAGCCGCTTCAGCAGCAGCAGTTCCGGCCCTGCTTCGGACTCCCGGACCAGCACCGCCGTTGCTGCCGGCCGGGTGGGCGCCGCGTCGGCGGGCGGGTCCTCGACGCGCTCGGCGAAGCCCGCCGGCAGCCGGTCCAGCGGGATCACCATTTCAGGCGAATCGGGCTCGGACGGTGATGCCCTATCTGCCACGGGCCGGTCCCTTCCCTTCCTGCCGCGCCCGTTCCAGCCAGAACGTGATGTCGCTGGGCGTGATGATGCCCAGCAGGTCGCCATCACGCATGACGAGGACCCGCCGGGCCGGCGACGCGTTGAGGCGGTCCATCACGGCGACCATCGCGTCGTCGGCCCGCACCACGACCTCGTCGCCGACGGGGATCATGATGTCACCGGCGGTCCGGGTGTCCCACTCCTCCCGGGGCACTTCACGGACGGCCTGCAGCGTGACGAGACCCACCGTCGTGGAGCCGTCCACCACCGGGTACGCTGCGTGGCGACGTCGCATGAAGTACTCGTCAGCCAGCTCCCGCACCGTCGCATGGGACGGCACGGTATCCGGGTCCGGCGTCATGGCCTGACTGGCGCGTACGCCGGACAGGACGTTGAGCAGGATGTGCTGCTGGTAGCTTGAGATGGCGGCATTGCGCAGGAACCAGCCGATGAAGACCATCCACATGCCGCCCAGCACGTTGCCGGCAAAGGCGGACATGAGGCCGAACGCCATGAGGATGTAGGCGAGGATGCGGCCGCCGAAGGACGCGACGCGGGTGGCCCGGTTCATGTCGCCCGTGGCCTTCCACACGATGGCACGGAACAGCCGTCCGCCGTCCAGCGGGAAGCCCGGCAGCAGGTTGAACACGGCCAGGATGATGTTCAGCGCCGCGATGTACTGGAGCACGGCCAGCACGGCGGGGTCGAAGCCGGCACCGCTGCCAAGGTACCAGATCCCGCCCAGGACCACGGCGATGAGCACGCTCATGACCGGGCCCGCGCCCGCAATGAGGAACTCGTCGCCGGGCGTCTCCGCCTCCATCCGGGTATGGGCCATGCCGCCGAACAGGAACAGCGTGATGCCCTCGACGGGGATGTCCTTGGCCCGTGCGACGAGGGAGTGCGCGATCTCGTGGAGCAGCAGCGACACGAAGAACAGCAGCGTACCGGTCAGCCCCATGATCAGGTACGTCGCCACGTCGCGCCCCGGGACCTGCTGCGGGAACACGATGTAGGAAAACGTCCAGAGGATCAGCGCGAAGAGGATGAACCAGGACGAATCGATCCGGATCTCGAAACCAAAGACCCGACCCAGCCGGAACCCTCTCATGACGGGTCCGCCGTCCGCCGAGCCAGCTCATTGAAGTGGCGCATGGTCTCCTCCATGGCGTGATGCCTCCTGTCGGTGACGACGGCGCGGCCGCCGACCCACACATCGGCGATTGCGTCACCGGGCGCCGACAGTGCCAGCGTGGCGCCCAGCGTCTCAGTTGTCCAGCCGGCCAGCGCCATGTGGTCCAGATCCACGGCCACCAGATCCGCCGGGCGTCCCTCCTCCAGTGCGCCCACGGGCAGGCGCAGGGACCGGGCACCCTGCCGCGTGGCCATGTCCAGCAGCAGGGGCGCCGGCTCCAGACGCGGTTCGGCCGCTCCTGCGCCCTGCTGCCGGCTCGCTCCGGCGGCCCCCCTCACGGCCCCGGCTGGCAACGTCACGACGACCCGCTCCAGCCGACGCAATCGTTCGTGGTACTCGACGAGGCGCATCTCTTCCAGCATATCGATGATCGTCTGGCTGTCAGTGCCCAGGGCAATGCCGACGCCGGCGCGGACCAGGTCTACGGCCCGGAGGATGCCATCGCCCAGGTCCCGCTCCGTGGCCGGACAGGCGCACACCACTGCGCGGGCATCCGCCAGCATGCGCACCTCGGCGTCGTTGATGTGCGTGGCATGCACCCCGGTGAACCGGCCGTCGAGCACACCCGCGTCGTGCAGCAGCTCCACGGGCCGGCGGCCGAACGCAGCGACGCACGCGTCCACCTCCGCCGGCTGCTCGCTCACGTGCATGTGGAAGGGCATGTCACGGGCGCTGGCAAATTCATGCAGCGCCGGCAGCCAGTCGGTGGGCACGGCGCGGACGCTGTGCGGCGCAACGCCGGCGGTGACCAGCGGGGCGTCGGCGCTGCCACCGTGGCTGTCCCCGGGACTGTCGCCCGCGAGCGCTGCGGTCGTCGCCATGAATGCGTCGAGATCCAGCGTCGCGAAGCGGCGTTGTCTGTTGCCCAGGGGTTGGCCGATGCCGCCCGTGGCGTAGCACACGTTGAGCAGGCGGATGCGGATGCCCGCGTCGCGTGCGGCGCGGATCACCTGGCGGGCCAGCTCGGCCGGGTCGGCGTACGGCCTGCCGGATGGATCGTTGTGCAGGTAGTGGAACTCGCCGACGGTGGTGATCCCGGCCAGCAGCATCTCGGTGAAGCAGAACCGGGAGACGGTGTAGACGTCGTCCGGCTCCAGGGCCAGCGCCGCGGCGTACATGGCTTCCCGCCAGCTCCAGAAGTCGGACACGCTCGCGTCCGCCGGCCGCCACTGCGTCCGCCCGCGGATGAGCCGCTGGAAGGCGTGGGAGTGGGCGTTCACGAAACCGGGCAGCAGCGCCCGGCCCGGCAGCCTTACGACGTCGCCGCCAGCCGCCGCCTCCGCCGCCGCCACCTCCGTCGCCGGCTTGATTGCGGTGATGCGGCCGTCGGCTTCGTCGAACGCCAGGGCGAGATCCGCGTGGAATGCGCCGTCCCGGTAGAGCAGGTCAGGAATGAGTGTCGGCATCTGCCATCGGCATCCTGATCCCGTGCGCCCGCGCCGTGTCCACGGCGGTCTCGTAGCCCGCGTCGGCATGACGCACCACGCCCAGTCCGGGGTCGTTGGTGAGGACGCGCTCGATCCGCTGGCGCATCTCCGGTGTGCCGTCGGCCACCAGCACCTGGCCGGCGTGCAGGGAGCGGCCGATGCCGACGCCGCCGCCGTGATGGAACGAGACCCAGGACGCGCCTGACGCCGTGTTCAGCAGCGCATTGAGGATGGGCCAGTCGGCAATGGCATCGCTGCCGTCCAGCATGGCCTCCGTCTCACGGTACGGCGACGCAACGCTGCCGGTGTCCAGGTGGTCCCGGCCGATGACGATGGGCGCGGACAGATCGCCGGACGCCACCAGGTCGTTCAGCGCCACGCCGAACTTCGCGCGATCGCCCTGGCCCAGCCAGCAGATGCGGGCGGGCAGCCCCTGGAACGCGATGCGCTCACGGGCCATGGCGATCCAGCGGCGCAGGTGCTCGTCATGGGGGAACAGCTCCAGCACCAGTTCGTCGGTGCGATGGATATCCGCGGGGTCGCCGGACAGCGCGCACCAGCGGAACGGTCCCTTGCCCTCGCAGAACAGTGGCCGCACGTACGCGGGCACGAAGCCGGGGAAGGCGAAGGCGTCGGCGTAGCCGGCGTCCCGGGCCTGGCCGCGCAGGTTGTTGCCGTAGTCGAAGGTGACGGCGCCCCGTCGCATGAGTTCCACCATCGCCTCGCAGTGCACGGCCATGGAGTGCATGGACCGGCGCACGTACTCCCCCGGGTCGGTCGTGCGCAGCGCCGCGGCCTGGTCCAGCGACAGGCCGGCGGGCACGTAGCCGTTCAGCTCGTCATGGGCGGAGGTCTGGTCGGTGAGCACATCGGGCACGACGCCCCGACGCACCAGTTCGGGGAGCACCTCGGCGCAGTTGCCCACCAGGCCGACCGACACGGCGTCGCCGCCGGCGGCGGCTTCCTGCACCCAGCGCAGCGCCTCGTCCAGGTCATGGGTCATGCGGTCGCAGTAGCGGGTTTCGAGGCGGCGCTGGATGCGCGACGCGTCCACCTCCACGCACAGGATGCTGGCCTCCGCCATCGTCGCCGCCAGCGGCTGGGCCCCGCCCATGCCGCCCATGCCGCCGGTGAGGACCCACTTCCCCTTCAGCGAGCCGCCGAAGTGCTGCCGACCCACCGCGCCGAACGTCTCGTACGTGCCCTGGAGGATGCCCTGCGTGCCGATGTAGATCCAGGAGCCCGCCGTCATCTGGCCGTACATGGTCAGCCCGGCGCGCTCGAGTTCCCGGAACCGTTCCCAGGTCGCCCAGTCCCCCACCAGGTTGCTGTTGGCGATGAGGACGCGGGGCGCGGCGGCGTGCGTTCGGAAGACGGCCACCGGCTTGCCGGACTGCACGAGAAGCGTCTCGTCGTCGCCCAGCGTCCGGAGGGTGGCGACGATGGCATCGTACGCCTCCCATGTGCGCGCCGCCTTGCCGGTGCCACCATAGACGACGAGGTCCTCAGGCCGCTCGGCGACCTCGGGATCCAGGTTGTTCATGAGCATCCGCAGTGCCGCTTCCTGCTGCCAGCCCCGGCAGGAGATCTCGCTGCCGCGGGGGGCGCGGATGACGCGCGGTCTGGTGGTCGTCGACATGTTGCGCTCCAGCTATCGGTGTACGCGCGGAAGGTACTGGCAGCGGCGGGCGCGGTACAGGGTTCCGGGTCAGGCGCGATGGCGCGGCGAACGCCATCTGGCCCCAACTTCAGCGGCGAACGCCATCTGTCACTGCGAGCAGCGCCACGAAAGGATAGCGCATTGATGAAACCCTCGCCGGACACTGGCGTATATCTGATGGAACCCCAAACTTCAGGTCATGACCGAAAAGAATCGCAGCCGGGAGACCCCGGCACGGAAGCGGCAGAAGCAGGAAGAGCAGAGCGCCGGCGCCACTGCCTGGGAGTGGATCAAGTCGGGGCTCATCGGCTTCCTCATCTTCATCGTCGTTCGCACGTTCCTCATCCAGACGTTCACCATCGTGTCCGGCTCCATGGAGGGCACGCTGCTGGTGGGTGATTTCCTGGTGCTGAACAAGTCGGCGTACGGCGCCAGTGTACCCGGTACCGGCGCTACTCTGCCCGGCTACGACACGCCGCAGCGCAACGACATCATCGTCTTCCGCGGTCACCACGAGCCCATCGACCTGGTCAAGCGGCTGGTGGGTATGCCTGGGGATACCCTGGAGATGCTGGACGGCCAGCTCTACGTGAACGGCAAGGCCGTGGACGAGCCCTGGGCCCGGCACACCGATCCCCATGGCGACGGGGGCCACCCATGGATGGACTGGCAGCAGCAGTACCTGGTGGACGACGTCCTGGACGGGCCGTACTACCCGACCCGGGATAACTGGGGGCCCATCGCAATTCCCGAAGGCCGCTTCTTCGTCCTGGGTGACAACCGCGACGAGAGCCTCGATTCCCGGTACTGGGGCCTCATCGAGCGGCCCCAGATCAAGGGACGCGCCGTGGGGCTGTACTTCTCGTACAACAACCGCCCGTCCGGCGGCATCCCCATCCTCAGCCGGGTCCGCTGGGACCGTATCGGGGAACGGCTGAAGTGATTCTTTCGGGATCGGGATCGTAAACGTAAACGTTCAACGTTTACGACCCGGTTAATTCGGGCGCCCGGCCCTTGCGCGTGCGCCCCGGTTTCGACCGACTTCCCAAAGCGGGAGGTCAGGACGTCCGAGAGTCAAACGTCCCGGGCCCGTTTAACGTAAACGTTTACGATCCCGATCCCGGTCCGTGTATAGAAACTGCATTTTCTGCTCGGCTGACCTGGGCGACAACGAGGCCCTCGAAGGCTTCCCTGTCGGCACCCAGATTGCCTTCGACGCCTGGCGTGGCCGCCTCTGGGCGGTTTGCCCGCTGTGCGCCCGGTGGAACCTGTCGCCCATGGAGGAGCGGTGGGAGCCCGTGGAGGCGGCGGAGAAGCTGTTCCGGGACGCACGCCTGAAGGTCCAGTCGGAGAACATCGGGCTGGCGAAGCTGCCCGATGGCACGCGCCTGGTGCGCGTGGGCAAGGCGGTGCCGGGCGAACTGGCGGCATGGCGCTACGGCGGACAACTGCGCCGCCGACGCCGGCGTTACGTAGTTGCCACGGGCGTCTCAAGCCTTGCGGCGGCCGGCGTATACGGCGGCATGGCCATGACCGGCATCGGGTCTGCCGGCCTGTTCGGCCTGTACGGCTTCGTCCAGAGCAAGATAAACGGGCGCATCGTCCACCGGGTCACGCCTGCCGACGGCGCCGATGGCCGGGAACTCGTGATCCGGCGCTGGCACGTGCCCGGGATGCATCTGGAAGCGACCCCCGCGGGCGGACTCGCCGTCGTCGTACGGGACGTGTCCCGGAAGGAGCCGGGCTGGCGGGGCGACGTGAATCGCCGCTCGAAGGACGTCGCCATCATCACCGGCGAGCAGGCCCATGCGCTCCTCGCCCGCTCCATGGTACGGGTGAACCGCAGCGGCGCCACGCGCGACCTGCTGAAGGAGGCCGATCGAATTCTGGCCGAGGCCGGTTCCGCGGATCGCATCATCCGGGAGGCCGCCATCGGCGGTGCCGCGCTGGGCAAGCGGGCCGGCAGCGACCCTCGTGTGCTGAAGGGGCCCGCTGCACTCGCCTTCGAGATGGCCCTGAACGAGACCGCCGAGCGACACGCGCTGGAGGGCGAACTGGCCGCACTGGAACAGGCATGGAAGGAAGCCGAGGAGATCGCCGCCATAGCCGACTCCCTCCCCGGCGGGGCATTGGTCAACCGGCTGCTGGCAAAGCTCGGCGCGTAAACGGCCTGACCTGGCCGTCCCGTCCACCGTCCACCATCCACACCTGCCAGACCCTGCCAATGCGGCAGGCCAAGGCCACCCTACCCGGGCCAGTCGGCCAGCGGACCGCGCGACAGCGCAACTGCGTCAACGGTTTGTCCTGTGATCCCGGCGGGCTGGCAGGGTCCATGCCCTGTATGGCGAGCGGTATGATCCGCCCGCCAGCACGGCGGGCCGGAGCCGACTGACAGGAGCAGTTAAATGGCTGAGAGACTACAGCTGCCGGTGCTCCCCATGCGGGAGACGGTGGTTTTTCCAGGCGTCGCGGTTCCCATCGCGGCGGGCCGGCCGGGCACGCTGGAGGCGGTGGAGAAGGTGCTGGAGGGCGACCGGCGCCTGTTCGCGGTGTGCCAGCGGGAGAACGTGGACGAGCCGACGGCGGAGGTGCTGTACGAGATGGGTGTCGTCGTGCGGATCCTGCAGGTGCAGCGCACGCCGGCGGGCCTGCAGCTCCTCATCCAGGGCGTACAGCGGGCGAAGGCGCTGAAGTACGAGCGCGTGGGCGAGTCCATGCTGGAGGCGGACGTCTGGCTGGTGGAGGAGGAGGAAGAGCCGCGGGCGCAGGACGCGGCGTTCATCGCCCTGGACCGTGAGCTCCGGGAGCGGTCGGCGGAGCTGGGCCGGCGGCGGGGCATGCCGCCGGAGGCGCTGGCGCAGATCGTCCAGGGCGTGGACGACCCGGGCGCCTTTGCCGACATGGTGGCCTTCTACCTGGAGTTGCCGGCGAAGGAGAAGCAGCAGCTGCTGGAGCTGTTCCCGGTAGGCGAGCGCATGCGCCGCGTGCTGGTGGGCGTGGAGCGGGACCTGATCCGGCTGGAGGCGCAGGAGGAGATCCAGCAGAAGGTCCAGGAGGAACTGGGCGAGCGACAGCGCGAGATCGTGCTGCGGGAGCAGCTCAAGGCCATCCAGCAGGAGCTGGGCGAGGGCGACGAGGCCAGCGACCTGGAGGAGCTGCGGGAGCGTGTCGAGAAGCTGGACCTGCCGGAGGACGCCCGGAGCGAGATCGAGCGGGAGTTGCACCGCCTGGAGCGGACGAACCCGCAGTCGGCGGAGTACCAGGTGCTGCGCACGTACCTCGACCTGGTCACGGAGCTGCCCTGGGGCAAGCGGTCGGAGGACAAGCTGGAGCTTGTGGCGGCCGAGGCGATCCTCCACGAGGACCACTTCGGCCTGGACGACGTGAAGGACCGCGTCCTCGAGTTCCTCGCCGTGCGCAAGCTGCAGATGGAGCAGGCGGCGGAGGAGGTGCAGGAGGACGCCGCCGTCGCGGCGGAGGACGTGCTGAGCCGGCGCTTCGCCCCCGAGGACGAGGACGAGGAGAAGGACCAGGGTTTCGGCGGCAACGGCGAGGCCGCGGCGCAGCCGGAGGACCAGCTGGACGTGGAGAAGCAGGAGGTGAAGGCGAAGGCCAGGGCCGTGGGCCGGGGCCCCATCCTGCTGTTCGTCGGCCCGCCGGGAGTCGGCAAGACGTCCATCGCCAAGTCCATCGCCCGGTCACTGGGCCGGAAGTACGTGCGCATTGCCCTGGGCGGCGCCCGGGACGAGGCGGACATCCGGGGGCACCGCCGCACGTATGTGGGCGCCATGCCCGGCCGCATCATCCAGGGGCTCCGCCAGGCGGGCACGAAGAACCCGGTCTTCCTGCTGGACGAGGTGGACAAGCTGGGCGTCTCCATGCAGGGCGACCCCGCGTCCGCGCTGCTGGAGGTGCTGGACCCGGCCCAGAACCACGCCTTCGTGGACCACTACCTGGGCGTGCCATTCGACCTGAGCGAGGTGCTGTTCGTGGCAACGGCCAACTGGCGGGACCGCATCCCGGCGCCGCTGCTGGACCGCATGGAGACGGTGGAGTTCAGCGGCTACACCGAGCACGAGAAGCTGGAGATCGCCAAGCGCTACCTGCTGCCCAGGCAGAAGGAGGAGAGCGGGCTCCGGGAGAAGCAGCTCGTCGTCCAGGACAACGCCGTGGAGCGGATCATCAGCGAGTACACCCGTGAAGCGGGCGTGCGCCAGCTCGAGCGGGAGCTGGGCAAGGTGGCGCGCAAGGCTGCCCGACGTATCGCGGTGCAGGACGTGACGCAGGTCGTCATTGAGCGCGAAGACGTGGAGTCACTGCTGGGGCGGGCGCGGGTGTACCCTGAGCGCGCTGCGCAGCAGGACACGGTGGGCACTGCCACGGGCATGTACTACACGCCCATGGGCGGCGACATCATGTTCGTCGAGGCCAGCGCGTCACACGGCAAGGACAAGCTGATTCTCACGGGCCAGCTCGGCGACGTGATGAAGGAATCGGCGCGGGCGGCGCTCACGTACGCCAAGACGCACCACGACCGCCTCGGCATCCCTGAAGAGAAGTTCCGGGATGTGGAACTGCACGTGCACGTCCCGGCGGGCGCCATCCCCAAGGACGGCCCTTCCGCCGGCATCACGATGGCCACCGCACTGGTCTCGGCGCTGAGCGGCCGGCCCGTGCGCAGCGACGTGGCGATGACAGGCGAGATCACGCTCACCGGCCGCGTGCTGCCCATCGGCGGCGTCAAGGAGAAGGTGCTGGGCGCGTCCCGGGCCGGCATCCGGGAAGTCATCATCCCCGAGGCCAACGAACCGCACCTGGACGACCTGCCGGAAGAGGTGCGCGAGGAGATGACGTTCCATGCCCTGGGCGAACTAGGCTCCGTGCTGGCCGTGGCATTGCGGGGCGCGTCCCTGGATGAGGGCCGGCTCACGTTCAGGGAAGCAGCCACGGCACCGGCGGCGGATGCGCCGGGCAGCGGCGTCGCCGAGATGGACCTCTAGCGGCGCGGGCACCGGAGCGCAGGTGCGCCTGGAGTGGCGGCAGGGTGTTCCCCGGCGTAGGATGCGGCAGCAGCGATTGCCTGACTGCCACATCCAACGCCCGGAGGCTCCATGACTCGACGCAGCGCCACGGCACTTCTCGCCGTCCTGTTCCTCGCCGCCTGCGGCACCGATGACGCCGGCGACCCGCCACCCATCGACCAGCCGGCGCCGCCCGCAGAGGCACCCGCGCAGCCTGCGGAAACGGTAACCGCAGACTTCGGCCCGCTGGACGGCTCCGGTATCGATGGTTTCCTGACCGTGGACGCATCCGGGGACCAGGCCGTCATCACTGTCTCCCTGAGCAACGCGCCCGAGGGCGTATACCAGGGCCATGTCCATGGCGGCACGTGCGCGGACCGAACCCGTGCCATCACGCCTCTCGAGCCCGTGAGCGTGGGCGTTGACGGGAGCGGCAGTTCGGTGAGCACGGTGGACATGGCAGCGGAGACGCTGCTAGACGGGAATCACATCGTCGTCTACCATGAGGCAGGCGGCTCCCCCGGCGCGTCGGTCACATGCGCGGAGATCCCGCAGCGGCAGTAAATCGGAAGCGGGGGCCCGGCAGGAAGCAGGGCGGGCGGCGCTGTACTGCGCGCCCGTTCCTGCGCCGGGGAGCTACACGGGCTGAGACGGCTGCGAGCGGAGGAGCAGCCGGAAGACGTCGTTTACGAACGCGACGTAGTCGCCCTTCATCCAGGGTGTCCGCGCCGCCCGCTCGAGCCACGCCTGCACCGCCAGGTAGCCCGCCTCCGCCCGGCGGTGCGCGTCGATGAGGGACGCGCCCATCTCGGAAAGCTGCTCCTTCAGGAAGACCAGGCGGTCCCGCTCCACCATGGAGACCCGCTCCGCCACCAGCCGGTCATGACGCGCCCACGCCTGGATATCCGTGTCCGCCACACCATTCGCCGGTCGGGCCAGATCCCGGAAGAACGCGGCCATGCGCTCGTCCGCCGCCGCACCTGTCCGCGCCGCTTCCAGCTGCTGCCGCGCCCCCGCCTCCCACTGCGCCAGCACTGCCTCCAGCAGCGCGTTGCGGTCAGTGAAATGCCAGTAGAAGCTGCCCTTCGTGATGCCCAGCTGGCGGGCCAGCGCCTCGACGCGGATGGCGTCCACACCGCCACCCGCCATCGCTGACGCCGCCGCCTTGATCCACTCGTCGCGCGTGCTCATGCCGGCCTCCATACGGGGTCGTACTGCAGGGTAACTGCCGGCGGGCGCGCGGGCAACAGGCGCGGCCGCTGCGGGTCGGAGGCGGACAGACCAGGCGGCGGCTGGGTCGCCGATGGCACGTTTCGCCGACGTGTGCTGTCGGTGTCCTTTGCGTCGCTGCCCTGGGCCGGCTAGGTTGATGCTGACCGCCAGGGGTACCTCGCACGGCGAGGTTGAGACAGTCCCTTGGAACCTGACCCGGTTCAGACCGGCGTAGGGAGCGCGGCGCCACAGCGACGGATGAGAACCCGCCCGGCCCCGCCTCCAGTCGACAAGTTCCCGCGACACGGAAGGCGCACATGATCCGCCCCACTGATTCGCAGCCCGCGGCTGCGCAGCCCCCCGCCAATGCCACTGCCGGAGCCGATAGCGATTACGGCGACGCGTTCCCGAACTCCCGCAAGGTATACGTTGACGGCCGCGCCGGCGTGCGCGTGCCCATGCGGGAGATCGCGCTGTCCGGCGACGAGCCGCCGCTGCGCGTCTACGACACCAGCGGCCCCCTTGGCGGCGACGTGCGCCAGGGGCTGCCGAAGCTCCGCGAGTCGTGGATTCTCGGCCGCGGCGATGTGGAGCGTGTGACCGGACGCGACGCACCGTTGCGGCCGGACCAGACGCCGATGACCGCCGACGTGGAGATGCCGCAGGCGCTGCTGAACCCGCCGCTGCGGGCGAAGCCCGGAGCCCGGGTCACGCAGATGCACTACGCCCGGCGCGGCGAGGTCACGCCGGAGATGGAGTTCATTGCGCTGCGGGAGGGGTTTGACCCGGCGCTGGTGCGCTCGGAGGTGGCCCGCGGCCGGGCCATCATCCCGGCGAACATCAACCATCCCGAGATCGAGCCGATGATCATCGGCCGGGCGTTCAAGGTCAAGATCAACGCCAACATCGGCAACAGCGCGGTGAAGTCGTCCATCGAGGACGAGGTGGAGAAGCTGCGCTGGGCCACGCTCTGGGGCGCCGACACGGTGATGGACCTGAGCACCGGGAAGAACATCCACGAGACACGGCAGTGGATCATCCGCAACTCGCCTGTGCCCATCGGCACTGTGCCCATCTACCAGGCGCTGGAGAAGGTGGGCGGCGTGCCGGAGGAGCTGACGTGGGAGCTGTACCGGGACACGCTCATCGAGCAGGCCGAGCAGGGCGTGGACTACTTCACCGTGCACGCCGGGGTGCTGCTGCGCTACGTGCCCATGACGGCAAACCGCATGACGGGCATCGTGTCGCGGGGTGGCAGCATCATGGCCAAGTGGTGCCTGGCGCATCACCAGGAGAGCTTCCTGTACACCCGGTTCCGTGAGATCTGCGAGATCATGGCCGCGTACGACGTCGCGTTCTCCCTGGGCGACGGGCTGCGGCCGGGCTCGATAGCGGACGCAAACGACGAGGCGCAGTTCGCGGAGCTGAAGACGCAGGGCGAGCTGACGCGCATCGCGTGGGAGTACGACGTGCAGGTCATGAACGAGGGCCCCGGCCACGTGCCCATGCACCTCATCCGCGAGAACATGGAGAAGCAGCTCGAGTGGTGCGACGAGGCGCCCTTCTATACGCTGGGGCCGCTGACTACCGACATCGCACCCGGCTACGACCACATCACGTCCGCCATCGGCGCCGCGCAGATCGGCTGGTACGGCACGGCGATGCTGTGCTACGTCACGCCCAAGGAGCACCTCGGGCTGCCCAACCGCGACGACGTGAAGCAGGGCGTCATCGCGTACCGCATCGCCGCGCACGCGGCGGACCTGGCGAAGGGCCACCCCCGGGCGCAGCAGTGGGACGATGCCGTGTCCAAGGCGCGCTTCGAGTTCCGGTGGCGGGACCAGTTCAACCTGGCGCTGGACCCGGTGACGGCGCTTGCGTACCACGACGAGACGTTGCCGGCCGAGGGCGCGAAGGTCGCGCACTTCTGCTCCATGTGTGGACCGCGCTTTTGTTCCATGAAGATTTCACAGGACATACGCGCAGAGGCGAAGGCCGGAATGGCGCAGAAGGCCGCGGAGTTCCGGGAGTCCGGAAGTGAGATCTACCTTCCTGAAATAACGAATTCCTGATGCGGCACCCGTTCCGCTGGTGCCACTACGAAGTGGCACCAGCGACGGAGCACAACGCTTGACGTGCCCGGTGCGGCGCCGTTAGAGCGGGCGACTCTGGGAGTCTCTGTCCCTATGCCTCTCGCCGCCGAAGTTTCGATGGGCGGCGCACGAAATCCGTCAGGACCCGTGGCATCGACGGCACGATTTCGTGTTTCTCGGATCTGGGGCGAGGCCATGTTAGAGCCTCCACGGCCATGTTAGAGCCTCCACGAAGTGGATGCCCAGTCATTGCTGCGTTCAGTGTGGGCGGAGCATGGTACCAGCAGTTTACCGCACCGCGGTTGGCTCGCTGGCGCCTGTAAGCTCAACATGAGTCCTGAATGTACCTCATAATGGAGGTCATTGGCGCACCTCATAGCTTTCTGGCGGTACCGCCTCGACTCGCGCCAAGTAACGTATAGCAGTTACCTGGTCCGTCAGAACTGTGAAGAACGAACCGGGGGGGCCAAACGCAATGGGAAATCCTGGCAGTGCTACAGTAATATGTTCGCCTGTTGATGGGCTGATCACCACTGCAGCGACTTCATCCCAGCTTGGCATCCACGCCCGAAGCCATATATGGCCGTCAGGATCGACTTTAATGTCGATCCACCGCGTCAACTCCGTCGGAACGAGATTCCCCATGTCGACATTGAATCGCTGCGCACCTGCGCGAACATGCGCCCGTTCCGCCGGACTGACTGACGGCACGTCCATTGTCGGCAGGTATATAGAATCCCGCAAGCCGGTCACAGCATTATGTCGGACCAAGGGCCCAGCTCCGCCGTCCTGCATATATGCGCACGCGCCATGCAGCGTACCAATTGGTCGGGCTTGCCGGGGCAATCCTGTCCAAACCCGCCACCCCTGAGGCGTGACAGGGACTTGAGCACCGTGCAGCATGGCGTGCTGCGTCAACGAATCAACGGTTGCGACGAGATACTCGAGGGAGTATACCGTGTCGGGCCGCGCTTGGCGCCGGATCAGCCTCAGGCTGTCCTCGCCGCCTGCGAACGCAACAATTTCCCGGGACAGGAGTGACATGTTCGCCGCTACGGCAGGGTGAAACGCGACAAACGATCCATCGGAACCAAATAGCTGAACTGCCCGCAGGTCATGTACGGCGACGTGCTCGCCAACGACGCCGATCTGCTGCCCACCGGTGATGGATTGCCACGCAAGTTCACCGGGTCCTGATCCACGGCGGCCGAAGTCGCTTACATAATTCAGTTCTGCCGTCAAGATGACAATACGGCTGCTTTCGATGTCGTATACATAAAGCACCGAATCTCCTGCCGCGGCCATCTGCCTGACATAGTTGCCAAGCTCCTCACCTGCGCGTCGCCCATACTCCGCGGTCAAGATGAAGCCGGCGTCGGAGATCCACCGAGACGTTAGCTGCGCAGGGCACTCCGTCATGAGGGTTCCGCCCTTGGCGACCACCACGTCCGGGTCGGGCGAACAGGACGTCGTCAGCAATACCATCAGTATTCGAGCGCATACAGCTAGGGGCGCTTTCTCCACGGCGGCTCCTCGGTCTCACTCTCTTGGGTGTCTGTCACTGCTGCCACTTCTGATTGTAATGCTGCATCGTCGGCGACCCCGGCGACTACATCGTCTTACTCCGGCGCACAACCCGATGGGAACGTCAGGTCCACTTCGCAATAATCTCCATTCCAAGTCGAGCCACCCGGGCAGTCTCCCTGCCCTCCATCGCAGACTCCGGTGAGGTAAAAGCTGTCGCCAGCACAGCAGCTATGAACTGCGCAGCCGTTGCTTTCACAGTACATGGCACAGTCAGGGATTATTGAGGTCGGCCGAGAACCTGCGCATGTCAAACCCCCTACCGTGACCGAATCGGACGCACGCATTTAGGATCGCAGCCACACGCAAGCGCGGTCGATCGGAGCCGGCAACGAAAGATCGATTTAAGAGCGGCGCCCGCGATGAGCGGCCGATGGCGGGTACCGACCCGGGGGGAGGCGGGAGTACACACACCTCGGCAACGGTAAGCCATGGCGAAGGATCAAGCAAGCTTGTCAGATTGTAGTAGTGGTTTAGCAGATTCCTGACTTTTCGGGCCGGAAGGATAGTGACACTTTTCCTTCGAACGGCGAGTGGCCGTGACATTTGGAGGTGGGTCGCGCGGCCAGGTAGAAGACCTGGCGGATGGCGGCCTCGCCGGCCGCGGTGGTGGAGATCGTGCGCTACTCCGCGAGGCCGTCGGGCCGCGGAGGTGCCGGCGACTGCGGGAAGAGGCCACGGGGCGCGGCCATCCGGTGCAGGTCGGCGCGGGCGTGGGCATGCCGACGACGGTGCGGCGGCAGGTGGGGCGATAGAATGGCGGGGTGGGTACACGCTGCGGATCGGATCAGGGCGGGAAAAGCCGTATTAGCGGAATCTCGCATCCAGTGAGCCGCACAGTTCCCACGACCAGGCTTGCCGCCTGTCCGAGCCCTCCGCCAACCCGGCCCATCGTTGCTGGGGGAGGCGCTGTCCGCCGGCTCGCGGCAGGCGACATTCCGGGCTTCAACCTGCTCGGTGACACGGGGGCGATACATGTCGTGCAATCCGACCAAGTGGCCGCGAAGTCCAGGAGCAAACCCCTGAACGCCAGCATCGCGACGCCAGTGCGGTGCTACTCCACCGCGCGCCCCTCTCCGCGGGCGATGCACCGGAACCAACCCGACAGCATGACCGCCGCCGCCTCGTCGGAAACGCCCTCCCCGGTGAGGGAACGCCAGGTTTCGAACCGCACAGCGTGACCCGTGGCGGCGCGCACGAACCGCTGCGTCTCCGCGGGGCCCTCCCAACCAGTCGCCAGGACACCCGCCACCTCCGCCAGGTAGGCGCGGAACGGAACCATGACCTCCTGGAGCGCCGTCACCTGATCCACGTCCCGGAAGATCTTCTCCAGCATGGGCGCGCCATCCCGATAGTAGGCGAAAAGCTCCTCGAGCGCCCGTCGCGATCGCGCCTCCGGGTCGGCAATACCCATCCACCTCGCAGGGTCCGGCGCCGGATGAAGCACGCTCCAGTGAGCGGAACACGCCTCAATGAGCGACCGCTCGTCCGGGAAGTGTCTGTACACCGTCAGACGCTGAACACCCGCCCGCTCAGCAATCCCGGTGACGGTGGTATGCACCGGCCCGACCTCCTGGTGTAGCGAGACTACCGCCTCCACGATCCGCTGGCGCGTGTCCTTCGTGCTCATGGCATGAACATAACTGTTTATTTCCTACGCGGAAAGGCTTTGAAACCGTAATATACTTGCGTTCGTATTAATGAACAGTATTGTTCATTGTCACCATTCGAAACGAGGAGGTTCAGCATGTCCAGCATTCACGCAACGCCGACGATCATCCCGGCCGACGGCCGTTCGTCCTTCGACTTCGGCGGGCTCGGCGTGGAGTGGAAGTTCGACGGCAGCGAAACGGGCGGTCATTTCTCCATCGTCCATCACCCGCTGGCGCCGCGGGCGCTGGCAGCGCCGCTGCACTATCACCATAACGAGGACGAGTACTCCTACGTGCTGGAGGGTG
>DATHVP010000066.1:0-4784 GCA_035461245.1 Longimicrobiales bacterium | reverse complement strand
CATTGCGCGGCCGTTGCTGTATCGAGTGCGAAGTTGGGGCCCGGGGCGGCCAGGGGAGGCGGCCAGGGGAGGCGGCCAGGGGAGGCGGCCAGGGGAGGCGGCCAGGGGAGGCGGCCAGGGGAGGCGGCCAAGGGGCTCGCCGGGGCGGCCCCAGTTTCGCACTCGATACACGCCGAGCAGCCGGATGCGACACTGGGGCCCATAGCGGACCCCAACGTCGCAACCGACGACGCCGGCAACCCGCGCATGCGAACGTGGGGTCCGTAGCGGTACCCAATCGCTCATTGCGCGACCGTCGGTGTATCGAGTGCGAAGTTGGGGCCCGGCACTGGCCGTAGCGACCATCGCAGCATCGAGTGCGAAGTTGGGGCCCGGCACTGGCCGTAGCGACCATCGCAGCATCGAGTGCGACGTTGGGGCCCGGCACTGGCCGTAGCGACCATCGCAGCATCGAGTGCGACGGTGGGGCCCGACACTGGCCGTTAGCGACCGTCCCCAGCATCGAGTGCGAAGTTGGGGCCCGACGCTGGCCGTAGCCGCCGTCGCCGCGGCAGCGCCCGGTGTACCTGCGCCATCAGCGTGCCCGCGCCACCCGGCCACGACGCCCTCCTATTGACAGCTACAGAAGCCCGCACCCATATTCCTTCAGACAGCGACAGAAGCCGCCTTCACCCCGGACACCGTGGATGAATCCATGCCGCCACGCACGCAGACGGATGTACTCCGAGGCTCCCTCGACCTGCTGGTGCTGAAGACGCTCTCCCTGGGGCCGCAGCACGGCTGGGGCATCAGCCAGCACGTGCAGCAGATCTCCGACGGCGTGCTGGAGGTGAACCAGGGCTCGCTGTACCCCGCGCTGCAGCGCCTGGAGAAGGACGGGCTTGTGGCGAGTGACTGGGGTACGACGGAGAACAACCGCCGGGCGCGCTACTACCGGATCACGGCGGCGGGCCGGCGCGCGCTTGGCACGGAGCTGGAGAACTGGCGGCGCTTCGCCGCCGGCCTCGAGGCCGTCCTGAGCGGCACCTGACAGGCACTACCGCCTTCGGCGCCGGCCGGATCACTGACAGCCACCGCGTCCGGCTCCAGCGCCGGCCGCGGCAACCACGGAAAGGTCACCCCATGCGATGGCTGAACGCCGCGCGCACACGCCTGCGCCTGCTGTTCCTGCGCCGTGCGGCGGACGCGCGAATGAACGACGAGATGCGGTTCCACCTGGAGATGGAGGCGGAGCGGCTCGTCCGTGAGGAGGGGCTGGACCCCGCCGAGGCCCGACGTCGCGCGCTCATCGCCTTCGGCGGTGTGGACCGGCACCAGGAGGAGCTGCGCGACGGCCGGCAGCCGGCATGGCTGGCGGGGCTGTCCCTGGACACTCGGCTGGGCGTGCGCATGCTGGTGAAGTACCCCGGCCTCACCATCATCGGCGGCCTGGCCATGGCCTTCGCCATCTGGATCGGCGTGGTGACGTTCCAGCTGATGGGAGCATTGCTCTTCCCGTCGCTGCCGCTGCCCGATGGTGACCGCATCGTGGAGCTGCGCAACTGGGACGCCGAGGCGAACAAGCCGGATGACCGGGCGCTGCATGACTTCGCCACCTGGCGCGAGGCGGTGCGCACCATCACCGACGTCGGCGCGTACCGCGACGGCACCCGCAACCTGGTGGTGGCCGGCGACGATGCGCAGCCCGTGCAGGTGGCAGAGATCACGTCGTCCGCGTTCCGCATCGCGCCTGCGCCACCGGTGCTCGGCCGCACACTCCAGCCGGCGGACGAGCAGCCCGGCGCGCCCATGGTCGTCGTACTGGGCCACGACGTCTGGCGACTTCGTTTCGGCAGCGACGCCGGCGTCCTCGGCCGCACCGTGCGCATCGGCGACACGCAGGCCACCGTCGTCGGCGTGATGCCCGAAGGCTACGCGTTCCCCTTCGCGCACAATGCCTGGCTGCCGCTGCGGGTGGACGACGTGGCCATCGCACCGCGCTCCGGTCCCGGCATCACCATCTTCGGCCGCCTCGCCGCGGGCTTCTCCCTTGGCGACGCGCGTGCGGAACTGGCCGCCGTCGGCCAGCGCGCCGCCGCCGCGTTCCCCGAGACGCACACGCACCTGCGCCCGCAGGTGATCCGGTATGCGTCGGCGTTCGAGGACCTGAACCCGGGCGACTTCGTGGCGCTCACCTTCATCTACCTCTTCGTGATCCTGCTCCTCGTCCTGATCGCCAGCAACGTGGCGCTGCTCATGTTCGCACGGGCGGCCACGCGCGAGAGCGAGATCGTCGTGCGCAGCGCGCTGGGCGCGAGCCGCAGCCGCATCGGTGCGCAGATGTTCGTGGAGGCACTGGTCCTCGGCCTCGTCGCGTGCGCCATCGGCGTCGCCGCGGCGCACTTCACGCTGGCGCAGTGGGGCACGGTGTTCCTGGCCACGAACCTGGGACAGCTCCCGTTCTGGCTGAGCGTGGACCTGACGCCCGCCGCGGTGGTGTGGGCGCTCGGCCTCACCGTGCTGGCCGCCGCCATCGCCGGGCTGCTGCCCGCCATGAAGGTCACCCGCGGCCTCGGCCAGCAGCTGCGCCAGGGCGCGCCCGGCAGCGGCGGGCTCCAGTTCGGCGGCGTGTGGACGGCGGTCATCGTGGCCCAGGTCGCCCTGACCGTCGTGTTCCCCGCCGTCGCGCTCCTCGAGCACCGCCTCCTCGCCGGCCTGCGCTCGTACGATCCCGGCTTTGCCGCCGCCGAGTACCTGGGCGTGAGCATCGAAATGGAAGACGGTGTAGTGACGAGTATGGTCAACGAGCAGCAACAGCAGCAACAACAGCAACAGCAGCAACAACAGCAACAGCAGCAACAGCAACAGCAACAGCAACAACAGCAACCGCGGCAGGCGCAGTTCATGGCGTCCCTCGAACTGCTGCGGGAGCGCGTGGCGCAACAGCCGGAGGTCATGGGTGTCACGTACGTGGACCGGCTGCCGCGCACGTATCACCGCCAGCGTCGCATCGAGGTGGACGAGGCGTCCACGGCGGCGTGGGAGACGCTGCCCATCATCCACCTGGCCGCCGTCGACGCCGGCTACTTCGACGTGCTCCAGGCGCCCATCCTAGCCGGGCGCGGCTTCGGCCCCGCCGACTTCGAGACCGACGCCCGCACCGCCATCGTGGACCAGGGCTTCGTGGACGAGGTGCTGCACGGCCAGAACCCGCTGGGACGACGCGTCCGCTTCGCGCCACCGCCATCCGCCAGCGCCGACGGCCAGCAGGAGCCGCAGCCGTGGTACGAGATCGTCGGCGTCGTACCGGAACTGGGCATGCGGCACCCCGCGGAGACCGGTCGCCCGGCGGGACTGTACCTGCCGACGCCGGCGGGACTTGAGGGTCCCGTGAACCTGGTGGTGCACACGCGAGGCGAGCCCCTGGCGCTGGCGGGGACGGTCCGCACACTCGCCACGGCCGTGGACCCGACGCTCCGGCTGTCCAGCCCGCAGAACCTGGAGAGCGTGGCCGACGACGTGATCTGGGTCACCGGCCTTTGGCTGCGTATCACCATCATTCTCACCGCCATCGCGCTGCTCCTCTCCCTCGCCGGCATCTACGCCGTGCTGTCCTTCACCGTGGCCCGACGCACCCGGGAGATCGGCATCCGCGTGGCCCTCGGCGCCAGCCGGCGGCGCCTGGTCGCCTCCACGTTCCGCCGGCCCCTCACGCAGGTGGTCCTCGGCGTGCTGGCGGGCATCGTGATCATCGCGCTGGGCAGCAGGGTGATCGCGGGTATTCTGCCCCTTGGCGATGGGATCGGCGCTGGCGCCGGTGCGGCGATGCAGGCCGCGCTGTTCGCCGGCTATGTGCTGCTGATGCTGGGCGTCTGCCTGCTGGCTTGCATCGTGCCGCTGCGGCGGGCGCTGGGGGTGGAGCCGACGGAGGCGCTGCGGATGCAGTAGGCGGGGCGATACATCGGCCTTTCAGCCCGGGACTTGCATGATGGGGTGGCCGTGAACGCACGGGCCACGGACGCACCGGTGCCCGTTCCGGCGCCCAGTCCGGCACCCACAACCCGCCCCGGTGACCATGCACGACGACTACGCCGTCCGCGTCCTGATCCTGAGTGCCTCCGCCCGCAGCGGCTCCCTGAACACACGACTGGCGCACCTTGCCCGGCGGGCGGTGGAGGAAGCCGGTGCGTCTGCTGAAGTCGCCACCATCGGCGATTTCGCCACCCCGTTCTACAACGGTGACGTCGAAAAGGACGCCGGCGTCCCCGAGGGCGCACGACGCTTCGCCGACAGGCTCCGGGCGGTGAACGGCGTGATCATCGCCTCGCCGGAGTACAACGCGTCCATGCCCGGCGAGCTGAAGAACCTCATTGACTGGACGTCCCGCCTGCGGCCGCAGCCGTTCAACGGCCGGCAGGCCATGCTCATGTCAGCGTCGCCCTCCATGGTGGGCGGCAACCGCGCCCTCTGGTCGCTGCGCATCCCATTGGAGCACCTCGGCATGCGCGTCTACCCCGACATGTTCTCCCTGGCCCAGGCGCACAAGGCGTTCGACGACGACCACCTCGCCGACGACACGCTCCAGCAGCGTTTCGAGCGCAACATCGCATGCTTCGTCGAGCTGGTGGAGGCCGCTACGCACTACCGCACGGTGAAGAAGCAGTGGGTGGAGTTCCTCGGCGAGCAGCCGGACGCGGCCACGGACCGGGTGGAGACGGCGGAGGACGCGGCGTAGGAGAAGGCACGGCTCAGCGCGGCAACGCGCGTTCGGTCAGGGCACGGCGGCGGCGGTGCGGCGTCGCCTT
>DATHVP010000065.1:0-3000 GCA_035461245.1 Longimicrobiales bacterium | reverse complement strand
GGGTGGCCGACGCGTTCCGTCCGGGCGAGTATTCCATCACCGTGGATGCCGCGGGCCGGACGGTGGACCTGCGGACGAAGGAAGGGCTGGCCGTGGAGCGGGCGAACGTGGGCGAGCCCATCGGTCGGGCCGTGGGCTTCGAGTGGACGCCGCCGCCGTCGGAGTTGACGGCCAGGCGCAAGACGGCCTTCACCGTGCGGACACCCCGGGAGGCGTCCCGCCAGCTGGACCGCGCCCTCAACTCGCGCATGGCCCGGGGCAACACCTTCATGCGCATTTCGTACACGGGGGAAGACCCGGAACGCGTGGCGGGCGTGGTGAACACACTGGCCACGCGGTACGTTGACATTTCCGCTGACCTCAAGCGCTTCCGCACCACCGAATTGCGGGACGCCCTGGAGTCCCAGCTCGTGACGGCGCAGGTGAACCTGGCGGAAGCGGAGATGGCGCTGGAAGGATTCCGCGTCGCCACCATCACCCTGCCCACGGAGAACGCCACGCCCGTGGCGCCCGGCATCGAGTACACCACGGGCCCGGTGGTGAATGCGTTCTTCACGCTCAAGATCGAGCGGGAGCAGATTGACCGGGACAGGGCGGCGCTGGAGCGGGTCATCGCCAACGCAGCCACTGACAGCCTGTCCGTGGACGCGTTCAGCGTCATCGGCGCCGTCCAGAGCACGCCGGAGCTGGCCCAGGCGCTGACGGAACTGACGGCGAAGCGGGCAGACCTGCGGGCCATCCGCCAGCAGTATACCGACGAGCACCCCACCACCCGCCGGGCCGCCAATGACGTGCGCGTGCTGGAGACGACGGTGGTGCCGCAGCTCGCCCGCCGGGTCATCGAGAACATGGACGCCCGGGCGACGACGCTGGACGACCTCATCGGCTCCGCCGGCAGCGAGTTGCAGTCCATCCCGCCCCGTGCCATCGAGCTGGCGCGGCTGCGCCGGTCGGTGGCCGTGGCGGAGGCCATGTACAACGACCTGCGCCAGCGCTACGAGAGCGCCCGCCTCGCCGCCGAGACGGCCATGGCAGACGTGACCGTCCATGACCACGCCACCGTGCCCACCCGGCCGGTGAGCGACCCGCGCATCCGGCTGGTGGCCATGGGCATCATGGGCAGCCTCGCCCTGGGCGTGCTGCTGGCCCTGCTCCTGGACCGGGCGGACCCGCGGCTGCGCTATGTGGAGCAGGTCACCCGGGACATGCGGCTGCAGGTCATGGGCGCGGTGCCCCACCTGCCCGGGGCCCGGCGCGGGCTGCTGGCCAGTGACGAGAGTGCCCGGGTCATGGAGGCGCTGCGCTCCATCCGCCTGAACCTGATGTACGCCCACGGCAGCGCCGGGCCCATCATGGTGACGGTGAGCAGCCCCGGCAGCGGCGACGGCAAGACGTTCATCAGCTCGAACCTGGCGCTGACGTTCGCCGACCTGGGCATGAAGACGCTCATCATTGACGGCGACACGCGCCGGGGCGGCCTGCACCACATGTACGGCGTGGACCGCCGGCCGGGGCTGACGGACTTCCTGGCCGGCACCGTGGAAGCGGATGACGTCGTCCGGATGACGAAGTACGACAACGTCAGTGTCATCACCGGCGGCACCCGACGCCCCGACTCGCCGGAGCTGCTGTCCTCCGACCGGCTGGGCGAGCTGCTGGCCCGGATCCGCTCCGACTACCAGGTCATCATCGTGGACAGCCCGCCGCTGGGCGCCGGCATTGACCCGCTGGTGCTGGCCACCCTCACCGGCAACATGCTGCTGGTCATGCGCAAGGACCGGACGGACCGGGCGCTGGCCGAGGCCAAGCTCGAGATGCTGGACCGGATGCCCATCCGCGTGCTGGGCGTCATCATGAACGGCCTCGACGACACGAACTCGTACAAGTACTACTCGTACCTGCCAGGCTACGAAACTTCGACGGAGGAAGAATCGCCGCCGCAGCTTCAGCCGGCCTAGGATGGAAGTGACCATGCGCAACTACCGTATCATCGCCCGCACCTGCCTCCTCGCCGCGACGCTGGCCCTGGCCGGCGGCGTGGCCGAGGCAGCGGCCCAGATGCCCACCGGCACCAGCGCCCGGCGCTGGGACCCGCGCGGGCTCCAGGCCACCCGCGCCGAGCTGGAGGAAATGCTCGAGCAACTCGAGGAGACCGCCCGCTCGTCCGCCTACAGCAGCACCCTCCGCGACCACGCCCGGGCCGAGGCGGAGATCATCCGCAACCGCCTGGAGGAGGGCGACATCCGCGTCGGTGACCGCATCATGCTCCGCGTGGAGCGGGAGCAGTTCCCCGACGACCTCATGGTGGTGGCCGGGCGCAAGGTCATCCTGCCGCAGATCGGCGAGATCCCGCTGGACGGCGTGCTCCGCTCCGAACTCCAGGAGCACATGCGCGAGCACATCGGCCGCTACATCCGCGACCCCGTGGTGCATGCCCGCTCCCTCATCCGGGTCCAGGTCCGCGGCGCCGTGCGCAATCCCGGCTACTTCATGGCACCGTCCGACCTGCTCCTCGAGGACGCCATCATGCTCGCCGGCGGGCCCGCCGGCAACGCACGCACCGACCGGCTCCGCATCGAGCGCGGCCGCAATCCCATATGGCAGGGCGAGCGGCTCCAGGCCGCGATGCTGGAGGGCCGGACCCTCGACCAGCTCAGCATCCGAGCCGGCGATGACATCGTGGTCCCCGCGGACCGGAGCCGGTTCGCGCCCCTGCGGAACGTCATGGTAGTCGTGTCGTCGCTCGCGTCCATTGCGCTGCTGGCGAATCGGCTCGGCGCGTTCTAGAATCGGCCCGGGATGTGGAATTGCGCCCGGCGCCATCAGGGTGGTGCCGGGCGCTTATGCGTCGGGACGCGGTTTATGGTTTATCGTTGATGGTGTATGGGGGTAAGGCGGGGGTGCTGCGCTTGCGCGGTGACCTGCTGCGCTGATGCAACGGCTATTGAAGCCGTGACCCGCGCGGGCGGATTGCCAAGGTGTTGATGGGGGCGGCCTTAG
>DATHVP010000064.1:0-82400 GCA_035461245.1 Longimicrobiales bacterium | reverse complement strand
GCCCCCTTCGGAGGCGCCGGCGTGAAGGCAGCGCTGGAGTTGCTGGGCTGGGCGGGCGGGCCGCCACGACCGCCGCTGCGGTCCCCCGCCGATAAGGAGAAGGGGCAGGTGGCCCGGGTGATGCAGGAGGCAGGCATCCTGTAGTCAGTGAATGGTGCGGATGGACACCTGCGGAGGGGCGATGGGCGTGGAACCGGCACGGACCGGAAGCGGTGATACAGAGACGAGCGAGCAGGAGCGTCGCCAGCGGGAAAAAGCGGAAGCAAAGGCCCGACGGGAAGAGGAGAAGCGGCTGGAGGAGGAGCGGCGCGCCGCGGCGGAGGAGGCCGATCGCATCGCCCGTGAGAAAGCCGCGAAGGAAGCCGCCGCCCGGGCCGTCGAAGCCGTAGGCGCCGCTGGCGGGTTCAACGTAATGGGCGTGATGCGGGAGGTGGCGAAACCCCGACTCACCGGCTCACACGGTGCTGAGGAAGTGGGTGGTACTGTCAGGGCCTGCTTCGAGGCGCTGGGCTACGACGTCGAGGCGCGGGACTTCCAGTTCAGCCCATGGCCCGGTCGTTTCGGGATCACGGTCGCCGGCGTGCTCTTCCTCATCGGCACAGTGGCCGCAGCTGCATTCCTGTATGCCGGCAATGCCTACGGCGCCCTCGCCATCCTGCTGGTCCTGTTCGTCCTCCTCGGGATGCTGGCGCTGCTCATCCGTCCCGCCATTGATGCCATGCCGTGGGGTCGAAAGACCGGCACGAACCTCATGGCCACGCTGCCAGGTGCGCGACCTCGCTACATCGTCATGGCTCATCGGGACAGCAAGTCGCAGCCGGTCCCGCTGGCGTTCCGGGGGCCGGCCATCGTCGTTGGCGTGCTGTCCTGGCTGGCCCTGGTGGTGGCCGCGCTGGCGCATACCGCCCGCCCCCTGCACCCCGCCATCATCCTCGCCCTGGGCGTGCTCGCTGCCGTGTCCGGCCTGATCCTGATCTTCTGCTGGGTGGACAACCGCTCGCCCGGCGCACTGGACAACGCCAGCGGCGTGGTCACGGCGCTCAATATCGCCGCCCGGGAGGCGGACGCAGGCGACGTCGCGTTCCTTATCACGGATGCGGAGGAACTCGGCCTGGCCGGCGCCCGGGCTGCAGCACCGCACCTGCCTGCCGTCTTCGGGGTCATCAACATTGACGGCCTGGACGACGACGGCCCGTTCTACGTGCTGGAGCGCTTCGGCATCATCCGCAAGCAGGGGCTGGCGCCGCACCTGGCCGCCGCTCTGCTGCAGGAAGCGGAATCACGCGGTGAGGCGGCGGACCGGCGGGACTTGCCCTTCGGCATCCCCGTGGACCACATCCCGGTGGTGAAGGCGGGAACGCCCGCGCTGACTCTCATGCGGGGCACCATGCGTTCACTGCGCCGGGTGCACCGGCCCGTGGACGACCTGGAGGCACTGCAGGGCGACGGTGTGCGCAGGGGCGCGGACCTCATATGCGGCGCACTCGCGCGGTTGCGGGAACAGTCCCGCGTACTGGAACGCTGAGCCCGGGCGAGGCTGCGTGGCCCGCTGCACCGGTGGCGGCGCCGGGCGTCGGGCTGTAAACTGTCCATGAAAAACGCGAACCCATCCGCCGGCCGCGAACCGCTCGTGGCCGGCGGCATGCTGTTGTCACCAGACGCTGCCGAGATGAAGAACTACCGCTGCCTCGTTGTGGTCGGCGCCCAGTGGGGCGACGAAGGGAAGGGCAAGATCGTGGACGTGCTGGCCGGGGAGGCCGGCGTCATCGCCCGCTACCAGGGTGGCGCCAACGCCGGTCACACGGTCCATATCGGTAACGACGACGGCGAGTCCCACGAGGAGTTCATCCTCCACCAGATCCCGTCCGGCATCCTGCACCCGGAGAAGCGCTGCCTGCTCGGCAACGGCGTGGTCCTCGACCTGGAGCAGTTCTTCGAGGAACTCGACGGACTGGTGAGCCGAGGCATAGACGCCGAGCACCGCCTGGGCATCAGCGGGCGCGCACACCTGCTCCTCGAGTACCACAAGCGCCTGGACGCCGCCAGCGAACAGGCCCGGGGCGCCGGGAAGATCGGCACCACCGGCCGGGGCATCGGCCCGGCCTACGAGGACAAGGTCGCCCGCATGGGCGTGCGGGTGGCGGACCTCCGCAACCAGGACCGGGCCCGGGAACTCATCACCCGCGCCACGGAGCGTGCGAACGACCGGCTGAAGGCTGCTGGCGCCGAGACGCTGGAGCCAGCGGCCGTCGTGGACACCGTGCTCGCAAAGCGGGAACGCCTGCTGCCGCTGGTCACCGAGTGCGGGCGGGAGATCACTGACGCCCTGGCCCGCGGCCAGCGCGTACTGCTGGAAGGCGCCCAGGGCGCCATGCTCGACGTGGACCACGGCACGTACCCGTTCGTCACGTCCTCTACCACTACCGCCGCCGGCGCAGCGACGGGCACGGGCATCGGACCCACCGTCATTGACCAGGTGCTCGGCGTGGTGAAGGCCTATACAACCCGCGTCGGCAGCGGGCCGCTGCCCACCGAAATCCCCGGCACCCTCGGTGAGCACCTCCGCACCATTGGCGGCGAGTTCGGCGCGACGACAGGGCGGCCCCGACGCTGCGGATGGTTCGACGCCGTCGTCGTCCGATACGCCGCGCAGGTCAATGGCCTGACCGGCCTCGCCATCACCAAGCTCGACGTGCTGGACAATTTCGACGAGGTGAAGATCTGCACCGGCTATCGGGTCGGGTCTGAGGCTCACGAGTATTTTCCGTACGACCTGGCCCTCCTCGACGGCGCGGAACCCGTCTACGAGACCATGCCCGGTTGGAATGAGCCCACCTCCAACGCCCGCTCCTATGACGACCTGCCCCAGCGCGCCAGGGAGTACCTGGAGCGGATCCAGGAACTGACAGGCGTGGGCATCACGTACGTGTCCGTGGGGACCAAGCGGGAACAGATTATTTCCGTCTGAACGGATTCGGGATCGGGATCGTAAACGTAAACGTGAACGTGTTTTGGGCGGCGGGCCGGACTGCGGGTCAGGCCCGCCGGGAGTGGCGACCGGGGCCGGGCCCAGGAGCGTTCCCGACCGTTGAACGTTCGCGTTTACGATCCCGGATCCCGATTCCGGATACTGTCCCGCTTGATCCGGCGCCCCCTGCGGGGCTACATTAAAAGGCTCTGTACCGGCTGTACTGGCAGAAGAAGGCGTGATGTTCGAGGAACTCAGCGAAAAGCTGGACGGCGTATTCGGCCGTCTGCGGCAGCGGGGGCTGCTCACCGAGGCGCAGGTCCGGGAGGGCCTGCGGGAGGTGCGCCGCATCCTGCTGGAGGCGGACGTCAACTACCAGCTGACCAGGGATTTTCTGGGTCGGGTGGAGGAGCGCGCCCTCGGCGAGAAGGTGCTGAAGTCCGTGGCGCCGGGCCAGCAGATCGTGAAGATCGTCCACGACGAACTGATCACGCTGCTGGGCGAGAAGCAGGAAGGGCTGAAGGTGGCGCCGGTGGGCCCCACGGTCATCCTGCTGGCGGGGCTCCAGGGTTCGGGCAAGACGACGACGGCCGCGAAGCTGGCGAAGCGGCTGGCCCGGGAGGGTCGCCAGCCGCTGCTGGCAGCGCTGGACGTGTATCGGCCCGCGGCCATCGACCAGCTGGAGACGCTTGGCCGGCAGGTGAACGTGCCGGTCTTCTCGGACCGCTCCGAGAAGGATGTGTCGAAGCTGGCCGCGCGGGCGCTGGACCAGGCGAACAGGGACCGGCACCGTGCGCTGATTCTGGACACGGCGGGCCGGTTGCAGATCGACGAAGCGCTGATGGACGAACTGAAGCGCGTGTCGATGGTGGCGAAGCCGACAGAGGTCATGCTGGTCGTTGACAGCATGATCGGCCAGGAAGCGGTCCGGATCGCGGAGGGCTTCCACGAGGCGCTGGGGCTGACGGGCGTGATCCTGACGAAGCTGGACGGTGACGCCCGCGGCGGCGCGGCGCTGTCTGTCCGGGGTGTAACCGGCGTGCCCATCAAGTACGTGGGCGTCGGCGAGAAGATGGACGGGCTGGAGGTATTCGACCCGTCCCGCATGGCAGGGCGGATCCTGCAGCAGGGCGACGTCGTCGGCCTGGTGGAGAAGGCGCAGACGGCCTTCGACGAGGACGAGGCGAAGCGGCTGGAGCGGAAGGTCGCAAAGGAAGGCAAGTTCGACCTGGACGACTTCCTGGGCGTGATGCGGCAGCTCCAGAAGATGGGCCCGCTGGAGGGCCTGCTGAAGATGGTGCCGGGCGTGAATGCGAAGATGCTGAAGGATTCGAAGATGGATCCGAAAGCCATCAAGCATGTCGAGGCCATCGTCCTCAGCATGACGCCGCAGGAGCGGCGGCGTCCGGACATCATCAACGGTTCGCGCCGGTTGCGCATCGCGAAGGGCAGCGGCCGCACGGTCCAGGAAGTGAACCGGCTGCTGACGCAGTTCAAGCAGATGCAGAAGATGATGAAGTCCATGAAGGGTATGGGGAAGGGTAAGGGGCGGGGCGGCTTCGGGATGCCGCGACTGCCCGGAATGTTCGGAACCTGAGAGGCACAACGAGATGGCCGTAAAGATCCGTCTCCGGCGCACAGGCCGGAAGAAGCAGCCGAACTACCGCCTGGTGGTGGCGGAGTCGACGTCGCCCCGCGACGGTCAGTACCTCGATGCAGTGGGCACGTACAACCCGCTGACGAAGCCGGCGGACCTGCGCATCGATCTGGAGAAGATCGACGAGTGGCTGGCCCGCGGCGCGGAGATGACCGACACCGTGGCCTCGCTGGTGAAGAAGGCCCGGCGCGGCGGTGACGGCACAGTGGCAGTACGCGGCGTGGGTGCCGACGAGAAGCCGGCGGTGGAGGTGGTGGACGCACCGGCGGCGGCGGAGAAGCCGCGTGCCGGCAGTCGGGGCGCGGGCCAGACGGCCGCCGCGCCGGCTGATGCGCCGCAGGCTGACACGCCTGCAGAGGCGCCCGAAGCCGCGGCCGACGCCACGGAGTAGGTCGTGACAGAGCCCGGCGGGGAGAGGGCGGCGCCCGCTCACCTTGTCGTCGGCTTCATAGCGAAGGCACACGGGACCAGGGGCGAGCTCTTTGTGGCGCCCCTGACGGACCATCCCGATGCGGTCTTCGCGCCCGGCCAGTCGTTGCTGCTGGGCGATGAGAAGGGCGCGCTCGCAGGAGACGCGCCTTCTCTTGTGGTCGACAGCGTGCGGCCCTTCAAGCGAGGGCTGCTGGTGGCGTTCGAGAACGTCGCCGGCCGGGACGGTGCCGACGCCCTGGCCCGCCGGTACGTGCTGGTGCCGTCTGAGGCGGTACCGGCCGCGGCCGAGGACGAGGTGTTCTACCACGAGTTGCTCGGGATGCGCGTGGAGACGGTTGCCGGCGAAGTGGCCGGCACCGTGCGCGAAGTGTTCGAGACGGAGCCGCATCACCTGCTGGAGGTCGTGAACGACGAAGGCCACAAACGGCTCGTTCCGTTTGCTGCCCGGCTGGTGCGCTCCATCGATCGCGAAGGTCGCCGCATCATCATTGATCCACCCGAAGGGCTGCTGGATCTCTGAGGGGTCGGGATCTGAAACGTAAACGTTCAACGTTTACGAATGGCGGAGCGGATGCGGATCAATATCGTCACGATCTTTCCGGGGTTCTTCGAGGGGCCCCTGTCGCTGAGTATTCCGGCGCGGGCGGCGGCGAAGGGGCTGGTGGAGTACCGGATCACAGACCTGCGGGACTTCACCCACGACCGACACCGCACCGTCGATGACTACCCGTTCGGCGGTGGCGCCGGGATGGTCATGAAGCCGGAGCCCTTCTTCGAGGCAGTAGATGCCCTTCGGCCGCGGGGGCCCGTAGTGCTCATGTCGGCACGCGGTCGGCGCTTCTGCCACGCCGACGCCGTGCGGCTCTCCCTCGAGGAGGAAGTGACCCTGCTGTGCGGCCACTACAAGGACGTGGACCAGCGGGTAGCCGATCACCTGGCCACGGAGGAGGTCTCCCTGGGCGACTTCGTCCTCAGCGGCGGGGAGTTCGCAGCCCTGGCCATCACCGATGCCGTCGTCCGGCTGCTGCCAGGCGTGCTCGGCGATCATGAGGCCGCGGCCACGGACTCGTTCTATGAAGAGCCGCTCCTCAGCCCGCCCTCGTACACGCGGCCTGCGGAGTACCGGGGGTTCAAGGTGCCGGACGTTCTGCTGTCCGGCCACAGGGCACGCATCGAGGAGTGGCGCCGGGAGCAGGCAGAGCGCCTGACCCGCGAGTTACGCCCGGATCTGGAAAAGCCTCCTGACTGAGCCCGCAGGTCCGGATGACGCCCTTCCGTTTCCTGGCCGGCCCCCGGGTCCGGCCCCCTGGGCCGGGCCGCAAGCCTCCGGAGGCCTCAGCCGGCCCGACGAGCCAGGACGGCCCTGGCCGACGCACATCGGCGGCCTCGGACGCCGCCGCTGGCGCCGGTGACGTCCGCCTGCTACATTACATGACTGCACGCGATCGGAAACCGAGGAGGTCGCCATGGATATGATACAGGAAGTTACGAAGGAACAGCTGCGCAGTGACCTGCCGGATTTCGACCCGGGCGACACGCTGCGTGTGAACGTACGCGTCCGCGAGGGTGAGAAGGAGCGCCTGCAGGCGTTCGAGGGCGTGTGCATAGCGAAGAAGAACGGCGGCATCAGTGAGACGTTCACGGTGCGGAAGGTGTCCAGCGGCATTGGCGTGGAGCGCGTGTTCCCGCTGCACTCGCCGTCGGTGGAGTCCATCACCGTGGTTCGTCGGGGCCGGGTGCGCCGCGCGAAGCTGTACTACCTGCGCGCCCGCCGGGGCAAGGCTGCGCGCATCCGGGAGCGGACGCGCGGCTGAGATTTCGTTACCTTCGGACCATGGCAGCATCGGGATCCGGGGGCGCGAGACGTCGCAAGGGTAAACCGAAGACGGCCAGCGGCCGTCGCCGGGCAGAGAACCGGCGCCTGCAGCAGCTCCTGGAGCTGGAGCGGGCGCACTGGGAGGCAGGTCGGACCTTCATCGCCGGTGTGGATGAGGTTGGCCGGGGGCCTCTCGCGGGGCCTGTTCTGGCGGCGGCCGTCGTGCTTCCCGCCGACGTCGCCATCCGGGGCATAGACGATTCCAAGCGCCTGACGGCGGAGAAGCGCGCGGCACTCTACGACGAGATCCGGGCGAACGCGCTGGCCATTGGAGTGGCCGGGGCCAGCACGCGCGTGGTAGACCGGATGAACATCCTGCGGGCTTCGCATCTTGCGATGAGCCGGGCGGTGCAGCGACTGGGCCGCGTGCCTGACCATGTGTTCGTGGATGGTCTGCCGGTACCGTCACTGGGCTACGAGCACACCGCAGTGGTGGATGGCGACGCCAGGGTGCACTGCATCGCGTGCGCGTCAGTGGTGGCGAAGGTGGTGCGGGACCGTATCATGCACCTGCTGGCGTCACGCTACCCCGGGTACGGCTGGGACACAAACGCCGGGTATGGCACTGCCGAGCACCGCAACGCCATCACGGAGCTGGGACTCACCCCGCACCATCGGCGGTCGTTCGAACCCAACAGCCAGCTGACGCTGGAATTGCTTCAGGGATAGAGGAGGGCGGCATGCATACGGAGCACATGCAGAATGTATCAGTGGGCCGCGTCGTCGCCGGTTGGCTGGTTGCCGCCGCAGTGGCCTCGCTGGTGGCGCTGGTGCTGCTCGGGACGGGCGTCATGGACGACGAAACGACGTCAGCCAACACGTGGTGGAGCATGATCGCCATTGCCGTTGGGTTCTTCATGGGTGGCTTCTTTACCGGGTTCCGGGCGCTGCAGGCGCCAGTGCTGCACGCTGTGGGCATCGGGCTGACGTCGCTTGCCGCGTGGTTCATCCTCAACGCAGTCTCCGCCCTGGCGTTCGAGGGGGCGTGGACCTGGCCAGCCATCTCGCCCGAGTTCGCCATCGGGCTGCTCCTGCTGCAATTTGTTGCGACAGTGCTGGGTTCGCTCGTGGGTTACAATGTCGCCCTGCGCGGCCGGCCTGGCCTGAGCGAGCACGAGCCGATCTGACGCCCGGCAGCCGCCCGGCGAAGCCGAACACTTACTCTGGCAAAGACTTACCGGCCGTGTTAGCTTCTCGCGGGCCGGTAGCTCAGCGGTAGAGCAGGGGACTTTTAATCCCAAGGTCGTGGGTTCGATCCCCACCCGGCCCATCCCATACCCTCTGACATCCCCTCATCGCAGGCTGGCAGCGTGACGCAGCGACAGAACTGGCTCGTGCTGGCGGCGACAGCGGCTGTGGCCGTGGTTGCAGCCCACCTCCTGGATCCGCTGGCGTTCCAGTACATCCGCATAGCCAACGTGAATGAGGAAGACTGGGGCCGCATGCTGCGGGTCATGGGGTTTTTCCCTCTGTGGATTACGGCCGCGGCGGCGCTGGCACTGCACGATCGGACGCCTTTCCGACGCCTGGTTCGCTCCAGGGCCGGCCTGCTGTTCTTCGCGTCAGGGCTGGGTGGCGCCGTGGCGGAACTGCTGAAGCTCCTGTTCCGGCGCCTGCGGCCCGGTGAGCTGGGCGAGTACGCATTCCGACCATTTGCGGAGCGACCGTTTTCCACCGGCGGCCTGGGCCTGCCCAGCAGCCACGCACTAGTGGCCTTTGCGGCAGCCGCCATCCTCTCACGCATCTTCCCCAGGGCATGGCCGGTCTGGTGGGGCCTCGCCTGGGGCTGTGCTTTCACGCGTGTCGCATCGGGCGCCCATTTCCTGAGTGATACGGTTGCTGCGGCGCTGGTCGGCTGGGTGGTTGCGGCCGGCGTCTGGCAGTGGCGGGACCCGCGCGGCAGCCGCGGGGAAATGCCGGCGCCCACTGCCGTCCATACCTGAGCCGCGGACGCGGGCGGCTGGGTGATCCTCGATCAGCGGGAGGTGACCATGCCACATGCAGGTGCACAGATCAGGAAGCTGGGGCAGGTTGCCGTGACGGTACGGGACCCGGAACGGGCCAGGGCGTTCTACCGTGATGTCCTTGGCCTGGTGCACCTGTTCGATGCACCGCCTGCACTCAGCTTCTTCGATTGTGGGGGGGTCCGCCTGATGCTCGCCGTTCCGGACCCTGGCGAGTTCGATCATCCCACATCGCTGCTATATCTCGATGTCGAGTCGATAGAGACCGCTCGCGACGTCCTTGAGTCGCGGGGCGTGCATTTTGACAGGGCCCCGGAACCGGTTGCCGAGCTGGGTGAGCGGACGCTTTGGCTGGCCTTCTTCAGGGACAGCGAGGGCAACCTGCTCGGGCTGATGAGCGAGGTGCCCAGGACGCAGGACGCCTGAGCCCGACTGGCCTGCGCCCCGCCCGCCGGGGTGGCTTCCACGATGATGGTCCGGGCACCGGTATTGCACATGCCGGAGCTGAACTCACCCGGAGGTCCAAGTGTCGAGGAAGGTTCTGCCCGGGCGGCCCTATCCGCTAGGGGCGCACCATGATGGTGCGGGCGTCAACTTCGCCATCTACGCAGAGCACGCAGAGGTGGTGGAGCTCTGTCTGTTCGATGACGTCGATGCGTCCGTCGAATCGGAGCGCGTCCGGCTGCGAGAGCGGTCCGGTTTCGTGTGGCATGCCTACCTGCCGGGTGTCGGCCCGGGCCAGGCCTATGGATACCGGATGCACGGGCCGTACGAGCCGGGGCAGGGCCACCGGTTCAACCCCCACAAGCTACTGCTGGACCCCTACGCGCGGGCTGTCCACGGCGACCTGCACTGGGGCGGGCCCATCTTCGGTTACGTCATCGGCGATGCCAGGGCGGACCTGTCGTTTTCAGATGAAGACTCGGCGCCCTTCGTGCCGCGCGGGCTGGTGACTGACGACACGTTCGACTGGGAGGGCGACCAGCTGCTGCGGATACCGCTGCACGAGTCCATCATCTACGAAGTGCACGTCAAGGGGTTTACGAAGCGGCACCCCGGCGTGCCCGAAGAACTGCGAGGGACGTACGCCGGGCTCGCGCACCCCGCCGCCATCGAGCACCTGAAGAAACTCGGCGTGACAGCCGTGGAACTCCTGCCGGTGCACGAGATGATCGATGAGGGCCACCTCATCGAAAAGGGCCTCGTCAACTACTGGGGCTACAACTCGCTGAACTTCTTCTCACCAGCCCGCCGGTACGCCGCGGACCGGGAGCCATGCGCCCAGGTGCGTGAGTTCCGGGAGATGGTGAAGACGCTTCATGCGGCAGGGATTGAGGTGCTGCTGGACGTGGTCTACAACCACACCGCGGAGGGCAGCGAACTGGGCCCTACGCTGAGCCTCAAGGGCATTGACAACAGCGCATACTACAAGCTGGTGCCAGACCAGCCGCGCTACTACATGAACTACACCGGTACCGGCAACAGCCTGAACGCCCAGCACCCACAGGTGCTCAAGCTGGTCATGGACAGCCTGCGCTACTGGGTGACGGACATGCACGTCGACGGGTTCCGCTTCGACCTGGCGTCCACGCTGGCCCGGGAACAGCACCATGTCACCCGCCTGTCCTCGTTCTTCGATGCTATCCACCAGGATCCGGTGCTCTCCACCGTGAAACTGATTGCAGAGCCCTGGGATGTAGGCGAGGGCGGGTACCAGACCGGCAACTTCCCCATCCTGTGGGCAGAATGGAACGACAAGTACAGGGACACGGTGCGCCGGTACTGGCGTGGTGATGCCGGTCATGTGGCGGAACTGGCCTATCGGCTCACCGGCAGCAGTGACCTCTACCAGGACGACGGCCGGCACCCGTACGCCAGCATCAACTTCATTGCGGCCCATGACGGTTTCACTCTGCACGACCTGGTCACGTACGAGCAGAGGCACAACGAAGCCAACGGCGAGGACAACCGGGACGGACACACCAACAACCTGTCTCACAACTACGGTGTCGAGGGGCCTGTTGACGACCCGGCCATCAACGAGGTGCGGGAGCGCCAGAAGCGGAACCTGCTGGCCACGTTGTTCTTTTCCCAGGGCGTCGCCATGCTGTGTGCAGGCGACGAGATGGGCCGGACCCAGCAGGGCAACAACAACGCCTACGCACAGGACAACGAAATCAGCTGGTTGAACTGGGAACTGGACGACCGGCGCGGCGCGCTCCTGGAGTTCACGCGCCGGATCATCGAACTGCAGCGCCGCCACCCCGTGTTCCGCCGGCGCAAGTTCTTCCAGGGCCGGCGTCTGCGTGGATCCGACGTCCAGGACCTGACCTGGTTCAACGCTGACGGGCGTGAAATGGACGATCGCGAATGGTCGGAGGGTTGGGTCCGCACCGTGGGGGTCCGCTTCGGGGGCGATGCGCTGGGCGAGATGGGGGAGGACGGGGAACTGCTGCGGGATGACACGCTGCTGCTGCTGATGAACGCGCACGTCGAACCCGTTCCCTTTACCCTGCCCGGAGAGGATCAGATCGTCTGGGAGGTCGTGGTCGACACCACGGCGGCCGACGGCCGGTCCGATGCGTCGCATGACGCCGGCAGTGTCGTGACGATCCAGGACAGGGCACTCATGCTGCTGCGCCGGCCAAGCATCGACGATGGTCGCTGACGGGTCGGCATCACCGCGTGGGAATGGCCTGTCCTGCCGGGGCGGTCGCCGGACCGCAGAATGGGGTCAGCGGATCCGGGTTACCGACAGCACGGCGTTTGGGGTTGCGGGGCCATCAATGCGGTACCGGCCACTTGACGTGGCTGCCGTCCCGTCGATCACGAAGCCCGCGGCCGCGCCCGCCGCGATGCTGCCCTCCAGAGCAGTGGTATCCCCCGGCACCAGGCGCGGGAACGCGTTTCTCGGGTCTGTCCCCGTGCCAGGCGGGCGGCTCTGACGCAGGTGGTACTGGTGGTACTGCGTCCACGCCGGCAGCCCTGCGGTGCCGATGTCATCGAGATAAAGGGCAATCCTGGCCCGTGTGAACAGTTCAGGGAACCGCACCCCCGCTCGTCTCAGTGTGACGTCGTCGAGTACGTCCGGTCTGCCTGCTGCGACCGCGAACTCCCGCAGCGCTTCCCGCCAGTCCCCGCCACCCAGGGCGACCATGTCGGCCAGGTAATCGAAGACGAACGATGAATTCTGGTAGCCGCTGAAGGCCGCATCGATCATGCTGAGATAGGTGGGAACATCGTCGCGGAAATAGGCGTTATTGAACGCACTGTTCAGGGGCAGCACTACGTTGGAGGTGCGTGACGGATCGTCGTTGCCGAGGAGGCGTGCGGCGATGGGGAGGCGTTCGGAAAACCGGGCGAAGCCCTCCACGAACCACTGGTTGCCCCGTCGATGCATCAGGCCCGCTTGCTGCAGCAGTCCGGCCTCCCGCATGTGCGCGACTTCGTGCATGAACAGGTTGTCCACCACCCGTTCGACCCGCTGGTTCAACCCTCCAATGGAGCCCTGCGTCTGGCTGCCAACCCAGTAGTCGAAGACGAAGTAATCACTGGTGGAGTAGGTGTAGCCCCAGATGTTGCTGGCATACATGATGGAATGCACTGCGACGACCCGGCCGCCTCGCACGTTGCTGACCGCCGCGTTGTGGGTGCCGGCGAACAACTCGCCGCTCTGCCTGCTGGCATGGCGAGCGTACTCACGGCCGATGGCCACCAGCGTGTCCGGATGCAACGGCGTATTGTAGCCGCCACCATGACGCTGCAGTTCCGGGAGGCGCACGTCCTCGGCGATGATCAGCTCGTCAGACACGAACCGGACAACGGCGCTCTGCGCGCCGGCAGGAATGCCAAGGTGGGATAGCGCTTCCATCCATATCCCATGGATCGTGTCACCGACCACCGGCGCTGAGACCGTGCTGGCCAGGCCGAGGGTCCGGTCCTTCCCCGCAATCCAGAGTTCCGGCAGGCCGCCTGCCGGCGGGTCCGGTCGCAGTTCGTAGATGGGTCCCTCGCCGAAATCCCAGACGTGGCCGGCCGGCGCGTCCGCGGTTGCGCGCTGCAGGGCCATCGTCGGGCTGACGGCAGATGTGCCGGGCGGTGCACTGCTCAGCGTGTAGCTGAAGTTCCGGGGCGAAGGCTGCTCCCCGAGGCGCACGGCGTTGAACAGCGCACCATCAAAGCCGCCGTACATGGGCATGTTCTCGAGGAGCACCAGGTACTGCTGGCCCGCATTGCGTGCCTGGTCGAACTCGAGGCAGGCAAGGCCCTGCGGGCTATCGAGCGTGACGCGCCGCGTCTGCCCAAGGCCGAAGGCAAGGGGGAGCGCGCCACTGCAGATGCCGGGCTGCTCGTGCACCAGATGGAGGTCCGAAGCCGCTGCGGCCGGGGCCAGGTCCCGCGCTGCAAAGTGCAGCGTGTACTCTCCGGCCGGCCCATCCAGCCGGAGCGCCGTAAAGACTGCCCTGCCGTCCGCGCCGGTGGTTGCGGTGTCTCCCTGCGCCGTAGCGACGCTGGGGTCCGCCGACGCGACCACCCGGACGCCCGCTTCCGGTGAGGTGTTACCGAATCTGTCCTGGAGCGCGATCACTGGCTGCGGGGTGATGGGCACGCCGCTCGCCGAGACGCTGCCCGGTTCGGCGATGACCGCCAGCCGCACGGCAGGTCCCGGCAGCCCCATCGCATGGAACGTGAGATTGCCTTCAATCCCCGGAACGATGGCTGTGACGCGGTTGTCGCCGGCCCGCTCACCCAGCCGCCAATATCCAAGACGTGCTTCGCCGTGTACGTCGGTCTCGACCTGGGCCGCGGATATGGCGCCTTCCCCGGTCGTGACGGCAAAGCGAACTACGACGCCCGGCGCCGCCCTGCCATCCTCCGCCGTCACGCGTACTGCGGGGGCCTGTGCTACCGCCTCGCCCGCCGTGCCCTCCTGCACCGACGCGTGGAGCGGCTCCATGGCCGCCGGCCGGACGGGAGCACTTGCGCGATCGCAGGCGACCAGGGCAAGGGTGGCAACCACGAGAGGGAGCAGGGCAGTGTGGCGCATGAGTGCCGATCTGCTGGTGCGACGCGCGACGGGGCGCGAGATTCGCTTGTTAGCTTAATCGACGCCCCCTGGAGAGCCATGGGGCGGATCCAGAATACTACCTATAACCCGCGCTTGATAAAAGGGTTGCAGTCAATGGCCACATCACGCCCGGCGAGCACGATGCGGCTGGCGTCCCGGTGCGTCGGGGCAGGGCAGGCCGCAAGGCTGGCCTGCTGTGTCGCATTGTGTCTCGCGGCCCCGGCGGCTGCCGCGGCACAGAGCGGTGCCCTGGAGGTTCGTGTTACCGCCCGGGGCGTGCCCGTGGGCGGGGCGCTGGTCACGCTGCGCACGCTGCCGGATACCGTCATCGCGCGCTTCGGGGACACGGACTCGCGAGGCCGTGCCCACTTCCTGATGCTGCCTGCCGGAGAGTACGAGGTGACGGTGAGGTCCCTGGGTTTCGAAACGGGGGTTGCAACGGGGGAAGTGCTACCCGGCAGGAGCGCGGTGCTGGAGGTTGTCCTTGCAGAGGGTGCCGTGTTACTGCCGCAGGTGACGGTAGAGGCGGAGCGCCGCCGAGCCCGGTTTGCCGAGACGGCGGGCAGGACCACCGCTGAGATAACACAACGTGACCTGATGCTGCTGCCGGCGGCCGGCGGGGCGGACATCCTGCGTGCAGTAGCTGTGTTGCCCGGGGTTGTCACCACATCCGATTTTTCGGCCGCATTCAATGTGCGGGGCGGCTCTGCAGACCAGAATCTCATCCTGCTGGACGGACTGCCCATCTACAATCCGTTCCATCTGGGTGGGTTGTTCAGCGTGTTCAACTCGGACATGATCGCGCGGGCGGAGATGATGACCGGCGGCTTTCCCGCCGAGTTCGGCGGCCGCGTCTCATCAGTCCTGTCCGTGGAGTCGGCGGTGGGCGGGCCCGGTCCTGACGTGCAGGGGGGCATCTCGCTGCTGGCGGGGCGAGCGGCCGTCGGCTGGGACATTCCGGACGGTCTTGTGGGGGCGGTGGGTCTGGGGAGTGCCCGGGCCAGGATCTCGGTGCGTCGTTCCTACTTCGACCAGCTGCTGCGCCCGTTTTTCGACTTCCCCTATCACCTTACGGATGTCCAGGCAGTGGGCGAGGCATGGACCGCCGACGGCGGCCGCCTGACCGTGACGGGGTATACGGGGCGTGACGTTCTCGACCTGACGGGCAGTGAGTCATTCCCGCTCCGCGTGAAGTGGGGCTGGGGCAATGATGCAGTCGGCGCGGGATTCACACAGCCGTTGGGTTCAGCGAGTCTGCTGAGAGTCAGCGGCGGGTACAGTCGCTTTGCCACGTCCATTCGATTTCCGGAGTTCGATGATACCGAGTTCGCCAGCCGCATTGACCAGTTGCTGCTGCGCTCAGGCCTGGAATTTCGACCGGCAGACAATGTCGTGACGGGTACGGGTGTCGCTCTCGACCGCCTGCGTTATCACAACACCGCCGTTTCCGGCGGGACCGAATTCGGCGGCGGCCAGGCAGCCGGCTGGCTGGCCGGCACGTACGTGCAGGGCGCGTGGTCGCCACCGCAGTGGGTGCTGGAGGCGGGCCTGCGCCTGGATAGCTGGTTCCCTGATAACGGTGCGATCCGGTCCGAACTGCAGCCGCGGGCAGCGGCCAAGCGATTCCTGGGGTCAGGGGACATTGCCCTGAAGCTGGCGGCCGGTCGCTATACGCAGTTCGTGCATTCCCTGCGGGATGAGGAACTGCCGCTGGGCATAGACGTCTGGGTGCTGTCGGGCGAGCGCGCGCCTGTGGTGACGTCCGACCAGGCGCAGGTCGGGTTGGAGGGGTATCCGACCGATGGATGGTTCGGTGGCGTCGAGGCATGGATCCGGAGCTTTGACGGGGTTGCAACCATCAATGCTGCCGACGACCCGAACGATCCCGCTGATGACCTGCTCACCGGCACAGGCCTCAGCTATGGCGCCGATATGCATATCCGCCGGGAAGTGGGGACTCTGCGTCCCATGCTGGCTCTGTCCTGGCTGCGCGCCGTCCGGGAGTTTGAGGACGTCTTTGCCGGTACGGAGCCGCCCCCCACGCTCCGGTACGCGCCGGTGTTCGATCGACGGGTGGATATGGATTTTGCGTTGCAGCTTCTGCTCACCGCAGATACGGAAATCGGGCTCCGGTGGAATTTCGGGACGGGATTACCGCATACGCGGCCGCTGGCCGCATACGCCTACTATGAGTATGATCTGGTGGACGGCGCCTGGCGCTGGCCGGGCGCATCGCGGGATACTGCGGACAGCGCGGTGGCGCTGGGGCCCCGGAACGCAGAGCGATACCCCTCGTACCACCGGCTGGACCTGAGTGCTCGCAGGACCTACCATCGGTCCTGGGGCACCTTGACGCCGCACCTGGAGGTGCTGAACGTCTACAACCGCCGCAACGTTCTGTTCTACTTCTATGAATACGGCCGCGATCCACCGGTACGATCCGGCATCTCCATGTTCCCGATCCTGCCCACAGCCGGCGTGGAGGTCAGATTCTGATGCGTGACGTGCTGGAATCAGCCGCCTCGGTATGGTCCGACCTCGGGCTGGTTGAGATTCGCCTGGCTGAGACCCTGATCCTGATTGGCCTGCTGGTCGTCGCCCGGAGCATGCTGTCCCGCGTAGTCAACCGGCGCGTGCAGGATGTCCATGCCCGGTACCACTGGAACAAGGCGTTGTCGTACGCGGCCACCCTCATCGGAATCCTCCTCGTCGGCCGGATCTGGTTCGTGGGGTTCCGGTCGGTGGCCACGTTCATGGGGCTGGTGGCCGCCGGGCTCGTGATCTCCCTGAAGGAACCGGTGATGAACATGGCCGGCTGGGCATTCCTGCTGTGGCGCCGGCCATTCGTCGTGGGTGATCGCATCCAGGTAGGCGAGCATGCCGGCGATGTCATTGACCGGCGGCTCTTCCAGTTCTCCATCCTCGAGGTCGGCAACTGGGTCGACGCCGACCAGAGCACCGGCCGCATCATTCATATTCCCAATGGCCGACTCTTCACCGAGCCGCAGGCAAACTACACGAAGGCATTTCCGTACCTCTGGAATGAGGTGAGCGTAACGATCACCTTCGAGAGTAACTGGCGGGAGGCGAAGCGGCTGCTGCTGGAGGTCGGCGAACGGCATCGCATGGGTCCGGAGCTGGAGCGACAGGTGCTGGCGCGCAGCGATGAGTACCCGATCTTCTACTCCACGCTTGCGCCCGCGGTCTACACCCGGGGCGGCGAGTACGGCATCGTGCTGACGCTCCGCTACATGTGCGGCGCCCGCCAGCGCAGGGGTACGGAACAGGTCATCTGGGAGGACCTGCTCGACGCCATCAGCGCCCGGGATGACATTGATATCGCTTACCGGACGCAGCGTTTCTTCGACCGCAGTACCGAGGTTCGCACGCTGCGGCGGGCGGAGCCCGACCTGTCATGACGAAATGCTGTCGGCTGCTGTCACTCGTCACGGTGGTATCACTGGCGGCCTGTGAGTTACAGGAGATCGTGATCGCCACCGCCAGCGACACGGTGGTGGCCGAGGTCGTGCTGCACGCTGGCAGCCCTGCACAGACCGCGTACCTGCACCGTTCGGTGACGCCCGGCGGGACGGCCCGCGTGCATGGCGCCCGGGTTTTCATCGAGGACCAGGAGCGCGGTGGAGAGTTCGAGCTCGTGGCAACTGACGATGACGTGTGCCTGGTGCCGGCGCCGCCTCCTGCGCTGGCAGGCGTGGGAACGTGCCACGCTGCGACCGTGCCTGCTGACGCGGTACGGCCTGGCGCCACGTACTCGCTGCGCGTCGAACTGCCCGACCGGGCGCCGCTCCAGGCTACCACGCGCGTACCATCGGATTTCGATTTCGTGATGCCGTCTGTTGCCAGCTGCCGGCTCTCACCCGGCACCACGTTGCCGCTTGTGTGGACCCGCGCCGACGGCGCGTGGGTGTACGTGATGCAGGCGCGCTTCAGTGGTCTCGCCTCCGCGCTCAGGCGGCAGGGGGTGTCCGTGCCGCCAGCCACACCGGAACCCCTCGACCTTCTGGGTGTGGCCATCGGCGCGTCGGATACGACCATGACATTCCCGGCCGGATTCGGCGTCTTTGATCGCGCGAGCGAAGCCCTGCACCCGGTGCTTGTAGCCATACAGGACGGCCTGCCGTCGGACGTGGAGACGGAGGTGGTGGTAGCAGCGGCCGACCGCAACTACGTGAACTGGGTGCGCGGCGGCTCCTTCAACCCATCGGGCACCGTACGGGTGCCCAGTGTCACAGGTGCGGACCCGGCGGCCGGCACCGGCCTATTCGGTTCCCTGGTGACGCGCAGCGTGCGAATCCGTACGGCTATAGGCGGCGTGCCCTGCCTGTGACGTGATCAGGCGCGAATGATGCACTGAGCATTCGCGTCCCCGGGACGTCCGGGCGCCAATCTGATTATTGGAGAAAGCGCGTGCCAGCGGAACAGATCGAGGCGGAGCGAGTCCGGCCGCTTCTCATCGTCATCAGTGATTCCCCCGACCTGCCGGCCCGGATCCGGTCCCACGACCGGGAGGTGCGGCGTTGGAGTCCCGGGCCGGTGGATGACGCAGGGGCGGGGGTGCGTGCGTTTACCGGCGACCCGACGGACGCTGACACATGGGCCTGGACGCGGGATGCCCACGGCGTCACTGCCGTTATCGACCTGGCCGACAGCGGGCGGGTCCGGGGTGCGCTGGGCGCGCTCCGGACGGTCAGACCGGACGCGGCAGTGCTGATCCTTTCTGACCAGGTCCGGGACCTGGATCATGCCGGTGATGGCACGCTGGCCCGGGGCGGTGATATCAGGGACGTGCTGCGCCTCGACATAGACGATGAGCTTCAGCGGCTGGAGGCTGAGCGTCGGACATGGTGCCTCCGAACGTTCGCCGGGGAGACCGACGTCGTCCCGATCATGGTGCACGCGGACCCCGACCCGGACGCCCTCTCCAGCGCCCTGGGTGTGCGTATGCTGCTGGGCCGTAATGCCGAGTCCATGCCGATTGTGACCGTGGATCCCATGACTCGTCGGGAGAATCGGCGCATGGCCGACCTGCTGAACATCCGGGTCACCCGTATCACCATGGACGAGTTGCGCCGGTTCGACCGCGTCATCGTGGTTGACACGCAGCCCCGTGACGTACAGGAGGACGGCCAGCCACGGGTAGCGGTGATTGATCACCACCCCCCCGAGCACGGCACGTGGCAGGCCGACTTCGCCGATATCCGGCCAGCATACGGCGCCACCGCCACAATGCTGACGGAGTACCTGCGGGCCCTGGATGAGAAGCGGATCAGTGGCCGGCTCGCCACGGCGCTTCTCTACGGGATCCGAAGCGACACGAAGGCGCTGTCGCGTGGCGTATCACCCGCCGACGTCGAGGCGTATGCGTTCCTGCAGCGCCTGGCAGACCTGCAACTGGTTCGCCGCTTCGAGCGGCCCAGCTACTCCGCGGAATCGGCACGGCGCTTCGGCCGTGCCCTCGCCGATGTCGAATGCCGCGATGAACTCTGCGTTTCCTGGCTGGGTCAGCTCGAGCCGGACGAGTCGCACATGCTGCCGGATTTCGCCGACTTCTGTCTGGGCATCGAGAACGTCACGTGGGTGGCGGCCGCAGCATTGCTGGAGGGCAGTTTCGTCATCACGCTGCGGCACGCAGGAAGTTCCAACGGGATCGGCGCCGGTGACGTGGCCAGGGCACTCGCCGGAGAAGGCGGCAACGGTGGCGGTCACGCAGAGATGGCACGGGTCCGGCTCGAGCCCGAGGCCGCCACGGCCGTTCTGGGCGCCGAGCCCGGCGAGGGCACGCCAGCAGCACTTATTGAACTGATGCGCTCCGTGCTGGGCGACCTCGCCGGCGACGCTAGTCGTCCAGCGTCACGCCCAGCTCGTCGGGCGTCAGACCCTGCAGCAGCGAATCCATGACTTCACGGGCATAGCCCTCGGCATTGGTGTCGGGGTCCAGGCTCCGGATATGGGACAGGACCAGCCGCTCACCATTGCCGCACTCCAGGCCGATATATGCGGACGCGAACGTTTCGGCGATGCCGGCGTCAGACTCGGCCTCGTGGGGTACACCGGCCACACCCAGACGGGCATCGCCACTTTCCAGTGCGCCACGGATACGGTCCCACGTATCGTCGTACGGGAACGCGGTTGATGCGATGATCGTCGGAAGCCCGGCAATAATGAGTGCGACGTCGAGTTCCACTTCCTGCTCGACCTCGTCGATACCGGACGAGTACACGACCGGGAACGGTCCGGCGAGGAACACCGGGATCGCCGAAGAGTCCATCCACAACTCCAGAGGCGCGGGTCATACGGGTGCCTGGGCCACTGTGGCCCTCGCAATCAGTACCACCGAATCGGCAATAAGGTCCTGCGTCCCGTCAGACGAGGCCGAGTACGCGACGGAGGAGCATGGCGAAGCGACTGGCTTCGCGAAGCAGGCCCACAGGGCCCAGGCCGCTCTGCGTACCGCCGGAGTGCTGAAACAACGCCGTGACGTTGACGCTCCTGACGAGGCCGTCCGGCAAGTGCCTCGACAGGCGAATGCTCTCCGAAAATGGTATGAGGCGGTCGTCTCGTCCGTGCGCGACGACCACGGGCACACGCACGGCGCCCAGGTGCGGTTGCGGGTCCAGCAGCGGATCCCGTTCCAGCGCCGTGTCGGCGAGGGCCTCCGCAAGTTCCAGCGCGTGATCGGCCCGGGGCAGGGGCTCGGTGGTGAGCGGTGCGAGCATGTCGAACAGTTCCCGGCTGGAAGGGGCGAGTCCGGCTCGCAGGCGCCGCTTGGATTCGTCGTAGATGGGCTCCCAGGCGTACGCGCCGCGTTCTCCCGCCTCCAGTGCCAGCGCATGCAGGGCGGTGGCGACCGGCTGGCTGAAGCGATGGCCGGGCACGAGGGGCAGGTAATTGCCCGCCATGATCCACGTGCCGTACGGATCGGGTCGTGCCTGGTAGGTGGTCCCGTCGAGTTCGTGGATGCCGGTCAGCCCAAAGCGGAAGACACGTCGCAGATCGCAGTAGCCGCCCCAGGCGGCGATGCCGGCCAGTTGCGCGGCGATGTCCGCCTCCGTTGCAGACACGAGCGCCTGCGTCGCACCGAAGGAGAAGCCGAACAGCCCGACGCGTTCATGCCTGACGTCCGTGCGCTGCTGCAGTGCCAGCACCGCAGCGCGGATGGTGTCGATGGTGAGGGCAGGCGCCACGCGCAGGTCTCGCCACTCCGGGATCTCCGGCACGAAAACGACGTTGCCGGCGCTGGCGACTGCCCGGGCAAAGCGGATCAGTGACCGGTGCCTTCGGCCCGTCCGGGTGAGGCCGTGCAGCACGACCCATCCCGGCAGGGCTTCGGTCCGGCCGGCGGGGCGGTACACAGTGGCCGGAAGTTCATGGCCATCACGTCGGTACGCCACCTCCGCCTCGGAGGTGGCGTCCTCGGCGGGGCGCAGGTACTGTTTCAGGAAGCGCAGCGTGGACGGCATGCCGGCGGAAGCTACACGGCTGCCGCCGACGCCGCGAGCCCCTGACCAGGAGGGTCGTGAAACGTCGTCACTTCATCGCCGCGGCAGGCGGCGGCCTCGCATGGCCGCTGCGCCCGGGCGTGTTGTCGGCCAGCCTGAATGCCGCCTACGGCACCGCCCCGAGCGACGACTTCTGGGAGCTGGTCCGGTCCATGTTCCTGCTGGACGACGACCGGATCTACCTGAATGTCGCGACGCTGGGGATTCAGCCGGCGCCCGTCGTGGAGGCGGTGGTGGAGCACACCCGTCGCGTGGCGCGCAGTTACCCGCCGGCCACGGACTGGGTGGGCCTGCGCGAACGCCTGGGCTCCGTGTTGAACGCGGATCCCGCAGGCATTGTCATCACGCGGAACACGACGGAGTCCATGAACTTCGTCGCCAACGGCCTGGACCTCGAGTCGGGCGACGAGATTGTGACGACGCAGCATGAACACATCGGCGGGCTGTGCTGCTGGGAGCTGCTGGCGGCGCGGCGGGGTCTGCACCTGACGCAGGTGCCGCTGCCGGCGCCGGCGGCCACGGAGGATGATCTGGTTCAGCCGATGCTTGACGCGGTCACGTCACGGACGCGCGTGATCTCGGTCTCGCACGTCCTGTTCACCAATGGCACCATCATGCCGGTGGCCCGGATCGCGGAGTTCTGCCGGGACCGGGGCATCCTCTGCGTGGTGGACGGCGCGCACCCGCCGGGCATGATGGCGGTGGACGTCAGCGCAATGGGCGCGGACTTCTATGCCTCGTCGCCGCACAAGTGGCTGTGCGCACCGCAGGGCACCGGCCTGCTGTGGATGGCACCCCGCTGGCGGGATACGCTGTGGCCCACCCTTGCCTCCGGGGGCTGGAACGACGGTGCACTGGGCGCGCAGCGGCTGCAGCACATGGGCAGCCTGGATGAGTCCCGCGTAGCGGGCCTTGATGCGGCCCTCCGCTTTCACGATGCGCTGGGTGGCCCGCGTGTGTACGACCGGATCCGGCAGTTGCGGAGGCATCTTGCGGAAGGGCTGGCGTCCATGCCCGGCGTCAGGATCATGTCACCTCCCGGCGATGAACTGGCGGCCGGTATGGTGTCGTTCACAGTCGCCGGCACGACTGCACCGGCGTTGCAGCGGCACCTGGCCGAGCGGGCCAACGTGCGCACGCGGGTCGTGTCAGAATACGACTACGGATGGATGCGGCTGGCGCCGCACGTCTACAACACGATGGGCGAGCTGGACACGGTGCTGGAACTCGTGGATGCGGTGACCCGATCGGGTCTGTAGTTCTGGTGCGAACTGCGGGAAGGCGGGCCGTGACGCGCGGGCCCGCCTCCCACGACCGGCGGATCCTACCAGGCCACGATCTTCTCGATGGCGTCCAGCACGTTCTCAGTCTGGGGCAGGATGGCGTCTTCCACCTGCGGCGCATAGGCAACCCAGGTGTCGAGGGACGCGACGCGGCGGACCGGCGCGTCCAGGTACTCGAAGAGGTCGTCGGCAATACGTGCGACGATCTCCGAACCAATGCCCCACGACAGGGAATCCTCGTGGGCGACGATCACCTTGTTCGTCTTCTTCACCGACGCTGCGATGGTCTCCATGTCCAGCGGGTTCAGCGAACGAAGGTCGATGACCTCGGCGCTGATGCCCTTCTTCTCGGCGGCGCGGGCTGCGTCCAGCGAGCGCTTCACGACAGCGCCGCACGTGATGATGGACACGTCCGTGCCCTCCCGGACGACATTCGCCTTGCCCAGCGGGATCATGAAATTCGGGCCCGGGTCCCGCCCCTTGTTGTAGACCTGGCGATACAGGTGCTTGTGTTCCAGGAAAATTACGGGGTCCTCGGAGCGGATGGCCGTACGCAGCAGGCCGTTGGCGTCCTGGGCCGTGGCCGGCAGCACCACGTGCAGGCCCGGTGTGTGGGTGAACAGCGACTCACCGGTCTGGGAGTGGTAGATGGCGCCGCCCTTCAGGTAACCGCCATAGGCAACGCGGATGACCACCGGCGACGCCCAGTTGCCGCCGGAACGGTAGCGCATGGTGGCCAGTTCGTCCCGGATCTGCATGAATGCAGGCCAGATGTAGTCGAAGAACTGGATCTCGACGACGGGCTTGAGACCGCGGGTGGCCATGCCGATGGCGCGGCCGACAATGTTCGCCTCCGCCAGCGGTGAGTTGAAGACGCGGTTGCTGCCAAACTTGCGCTGCAGGCCGAACGTGCACTTGAAGACGCCGCCCTTGCCCTTGACCTCCTCCATGGATTCCTCGCGACTCACGTCCGCCACGTCCTCGCCGAACACGACGATGCGCGGGTCCCGCGTCATCTCGTCGCGCATGGCGGCGTTGATGAGGTCCACCATGGTGGTCTCGTTGCCGACATACTTCGGGTCGTCCTCGGTGTCGAACTGCTCCGCGGTGGGATCCACGTCCGGCGAGAACAGGTAGTCCATGGCGGTTTCCGGCGCGGGCTGCGGCTGCTCCAGCGCACGGTCGGACGCCTCCTTGACCTCCTGCTCTACCTCGGCCTCCAGCGCATCCAGCTCATCGGCGGTGGCATGGCCCTTCTCGATGAGCATGGCGCGAGTCACCACCAGCGGGTCGCGCCGGGCGTCTTCATCCCGCTCGGCCTGCGTGCGGTAGAGCCGCTCGTCGTCGGACATGGAATGGGAGTACGGCCGTACCACGTGGGCGTGGAGCAGCACCGGCCCCTTCCGCTCCCGGGCGTATTTCACGGCGCGGCCGCAGGCCTCGTGGCTCTCGAGGAGGTCTGTGCCGTCGAATTCTTCGATCATCAGGCCAGGAAAGCCGGTGACCAGGCGGCTGATCTTGCCGCCCGCCGTGTTGACTTCCACCGGCACCGAGATGGCGTAGCCGTTGTCCTCCACCAGGAAGATGACCGGGAGCCTGAGGTTGCACGCGCTGTTCAGCGCCTCCCAGAACTCGCCCTGCGATGTCGTCCCGTCGCCGGTGGTGACCAGCACCACCTCGTCGTCCTGGAACTCCTCGATGGCGGCGCGCATGGCGTCGTCACGGGATGCGCGCATGCCGGCCTCGGCGCAGCCCACGGCCTGAAGGAACTGCGTGCCGGTGGGCGACGAAGTGGACACGATGCGCAGCGGGCGGTGCCCCCAGTGGGACGGCATCTGCCGGCCGCCGCTGGCAGGGTCCGATTCCGCGCCGACGGCCTGGAGCAGGTGCTCGTAGGGGGTCATGCCCAGGGCCTGCGACAGCGCCCGGTCCCGGTAGTACAGGTACGACCAGTCGGAGCCGGGCCGCAGGTGGGACGCGATGGCGACCTGCACCGCCTCATGTCCGGCGCCGGAGATCTGGAAGAAGATCTTGTTCTGCCGCTTGAGCAGGATCTCCTGGTCATCCGTTCGCCGGGCCGCCACCATGGTCCGGTACATGGACAGCAGCTGCTCCCGGCTCAGCGTTGCAGCACCCTCGCGGGCGGCTGCCTTCTTCGTCTTGGTTGCCATGAATCCGTTGGCGTCAGGACACGTTAGGCGGGCCGCGGCGTGCAACACGCCCAGGTTCCGCACTGTCAGGCACTTGGCCCGTCGAGGGCCCGCTGGAAAGGCATAATTTACCGGCACCGCCTGTGCCCGGCCACCCCTCACCCGGGGTCGACGGAGGGGTACACCCCGGCCACGCCGTTTACAGCCGTCGCTGCCGCGCACTATCTTCGGGCGGTTCCTCAGGCGCGTGTGCGGCGCGCGTGACCTTACCACTGAAGAGCAGAAGCAATTGCGCTACGGCAGCATCATCCGGGGGTTCGCAGGTCTGGCGTTCCGGCACCCGGGCCTCATCCCTGCCCTCGCGGCCGCCGCCTGGCGGTTCCGCCGGCGAGACTGGTACAGGCGCGCGCCGTTCCTGCCGCTTCCGCCGGCGGAGTACGTGGAGTGGCGGTTGCACACGGCCTATGGCACCGATGAGACCCTGCCGCCGGCCGGCGATCTCCGCCGCTACCTGCACTGGTCCAGGCGGATCCTGACACCATGAAGAAGCTCGTCGGCGCGGTGCTGTTGCTGGCGATCCTCTGGGCGCTGCCCGGGGCGCGCGCCCGGATCAGCGCGGCGGCCCTGCCGGCACTGGACCGCCTCGGGCCGGCGGGCGAAGTCATCGGCGAGCCCATGCGCCGGGCGGTAGCCAGGTCCCGGGCAGCGCGCATCCTTCGCGTCATGGCTTCCGACTATGCCAACGGGCAGGCACTGCCCCAGGAGCAGGCGTTCCGCCAGTGGCTGGAGACGCGACTCCCGGACGTGGACCCGGCGGACCCGTGGGGCAATGCGTACTGGTACCAGCGCACGCGCGACATGCTGACGGTCGGCAGCAACGGGCCCGACGGGCGCCGTGGCACCGACGACGACATCACACACGGCCTGCCCTACTGACCCCGTGGAAGCCCTCCTCCACGACATCGTCCAGCTGCTGCTGCGGATCGGGCCGTGGATCGTGTTCTTCGTCACCGCGGCAGAAACAGCAGTGTTCCTGGGATTGTTGCTGCCGTCGGGGGCGGCGGTCCTCGTGGCGGCGTTCCTGGCGGACCTCGGCTACTTCGACGTGGGCGACGTGCTGCTTGCCACGCTCCTTGGCGGCTTCACAGGGGACCAGATCGGTTACGTGCTCGGCCGGTTCGGCGGCCGGCGCGTGGCGGCTCACGACGGTTTCATCGGCCGCATGTGGCGCCGGCACGAGGCGCGCGCCATCCTCCTGTTCCGCCAGCGGTCCCTGCTGTCCGTTACCCTCGCCCGCTTCATTGCCTTTGTCCGCACCCTCATGCCCTGGTTCGCCGGGATGAGTGGCATGAGCTATCCCCGGTTCCTGGCGTATGACGTGCTCGGCGTCCTGGGCTGGGGTGTCGGTTCAGTGACCGCGGGGTACATGGCCGGCCGGAGCTGGCATGTCATGGCGGGTGCACTCGGTACGTTCAGCACCGTCGTCGTGCTGCTCCTCGTGGCAGGTGCCGCCTGGCTTGCGCTTCGTTCGCGGCGCATCATGAAGGGGGTGGTCAGGGTCGCAGTCACGGGCAATATCGCCAGCGGGAAGAGCACCGTGACGGACGTCTGGCGCGAGCACGGGGCGGCGGTGATCGATGCGGATGAACTGGCCCGCGCCGCCGTGGCGCCGGGCACGTCCGGGTTGAGGGAGGTCGTACGGGCGTTCGGACGCGACGTACTGGAAGAGAATGGCGCACTGGATCGGGGGGCGGTGCGACGCATTGTGTTCGCCGACGACCGCAAGCGCCAGTTGCTGGAGAACATCGTGCACCCGGAAGTCGAGCGGCTCCGTCGCATCGCCGAACAGGAGGCCGTCAAGGGCGGGGCACGCATCGTCGTCCACTCCATACCGTTGCTGTTCGAGAAGGCCATGGACGAGATGTTCCCGGTGGTGGTGCTGGTGGATGCACCGGAGGCGCTGCGCCGGGAGCGGATCGTAGCGGGCCGGGGGCTCACGCCGGCTGAGGCCGATGCGATGATCGCCGCGCAGATGCCTGCGGCAGGGAAGCGGGAGCGAGCCACGCATGTCATTGAAAACGACGGCTCGCTCGATGAGCTGGTCCGGCGGGCGAAGGCGGTGTGGTCAGAAATAGAGGACGTGGCATGAGGCTGGACATGCACCTGCACACGGCGGCCTCGTTCGACTGCCTGAGCGAACCGGGCGCGGTGCTGGAGACCGCGCTGGAGCGGGGCATCCATCGCATCTGCATCACCGACCACAACGAGGTCCAGGCCGCCCAGCAGCTGCACCGTCTGCACCCCGGTCGCGTCATCGTCGGCGAGGAGGTCAAGACGGCGGAGGGTGTGGACATCATCGGCCTGTACCTGTCGGAGGTCATTCCGAAGGGCACGCCGGCCCGGGAGACGTGTGAACGGATCAGGGAGCAGCGCGGCCTCGTCTACGTGCCGCACCCGTTCGCCGGCGGCAAGGGCGGGCATGGCCGGATCCTGCCGGCGATCGAGGACCTGGTGGACATCATGGAAGGCTTCAACGCCAGGATCCACGATCAGCGGCTGAACGAACGCGCCGTGGCCTGGGCCGGGCGACGCGGCGTGCCGACGGGCGCAGGATCAGATGCCCACACGCTGGCCGAGGTCGGCAGGGCGTGGGTGGAACTGCCCGAGTTCGAGAATACCCCTGCCGGGCTGCTGGCGGCACTGTCGCAGGGATCCCTGCACGGAACGCTGTCATCCCACGTGGTGCACCTCGCATCCACGTGGGCGAAGCTGCGCAAGAGGATAGGACCATCGTGACGTTCCATGACATGCCGCCGGAGCGGCGCAGGACGCTGGAAGAAGTCAAAGACGCACTCACGGGACACGCACGGGTCGTGTTGACCACACACGTGCAGGCGGACGGCGACGGCACCGGCTCGCAGGGCGCCCTGGCCGCCTGGCTGGAGACGATGGGGACCGAGGTGCATATCGTGAACCCGACGCCGTTCCCGGACATGTTCCGATTCCTCCTGGATGACCCATCCATCATCGCGGACGCCGGGACGGTAGCCGGCGAAGCCGCGCTGCGGGCGGCTGACCTGCTCGTGGTGCTGGACACCGCCGAACCCCGGCGTACTGGACGGGTCGCACGATGGACGAAGGAACTCGACGTCGTCGTCATCGATCACCACGTGCGCGGCGAGAACGTTATTGACGGTGTCTCCATCATGGACCCGTCGGCCAGCGCAACGGGCGAACTCATCTGCGACCTGCTGGACGTGGCCGGCCTGCGGCGGCCGTGGCCGCGACAGGTGCTGGAGGGGATCTACACCGCCATCGTCACGGACACCGGCTCGTTCCGCTTCTCGAATACGACGCCTCGTACCCACGCCATTGCCGGTGACCTCATCGCCCAGGGTGTGGACCCCGAGGAGATGTACCGTCGCATCTTTGCCACCGTGCCCCTGCACCGCATCGAGTTGCTGCGCCACGCGCTGGAGCGGCTCCGTGTCGACCCGGACTTTCCCATAAGCTGGATCACGCTCGAGGGCGGGGTCATGGAGCGGCTCGGCGCGTCGTCGGAGGACCTGGACGGCATCATCGAGCACGCCCGGTCCATCGAGGGTACCGAGGTCGCCATCCTCATGCGGGAGACGTCCGATGGCGGCACCAAGGTCTCCCTGCGCTCCGCCGGCCCGGTGGACGTCAACGCCATTGCCAGGCACTTCGGCGGCGGCGGCCACGTCAAGGCGTCGGGCGCCCTCCTGAGCGAGGGCCTGGAGGTTGCTCAGTCGCGGGTGCTCGACGCCGTGCGCACCGCGCTGGCGGAAGGGGGCGCGGGCTTTCGCGCCTCTCGCGGCGACCATTAGATTCCCGCGACCTCAACGCCTGGTGTCCGATGCAGCATAGTTACTCCGCTCCCGATTTCTCCGAACAGCGATTCCGTGATGCACCGGAGGCGCGATTCGAGACCGCGCCGGCCGACGGCGTGCTTCCCGACGATTTCTTCGCGACGACGAACCTGCCGACCTACGTCAAGGTGGCCGGTGAGTGGCGGCTGCCGGTCCGGCCGCGCATGGACGGCGCCATCGTCCGGCAGGCGGACGGGTCGCTGCGGATCACGGAAGGTCGCTACGTCCGCGCTGGGGAACCCATCGCCGTTGGTTATGCGGAAGACGGCTCAGAAGGCATATTCGTGAACGCAGCCGGCTTCTTCGGCGGCGGTGGCGCCGGCGGCGAGTTCCAGTTCATGAGCTCTGACGTGTCCCGGGAGAAGCCCGTCGACTACGCGCAGATGGCAGAACTGCTGCTGCAGGAGCGGCGCGCCGGGGGCCACGTCGTGTGGGTGGTTGGCCCGGCGGTGCTGCACAGCCGGGGCCGCGATGTGCTCACCTGGTTCATCCGCAACGGCTTCGTAAACGCCCTGCTCGGTGGCAACGCCGTTGCCGTACACGACATCGAGCAGGCCCTCATGGGTACCACCCTCGGCATGGATCGCAGCGGCCGGCCGATGCCGGGCGGGCATGCCTTCCACATGCGCGCCATCAATCGGATCGCCCGGGCCGGCTCCATTCCCGCCGCCGTGCAGGAAGGTGTCCTGGCCGAGGGCATCATGCACGCCTGCGTGACGGAGCAGGTCCCGTTCGTCCTGGCAGGTTCCATCCGCGACGACGGCCCCCTCCCTGATACGGTCACCGACGTCGTCGCTGCACAGGAACTCATGCGCGAGCATGCGACACGCGCCACCATGACCATCATGATCGCCACGGCGCTGCACTCCATCGCCTTCGGCAACATGCTGCCCGCCTACTACGCCGGTGGCGACGGCAGCCTTCGGCCTGTCACCACTATCGCCGTGGACAGCTCCGAGTTCGTCGTCAGCAAGCTCAAGGACCGGGGAACCCACCAGGCCTTTGGCGTCATCACCAACGCGCAGGACTTCCTGCACGTGCTCCGCCACTTCGTGGAGCAGGCAATGCAGCAGGCAGTACCGGCGGCAGCGTCATGAGCACTGCGCAGTGGGCCAATATCGACGATGATGAGGGCGCGACCCACGCACTGATCCAGCGCATCGCCGGTCACATCAGCATCGACATCATCGATTATCTCTGGATCTTTCCTCCCCGGAAGGTCGCCGCCGGCGAAAGCGTGGTGGTCGTCGTCGCCGCGTTCGACGAGGAGACCTCCCGGCGCCGCGTCTTTACCGCTCGCTTCACCATCTCCCGCAACCGCAAGGGCATTGCGAAGGTGATTGAGCGGATGGACGAGCATGGCGCCGCACCCGAGGACGCCGTGCCCCGCATCGTCCAGGGGGTGCTGCGACGGCTGGGTGAGGATACCCACGCCGAGCCCAGGGCTGAGCTGATCTCCGGAGACATCCAGCGCTGGGACGCCCTCGTCGTGGACCTGGGCGGCAAGCCGGCCCCCGCCGCGGACGACATCCTGGAAGATGCAGTGGAGGCCGCTGGTGAGGGTTCCGTCCTTGCGGCCGTGGAGGATGCGGTAGATGGCACCGTAGAGGAGTCGAGCGAGGATCTCGGCCCGGACGAGACCCAGGATCGTTCTGCAGACAACGATTCGCCATCATCGCCAGAGTCCTCGCGTGCTTCCGGCAGTACGCCGACAGGTCCATAGCAGGCCGCGGCCGGGCGCCCGGCCTTGTCACGCCGCGGGGAACCGGCTATCAATAATCATTGTTGATACCGCCGTCGAAGGGGGCACGCAGCATGAGTTTCGTCCATCTGTTCCGCCGCTACCTGCGCGAGCAGGGCCTTCCGGTCACCCAGCAACGGGAGGCGATTGCGGAGGTCGTTTTCTCGTCCAGCGAGCACCTGTCGGTGGAGGATATCGAGCAGCGCCTGCGGGAGCGGGAGGAGCGGATCGGGAAGGCCACGATCTACCGGACGCTGGAGATGCTGGTGAAGAGCGGTCTGGTCCAGGAGCATGATTTCGGCGAGGGATTCAAGCGGTACGAGCACCTGTTCGGTCAGAAGCCGGTACGGGAGCATCTCATCTGCACGGAATGCGGCCGTGTCTCGGAGATCCACAGCGCAGAGCTGGTGCGGGTCCAGGAGGAGGCGGCCCGGCGCCAGGGCTTCCAGCCGGCGCGCTACCGCCTGCAGATCTTCGGTCTGTGCGCGGACTGCCAGTCGGCTGGCGTGGAGCTGCGCTGGGAGGGATTGAGCTGCCCCATCGAGACGATATAGGCTCTGCCGGACTCAGGCAGACAGGATAAAGGGGGGGCGGCCTGTGGGCGGCCCCTTCCCTTTATTGGCTGGAACGGCTCGTCATTGCGCCTGGCGTATGCGTCGGACGCCGGCACGGGTTCCGAGCCCCACGGCTGTACCGAAGACCAGGGCGGTGCCTCCTGCGATGACGGGCAGGAGGGCCACGACAGGGAGGGCGATGGCGGTTGCGACGCCGGCGGCAACGAGTGGGGCGGCGGGCTTCTGGACGTCGTCCACGTAGCGCAGTCGGTGCTGTACGAAATCCCGGGACTTCCTGTATCCGGTCACGCCTGCCACGGACGCTGCGGCGAATGCGATGAGCTCGATCATGGTGTTCCTCCTGTGGCGGCTGCCAGTGTGTGGTGCTGAAGACACTACGCGGGGCACCCGCGCCGGGTTTCCGTTTCGTTCCTGCCTTGTCGGTGTCATCATGTCCCGCCTACTTTCGGTGCCATGCCGAATCGGAGAGACGACGCAGCGCCCGGCCGCGGGCGCCTGCGCAGGAGCATGGTGTCAGGAGGGGTGATGCGGGTACCGGAGTCGTTGCGGGAACTGGATTGGGAGCTGCCGCACAGTTTTCTGGGGCTGGATGAGGATGCAGCTGACTTCGACCGGGCGAAGGTGGTGATCCTGCCTGTTCCGTACGAGGCGACGACGAGCTTCGGTGGTGGGACCGGCGGCGGTCCGGGCGCCATCATCGAGTCGTCCCGCTACATCGAGCTGTACGACCAGGAACTGGACGCCGAGCCGTATGAAGTCGGGATCGCCACGTTGCCGGCGCTGTCGTTGACGGGGGCGGGCCCTGCCGAGGCGATCGCGGAACTGCGTGCTGCCTACGACCGCGTGCTGGAGGCGGGCCCGGACAAGTTTGTGATTGCCCTGGGCGGCGAGCACTCCATCTCGAGTGCGCCAATCCTGGCCTGGTCGGACCGGCTGCGCCGGGACGGCCGGCGCCTGAGCGTGCTGCAGATTGACGCGCATACGGACCTGCGCCCGGAATACGAGGGCTCGCCGTACTCCCACGCATCAGTGATGGCACGGGTGAAGGATGACGTCGAGATTGTCGCCGTGGGCATTCGCGCCATGACGGCGGAGGAGATGCAGCTGGTCCGTCGGTCCGACAACATCCACGTCTTCCTGGCGGATGACATCCACACCGGCGACGACTGGATGGACGATGTCGTGTCCAGGCTGGGCGACGACGTCTACATCACGTTCGACGTGGACGGCTTCGATCCGTCGCTGGTCCCGTCCACCGGCACGCCGGAGCCGGGCGGCCTGCAGTGGTACCCGGTGATGAAGCTGCTGCGCCGCGTTTTCAGGGAGCGGACGGTGCACGCTGTTGACATCGTCGAGCTGGCGCCCATGCCCGGCTACCCTGCGGCGGACTTCCTGGTGGCGAAGCTGGCCTACAAGATGATCGGCTACCGGTTCGAGGCGGAGTAGCGGCGGAACAGCGGATGCAGGTCGAGGGGATCGTTGATCTCCATGTTGTCGGGCACGAGCCCGGCGGGCGCCATGAGGAACGGCCAGGACTGGCGGCCACCCATGGCGCCGTGTGCGCCGATCTGGTCGTCGAAGCAGATGCACACGTCCTGGTCCGGGTCGTACGCGCCGAACAGTATCAGGTCACCGGCGTTGCGCATGGCGGCCAGCCCTGCGATGGCCCGGCGCTCGTGCACGGTGCGGGCGTAATCCGCCAGCGGGTCGGTCCCTGACAGCAGTTGCGTCTCGCCGTCGGGTGAGATGATGGCGCGCCCGCCGATGGACTCGACATGCGCACCGTCAAGCAGGCGTGTGACGACGATGCCGATGCCGTCGTGAGCCACCAGGAAGTAGTACAGTGCCCGGCGCTCCGGGTCCTGCCTGATCTCGTCGAAGGTCAGAGGATGTTCCGGCTGCGTCCAGTAGACGTGGGCCAGGGACGACGAGTAGGTCACGACGATGCGTGCGGCTTCGGCCTCCTTCACTGTCTCCGCCACCAGCGGGAAGATGTTGTAGTGCCGGCGCAGCCAGCCGCCGAAGCCGAGGCCGGCCCGCCGGGCGGGCGGGCTGGAGGACTCGGAAACCTGCTCCAGTTCCCGCAGCAGGAAATCCATTACGTCCTGGTGCTCGATGCCGTAGTCGCCCGTGCCGGCCATGACGAGCACGCCCTGCTCCGCCGCCTTCACGATGGTGTCGCCCAGTGTCTCGTTGTACCGGACGCGGTAGGGCACGGACGGCGTCTGGCCGTGGTCACTGAGGATGTAGATATCGTAGGGCCGGCCCGGCGCCCGGCGAACCATCCTCAGGATTTCCGCGATGCGCCGGTCCATGGCCCGCACGCCGCTGTACGCCGTGCGTGAACCGGGCCCGAAGTGGTGGGCAAACTCGTCATACACGTTGTACGTGGTGTAGATGGACGGCACGCCGGTGTAGATATCCAGCATGACGGCCATGGTCTGCAGCTCCCGCAGTACGACATTCGAGCCGATGTGCAGCAGCGGCAGATACCACCAGTAATAGGTGTACTGGCCCCGCATCTGGCCCCACAGCCGGACAAACTCCTCCCGCACGTACTGGATTATGCTGTCCGCCAGCATCCGGATCATCCGGACGGGGTGCAGCAGGGCCAGCAGTGCCACCCGGCCGCCCCCCATCTTCCGGAGGAACGGCTGGGGCTTCTTGGCGGCCAATGTAAAAACCGCCCGATCCGCGCCACCGTCGTAGATGTTGACGTAGCCGGAACCGCCGTCCAGCACACCGGACTCAGGCAGCCGGTCGCGGATGTGCTGGACGTCGGCGGGCCGGGACCCGATAATCAGGCGGCGCTCGGGCTTCTCGTAGAAGCGAAACGCAGGAATGTCCTTCTTGGTACCATAGAAGATGGCGGCCTGCGCGGCGGGTGTTGCGCTGGGCAGGCCCGCGGGGAAGCTTCGGAGCTGCCAGCCGTCGCGCTCGAGGAGGCGCCTGAGCGTCGGCGCATAGCCTCGCTCCATGGCGCGGACCAGATCCTCGTGGGCGAGGGCGTCAATCTGTATGACGATAAAACCGCGCTCGTCCCGTTCCCGACGCGTACGTCGCTCGTTGGTGAACGGAAAGTACTTTAAGCGGTAATAGAAGAGGTAGAGCGCGCGACGCAGCCGCTTCCACCTGCCTGGAGAAGACATGGACGGATCCATATCGTTCGCCGTTGCGTTTGCAGCAGGCGTCATTTCGTTCCTCTCGCCGTGCGTGCTTCCCATCGTGCCGGGCTACCTCGGCTTCATTACGGGGATGTCCATGGACGAGCTCAGCGGTGGCGTGTCCCGCAGGGCAGTCCTCGTGCCAGCCCTGTTCTTCGTCGCTGGCTTCAGCCTGATCTTCGTGCTGATGGGTGCATCGGCAACGCTCATCGGGCAGGTGCTCAAGGTATATCAGGACTGGATCGCGCGCATTGGCGGGCTGCTCATCATTGTATTCGGGCTGCACCTGCTGGGCGTGCTGCGGTTCGGGGCCCTCATGCGGGAGAGGCGTGTGCACCTGGCCCGGAGCCCGGCGGGCTACGCAGGTGCCGTGGTGGCCGGCGCCGCGTTCGGCGCGGGCTGGACGCCCTGCCTCGGGCCGGTGCTGGGCGCTCTCCTCACCTTCGCGTCCGCCCGTGCGACGCTGGCAGAGGGCATGTTCCTGCTCGGCTTCTATTCCCTCGGGCTGGCCCTGCCGTTCCTGCTCGCCGCCGCGGGCACCGGCGCGTTTCTCCGGGCCTCCCGGCGGATGCGTGGCCTGATACCCGTCCTGGAAAAGACGTCGGGGGTCATCCTCGTAGCAGTGGGCCTGCTGCTGGTGAGTGGCACGTTCACTGTCCTGTCGGGCTGGCTGACGCGCTATACGCCGGCCTGGATCCTGAACAACCTCTAGTGTCCCGGTGACCGCTCGGAGTCGGCCTCGCGACACCCGTCGGTTTCAGGCGTCAGGCGGGTTCCAGGAGTTCCGGCAGGCGTCGCAGCAGTTCCCGCGGCTCGATGGGCTTGGTGAAGAAGTGGGAGCAGCCGGCCTCGAAGCAGGCGTCACGCTCCTTCGTGCCGACCCTGCCAGTGAGGGCGACGACGCGGGTCCCGGAAGACTCCGGCGACGTCGTGATCTGGCGGGCGACCTCCAGACCAGGCCGGTCCGGCAGCCCCAGGTCCAGCAGGACCAGCGCGGGGCGGGAGGTCCGGACCTGCTCGATGGCTTCCGCGGCGGTCCCGGCTTCCACGATCCGATAGCCGGCATCCTCGAGAAGGAGCCGGAACGCATGTCGTAGCAGGGGGTCGTCTTCGACCAGCAGGATCGGCGGCGCCAGGTTGGTCATTCGCCCGCAAGCTAGGCCGTTCCCGGGCGGCCGGCAAGCGGTCCCGCTTCCAGGTCTTCCTCGAGCAACTGGCGGCGCAGGAGGGATGAATAGACACCCCTTTCCGCCATCAGATCCTCGTGGCGACCTTGCTGCACGATGCGCCCGTCGTCGAGCACGAGAATCCGGTCGGCATGCATGACGGCACTGACGCGGTGGCTTACCACCACGGCCGTGCGCTTGTGGATCACGTCCCTGAGGCGGCCGAGGATTTCCTTTTCGGTGCGCGTATCCACGGCGCTGAGGGCATCGTCCAGGATGAGGATAGCCGGATCCCGGGCCAGGGCGCGGGCGAGGGTGGTGCGCTGGCGTTGGCCGCCCGAGAGGTTGACGCCGCGTTCTCCGAGGCGCGTCTCGAAGCCGCCGGGGAATTCCTCGATGGTTTCAAGGATGCGCGCCACATCCGCGGCCCGGCGGACGCGCTTTTCGCGATCGGGCCCATCGGCCAGGCCGAGGCCGATGTTGCTGGCGATGGTGTCGGAGAAGACGAAGGCATCCTGGGGCACGGCACCGACGGCCGCCCTGAGGTCACTGAGGGGCACCTGCCGGATGGGCACCCCGTCCACCAGGACGGTGCCCTTGGTGGCATCATAGCGGCGAACCATAAGCTCAATGACGGTGGACTTGCCTGCCCCGGTGGGCCCGACGAGGGCGGCCGTTTCGCCCGCCCGGATGCTGAACGAGACGTCGCGCAGCACCCACCGCTCCGTGCCCGGATAGCGGAACCAGACGTTGCGGAACTCGATGTCGCCGCGGATGGCAGGGTGCGGTGTCGCGTCGTCGCCATCCATGATGGACGGTTCGACGGCGAAGATCCGGTTGATGCGCCCCATGGAGGCGGCGCCCCGCTGGAACAGGTTGATGACCCAGCCAAGCGCTATCATGGGCCAGGTCAGCATGGCCAGGTAGAAGATGAAGGCGACAAACTCGCCTGGCGTGATGGCGCCGGCGATGACCTGCTGCCCGCCGAACCAGAGTACCGCCAGCAGGCCCAGCCCCGTAAGCAGGCTGAGTGTGGGGTGGAAGACGGCGGAAATCCTGGCGAGCGCCATGTTGCGCTCCATGTACTCCTCATTCAGCGCCTCGAATTCCGCCTCCTGTGCCGACTCCTGGCCGTATGCCCGCACGATGCGAACGCCGCTCAGGTTCTCCTGCACCATGCTGGACAGGGTTCCGAGGTGCTCCTGGATGCGCTCGGCCCGGGTGTGGATGACGCGGCCAAAGAATTTCATGACCACGGGCAGCAGCGCCAAGGGCACCAGTGCGACGGCCGTCAGGCGCGGGCTGTACCGGAACATGAAGAACAGGGCCGCAGCCGTACCGATGACCGTATTCACCAGGTACATTACGCCGGGGCCGATGGCCTGCCGGACAGCCTGCAGGTCGTTCGTCGCCCGGCTCATGATGTCGCCGGTGCGCATCCCGCCGAAGAAGCCGGCATCGAGGCGGATCAGGTGCGAGAAGAACGCGTCGCGCAGGTCCGCTTCCACGCGGCGGCTGATGGCGTTCAGAAGCTGCCGCATGCCGAAGCGGCATATGCCTGCGAGGATGGCGGCGCCGACGATGAGCAGGGCGTACCGGATAATGAGACCGGTGTCCGGGCTCGCGGCCTCCATGCTGTCGATGGCCCTGCGGATGAGGTCGGGTACGAGGATGCCGAACGCGTTGGCGGCCACGACGAAGCCGAGCCCCGCGGCGATGCCGAGGCGGTAGCGGCGTACATGTGGGAGGACACTGCGCAGTTCAGACACGACCGCTAAACAGGACACCGGGCCGGGCCCGTGTCCCCGGTTACAGGGGGAAAACCGCCGTGCGACGCGGTCAAACAGGTGCCGGGCGGACGGGTATGCGCGTTGCACCTGACCCGAAGCGGACGGCAGTTCTCGTTGAGAAGCTAGGGTGACGGTCCGCGACCATCAAGCGGACTGCAGGATTGGCCGGTACGAGTACCCCGGGAGGGTGCGAGATGAGGAACAGGAACAGGTTGGCGGCGTGGTTGCTGGTCCTGCCACTGGCCATGTTGCCCGCTGCGTGCGGCGACAGGGGCGATGAGCGGGCTGCGCTGCGCGACGACGAACTGAACCGGGAGCTGGAGCTGGCGTTCCAGGGCGACTCGACGCCCGTCGCGTTCGACGACGCGGCGATGGGCGCGGAGCCGGAACCGGAGCCAGGCCCGGCGCCGCGGGTGGACCCGCCGGCGGCGCCTCAACGCGACCCGGCCCCGGTACCGCGGCCTGCGCCGGCACGGGAGCCGTCGCCGCCGCCCGTCCGGCAGCCGGTCCCTGCACCGGCTCCCGAACCCGCGCCCCAGCCGGCGCCCCAGCCACGGGCAGTGACAGCCAGTGCTGCCATCGGGACGAGCATGTCCCTGACGCTGAACCAGACGCTGTCCACGGAGACGAACCGGGTAGGTGACTCGTTCACGGCGACTCTGCAGCACGCCATCACTGATGGCACAGGGAACGTGGTGGTGCCGGCGGGCGCGACCATCCGCGGCCGCCTGACACAGGTGGAGAAGAGTGGCCACGTGGGTGCTACCGGCATCATCAAGCTGGCGTTCGAGTCAGTGTCGTTCGGCGGCAGCAGCTACCCGCTGGATGCGACGGTCGTCCGGGCGAACCCGCAGCGGCAGAACCGGACCAGCACGGCCGAACAGGCGGCGAAGATCGGTGCCGGAGCAGCAGCGGGCGCCATTCTTGGCCGGGTACTGGGGGGCAGCACCCGCTCGACGGTGCAGGGCGCGGCCGTGGGCGCGGCGGCGGGTACGGCCATCGCCATGGGCACTGCGGACGTGGATGTGGTGCTGCCGCAGGGCTCGGAGATGGTGATCCGGCTGGATTCGCCCATCGAAGTGCGCCGTACGATCTACTGATCGACAGGCGGGCGCCGGGCCCAGCTTCAGGGGGGCGGGACGCGAAGCGCGTTTCCGCCCCCTCGTCGTCAGAAGCCGCCGGCACTCCCGCCGGTGCGCGGGTCGGGTGCGGCGGTCCAGACGCTGCCGCGCCGCAGGATGGTGGGCGCCGTCCCCACGGTAGCCCGGGACTGGATGGTGTGCCCCATGGCTTCGAGCTGGCCGATGCGCGTGGCGCCCATGCCGCTGGACTCGTGGAACAGTGCATCCGGCAGGTGCTGGTGATGGACCCGTGGTGCGCGCACGGCCGTGGCCACGTCCATGCCGTGGTCGAGGACGTTCGAGATGACCTGGAACACGGCGGTAATGATGCGCGGCCCGCCGCGGGCGCCGGTGACCATGAGCACGTCACCCGCCGGGTCCAGCACGATGGTGGGCGTCATGGCGGAGAGCATCCGCTTCTCCGGTTCAATGGCATTGGCCTCACCCTGCACGAGCCCGAACATGTTGGGCGAGCCCGGCTTCGCGGCGAAATCATCCATCTCGTTGTTCATGACGATGCCGGCGCCCCGGATGGTTACGCCTGAGCCGTAGAGCCCGTTGATGGTGGTGGTGAGGGCGACGGCGTTGCCGTGGGGGTCCACGACGGAGAAGTGCGTCGTATGGGTCGGTTCCGGCTGCTCCACCATGCCGGGCAGCACGTCAGTTGAGGGGGTGGCCCGATCCCGGTCGATGGTTTCCCGGAGCCGTGCTGCGTAGGCCCCGGACGTCAGCGTCGCCTGCGGGAACTCCACGAAGGCCGGGTCCCCCAGGTAGTGGTTTCGATCCGCAAACGCACGGCGCATGGCCTCTGCCATGAGGTGCAGCGTGACGTCAGTGTGCCAGCCGAGCCGGTCCAGCGGGTAGCCATCCAGGATGTTGCCGATGATGGCCAGCGTGATCCCGCCGGATGAGGCCGGCGGCATGGAAATGATGTGGTGGCCACGGTAGCTGAACTCCACCGGCGTGCGCCACTCCGCCCGGTACCTGCGCAGGTCCTCGTGGGTGATGATGCCGCCGCCCCGTCGCATTTCAGCCACGATCAGGTCGGCGGTCTCGCCTTCGTAGAAGCCTGCCGGCCCGTCCTCGGCGATGCGGCGGAGTACCCGGCCCAGGTCCGGGTTGCGCCAGCGGCTGCCCGCGGCGGGTGGTTCCCCGCCTGACAGGAACAACTCGGCAGAGCCTTCAAACTGACGCAGCAGGTTGGCGTAGTTGCGCAGGGACGCCGCCAGTTCCTGGTCCACAGTGAAGCCGTCCTCGGCGAGCCGGATAGCGGGCGCCACCAGCTCCGCCCAGGGGCGGGTGCCCAGTCGGCGGTGCGCTTCCCACAGGCCCATCACGGCGCCCGGCACACCGGACGCCAGATGGCCGCGGACGGACGCCTCCGTCAGTTCACCGGCGTCGTCGAGGAACATGTCCCTGTGCGCGGCCAGCGGCGCCTTCTCCCGGAAATCCAGCGCGGCGCTGGTGCCGTCGGCCATCCGCGTGACCATGAAGCCGCCGCCGCCGATGTTCCCGGCTTCGGGGTAGACCACGGCCAGCGCAAAGGCCACGGCTACCGCGGCGTCCACCGCGTTGCCGCCGTCGCGCATGACCTGGACGCCGACCTCCGTGGCCAGTGGGGCGTCCGTCACCACCATGGCCGACGGCGCTTCCGTCGCGTCGGCGGTGGTATGCGGCCACGCGGCCGGTATGCTGGACAGGTCCTGCTGGACGGACCGGTCAGGAACGGCAGTGGTGCATGCGGCCAGGACCAGGGTTGTCAGCCACTGATACGTCTTCATTCGGCACCTCGTACGGGTCGTGCTTTTCGTCGCGCCGGAACCTGAGCTGCCGCGGCGCATATCATGTATACTCGCAAGGTACCGCGACGCCGGCGGCCTACGCCACCGGTGATGCGCCGACCGCCGTGTGTCGCGTCGGCGGATCGAATGCTGGCCGCGCAGCAGGCCGGCCGCGATAGTTGACCGTGTCGTGCCGCCGGGCTATCGTCGTGGCGCCCGGCTTCTGTTCATGTATCTGAGTCACGGGAGAAGGTCAATGTTCCGATTCCTGCGTCTGGCAACTCATGATGTGTCCCTGGCACCGCGCCTGGCCGTGCTGGCCCTCGTGGTGATAACGGCAACGGGAATGAGGCCAGCACCTTCCGACATCGTGCTCAGTGAAGCGGAAGTCGACGCCATAGCTGCGCAGATCCAGGCGGATCTGCAGGCGGGCAATCCGGTTACTCTCGACTGGAAGACCATGGCCGCGCTGAACTACCGGACTGGCGACATGCCGGAGACGCTGAAGGCTCTCAATGGGCAGGAGGTCCGGATCCCCGGCTTCATGGTGCCGCTGGAGGACTGGGAGGAGGAGGTCACGGAGTTCATCCTGGTCCCGTATTTCGGGGCGTGCATCCACGTGCCGCCGCCGCCGCCGAACCAGATGGCCCACGTGCTGATGCAGCGGAACCGCCGTATCGCGGTGAACCTGTGGGACCCGGTGTGGGTCATCGGCAAACTGGCCATCGAGAACGTGGAGAGTCCGTACGGCGTCATCGGCTACCAGGTCTCGGCAGACCGCATCGCGCCCTACGAGGGCTAGCCCCTGCCACCGGCGGAATCCCGGCCGGCCGACCGATAGGGGCCCCCGGGCCGGATATGAACAATGAATAGCTCGACGATGGAGCAGGGCCGGGGCATGCAGGCGGCGGCGCATGCCCCGGCCGTATCGCTGGATGACGTGCGCTTCGCGTACACACGCGGCAACACGGTGCTGCACGTTCCCGGGCTGCGGGTGGAGCGGGGCGAGCGTGTCTTCATCTACGGTCCCAGCGGCAGCGGCAAGACGACGCTGCTCGGGCTGGTCGCCGGCGTGCTCCGTGCAGATTCCGGTGCCGTCCACGTGCTGGGCACGGACCTGACCCGATTGTCGGATCGCCGGCGCGACGCGCTGCGAGCCGGCCACATCGGCTACATCTTCCAGCTCTTCAACCTCATCCCGTACCTCAGCGTCGAGGAGAACATCGTGCTGCCGTGCCGGGTCAGCGCGGAACGCCGCGCCCGTCTCGGCAGCGAGACGCCGGAGGCCGCGGCCCGGCGGCTGGCTTCCTCCCTCGCCCTGGACGCGTTGATGGACGAGGGCGTCACGCGGCTCAGTGTGGGTCAGCAGCAACGGGTGGCGGCTGCCCGCGCCCTGATCGGCGCACCCGAACTCGTCATCGCCGACGAGCCGACGTCTGCACTGGACTCGGACCGCAGGGAAGGATTTCTGCAGCTTCTGTTCGAGCGCTGCAGGGATGCGGGTTCGACGCTGCTGTTCGTCAGCCACGACCGCCAGCTCGAGCACCTGTTCGACCGGGCACTGTCACTGACGGAGTTGAACCGGGAGGCGGCCCGCTGATGTTCGTGCTGACCCTCGTCCGCAAGTCGCTGATGAACCGGGCCCTCGCCAGCACGCTGACGCTGCTGTCCATCGCCCTGAGCGTAGCACTGCTGCTGGGCATCGAGAACGTGCGGGCCGGCATGCGCCAGAGCTTCTCGAACACCATAAGCCGCACCGACCTGATCGTGGGCGCCCGGGGCAGCTCGATGCAGCTGCTGCTGTACTCGGTGTTCGGCATCGGCTCTCCCACCAACAACATGTCGTGGAGCACGTATGAGCAGCTGCGCGACCACCCCGCCGTCGCCTGGACCATCCCCATCTCGCTGGGCGACAGCCATCGTGGGTTCCGGGTGGTGGGCACGGACAGCTCCTTCTACCAGCACTTCCGCTATGGGCAGGGCAGGGAGGTCCGGATCGCCGAAGGCACCCGGCCCCACGACGTGCACGACCTGGTGCTCGGACACCAGGTCGCGGCCGAACTCGGCTACACCATGGGCGACGACGTCGTCATCACCCACGGCCTGCACGGCACGGGCATCATGGATCACGATGAGCATCCGTTCCGTGTCGTTGGCATCCTCGAGCGCACCTTCACCCCCGTTGACCGATCCCTGTACGTGACGCTGCAGGGGATTGACGCCATGCATGAAGGCTTCATGTCGGATCCATTCGGCGGGCCGGGCGCCGGCGGCCGCCCTGACTTCAGCGGCGGGATGCCTGACTTCAGCGGGGGCATGCCGGGTGCGCAGGGCGACACGTCACCGGCCGGCGCTCATGATCATGCCGCCGACGCCGTCGCAGGACACGCCCACGACAGCGACCAGCCGCCGGAGCAGATCACCGCCTTCTTCCTGGGCGCCACCACCCGCATCGCCACCCTGCAGTTGCAGCGGGAGGTCAATACCTTCGAGGACGAGCCCCTGACGGCGATCCTGCCCGGTGTCGCGCTGGCGGAGATGTGGCGCGGAGTGGGCTATGCCGAGGGTGCGCTCCGGATCGTGACCTTCTTTGTCGTCGGCGTCGGCCTCATCGGCATGCTGCTGTCCCTGTACTCGTCGCTGGAAGCGCGCCGCCGGGAGATGGCAATCCTCCGCGCCGTGGGGACCAGCGCACCGAAGATCGTGTTGCTGCTGGTGCTCGAGTCAGGGCTGCTGGGGCTGGCCGGCGTCCTCACCGGCGTCGGGCTGGTCTATGCCCTGCTGTTCCTGCTGGCCGGCTTTGTGGAGGCCAACTTCGGCGTCTACCTGCCCATCGTGGCGCCCAGCGGCACCGGGTACCTGTACCTGGGCGCTGTGATCGTGGCTTCGTTCCTCATCGGGCTGGTGCCGGCGCTCAAAGCCTATCGCAACAGCCTGGCGGACGGGCTGAGCCTCAGGACGTGAAGGCGCGGATTGCCGCGACCGGTTCGCCGGACCCGGTTCGCCGCGGCCGGACATCCAGCGGCAAGCCGCGCGCGACTGTCAGGTTCCCAGCCGGAACCCAAGCTTCAGGGCAGAGTGCTGCGCGGCGCCGCCGCCAACACCATCCCGCTCGTGGTAGCCCCAGATGCGGCCCCATTCCAGGTAGAGTGCCCGCGTGGTGGTGAGGCGGAACTCCAGGCCCGTTCCCGCGCGCAGGGCGAAGTCCGCGTTCCACTCGCCCCGGTCCTCCAGGTGGTAAGCGATGGTGCCGACGCCGCCGCTCAGGTAGAAGCCCAGGTCGCCGCCACCGCCGTAGGCGTAGCGGCCGCTGGCCATGGCAGTGCCGATGGTAGCCGTGCCTGTGGCGCCGGGGATGGCGGTGCGCGTGCCGGTAATGCGTCGCTCGTAGGAGGGGCGAGCCAGCGAGACATCCCCTCCGAGCAGCAGGCCCGGCGTGACCTCGTGATGGGCGCCGAGCCCCAGGCCGAAGGCGTTGTCATCGAAGGCCCAATCCGAACCTGTGCCGGGATCGTGGAATCCGGCGATGTTCGTGTACATCAGGCCATGCACGTCCACCCATGTCCGGGCCTGGGCCTGGACGGTGGTGACGGTGGCGGCGGTAAGCAGCAGCGCGGCGCAGAGCGCCGTCGTCATCGGTTTCTTCATCATTCACGTTCCATCGTCGTGAGGGCGCAGGCTGCCAGGATCGCGGCACCGCGGGGCAGTGCGCCCTCGTCTATATCGAAGGCGGGGTGGTGGTGTTCCCGCGGCGGCTCGAGAGCCGCGCCCAGCCAGATGAAGCAGCCCGGCGCCTCGCGCGCCAGGATCGCGAAATCCTCTGCGCCCATCATGGGCTGGAACGGTTCGATGACGTCCGCGCCCAGCGCTGTGGCGACGGCCTGCTGCGCCAAGCCGGTCGCGACAGTGTCATTGACCACCGGCGGATACCCCTCCTTGAGCCGCACTTCGGAGCGGCCGCCGAGGGCCTCTGCAACTGTAAAGCCACGGTGGAGGGCGTCCCGCAGCGTGGTGCGGACCTCGTCGTCGAAATAACGGATGGTGCCGCGCACGGACACGGATTCGGCGAGGACATTCTCGGCGAAGCCGCCCTGGATGGTGCCGATGGACAGGGTCCCCTCGGCGTGAGGCGACATGCGGCGGGCCGTACCCATCTGACACGCCAGGATCACGTGCGCGGCCAGCACGATGGCGTCGGTGCCTTCGTGCGGGCGCCCGGCGTGCGAGCTGTTGCCGAACACCGTGCCGGTGAACAGGTCCGACCCCGCCATGATGGGGCCGTCCGAGATGTACACGCGGCCCATGGGCAGGTGCGCGCCGATGTGCATGCCGAAGACGAAGTCGACGCCGGCCATGGCGCCGTCGTCCACCATGCGCGCAGCGCCGCTGAGCCCCTCGTCGTCGGATGATTCCTCCGACGGCTGGAACAGCAGCCGCACCGTACCGTTCATGCTGCCGGCCCGGTGCGCGTCCGCCAGCAGGCGTGCCGCGCCGACGAGCATGGACACGTGGGCATCGTGCCCGCAGGCGTGCATCACACCCTGCACGGTAGACCGATAGGTCGCGTCACCGGCTTCCTGGATGGGCAGGGCGTCCATGTCGGCGCGCAGGGCGACGACGGGTCCGCCGTCGCCGAGCTCAGCCACGATGCCGGTGCGTCCAACACCACGGCGCACCCGGTACCCGAGGGCCTCGACGGCGTCTGCCGCCACGCCGGCGGTCCGATGCTCCTGAAACGCCAGCTCCGGATGGGCGTGCAGGTCCCGCCGCATGGCGATGAGGTCATCCTGGATGGCGGTGGCGCTGCGTAGCAGGCTGGTCATGTGTCCGTGCTCCCGGTAACTTGTGCGGCCAATCTACCGGGCGTGCAAAATGCGTGGCAAGTTGCGGCAACGATGGAAAACAGACGACCGTTCGACCAGCGCCTGACGGAGCAGCGCAACCCGCGCAGCATGCGCATTGACCAGCTGTCGCCGCTGGAAGTTGTGGACCTCATCAACGCCGAGGACCGCATGGTGGCGGACGCCGTGGGCGAGGAGCGCGAGGCGATTGCCCGGGCCATTGAACTGGTGTCGGACACCTTCCGCCGAGGTGGACGCCTCTTCTACGTGGGGGCCGGCACGTCCGGCCGCCTCGGCGTCCTGGACGCCACGGAGATGCCGCCGACGTACGGCACGGATCCCGACATGGTGCAGGGCATCATAGCGGGCGGCCTTGACGCGCTGGTCCGGGCCCAGGAGGGCGCCGAGGACCATCCCGGGGACGGCGCGGCCGCCGTTGACGGGCATGACATCGGCAGCGCCGACTTCGTACTGGGCATCGCTACGTCCGGGACGACGCCCTTCGTCCATGGCGCCCTGGCGCGCGCCCGGGAGCGCGGTGCCCGGACGGGGTTCCTGCTCTGCACCTACCCGAGCCCGGAGCTGCAGGAGATGCACGACGTCGTCATCGCGCCGCTCGTCGGCCCCGAGGTCATCACCGGTTCCACGCGGATGAAGGCCGGTACCGCCACCAAGATGGTGCTGAACACGATCACGACGGCGTCCATGGTCATGCTCGGCAAGGTCTTTGGCAACCTCATGGTGGACCTGCAGGTGACCTGCGAGAAGCTGCAGGACCGGGGCGAGCGCATCCTCATGGAAACGCTGGGTGTGACACGCACCGATGCCACGGCATTACTGGAGCGCTCCAGCGGTCATGTGAAGGTGGCCATCGTCATGGGCCGACTGGGTGTCACGGCGGCGGAGGCCCGACAGCGCCTGGACGCCGAGGGCGGGCGTATCGCCCGTGTCATTCCCGACCTGGGGGCCGTGTAGTGCTGGTCATCGGCCTCATGTCGGGCACGTCACTGGACGGCGTTGACGCCGCGCTGGTGGACCTGGACGGGCCTGCCGAAGCCCCACGCTGGGAGCTGCGGGCGTTCGCGGAGCGGCCGTACACGCCGGACCAGCGCCAGGCTATCCATGAAGGCATCCTCAATGGGACTGCAGCAGCGCTGTGCCGGCTGCACGCTGACCTGGGCGAATGGTTCGCCGACGCGGCGCTCCGTGTCTGCCACGATGCGGGTGTCGAGCCGGCAGACGTCGCGGCGGTGGGGTCCCACGGGCAGACGGTGTGGCACGAGCCACCAGGTGGGGGCCATCGCGGTGCCACGCTGCAACTCGGCTGCGCGGCCACCATCGCCGAGCGGACTGGCATCCCCGTCATAAGTGATTTCCGCGCCCGGGACATGGCTGCAGGCGGCGAGGGCGCCCCGCTGGTGCCGTGGGTGGACCATCTACTGTTCTCCCACGCTACTAAACGGCGCGTGCTGCAGAACATAGGCGGCATGGCCAACCTGACATGGCTGCCGCCGCGGGGCGCGGACGAGCCCATCCTGGCCTTCGACACCGGGCCCGGCAACGCGCTCATGGACGCGGCCGTGGAACTCGCGTCCGGCGGGTCGAACACGTTCGACCGGGACGGTGCCTGGGCTGCCGGCGGCGCCGTGGACGAGGAGCTGCTGGCAGAGTTGCTGGCCCATCCGTTCTTCCAGCGGGAGCCGCCGCGTTCAACCGGTCGTGAGGTCTTTGGCAGGCTGTATGTCCAGCAGCTGGTGGACCGGCGGCAGCCGGCGGACAACGAGGCGTGGGCATCGCTCATCGCGACGCTGACGGAACTGACCGCCCGCTCCGTCGCTGACGCCGTGACGCGCTGGGTGCTCCCGCGCGGCGTGGATGAGATGGTCATAACCGGCGGCGGCGCCCTGAACCCGCAGTTGGTCCAGCGGATCGCCCGCCGCCTGCCCGTGCCTGTGCACGCGCGGCCCGACGCACTGGGGGTGCCCCCTGACGCGAAGGAAGCCGTCGCCTTTGCAGTCCTCGCCTGGGCCCACCTGAGGGGACTGCCGGCGAACGTGCCGTCCGCCACGGGCGCGTCAGGGCCGCGCGTGCTGGGCAGCTACACGCCCGGGAGCCGGGCCGGCGCCGCCCCCCGTTGAGCGACGCGGCCGGCGCCGGCAGGTCGGACGACCCTGCACGGCTGGTTTTCCCCGCGCTTCGCTGGAGCAGCAGCCGCGGATTCGATCATGAGGCCACGCGCATCGATGCAGCCGTTGCCGCGGGCGTGGGCGGGTTCTGCCTCTTCGGTGGCACCATCGACGATGCTGCGGCACTGATTGCCCGGCTCCGCAGCCTCAGCGCCGGGCCTCTGCTGTTCGCCAGCGACATGGAGCGCGGGGCAGGCCAGCAGCTGGCCGGCGCCACTGAACTTCCGCCAGCCGGTGCACTGGGCAGCCTTGACGACACCACCGTCACGCGCCAGGCCGCCGCCATGACCGCGCGGCAGGCGCGCGCGGTGGGGATCGACTGGATCCTCGGCCCGGTGGCCGATGTGGCACTGGAGCCCTGCAATCCGATCGTGGGCACGCGCGCCTTCGGCAGCCACGCCCGCCAGGTGGCCCGGCACGTGGCTGCGTGGGTGGAAGGCTGTCGATCCGAAGGCGTCCTGTGCTGCGCCAAGCATTTCCCCGGGCACGGCCGGACGACTGGCGATTCGCACGTGACGCTGCCACGCGTTCGCGTGTCGGAGGAGGACCTGGAGGTTGACCTGCTGCCGTTCCGGGCGGCAGTGGCCGCCGGCTGCGACGCCCTCATGACGGCCCATGTCATCTATGACGCCATCGATGCCGGCCAGCCGGCGACGCTGTCGCGTCCGGTGGTCACCGGGGTCGCCCGGGAGCATCTCGGTTTCGGGGGCATTATCGTGACGGATGCGCTGAACATGGCAGGCGCGAAAGACGCCGCAGGTGGCGAGGGCGTCGCTGCCGTGCGTGCCATCAACGCAGGCTGCGACGCGCTGCTCTATCCCGACGATGCCCTCGGCGTGGTGCAGGCGCTGCACGCGGCGGCTGCGGATCCCGCCTTTGCACGCCGCTGCAGCATGGCCGCCGCGCGGCTGGCCGCGGCCTCGGCGGGCTGTCGGCCAAATCGCCCCCATGGAGCGCCGGTGGATGTCGGTGTCCCGGCCGACGCCGGCACGTGGGCGGATGACGCGGTGTGGGCTGACGACATCGCGTCGCGGACGCTGGTCGTGTGTCGTGGTGTGCCGGCGGTCGGCACTGCCTGCCGGCTCGCCATTGTGGACGATGATGTCGGTGGGCCGCACCCGCCGCCCTCGCGGGCGGCGTTCGCCGATGCGCTGCGCGCAGCAGGGGTGGTCGTGCATGAGGGCAGCGCCGGGAGCACCGCTCCCCTCGTGGCGGCAGTGTTCAGCGACGTGCGCGCGTGGAAGGGGACGGCCGGACTGCGGCCGGACGCGCTGCGACAGGTGATGCGGCTCATGGACGATGATCCCGACGTCGTCATCGTGCTGTTCGGCCACCCCAGGCTTGCGCATACCCTGCCTGGACGCCACATCCTTTGTGCCTGGGGCGGCGACGCCATCATGCAACGTGCGTCCGCGGGTGGACTGACGCGATTGATCACGCCATGAATCGAAGAAAGCGGAGGCGCCAGGACCTGGCTGCGGTGACGACGCCCAGCGCGCTGAAGGCGCCCCAGCCTCGCAGCTCGTATCGCCCCGGCCGGTTCCACGCGCGGCTCATCCGGCTGGTGCGGCGCAGGCCCCTGCTGGTGGGCGGCGCCCTCGTGGCGTTGCACCTGCTGCTCGCGTTTCTGACGTTCGACCCGACGCCGCACACCGGTGGCGACAACGGCGCCTACATCACGCTGGGCCGATCGCTCGTCGAATCGGGCACATACACCGAGCGGTGGGATCCGGCGGAGCCGCCACACACGAAGTATCCTCCCGTGTTCCCCCTGGTACTGGGGCTCGGCATGGCGCTGGGCCTGCAGCCGTGGGCACAGCTCAAGCTGCTGGTCATCGGTCTTTCTGCCACTGCCGTGGCGTTCACGTTCCTCTGGCTGCGAGCCCGGCACCGGGCAGCCCTCGCGCTTGGTGTGAGTGCTCTCGTGGCCGTCGCGCCCGGCGTCCTGCGCGAGGGGCGCTGGCTCCTGTCCGACGTGCCGTTCTTCGCCTTCACCATGATTGCCGTCTGGGCCTTCGATCGGCTGCGCCAGCGGCCACAGGCGCAACGGGCCCTGGTCGCCGCAACCACCGCCACCCTGCTGGCCTACTTCACCCGCTCTGCCGGGCTGCCCCTGGTCGTCGCTGGGCTGGGATGGCTGGCGTGGCGACGGCGCTGGGTGCAGTTCGCCGGCCTCGGAGGCGCCGTCGGCGTTCCCGCCCTGCTCTGGTGGCTGCGGTCCCGGGCGTTCGGGACGTCCGGCTACGTCTCCGAATTCTGGCTGGTGGATCCCTATTACCCCATGCTCGGGACCATTGGCGTGTCCGACGCAGTCCAGCGGATCAGCGACAACATAGTCAAGTACGTCAGCATCCACCTGCCCGTACTGGTGGCCGGTCGTCCGGGCGCGCTGCTCACGCTGCTGGGCGCCCTCGTATTCCTGCTTGCGGCTGCGGGATGGCTGGCCCGCATGAAGCGGGCATCCGTCGCGGAACTGTTCCTGCCCCTCTACCTGGGCTTGATCCTGGTCTGGCCGGCAGTATGGTCCGGCGAACGGTTCCTGCTGCCGGCGCTGCCGTTCCTCCTCTACTACGCTGGGGAGGCGGTGGTCCGGATGGGGAACAGGTTCCGGCCGGGTGGCGGCTTTGCCCTTGCAGCCGGCGGTGCTGCGCTTCTGCTCGTGCTCGCGCTGCCAGGCCTCGCGGCGGCGGTGCGCCACGGCACCGAGTGCACGGGCCGGTATTTCGGCGGCGAGCGATACCCCTGCCTGCCCAGCTTTCTATACGACGATTTCTTCGACGCAGCGGAGGTGGCAGGGCAGGCGCTGCCGGACGGCGCCGTGGTAATGAACCGGAAGCCCCGGCTGTTCCATGTGCTGGCGGACGGCGTGCAGGCCATCAACTACCCCATGTCGGAGGACCACGCCGACTTCTTTGCGGCGGCGGATGCGGCGGGATCCCGCTACGTGCTGTTTGACCAGCTGGACGCGGTGGCCGAGGTCTACCTGCGCCCCGTTCTGGTGCGCAAGGCCCGGGGCTTCTGCCTCCTGCGGGTGTGGGAGGGCGGCACCGTCCTGTTCGGCATCCTGCCCGGCGCCGCTGAGGCGCCGGATCTCACACCCGCGGATCTGGAGGCGGACGGCGGCCTCAACTTCAGCTTCTGTCCTGCCGACTACTGGCGCAGCGCCGAGGCGCAGCAGCGGTTCCAGGGGATCTGACGGAACGCAGCGGCACGCAGCTTGACACGCGGTGCATGGCACGGCGCGGCAAACCGGCGCGCACAGGAGCCGGACCGTATGACTGGAGGAGACGGATGAAGGCGACGACGTCGCTCGCAACGTGGATCTCGCTGGTGGCCTTCGCCGGTTGTGCCACCGCACCGGCCCAGCGCTCGACGGCGGGTCCGGACACGCCGCCGCCCGTGCCGGGCTCGTCGGCCGCGGAGCGCACGCCGCAGCTGCCCGCCATTCCTGCCGCCGATGGTGCGCTCAACCTGGAAGTCGGGTACCCGCCTGCCGGATCGACCATTGCTGTGCGGGACTCCAACTTCATCTTTGGCTCCACCGGCTCCGGCCGCGCGCGCCTCACCATCAATGACGCGCCCGTGGACGTGGCGCCCAACGGTGGATTCCTGGCGTTCCTGCCCGTGCCCGGGGACGGCGTATACCGCCTGAGAGCCAGTCGGGATGGTGAGACGGCCTCCCTCGACCACGCCATCAACCTGCCGCCGACGCCCGCGACTGCCGCCGGCCCGCGCATCACGGCACCTGCGCCCACGGGCACGTGGGCGGTGGAGCGCGGCGAGGCCATGGAGTTCTCGTTCCGCGCGCCCCCGGGCGGCCAGGCTGCGGTTGTGCTGCCGGACGGGCGGCGCGTCCCGCTGCCGGAACAGGGCAGGACTGCGGATGCGCCCGCGGGCGCGCAGTTCCTGACCGATGTGCCGGTCGGGTCGGCCACCCCCACCACCGCACGGTACGCCGGCGCAGTGATGGTGGATGCGCCATTGCTCTCTGCGGATACCGCTGTCGGCCGGCCCCTGGTGGGAACTGCCGCGCTGGCCGTATCGGAGGCCGTCCTGGAGTTCATCGCTGCTGCTGACACGGTGCGCATGCCGCTGCGCCTCAATGTCTCGGTGCTGGAGCCCGGAGCCCGGCGCGTGGTCACGGCGACACCGCCCGCGTCTGCCGCTCACGACTGGACGGTGCGCGGGCGGAATGCGCCGCTGGGGCCCTTCCACTACTTCTGGCCGCCGGGCACGAAGCTCACCGTCACCGGCCAGCGTGACGGCTTCTTCCGCGTGCGCCTGGCCGATGCCCGCACCGCATGGGTGCCCACGGGTGATGTGCGGCTCGCGCCGCCGGGTTCACCGCCGGCGGGCGCCCTCGTCCACTCCGTACGGTTCAACCCGCAGCCGGGCTGGATAGACGTGCGCATTCCTACGGGGGAGCGCCTGCCATTCCAGGTGGTCGAGGAGGAGAACGCGCTGCACATCGACGTCTTCGGGGCGACGTCCGCAGCGAACTTCTTCCAGTATGGTGCCCTGGATCCCCTCATCCGGCGGGCTGAATGGTCGCAGGTGGCGGACAGCGTGTTCCGGGTCAGCGTGTGGCTGGAGCAGCCCGTATGGGGGTACCACACGTTCTTCGACGGAACTGATGCAGTACTGTTGCGGATCCGACGGCCGCCGGTCATCGAACCCGGGGCGCCGCTGCGCGGCCTCCGCATTATGGTGGACCCCGGGCACGGTGGTGAGGACCGGTGGACGCGCGGGCCCACCGGCCTGACGGAGGCCGACGCGAACCTGTACATCTCGCTCCGGCTCCGCGACCTGCTGGAGCAGGCCGGCGCCCACGTCATCATGACCCGTGAGACGGACACGACCGTGCCCCTCGGCGACCGGCCCCGCATGGCCGCCGACAGTGGCGCGCACCTGCTGGTGTCCGTGCACAACAATGCGTTCCCCGACGGCGTCAATCCCTGGCAGAACGCCGGGACCAGCATGTACTATTTCCATCCGCACTCCGCGGAACTCGCGCGCCTGTTGCAGCATGAGATGCTCGAGGAACTGGGCCTGCGCGACATAGGCTACGGCAGGGCCGACCTGGCGCTGGTTCGTCCGACCTGGATGCCCTCGGTGCTGTCGGAGACCATGTTCATGATGATTCCCGAGCAGGAGGCTGCACTGCGTGATGCCGGCGTTCAGGAACGCATCGCCCGGGCGCACGTCCGCGCCATCGAGCGGTTCCTGCTGGGTCGTGCGGCCTCACAGCCGTGACGCCGCGTTCGAGCAGCCCGTGACGACGCGCCTGGTCGCGCTGGTGCTGCTGCTCATCGCCTGTGTGCCCGCAGCACTGCGCGCGCAGCTGCCGGCCGACGCAAACTGGCACACGGTCGAGACCACGCATTTCCGCGTCACGTTTCACGACGGCCTGGAAGCCGTCGCCCGGCGGGCGGCGGCCAGCGCCGAGCGGGCACACGGGGCCCTGTCCGCGCTCCTCGCTGACGCGCCCCGTGGCACCATCGACATTGTCGTCAGCGACAACATCGACCTCAGCAACGGGTATGCTACGCCGTTCCCGTCCAATCGAATCGTCATATACGCCAAGCCTCCCGTGGACCTGCTGGAACTGCAGTATGTCGAGGACTGGATTGATCTCGTCATCGTCCATGAACTGGCGCACGTATTCCACCTGGACGTGGCCGGCCCGGTTGGCCGGGGGTTGCGCACGGTGTTCGGGCGCGTGCCGTTTGCGTGGCCATTCTTCCCGGCGGTGGCCACGCCCCGCTGGTCCGTGGAAGGACTGGCCGTCGGCATCGAGTCCACGCTGACCGGTGCCGGTCGCGTACATGGCAGCTACAACGAGATGGTCGTCCGGACGGCCGTGCTGGAAGGCAGGATGGAGGACATCGACCGGGTGGGCTCCATGGCTGCGCAGTGGCCGGGACCGGCCCGAGCCTACATCTACGGGTCGCTGTTCATGGACTACCTGACCCGGCGCTACGGGCCCGACGCTACGGCCCGCATCGTCCGCAGTACCGCCAGCGCGGTCATCCCGCCTGCCCTCTGGTTCGGCGGCGCGGGACGCAGCGCGCTGGGCGTCACGTTCCGGACCGCGTACGAGGAGTGGCAGCGGGAGCTTGCGAGCCGGTACGACACCCTGGCGGCGACACTCCAGGCGCATGGCCTGACCCGCGGCGAGGCGCTCACTGACCATGGTGGCCTGGCGATGTACCCCCGGTACGCGCCCGACGGGGGCAGTATCGCCTACGCTGCGAGCGACCTGCGGACGCAGCCACGCGTGCGTGTCATCGACGCTGCCACCGGCGGCGAGCAGTGGGCCCGCCGGGTGAACGACGCCGGCGCGCCTGCGTGGCTTCCGGACGGACGCGTCATCACGCAGGACCTGGAGTTCCGGGACCGGTTCCGGCTCCGTGCGGATCTGCGCGTCCTGGACGCCGACGGCTCGCGTCGTATCACCCGCAGCGCGCGGCTGCAGCATCCTGACGCGTCTGCGGATGGTCGCCGCGTCATCGCCGTGCAGAGCCAGGGCGGCACCAACCGTCTCGTGCTCGTGGACCCGATGACGGGTGGCATCCGGCCGCTCACGGACTACGATGACGACGTCCATTGGACTTTGCCGCGCTTCGCCCCCGACGGGCAGCGCATCGCCGCAGGACGGTGGAGCGATGGCGGTGTCCATGATGTCGTCGTCCTGGACACGCTCGGTGCCATGCTCATCCAGGTGACCAATGGCGAGGGGATCAGTGATGCACCGGCGTGGTCGCCCGACGGGCACTGGCTCCTGTTCTGGTCCGATCGGACGGGGATCCCAAACATTTTCGCGGCCGAGATCGGACTCATGGGCGGTGACCGGGCAGGGGCTGCGCCGGGAAGTGAACTGTCGGCCCCGCAAACACCACGCGTGTCGCAGGTGACCAATGTCCTTACCGGCGCCTACCACCCCGATGTGTCGCCTGACGGACGTTGGATCGCATACTCCGCGTATCACCACGACGGGTTCCGCATCGAACGGCTGCCGTTCGATACCGCTGGCTGGCGGGCTCCGCTACCGGCGACGGTAACCGAACTGGCGCGGGCTCGACCCGTCCATGCGTCTCCAGAACAATACGACGCGGCCAGCCGTCGCGTGCTTGTCGCGGCCGTCAGTGCCGATACAGTCGCCGGCCCCGTGCGGCCGTATCATGCCCTGCGTCACCTGCGGCCCTACGGCTGGTTCCCCGTCCTCGAGGCAGGTGGGTACAACGATCCGTTCGTGGGTTTCTCCACGTGGGGCGTCGACCTGGTCGGACGCCACCGCTGGGATCTGACATTGTCTATCAGTCCCGCGTCCGGCCAGACGCAGGGCAGGGCGGCGTACAGGTTCGAGGGGCTGCCTGCCCGGGCGGTGTTCGGCATGCACCCGACGCTTTCGCTGGGACTGCAGCGGAGCTGGGACCTGATTACGCTCAACGCCGCGCAGGCCGAATACATCGACGAGCGTGAGGATCGGGCTGAACTGGTGCTGGGGCTCGACCATGTCCGCTGGCGAAGCAGGTTCAGCCTCGCACTGGCAGGCGAGGTGCTCCGCCGGTCCCGTGACCTCTACGGCTTCGCCGACGGCACGACGCTCCGGGATCCCGATGACGATATGGTCGGCGTGCGCGGCTCGGCAGGCTTTGCGCACTTCAGCGTGCCGGCGGTGGCCATCAGCAGGGAGGACGGCCTCGTGCTGCAGCTTTCGGCGCGGCAGCGTCGGGACAGGAATCCGCGTACGTTTGCGGACCCGGCGGAGAACCAGGTCGTCATGGACGGCGGTTACCGTGAGGTGACCACGTGGAACGCCGGTTACCTGGCCATGCCGCTGCCCGGCTTCGCCCGGCACGTCCTGGCCACGCGTGCGAGCGGCCTGGTGCGGTCCGGCCCCGGTGCCGGGACAGCCGGCATTGGTGGCTTCAGCGGTGCGCCCGTGGGGCTCGGCCTGCCGGGCATCAGCGGCGATGTGGGCGGCTCCACAAGGCTGCTGCCGATCCGGGGGTTCGAGGAAGGTGCGCGCCGGGGAACACGGGCCTGGACTGCATCGGCTGAGTACCGTGCGCCCCTCGCCCGACTCGGGACCTCCCTCCGGCCGCTGCCCTTCTACCTGGACCGGTCAGCCGTCGCCGTGTTCGCTGACGCAGGCCATGCCTGGTGCGACTCGTCTGCCGCCGACCGGCTGCCCGCGGCCGTGTGCCCGTTCACTGAGGCCACGGCGACCCCGCTCCTCTCCGCAGGTGCGGAACTTACGACGTTTATCTCCGCCTGGGGGCTGCCTGTGCCTGTAAGGGCCGGTTTCGCATTGCCCGTGCAGGGGCCCGGAAAGCGGCGACCGTCCGCCTACCTCAGCATCAGTTCCGGGTTCTGATCGTCAACAGCCCGGCCCTGACAGAATCGCCGGCACGCTTCCTTCAGTAGGTATCAGTACCACGAACACAGGAGGAAGCATGGGTGGCAAGCGACCAGACCAGCACAACATCGCGCCCGATGAAGCCGGCGCTACCGATTACAAGAACTATCCCCAGGAGCCACGGGATCTGAAGGCCCAGAAGAACAAGCCCAAGGCAAAGGAACTGCCCTGGAGCGATCAGCACGTGCCCAGGCCTGACGACTCCACCGGGTCTACTGAGGACCAGCGGTCCGAGCACGACGGCAAGTCCGACAAGGACTAGTCCGGACGTTCACCGGCCCCCGGGTCGGCGCACAGACCGTCTCGACCCAACTGTGGCAACAATTTACGGGGAAATGTTGGCGGTTTGGCCTGCGTCTGACCGTCATCTCGCCAACACTTCCCGGTAATTGAGCCGACGCCCGGGTCAGACCCCTCCGCCGGACCCGAGTGCCGCACCGGGACCGTCCGGTCATGTCACGCCCCAGCTCGTCGCGCGCAGCTCTGTCTGGTCCGCCAGCCTCTGCCTGTCCCATCCCTGTTCCGCGGCGGCCGTGGCGAGGTCCCGGTGGAAAACCGGTGGATAATGCATCGCAGGATGGTGGAAAACGTTTGCCGGCCCCTCCCTTTTTCGCGTCGTTCCGAGGAATCTTCTGCCGCTTCCGGTGTATCCACAGAAGTGGATAACTGAAAGGGTTGACCACTACAGGTTGGGGTGGTATCCTAGACGCCCCACCAGATATAGGGTGGTGCCCCCGGTTCCCCATCCCGGGGCGGCAGGCATAATCGAACACTTCGGTACCGAATTCGGCCCCTGGGTACGGGCCCGGCCCGTCATGTTCATATCGTAGCTAATCGAGGATCCGATGACCGCACACTCCCCGCACGGCCCCCACCCGGCAGATGCTCTGCCGGACGACCTTCCTCCCGCCGACCTGTCGGATAACGCCAGGATCGTCCTGGCCAGACGATATCTGAAGAAGGACGAAAAGGGTCGGCCGGTGGAAGAGCCGGAGCAGATGTTCTGGCGAGTGGCCCGTGTGATTGCGGAGGAGGACCGGAAATACGGTGCGAGCGAGGGTGCCGTGGAGGCGCTGGCCCGGGAATTCTACCGGCTGATGACACAGCGCCTGTTCGAACCTAACTCGCCGACGCTGATGAACGCCGGTCGCCCTCTGGGTCAGTTGTCGGCGTGCTTCGTCCTGCCGGTGGAGGACGCGCTTTCCAACGGGAAGAACGGTATTTACGACACGCTGCGGAGCATGGCGCTTGTGCACCAGTCCGGCGGCGGTACCGGCTTCGCATTCAGTCGTCTGCGGCCGACGAATGATGTGGTGAAGTCCACCATGGGCGTGGCCTCGGGACCGGTCAGCTTCATGAAGTTGTACGATGCGTCCACGGAAGTCGTGAAGCAGGGTGGAACGCGGCGCGGCGCCAACATGGGCATCCTGCGAGTGGACCATCCGGACGTTCGCGAGTTCGTCACGTGCAAGCGGGACGTGACGCAGATCACGAATTTCAATATCTCGGTTGCCATCACCGACGCGTTCATGGACGCGGTGAAGGCGGGGGCGAAGTACGACCTCATCAGTCCGCGGGACGGCAGTGTCGTGGGCCAGGAGGACGCGCGGGAGATCTTCGACCTCATTGTGCATGGCGCGTGGGCGACGGGTGAGCCGGGCGTGTTCTTCATCGACCGGGCGAACGAGTACAATCCGGTGCCGCACCTGGGCAGTTACGAGGCGACGAACCCGTGCGGTGAGCAGCCGTTGCTGCCGTATGACGTGTGCAACCTGGGCTCAGTGAATGTCGGGCTCTTCGTCCGCGAGGACGTGCCGGCGGGCGCGCCGTGGCAGGATCGTATCGACTGGGAGGAGTTGCGACAGGTCGTGCATCTGTCGGTCCATTTCCTGGACAACGTTATTGACGCAAACAACTACCCGCTGCCGGAGATCCACGACCTGGCGCAGCGGATCCGCCGGATCGGCCTGGGTGTCATGGGCTACGCGGACCTGCTGGTGCGTGTGGGCGTGCAGTACAACAGCGAGGCGGGCATCCAGCTTGCCCGCGAGCTGATGCGCTTCATCGACGAGGAAGGCAAGCGGGCCAGTGAGCGCCTTGCCGAGACTCGGGGTGTGTTCCCGGAGTGGGAGCACAGCATCTGGGGTCCGGACGCCACGGCCGCCCGGCGCGAGGATGGCTCGCGCATCCGGCCCGAGCGGAAGCTGCGCAACTGCAACGTGAATACTGTGGCGCCGACGGGTACGATCTCCATCTTTGCCGACTGCTCCGGCGGTATCGAGCCGCTGTTTGCAGTGGCGTTCATGCGCAACCAGGCGGGCGCGCTGATGCCGGACGTGAACAAGGACTTCGTGGCCATTGCGAAGAAGCAGGGCTGGTACTCGGAGGACCTGATGACGCGGATCGCGTCGGAGGGCCACATCCATTTCGACGAGGTACCCGCGGAAGTCCAGCGCGTCTTCGTCACGGCGCATGACGTCTCGCCCGAGTGGCACATTCAGACCCAGGCCGCGTTCCAGGAGCATGTGGACTCGGCCATCTCGAAGACGTGCAACTTCGCCCGCGAGGCGACGGAGGAGCACGTCCGCGAGATCTACCTCATGGCCTATGACCTGAACTGCAAGGGCGTGACCGTCTATCGCGACGCGAGCCGGCCCATGCAGGTCCTGTCAACCGGCAAGACGGCAAAGGACGTGAGCGGCGCCTCGGCCGGCACCTCGGCCGTGACCGACCTCGAAGCCCAGCTTGCAGACGCCCGGGAACGGCTCAATCGGTATGAGCACCGGATGGAAGAACTGCGTCTGCAGCTCGAGGATGCCGAGGCGCGGCTCCAGACTCGTCGCCACAAGCGCACCCGGCCGGCCGCGCTGAAGGGAGCGACACGACGCATGCCCAGCCCGTTGGGTGACCTGTACGTCACCATCAATGAGGACGACAGCGGCAAGCCGTTCGAGGTTTTCGCGACGCTGGGCAAGGCGGGCGGCGCGGCCATGGCCGACGTGGAGGGCATCGGCCGGCTCATTTCGCTGGCGCTGCGCAGCGGTGTCCCCATGGCGGACGTGATCCAGCAGCTGCGCGGCATCGCCTGTGACCGAGCCGTCGGCATAGGGCCGAACAAGGTTTTGTCCGTGCCGGACGCCATCGCGCAGGCCCTCGCGCAGCACATGCAGGACAAGCTGGGCGTGCAACAGGAACTGCTGCCGCTGGCAGGCACGCCGGCACCTGCGCCTGCGCCTGCGATAACCCAGGCAGAGACACAGCCGCAGGCGGCCATGGACTTCGGCTACGACCCGGGCGAGACATTCATCGGGACTTGTCCCGAATGCGCGTCGGGGCTCCAGTTCATGGAGGGTTGCGTGAAATGCCTGTCGTGCGGCTACAGCGAGTGCGGCTGACCCGCTCCTGAGGTGCGCACGCGCGGACGGGCCGGCGATGCGGCCGGCTCGACGCCCGCGTGCGGTGGCGCGGACCGGGTCAGAGAGTGCGTGGTTGCTCCTGCGCATTCAACAGCGGAAGGGGCGGGTCGTGACGACGCGACTGCCCCTTCCGTTGCGTCAGGTCGGGTCTTCGCTGCAGACTTCCGGGATGCATCATGGTGATCGGGAGACAGTGTCGTGGCACCCATAGTCGTCGCCGGCGCCGGGGCCGCAGGCCTGATGGCAGCCATCTTCGCCAGCGGCGCGGGCGCCGATGTGGTCGTCATCGAGCGGACGCGGGACGGCGGCCGCAAGATCCTCATCAGTGGCGGCGGCCGGTGCAATGTCCTGCCATCCCGCCTGACGCCGGACCAGTACATCACCGCGTCCTCACCCAACACACTGCGCAAGATGCTGCTCAGCTGGCCCTTGCCGGAGCAGCGCCGCTTCTTCGAGCACGAGCTGGGTATTGCTCTCGCCCTGGAAGCAGGATCCGGCAAGCTCTTTCCCCGGTCGAACCGCGCCCGGGACGTGCGCGACGCGCTGGTCTCGCGGGCACGGGATAACGGCGCATCATTTCGGTTCAATACCCGCCTGGCCGACGTCGTGCCGGCCGCTGCGAGAAGCGGGTGGCGGGTCGTGCTGGATGACGGCGCCTCCCTGGACGCCAGCGCCGTGATCATCGCCACGGGCGGACTCTCTGTCCCGGCCACCGGCAGCGACGGCGCAGGGTTGCGCATCCTCGAACGGCTGGGGCTCGCAACGAACCCGCAGTATCCCGCCCTTACACCGCTGACGGGTACGGTGGCGGCCCACGCTCAGCTCGCCGGCGTGTCCCTGGACGTGACCATTCGCGCGCCCATGCGCCGGGGAAGTTTCGAGGCCACTGGCGGCTTCCTGTTCACCCATCGCGGCTACAGCGGTCCCGCCGTTCTCAATGTGTCCCACCTGGCCGTGCAGTCCCGTCTGGCAGGTGGAACACCGCAGCCGCTGCTGGTGCAATGGACCGGACGTGGAGAGGCCGCCTGGGATGACGCGTTGCGTGCAGGAGGGAAGGCCCAGGTCGGCACCGTCCTCCGCCGGGAGCTGCCGGACCGGCTGGCGGACCAGCTGCTCGTGGAAAGCGGCGTTTCGCCGCAGCAGCAGCTGTCTGCGCTGCGACGTGAGGAGCGACAGCGGCTGGTGACGCTGCTGGCGGTCTACCCGCTGCCCTGGTCAGGAGATGAGGGCTATCGAAAGGCCGAGGTAACGGGCGGCGGTATCGCCCTGGGTGAAGTGGATGCCCGCAGCTTCGAGGCACGCAGCCTGCCCGGCCTGTTCGTATGCGGTGAGGCGCTGGATGCGTTCGGGCCCATCGGGGGCTACAACTTCGCCTGGGCCTGGGCGACTGGCAGGTCAGCAGGCATCGCCGCCGCAGCACAGTATGGCCGCCAGCATCAGGCGGTGCCGTGATCAGCGACGTCCTCCAGGGGGCATGAAATGAGCGGGGATCGCCGCGCCGGCTGGCATGAATTCGACATCGATGGGTTCGAGGTATTTATCGGTCGGAGTGCCAGGGACAATGACGAACTGACGTTCCGCGTGGCCCGACCGAGGGACATCTGGTTGCACGCCGCCGGGCATGCCGGCAGTCACGTCGTCATCCGCGTGCCGGACGAAGCGGATGAGGTGCCGAGGCAGGTCCTGGAGCGGGCCGCCGCATGGGCCGCGTGGCATTCCAAGGCGCGCAACGCCCGGGGCAAGGTGGACGTCCATTACTGCAGGGCCGCGGAGGTTCGCAAGCCGCGCGGCGTTCCCGCCGGGACGGTGGAGCTGAGACGCTTTCACACGGTGCGCGTCTACCCCCGCGCCGCTACCGTGACTGACGACTCCTGAACATATCGCCCCTTGCGCAGCCAGCCATGCTGTGTCGACTATGCCCCTGGCAGCCCCTGACAGCCCCGACGTCGAACACCGGACGGACATGGCCGTTACCCCCCAGGATTTCCGCGAGGCGCTGGCTCGCTGGGCCAGCGGTGTCACCGTCGTCGCGTATCGCCATGATCACCGCGTCGTCGCCACCACTGTGTCTGCCTTCATGTCCCTCTCGCTGGAACCACCGCTGGTGCTGGTCGGGTTGAGCGCCAATGCCACGGTGCTGCCGTTCCTGCAGCCGGGCGCAGCCTTCGGCATCAGTATCCTGGCCGGCGACCAGAAGCGCATCGCGACCGTGTTCGCCGACCCGTTCCCGGTGGGACCCTCGCCGTTCCCCATTGATGGGCCGCCTGTTGTGACGGATGCCCTCGTGGGGCTCGCATGCACAGTCCGGGAAAGCCGACGGGGCGGAGACCATACCCTTGTGACTGCGGATGTCGGACAGCTAACCAGTGTGCGGGATTCGCCGTCCCTCGTGCGCTTCATGAGACGATATTACGGACTTCCCGGGGGGTAACCCGACTCTCTGACAGGTCCGTATTCCGGGCGGCCCGGCCCATGCAGGATGATCGAGGAAGCCCGGATTTCCGTCCGCTGCGGGACTCGGTCGCTGCGTCGTTCTCATTGCGAGAGCGGCAGCGAAGATGCCGCGTCAGGGAGGCCAGTCATGTGCCGCGCCGCACTCACCGCATTCGCTGTGACTATTGCAGCTGCTGCTGCCGTTGCCTCGGCCGAAGCCCAGGTGGTCACCGGGCGTGTTGTCGATGAGGTCAGCGGGGCGCCCCTGATGGACGCGCAGGTCGCGTTGCATGTCGCCGGCGGACGCCGCGTCGCCGGCACGGTGACGGACAGCGCCGGTGAGTTCCGGCTGCAGGCGCCCCGCTTCGGCTCCTTCGCGCTGGTCGCCAGTATGCTGGGCATGGAGACGGTGCACACGGATCCGTTCGAGGTGGAAAGCGGCACCTTGACGGTGGTGTTGCGCATGTCCACCAGTGCCGTCCCCCTGGAGCCGCTCACGGTCGAGGTCCGGAGCGGGTACGCGAACCTCGGGTTCCTGGCCGGCTATTACGAACGCATGGCCTGGAATCGCCGCGTCGGCGTGGGCCGTTTCATCACGCGCGACGCCATCGATGCCCGCAATCCGCTGGACATGAGCGACATGCTCCGGGAATTGCCCCGGGTCACGGTGAACCGGGCGCGGGGCACCGGTGCCTTCGTCACCATGCGAGCCGGACGGGGCGAGTGTACGCCGGCGCTGTATGTGGATGGGGTGCGCACGAACCGGAGGGAGCGGGCCTACGTTGACGAGATTGTCCGGCCCATGGACGTAGAGGGCGTGGAGGTTTACGTCGGGCTGGCGCAATTACCGGGCAGTTACCACGACGAGAACATGTGTGGCGTGGTGCTGGTCTGGACGCGGCGGAGTTCCGAGGACGGGCGACCGTTCTCCTGGCGCAGGGCTCTGGTCGCCGGCGGGATTATCGGCGTCATCATGTTGCTGCTCCGCTGACCCTGGTACGCCGACACGCATGGCGCGAGTCTCCGGGCCCCGGCGCCGGGGCTGACTTCAGGGCGGTCATCCTCCTGCGCCGGGGTCCAGCTCCCGTCGGATTGCGGTGGTGTGCTCGCCCGGCCGCGGCACGGCATCCCCCGGCTGCTGCCGCGCCCCGTCCAGGCGGATCGGCAGCGCAACGGCCGGCCCGCTTTCCGTCTGGCAGATCATGCCGCTTGCCGCGGTCTGAGGATCCGCCACGACTTCCGCCATGTCCTGGACCGGTGCAGAGGGCACCCCGCTGTCGCGCAGGACTTCGAGGAGCTCCGCAGTGGTGTGCCGCGACGTCGCCGCCGACACGATCCCGTTGATCTCCGCCCGGTGACGCACCCGGAGCGGATTCGTGCGGAACTTATCGTCCACGCCGCCCAGCTGCAGCGCCACGCAGAGTTTTCGGAACAGGTTGTCGTTGGCAGCGGCGATCATGAGGCCGCCGTCGCTGGTGGGGAACACCCCGTAGGGCGCGATCATGGGCAGTTCCGTCCCCATGGGCTCGGGCACGGTGCCGTCGGCGAGGTAGCCCAGCACGTGGTACGCGTTCCAGGCAAGGGCCGTGTCATACAGCGCGCTGCTGACGCACATGCCGGACCCTGTAGTGTCCCGGTGTCGCAACGCGGCGAGGACCCCAATCGTCAGCCACAGGCCGGTGCCCATATCGATGACCGAGGTGCCAACGCGGACGCCGTCACCGCCGGACTCGCCGGTGACGGAGAGGAGACCACCGTGAGCCTGCATGAGTGGGTCGTAGCCGGGGAGGTCACGCAGTGGTCCGACTTCGCCATACGCACCAACGGAGCAATAGATGAGACGCGGATTCCACTTGTGGACCACGTCCCAGCCGTAGCCCAGCCGCTGGAAGACGCCGGGTCGGAACGCTTCGACGAGGACGTCGGCCTGACGGATCAGTGCCTGGAGGACGGTCCGGTCGTCGTCGTTCTTCAAGTCCAGGGCTATGCTGCGCTTGCCCCGGTTCGTAGCCGCGAAAATGGAGCCCGCACCGTCAATGAAGGGCGGGCCCCAGGCCCGGGCTGCGTCACCGATGCCCGGGCGTTCCACCTTCACTACGTCAGCGCCCAGGTCCCGCAGGATCTGGCCGCAGTAGGGGCCGGCCAGGTTCTGCGCCAGCTCAACGACCCGGAGGCCGGCCAGCGGCCTGGGTCCGCAGGCGGTCACGCCCGTACCGTCAGGCAGGGCGGGGTCGATCAGCGGCCAACCGCCCGGGCGGCAGCGCTCGCGATGTCCTGCTCACCGCCGACGCCCGTGTACACGACCCGGCCCGTCGCGTCCAGCGCCACCACGTACGACGTGGTGGGCGCGCGGAACGCCCTGGTGGCCCGTCCCCGGGCGTCATACAGCACGCGACCCGCCAGTGGATGCGACTCCAGGTGCCTGCGGATGGTTCGGGGGTTCTGGTTCACGCCTACGGCCACATAGATGATGTCCACGGCGTCACCGTGCTGGCGGCGCACGGCCTGGAACGATGGCTGGAGCTGACTGCAGATGGGGCACCACGTCGCCCAGAACTGGATGATGGCCGGTCGGCCCCGGGTGATGGCACCCAGGTTCACGGCATTGCCGTCCAGGTCCTCCAGTTCCACGGCATCCGGCACCGTGCCGATGGGAAGGCCAACGTCCTGGGCCCGCGCCGGCAGTGCCGCCCCCAGGCCCAGCAGAATGACGAGCATCGCCCGCGCCAGTAACGCCCCTGCCAACCTCACCATGCTGCCTCCCTCACGTCACAGGACCATGCCGGCCTGGACGAAATAGTACTGTGCCATCCCCAGAAGTATCACCCCGGCGACCCGTTTGATCCATAGCATCCACGTTCCCGAGCGCGGCAGGCGGGCCAGCACGCCCGAAAATATGCCGACGAACACCAGCAGCGCCGTCATGCCGAGGGAGAAGACGAACAGGTAAAGGAAACCGAGTGCCGGGCTGCCGGTTGTCGCCACCCATGTCAGCACCGCAGCAAACGCCGGCGCGCCGCACGGTGCGGCGACCACGCCGGAGGTCGCCCCCAGCAGGAACACGCCCGGGTAGGACCCGCCTCGCAGGCTCGATGCCCACGCGATGACCCGATGGGGGGCGGCTATCGTGAATACGTCCAGCATGGCCAGCCCGAAAAGGAGCAGCAGGTTGCCCACGGCCAGGCGCGCCCACGGGCTCGCCGACACCGTACCGAACAGGGTGCCGGTCATGCCTGCCAACAGCCCGAGAAAGGCGTACAGCAGTGCCAGCCCCGAAACGTAGGTTAGCGTGAGCATCACCACGCGGCGTCGTGAGGCGTGCTCGCCGGCGGTGCCGCCGATGATCCCGGCCGTGATCGGGATCATCGGATAGACGCACGGGGTCAGGCTGGTGAGCACACCGGCACCGAACATGGTCGCCAGCGCCAGTGGCGGATTGTGCTGTAACGTCGCACCCAGGCCGGTCTGCAACGCCGCCAGGAATTCCATGGGAGTACGGCGGGAAAGCTCGAAAGCCTCCCCGGCCGCTCAATTCAGCCGGAGCATCGGAGCCCAGCGGTCCGGCCCGACGGGCGCGTAGAGCCGGGCGTACGGCGCGCGACTGCCACGGACGGCGTAGAGTTGTGTGCCACCGGTCGCCTGCACGGGCTCCAGCATGGCTGAGGGAATGGTCTCGACAGCAGAAGACCGGAGCCAGTGGCGCCCCGCGGCAGCCACGGGTGCGTTGTCCGCCACCGGCTGGTACGCGGGATAGCTGAACTGCCGATGGCGGGCCTCCTCCAGAGGAAGGTTCCGGTCGGGCAGTCCCGAGTCCCGGCACCCTGTCAGCACCGCCACGCTCGCCAGGGCCAGCAGACCCGTCCGCACACCGCCACGCACTGCCTTCATGCCTTCCTCCGATTGACGCACCGTGGTGCTGTCTCCATTGTTGTGGGCCGCCGCCGGAGCGGCGCAATGCTCATTCGCTGGAGGCCCTGTTGATACGGATCGTCCTGGACCCGGTTCCACTCGTCCTCGGAATCTACGCCTACGTCGGCGAACTCCTGTCCCGTACCGCCGAGAAACGCGAGGACGACAGCGCCGAGGGCCTCGGGCGGCGCCTGTCCCGCCAGCGTGCGGAAGCCGGTGACAAGGAGGCCCAGCGCATGGTCCGGACGCTGCACACTGACGTCAAGACCGCCGACAAGCTGCTCAAGAAGACGGCGGACGTGTGGAAGATATCGCAGGAAACGGATCTCGTCGACCTCGTGATCGTGCCCCGCGGCGAGGAGGGCTCGCCCAGGGCCTACGTGCTGCTCCGACCGAAGGAAATCCGGCCGCTCATGGAATCCATCCTGTCTGCTGCTCGGGGTGCCGGCGAAAGCGAGGACACCCTCGCGGAACTGGCGCGCGCCATCGAGGGCATTGACGGCCGGCCCAACGACTACCTCACGTTCGGCTTCGACCCCTGGCAGGGATGAACTAGCCCCACAGCGCCTTCAGCAGGCGTTCGCCCAGGGCTTCCACCTGCCAGCGGCGCATGTCCGGGATCTGCATGAGGTCCTCCGCGGTCCGCGGCTGCAGCCGGGCCGCTGCTTCCAACTGGTGGCGGGGCATCAGGAAGCCGCGGTCCAGCCCCAGGGCTTCCGCCGCGGCGTCGCGGGCCCGCTTCAACCGCTCGGCCCGCTCCTCCAGCGCCGGATCAGGTGGCGGCCGCCGGGGGCCGCGGATCCGCTGGGGCAGTTCCGCCTCCGACAGCGTCATCGCTCGGCCCACCGCTGCCAGCAGATCGTTGCCGTACCGGTCAGCTATGCTGGCAGGCACGCCCTGCGCGCGCGCCAGCTCCTGCGGCGACTTGGGTAGACCCCGGGCCACGGCGGTGAGAACCTCGTTACCTACCACACGGAACGTCGCCACATCCCGACGCCGGGCCACTTCCTCCCGCCAGTTGTACAACTCGCGCAACGCAGCCATCTGGCGTGGCTTCAGGTCCCGCGTGTTCTTCAGCCGGAGGTACCCGTCGCCATCGGGCTCATCGGGCTCCCAGCGCGTGCCCTCCCGCAGGCCGAACTCCTCTTCCGCCCAGTGCAGCCGGCCTGCCGCATCCAGTGCCGTCTTCAGCCGGTCCCGCAGCTCGGGCAGGTGTCGTGTGTCTTCCGCCGCATACTCGAGCATGGACGACGACAGCGGACGCTGGGCCCAGTCCGCGCGCTGGTGCTTCTTGTCCAGGCGCGTCCCCACGTGCTTTTCTACCAATGCGCCGAGCCCGATGGCCGGCTCGCCCAGGATCTGGGCCGCGATCTTTGTGTCGAACAGGCCCCCTACCTGGATGCCGTAGTCTCTGGCCAGCAGGCGCAGGTCGTAATCCGCATCATGCAGGATGACCTCAAGGTCAGGACTCGCGAACAGATCTGCCAACGGGCCCAGGGACTCCAGCGCCAGCGTGTCCACCAGGAATGTGTCGTGGCGGGAGGAGAGCTGCAGCAGGCAGATCCGGTCATGATACCGATGGTAGCCCGCCGCTTCTGTGTCCGCCGCGAACAGGCGCACCTCCCGCAATGCGTCCGCCACCTCCTCCAGACCGGCCTCACTTCGGATCAGTTCCATGCCAACTCCCGCTGTAGCAGGTCGCTCAGCGCGTTTGCGCCGGCCGCCGCACCTGCATAGGATGACGCCACACAATCGGCGACAAGGACTCCCCCGTCAACATGACCGACGGATCTCAAGCTACCGGCCGCGACCGCGGCCTGCTCGTTACGGCTGACAGGGTTCACACCCTCGCCGCCGTACAGGACTGTGCGCCAAACGCGCTCCTGATACGCCATGGCCGCATCGCCGACCTCGGTGACACCGCTGCGTTGCGTAGCAGGTACCCTGGCTGTGACACGCTCGATCTTACCGGGTGCACACTTACTCCCGGGCTGACCGACGCCCACATCCATTTGACAGAGTGGGCTTTCGCCCGTCGGCAGGTGGACCTGTCCCCTTCATCCTCACCCGCCGCTGCAGCACAACTCGTCGCCGGACACGCGGCCGGGAGCACGGGCTGGGTGCAGGGCAGGGGATGGAATGTCCACCGCTGGGATGGCGCCCGACCCCACCGGTCCTATCTCGATGCCGTCGTCTCCGACCGTCCCGTAGTGCTCCAGTCCCACGACATGCACGCGCTGTGGGTGAACACGGCCGCGCTCCGCGTGGCAGGCATCGACGCGGGCACGTCCGACCCAGATGGCGGCCGCATCGAGCGGGATGCCGACGGCGAGCCGACCGGGGTGCTGCTGGAATCGGCCGGGCGTGCAGTGGCGGCGCACTTGCCGTCGCCCGATGCCAAAGCTGCTGCCGACAGCCTCCTGGACGCCCAGACTGCGCTGCACGGCATGGGCATCACGGGCGTGCATTCGTATCCCGGCGTGCACGTTCAGGACCCCGAACCGCTGGCGGTGTTGCTGGCAATCCGCGAGCAGGGCCGGCTCCGCATCAGGGTGCTGCAGCATATCCGCATTGAGCGCCTGGACGATGCCATCGGGCTGGGCCTGCGCAGCGGGTTCGGTGACGATTGGCTGCGGGTGGGCGCGGTCAAGATGTTCCTCGACGGAGCCCTCGGCTCCCGGACGGCCTGGATGCGGCAGCCCTACCAGGACGGCTCGGGCTGTGGGATCAGCACCCTCGAGCCGGCGCTCTTCCGGCAGCATGTCCACAGGGCGGCCGCCGCAGGCATCGCCGCTACGGTCCACGCCATCGGTGATGCAGCCGTGTGCCTGGCCCTTGATGTACTTTCCGACCCTTCTCTGCCGGGACTGGCGATCCCCCATCGCATCGAGCATCTCCAGTGCTGTCCCGCCGAGCGCCTTGCCGACGCGGCCGCAGCGGGCATCGTCTGCTCCATGCAACCATGTCACCTCATGACAGACTGGCAGGCGGCCGACACGCACTGGGGGGCACACCGTTGCCGTGGCGCGTTTGCACTCGGGTCCCTGCTCCGGCACGGCACCATCCTCGCCTTCGGCTCGGACGCGCCGGTGGAGCCCGTCGATCCCCGGCGCAGCCTGGTCGCGGCCGTGCTGCGCCAGGACAGCGAGCGGCGACCGGCGGGCGGATGGTTCCCCGAGGAAAGGATTGACATGAAAGCCGCGCTGCACGGCTTCACCACCGGGCCTGCTGCTGCTGCCGGGCTGCAGGCGCCCCATGGCACCCTTGCGCCAGGGGCCCCCGCGGACATCGCGGCATGGGATCGGGACCCCTGTGCGGATCCGGAAACCGTCGCCTCGATGGAGTGCATGGCCACCATCGCTGGCGGCATCGTTGTACACACGGCCTGACCATGACACACCAGAGAGCCTGAATTGCGAACCAAGATCGTTTCAACCATCGGACCCGCGACTGCCGCACTGGACAAGGTTCACGCGCTGGCGGAACTCGGCGTGGACGTTGTCCGCATCAACTTTGCCCACGGTAATCATGAGACCCACGCACAGGTCATCGAGTGGGTTCGTGACGCCTCCCGCGTCGTGGGCAAGCCCATGGCCATCCTGGCAGACCTGGCGGGTCCGAAGATACGGATCGGGTCCCTGCCGTCATCCATTGAGCTGTCGGACAAGCACGACGTCGTCCTGGCCCCTGAAGCCGTCGCCAGTGCTGCCGAAATCCCCACAACGTACGCGCCACTGGCCAGAGACGTGAGTCCTGGTGACCGCGTGCTGCTGGACGATGGCCTGCTCGAGCTGCGGGTCATGGAGGTCAGGGACCCCCTGGTCGTCTGCAAGGTCATCCGCGGCGGGCTGCTCAAGCAGAACAAGGGAATGAACCTGCCCGGCATCCACGTGAGCGCGCCGGCCCTGACAGAGAAGGATATCGAGGACCTGGCGTTTGCAGAGTCCATGGACGTGGATTACATCGGCTTGTCCTTCGTGCAGAGTCCCGACGACATCCGCGACCTGCGTTCGCGCATGACGTCAAACGCACGCATCGTCGCGAAGATTGAGAAGGACACGGCGCTGGAGGCCATCGAGTCCATACTTTCCCTTACCGATGCCGTAATGGTCGCCCGTGGCGACCTGGGCGTGGAACTGCCGTTCGAGCAGGTGCCCATCGCCCAGAAGCGGATCATCCAGCTGGCCAACCTGTACGGCCGCCCGGTCATCACCGCGACCCAGATGCTGGAGTCCATGATCGAGAACCCCAGGCCCACGCGTGCCGAGGCGAGCGACGTCGCCAATGCGCTGTTCGACGGGACCGACGCCGTCATGCTGTCCGGCGAGACCGCGGCCGGGCGCTACCCGTTCCTCGCCGTGGAGGCGATGGTCCGCATTGCTGCGGAGACGGAGCGCACGGCCGCCTTCGAGGAGGGCCCGAAGTATGACGTACCCATGCTGCACCGGCTCCGCATCGGCGCTACGCCGACGGAACATGCCATCGCCGCGGCTACGGTGGAGGCGGTGCGCCTGCTCGGTGCGCCCGCGGTCGTTTCCTTTACCCGCACCGGCAGCACGAGCCGCCTCGTTTCCAGCTACCGGCCGCCGGTGCCCATCCTCGGCGTCACGGACCAGGTGAGCACGTGGCGCCAGCTCGCACTGGTGTGGGGCGTGCACCCCGTCATGTGCGATGACGAGGTCAACTACGAGAACATGCTCGCCATCGCCCGCGAGTACCTGCTCAGTACCCGCATGGCGGAGCCGGGCCAGCGTGTCGTGGTTACCGCCGGCATACCGTTTCACGTGGCCGGTACAACGAACATGATCCGCATCGAGGAACTTTGAAGCTTCGCTTCCTGGGCACGGGAACGTCGTTCGGCGTACCTGTCATTGGCTGCGCGTGCGACGTCTGCACCTCGGCAGATCCCCGGGACCGCCGGGGCCGGCATGCCGCCGTCCTGGAGAGCGATGATGGTGCTCGGCGCGTTCTCGTGGACACTCCACCGGAACTGCGCCTGCAATTGCTGGCTGCCGGCATCGACAGCATTGACGCCGTGTGGTACACCCATGGCCACGCCGACCACCTCCACGGCATCGACGACCTCCGCATTTTTTCTGTGCGGAACCGCCAGGTCGCGGCGTTTGCCGACCCGGAGACGGCTGACGTGATGCGCGCACGGTTCGGCTACATCTTCGGCGACTACCGCCCTCCCGAAGGGACCACCAAGCCGGAAATCACGCTGCAGACGTTCCGACCGGGCGAGACAGTCAACGTGGGCGGGTTCGACTTCCGACCCCTCGAGGTGCCCCACGGCGATTTGTCCGTCTACGGCTTCCGGACGGGCTCGCTGGGCTACGTCACCGATGCCAAGCGTCTGCCCGCCGCCACGCGGGCCGAACTGGAGGGCGTGCGTGTGCTCGTCCTGAATGCGCTCTGGTTCGGTAATCCCCACCCCACTCACTTCAACGTCGAGGAGGCCGTGGCCGCGGCACGCGACGTGGGCGCCGAGCGGACGTACCTGACGCACCTGACACACCGGCTGCGGCACGATTCTCTCGCTGCAGCCTTGCCGCCGGATATCCAGCCGGCCTATGACGGGCTGGAGATCTCCATCCCCGAATGACGACACGACCATGAGCGATCGACTCGTTCTCGACTACAACCGCATGCTCGCCGCGCCCGATGGCCGGGGCATAGGCGTCCACCAGCTCGATGAGATGGCGGCCTCGTTCCAACAGGTCCACGCTGCCGTCGCACAGCGCCGACGAGCCGGGGAACTCGGCTTCTTCGATCTGCCGTATCAGCATCAGGTCGTCGAACAGATCCGCAGCTTCGCGGACGGCCTCGGCCAGGCTTTCGACAACGTCGTCGTCCTGGGCATCGGTGGTTCCGCGCTGGGCACCATTGCGCTGCAGCACGCCCTGCTGCCGCCCCACTGGAATGAACTGGACGACGAGGGCCGCGACTACTACCCCCGGCTCTACGTCCTGGACAACGTGGACCCGTCCACCATCCGGCCGCTCCTCGACCGGCTCGATCCCCGTCGGACGCTCTTCAACGTCGTCAGCAAGTCCGGCTCGACCGCAGAGACGATGGCGCAGTTCATGATCGTGAGGGAGCGGCTCCGCCAGGCGCTGCCTGACGATGCCTACCGCGGGCACCTCATCTTCACCACGGACCCGGAGAAGGGGGTGCTCCGGAGGATCGCCGACGAGGAGGGCATCGCTACCCTGCCCGTGCCGCCTGCCGTCGGCGGTCGGTTCAGCGTGCTGTCCGCCGTCGGCCTGTTGCCTGCCGCACTCGCCGGGATAGACGTGGAAGCGCTACTCGCCGGCGCCGCCGCAATGGACGCGCGCTGCGATACGGCCGAACTTGCCGCCAATCCTGCGGGCATGTTCGCCGCGCTTCAGTACCTGGCCGACACGGCCCGGGGCGCACCCATTCACGTGATGATGGCCTACTCCGACCGTCTGTACGGCATGGCCGACTGGTTCCGGCAGATGTGGGCCGAAAGCCTCGGCAAGAGGCTGGACCGGCAGGGCGACGAAGTGCACAGGGGTCCCACTCCGGTAAAGGCGCTGGGCGCGACCGACCAGCATTCACAGGTCCAGCTCTACATGGAGGGCCCGTTCGACAAGACGGTCACATTCCTGGCCACCGGCGATCATGGTCCGGACCTGGAGATCCCCGGTATCTACGGGGATGTCTCTGAGCTCGGGTACCTCGGCGGCCGCAGCCTCGGCGAGCTCCTCGATGCTGAGCGCCAGGCCACCTCCGCTGCCCTGGCCGCCGCCGGTCGCATGAACATGACCATCGAGCTGCCTCGCGCCGATGCACACGCCGTAGGTCAACTCCTCATGATGCTGCAGATCGCCACGGTCTATGCCGGCGAGATGTACGGCGTGGACCCCCTGGACCAGCCCGGGGTCGAACTCGGCAAGCAGCTCACCTACGCCCTGATGGGCAGGGCCGGATACGATTCGCCCCCTGCGCCGGAGGCCGACCCCGGGCGCGTCATGGGATGACCCCTCATCTCAACGACCAGCGATAGCTGACGCAGAGGCCGGCATTGCAACTGGCGATGCCGGCTCCCCTGCCTGCGCCTACGACCGCCGATCCCGCCTGACACCAGCGGCGGAATGCTTCCTGCATATGCGGTTGCGGTTACCCATCGCTGCGCACCAGGCATCACATCGTGAACCGGAATAGCCCAGAAATCAGCGACGAGCAGTTCCAGGCGAACCGCTTCGACATCGTCAGTCGACTTGCTGACGACCTGGCGCACGAGATCAAGAACCCGCTCAATGCCATCGTCATCAACCTGGAAGTCCTCAAGGTGAGGATCGCGCGGGGTGATGCCGACGCAGCTGCGGGCCGTGCGGCAGTGATCGAGCAGGAGGTCCGGCGGCTTCATGAGCTGGTGGACAGGATCCTCCTGCTCGTGCGCCCTGAACGGGACGAAGGCTCCAACCTGTCCGTGGACACGGCGCTGGATGAGCTGGCCCCGCTTCTGGAAGCGCAGGCGCGCCTGGCCCGCAACGAATTCGCCGTGCAGTGCATGCCCGCCATTTTCGTTGCCGTGCGCCGGGATGTGCTCAAGTTCGCCCTGCTCAACCTGCTCATGGCCACCCATGATCGCCTGGGCGAGGGTGGCGGCCGGCTCTCCCTCGAGTGCACCGTGCAGGGCGAGAGGGTCGGGTTCGACGTGGTGGCCACCGCTCTGGACGGGGCATCGCTGGTGGAGGGCGCGGAAGAGGGCATGCGCCGCGCCGCCACTACCGTGGAACTGCTGCTCCGGGACGCAGGTGCCGTTGTGACCGTTCATGACAGCCGGATTACCGTTACCATCCCGCGGGCGGCGCCGGTCTGAGTGCTTGACCCGCAGATCGGGACCGGAGTAAACTGATCCAGCAGGGCGGCCGGGTTCGGTCGTCCCAGAAACGTTGGAAAGACAATAATTTATGAGTTTGCCCAAGGTTCTCATCGCAGACGATGAGAGGCATATCGCCGAAGGCCTGCAGATGTTGCTCGCCGAGGAAGGCTACGATGTTGAGACCGCGACCGACGGCCGCAAGGCCTGGGACAAGGTTTCCTCCGGCGAGTTCGGCCTGGTGCTGGCGGATCTCAAGATGCCGAAGATGGACGGGCTGGAGCTCTTCGCCAACATGCGCGAAGCCGGCATCGACAGCGAGATCATCATCATCACGGGCAAGGGCACCGTGGCCAGCGCTGTGGAAGCCATGCGCCACGGCGCCTATGACTACCTGACCAAGCCGCTCGATGTCGAGCGGCTCAAGGCGCTCATACCCAAGGCGCTCGACAAGTATCAGGTCCGGACCGCGAACCGTGAGCTGCAGAAGCGGCTGGAAAGCATGAGTCGCTACGGCGACATGCTCGGGCAGTCCGAGGTCATGGTCCGGATCTACAACATCATCGAGGCGGTGGCGCCGTCCAGCGCCAGCGTCCTGATCGTGGGTGAAAGCGGCACGGGCAAGGAGCTGGTCGCCAGGGCGCTGCACAACAAGTCGAACCGTGCCAAGGGTCCCTTCGTTGCCCTGAACTGTGGTGCGTTCCCCCGGGAGATCCTGGAGAACGAGCTGTTCGGCCACGAGAAAGGCGCGTTCACCGGTGCCATCAATGAGAAGCCGGGTGCGTTCGAGCAGGCCCACGGCGGTACGCTCTTCCTGGATGAGGTCGCCGAGATGGAGCCGGACATCCAGGTCAAGTTCCTGCGCGCCCTCGAACAGCGTTCCTTCCGCCGGCTCGGTGGCAAGAAGGAAGTGCAGGTGGATATCCGCGTCGTCGCCGCGACGAACAAGGACATAGAGGAGGCCTTGCGGGACGGCAAGCTCCGCGAGGACCTGTACCACCGGCTGGCCGTGGTGCCGCTCTATCTGCCGCCCCTGCGCGAGCGCGAGGGCGATGTGCGGCTGCTGGCCGAGGAGTTCCTCCGTCGCTTCGCGAAGGAACAGGACAAGGAGATCTCGGGCTTCAGTGAGGGGGCCGTCGAGTACATCAGCACCTATCGCTGGCCGGGTAACGTCCGCGAACTCAAGAATGCCGTGGAGCGGGCCGTTATCCTGGCCCGGGGCGACACCATCGAGGTCGCCGACCTGGTGTCGCGACACCTGTCGTTCGAGGAGAAGGAGGTGCACATCTCCATTGGTACCTCCATTGCCGACACGGAACGGGAATTGACGCTGAAGACGTTCGCCTTCACGTCGGGCGACCATCGCAAGACCGCCCGCATCCTGGGCGTGACCCAGAAGGCGCTGAAGGAGAAGCTGCAGAAGTATCTGGACGAACCGGTCGCCGCGAGCTGAACCGCTCATCGCCGAAGGAGAGATCATGGCCCATCACGACGACGTACCGTACGTCATTATCGAGCGCCGTTCCGGCGGCGCTACCGCGTTCCTGTGGGGCGCCCTCATGGGTGCCGGCGCGGCGCTGCTCCTCGCTCCCAGGACCGGCCGGGAAACCCGTGACGAGATTCGCTCCGGCGCCCTGCGGCTGCGCGATCGTGCCGAGGACGCTGTGCGCAACGTGAGCGACCAGGTCACGGGTGCCATCGGCGGCGTCCGCGACGAAGTGGAGGACCGGCTGGATCGGGCCCGGGACGCCTTCGAGGCCGGCCGCGCCGCCGCTCGCGAGACCCGGGGCGAGATGGAAGCGCGCGTGCGCGAAGTGCGCGCCGGCGTGCGGGGCGGCGTCAGTGCCGCCAGGGGCGACACCGGCACCAGCGTCATCACGCCGGATGATGTCGACGCGGACACTGACTCCGAACTCGGCGTCTGAGGACCCCGGCGTCGCACGACATGGGCGCCGCCAAACCCAGCCGGTCGGCCGGTCACCGCCCACTGCCCCGGCCAGGCCGAGTGGCGGTGGAGATCGGTGACTTCGTCCGTCGCGTGTACCACAAGGCGGATCAGGACCAGATCTTCTTCATGGCTGGTGCCATCGCGTTCAATGTGCTGGTGGCCATCGTGCCACTGGCCATTGCCGCGGCGGGAATCGCCGGGTTCTTCCTGCAGGCGCGGGCTGACATCACCGGCAGCCCCGCCGAACCGCTGGTAGGGTACCTGCTCTCCGTGCTCCCACCCGTCAGCGCCGAGTTTGCCGACCAGATGAGGGGCTACCTGAACGCGTTCGTGGAGCAGGCGACCGGGTTGTTTACCATCGGTACCCTCGTATTCGCCTGGCTGGCGACGCGCCTGATAGGGACCCTGCGAACCGCACTCCGGGAGATCTTCGACATCCAGCAGGACCGGGGCATCGTAGCCGGCAAGTTTTTCGACCTGCAGATGGTCTTTGTGGCCGGTACGCTGCTGGCCGTGAATGTGGCGGCGACCGTCATCTTCGAACTGATCGCCACCTACGGCATCGAGGTCCTGCACATCCCCCGGGGCCAGGCCGTGCTGGCGCAACTGCTGACGCTGGTGTCCTTCACGTCCATCTGGTTCATGTTCGTTCTGATTTACCGCTATCTGCCTGCCCGGCGCATCCAGTGGCGGACGGCTCTGATCAGCGCCACCTTCACGGCGCTCATGTTCGAGCTGCTGAAGGAAGCCTTCGCCTGGTACTTCCGCAGCTATGGCGGTTATGCCTCCACGTACCAGGGCCTCGCCTCCATGGCTATCGTGGTGATCTACGTCTACTACACGGCCATTGCGTTCATCCTGGGCGGGGAGGTGGGTCAGGTCGCAGCCCTGAAGCGGATCCGTCGCCGCCAGAAGGAGCGCCTGGTCTGAGGGCTCCCTTTCCGGGGCCTCGTCCGGTATCTTCCAGCCCATGGCGAAGAAGACGCTCGCGCGCAACCGGAAAGCGCTGCACGAATATCACGTGGTTGACACCTGGGAGGCAGGCATCGTGCTGGCCGGCCCGGAGGTGAAGAGCATACGCAACGGCAAGGTCAGCCTGGCCGAGGCGTTCGCCCGGGTCGAAGGCTCCGAGGTGTTTCTCTACGGCATGCACGTCACACCCTACGACCCCGCCAGCCGCTGGAACGTGGATCCGGTCAGGACCAGGAAACTGCTGCTGAACCGCCGCGAGATCCGGCGCCTCATCGGGGCGACGCAACAGGAGGGGTTTACGCTCGTGCCGCTGGAGATCTACGCGAAGGACGGATTCATCAAGGTAGCCATAGCCCTGGCCAGGGGTAAGAAGCTGCACGACAAGCGGGAAGCATCGAAACGTCGCGATGCCGAGCGTGAGATCCAGCGAGCCGTCCGTGGTGGCTGACGGCGCCCGGGCCTGCCGCCGCGTTCTGCGCGGCCTCGGGCTCGCGTTGCTGCTCGCCGCCGCGACGATGACGCCGGCCGTGGCACGCCAGCCGGTGCTGCCGGTGGGCGGGGCCGGCACGGGATCGGTCGTCGGTATAAGCGTAAATGGCACGTCAGCGTTCCCGGCCAGCGCGCTTGGCTCCCTGGGGTTCAGTCTCGCCTCGAGCGAATCCGGCCTGGCTGCCGCTCTCGGCGGGGACACCATTCGCTTCTGGACTACGTCGCCCTTTATTCGCGCTGGCGCCGCCGTGTACCAGTTGGCCTTCCCCGTCAGCCGCGTGGATGGTGAGACGTTCCTGCCTGAGCAGTTCTTCATTCAGTGGCTGCCGTCCCGGTTCCCCGACCGGTTCGCCTTTCGCGCGGGTGCTCTGGAGGTGCTGGGCGCGGTGGCGGCAGCTCCGGCGCCATCGGCAAGTGCGCCCGCAGGATCAGTCGCACGCCAGGCAGCGCGCGTAGTCATCATTGACCCCGGCCATGGCGGGCGTGACCCCGGCAAGGTCGGACCGAACGGCCTGCGTGAGTCGGACGTGGTGCTCCTGATCGGCCAGCGTCTTGCCGCAGTGCTCCGGGATCGGGGGTACGAGGTCCACATGACGCGGGATTCCGATACCTTCGTGCCCCTCGCGGAGCGGACCCGTCTGGCGAACGAATGGCAGGCGGACCGGCCCGGCACCGTGTTGCTGTCCATCCATGCGAACTCCTTCGAATCGGCCGGTGTCCGCGGGTTCGAGACGTTCTTTCTGTCCGAGGCCAGGACCGAGGACGAGCGACGTGTCGCAGAGATGGAGAACGCGGTTGTACGTTTTGAGGAGAACCCCCGGCGGCCGAGCGGGTCCGACCTGGATCGGGTACTCGTGAATCTGCGCAGTGAATATCTGACTCGCGCATCCCACGACCTTGCCGCAATCATGCAGCAACGCATGGCCGCATTCCACCCCGGCCCCAACCGCGGTGTGAAGCGGGCGCCCTTCTTTGTGCTCGTCGGCGCCGTCATGCCGGCCGTTCTCGTCGAGACCGCCTTCATCTCCAATCGAGAGGAGGCGAACCTGCTGGGGTCGCAGGCCTTTCAGCAGAGTCTGGCCTGGGGATTGGCCGATGGCGTCGACGAGTTCTTCGGTCGCAATGAGCATCTCTGGACCCAGGCGCGCTGAGGATCCGTGTCTGCGCACCACGCCATGAACCTCAGGCAGACTGTATTCGGGCTCGACTTCCGGAACCCCGTGATGCTCGCCAGCGGAACGTGCGGGTACGGCGCCGAGATGGATGGGTTCTTCGACATCGACCTGCTGGGTGGCCTCGTCATCAAGGCGGTTACGGCGGACGTCCGTGAGGGCAACCCGTCACCCAGGGTCACCGAGTTTCACGCAGGCATGATCAACTCCGTCGGCCTGGCTAACCCGGGGCCGGATGTGGTGCTCGGTCAGAAACTGCCGTGGCTGCATCAGCGCCTGCGGCACGCCCATGTCTTTGCCAACATCGCCGGCCGGTCGGCCCCGGAGTACGGTGACATCATCGCCCGGCTGGAGGACGCACCCGGCGTCGCCGCCTACGAACTGAACGTATCGTGTCCGAACGTCAAGGAAGGCGGTGCCATCATCAGCACGCGGGAGGACCTGCTTGCCGACGCCGTTCGTGTGGCCCGCGCCGCCACAAGCCGGCCGCTTGTCGTCAAGCTCGCCCCCAATGTGCCGGACATCGCGCGCATGGCCGAGATCTGCGTCGCGGAAGGCGCCGACGGTCTCACCCTTATCAACACCATGCCCGGCATGCTCTTCGACCTGGAGCGCCGGACCCCCGTGCTGGGCGCCGGCTCCGGTGGCGTGAGTGGCCCGGCCCTCCTGCCCGTGGGCGTGTATGCCGTCTGGCGCACGAGGCAGCGCGTGGCCGTACCCATTATCGGCGTAGGAGGGATACGGGCGGCCGAGGACGCCGTGCAGTATCTTCTGGCCGGCGCCTCCCTGGTGCAGGTCGGGACCGCCTCCTTCGCGGACCCTCGTGCGGCGCTGCGTGTACTCACAGGCCTGGAGCGGTGGGGTGCCGCCCGCGGCTTATCCACAATCACGGAGATAGTGGGCAACGGCGTCCACGCCTGATGCCCCGCTGGTTATGGCTCAGATCATTGTAGCTCTGGACGTGCCGTCCGCCGAGGACGCCCTCGATCTCGTCGAACGCGTCGGCGAGGGTGTGGATTTCTACAAGGTGGGATCCCCGCTCTTCACCCGGAGCGGCCCGGCTGTCGTGCGCGCGCTCCGGGACAGGGGCAAGCGCGTTTTTCTCGATCTCAAGTACCACGACATCCCCAGCACCGTTGCCAACGCGGTTTCCGCTGCGTGCGAACTCGGCATCGACCTGCTTACCCTGCACGCATCCGGGGGCGAGGCCATGATGCGGGCGGCCAGAGAAGCCGCCGAGGCCTTTGGCGATGACTCACCGCGCCTCCTCGGCGTGACCATCCTCACCTCGTTCACTGCCGTGGACGTGGAGCAGGTGTGGAACAAGGAGATCCTGTCCGTTCGCGACGAGGTCGCCCGCCTGGCCGGACTCGCTGCGGACTCCGGGATGCACGGCGTCGTGACCTCGCCAATGGAGGTTGAGGCACTGCGTCGCCGCCACGGAGCCGGGTTCATCTTCGTTACGCCCGGTATCCGTGCGGCAAACGACGGGCTCGGCGACCAGGCTCGCACGGCCTCACCAGGCGAGGCCGCCCGCGCCGGTGCCGACTACCTTGTGGTCGGCCGGCCCGTCCTGAACGCTGCCGACCCGGTGGCCGTTCTCGCCGCCATGCGAGCGGAGATCGACGGTACGTCCGTTACAGAATCGGCCTCACCATGAACGCAGCCGCGCGTGTTCTTACTGCAGCGGTCCTGTGCCTTCTCGCGGCCGCCCCGGCGGCAGGTCAGGACCTGCGGCCAACCATGGAGCGCATCGCCGCTGCCTGGCACAGAGGCGACGCCGGCACCATCACCGGGCTCGGCGCGCAGGCAGGGATATCTCTTGACGTGGACGGTCGGCCCGTCGGCCCGCTGCCGGCACGACAGGCTTCGGCCGTGCTGCGCCGCGTCTTTGACGAACGCGAGAGTGTCAGCGTGCGGACCGTCATGACGCGGACCTCAGGGGGCGCGCCGGCACGTGCGTTCGGCGAAGTGGCCTGGACCGTGCGCGCCCGCGGCACTACCATCCCCGAAACCGCCAGACTGTTCGTCGCCTTTGTACTCGAGGACGGCCGCTGGCGCGTCACTGAGATACGTCTGATTCAATGATCCTTCTGCTCCAGCAGGACCCGACAGAAACCACAGAATTGCAGGCCGTGAACTGGGAGGCACTCCTCACGTGGGAGACACTGCTGCCCAGGGCCATCAACGTCGTAGTCGTCATCTTCGTGGCCATTGTCGCCTACCGGCTGATTCGTGTGCTCATCCGCAGGTTGCTCGACCGCGATATCGAGGAGGAAGATCCCCTCGTGCGACGACTCAGGGAACAGCGAGCACAAACCCTGGGGAGCCTGCTGGGCAATGTGGCGGGAATTGCGGTGTTCGTCATCGCATCCCTGACCATCCTGGATATTCTGCTTCAGAACATCGGTCCCATTCTCGCCTCCTTTGGTATCATCGGCCTCGCCTTCTCATTCGGCGCCCAGTCGCTGGTTCGTGACGTGATCAGTGGCACCTTCATGCTCATGGAAGGTCAGTTCGGTGTCGGTGACGTCGTCGAGGTCGCCGGCGTCTCCGGGCTCGTCGAGAAGATCACCCTGCGCACCACCATCCTGCGGGACGTGGAGGGGCGAGTGCACATTGTGCCCAACGGCGAGATCACGCGCGTCACGAACATGACCAAGTCGTGGTCCCGCGCTGTCCTGAACATCGGGGTCGCATACAGGGAGGACGCCGACCGCGTGATGGACGTGCTGCGGGACCTGCTCCATGATTTCCAGCAGGACCCGGAGTGGGGGGCGCTGCTGCTCGAGGATCCCGTTGTCCCCGGCATCGAGAGTTTCGGTGACTCTGCCGTTGTCATCCGGGTAATGGCCAAGACACTGCCACTGAAGCAGTGGGACGTGGGCCGGGAACTGCGCCGCCGCATCAAGAAGCGGTTTGACGCTGAAGGCATCGAGATCCCGTTCCCGCACACAACGTTCTACTGGGGCGACGGCCAGTTGCCGGCCGCCCTCGCCGCCAGCCCGAACGAGGACGCCTGATGCCCATCCGGTTCCATAATACGCTGACCCGGCGACTCGACGAATTCTCGCCCATCGCGCCCCCGCGCGTGGGCGTGTACGCCTGCGGACCTACAGTCTATCGGCCGCCCCACATCGGCAACTTCCGCACGTTTGTCTTCAACGACCTCGTGCATCGTTTCCTGGAATGGAAGGGCTTCGACGTCACCTTCGTCATGAACCTGACGGACGTGGAGGACAAGATCATTGCCGAGGCTGAACAGCTCGGCGTCACCATAGGCGACGTCACCGGCCCCATGATCGAGGCGTTCTTCAACGACCTGAATACCCTCGGGATCCGTCCCGCCGACCAGTATCCCCGGGCTACCGATCATATCCAGGACATGGCGGACATCATTCGCCGTCTCGAGGATAATGGCCATGCGTATGCCACCGCCGACGGCTCCGTCTACTTCGACATCTCGTCCTTCCAGAACTACGGCCGCCTCGCACGCATCGAGCAGGCAGAAATCCGCTCCGGCGCCGGCCTCGCCGCTCGTGCGGGCGGTATTGATGCCGACGAATACGAGAAGGCCGACGCCCGCGACTTCGCCCTGTGGAAGACGGCCAAGGACGTGGACCGCCGGGTCGGCGCCGCATGGGACACGCCCTGGGGTCAGGGCAGGCCCGGCTGGCATATTGAGTGCTCCGCCATGAGCATGGCCGCGCTCGGCGAGACATTCGACATCCACACCGGTGGCGAGGACCTGGTCTTTCCCCACCATGAGGATGAGATCGCCCAGTCCGAGGGCGCCACCGGCAAGCCGTTCGTGCGCTACTGGCTGCACGTGAAGCACCTGCTGGTGAACGGTGAGAAGATGTCCAAGTCCAAAGGCAACGTCTTCACGATCCGGGAACTGCTGGACCGGGGACACGCGGCGTCCGCCATCCGCTATCTCCTTATCTCGGCGCAGTATCGCAAGGAACTCAATTTCTCCTTCGACGGGCTGGAGACGGCCCGCAACGCCATCCAGCGGATACTCGACTTCGAGGCGCGGCTCGACGACGTCGCCACCGCCGCCGATGCGCCGCTGTCACCACTGCCGGGCATTGCCGGGCACGCGCTGAACGATTTCGAATCGGCCCTGGACGACGACCTCAATACGCCCAACGCGCTGGCGGCCCTCTTCAATTTCGTGCGGGAGGCCAACGCCCAGCTCGACCGGGACCTGCCCGTCCCGTTGCAGGATGTCAACGCCGCCCGGGCTGCGCTCCGCCGCATGGACGAAGTGCTCGGCTTCATCGAACTCGCCAGGACAGAGCGAGGCAGTGTATCCCCGGAACTGGCCACATGGGTGGAAGACATGATTCGCCAGCGCCAGGAAGCCCGGCAGCGTCGAGATTTCGCCGCCGCCGATCGTATCCGCGATGAGATCGCTGCCGCCGGCATCGCCGTGGAGGACACGCCGCAGGGGCCGCGCTGGAAAAGGACGTAAGCCTGTATGCCGCGGCGCCCGCCCGTCGGGGCGCCCGCCCGGCCCCTGGCCGCCGCACTGGACCACTGGGGGGGCGGGACGCTACCTTTCTGCCGTCGCTGGCGTAGCTCAGTTGGTAGAGCAGCTGATTTGTAATC
>DATHVP010000063.1:0-17392 GCA_035461245.1 Longimicrobiales bacterium | reverse complement strand
GCGCTCGCGGGTGGTGGATGGTGGCCCGCTCGCTTCGCTTGCGGGCGGTGGGCCGGGTTCGCGGGCGGCGTCCCGGGGCGCTGGGGTCTGGCACCTTCGCGTGGGAGCGAGGGTGTGGCGGCGGCGCGACAGGGGTGCCGGGGTGTCGCACCGGCGCGGCGGGTCAGGTCCGGCGGCGGAACAGGCCGGCTATGCGCTGGGGAAGAGTTGGCGCCGGCGTGGCGACGACCTTCAGCAGTGTGCCATGCATTACGTCGGCATCCGCGGGCTCCAGCAGGCGTTCCGCTTCGCTGCCGAGGGCGACATTCGCGGCGGCAACGAGATGCTGGACGGCACCGGCGTCGCTGACCTCACAGGCATGCTGATGCCCGCGCACGTCCCGAAACCCGATGCGCCAGCGCGGCCTGGCATCGACGTCGTGCACGAGATCGACGGTGGGCTCGGCGGCCAGCGGGCGGCTCAGGCGCCGGGCGACGCGCTCCACCAGTGCTGGCAGGGAGTGTCGGCCCAGGCGGCGGCAGCGCCAGGCCAGGGTGGCGGCCAGGAGCGTCCAGGTAGCGGCGAGGCCGAGGGTCAACCCGAGGCCGGGCGACGCGGCGAAGCCGGTGCCGAGTGTCAGGCCGCCGAGGATCGTGCTCCAGATGTTGAACTCGGCCCGGCGGCCGGACACCGGCCGCTCACCGGTGAGGAGCGCCACCATCGCAAACCCGGCCGCCGCGACGCCGATGCCGGGACCGGCGGGCGAAACCGCCAGCAGGCCCAGACCGAACACGCCGCTGCCCACCGCCAGGGAGCCACCGAACCGGCTCAGGAACCGGGCGACCGCCCGGAACCGTCCTCCAGGCAGCGTGTCCTCCGCCAGCGCCCCCAGCGCCGCATGCTTCGCGTTCAGCAGCCGGACCTGCTCATCCAGCGACGCCACGGCCGTGGCCGCTGCGCCCAGCGCGTCCACGTCCGAACTGGCCGCCAGTTCCCCCGCCGTCCACTCGGTGCCCGTGTGCGCAACGATCCGGACCTCCGACCCGTCAGGACGGCGACGGACGGAAAGCCTCAGGGGAAAGGCAGAGGATGGGATGTCAGGAACTCGCATGCGCCGGGGGCGGGAGGAGGGACGCTGCCGGGAATCGACTTCGCCGCAGTCCGCAATATAGGCACTGGCGGACGACGCCGGGAAGCATGACGCCGCCGCGCGTCGTATGTCTCGCCGGCGAAGGTCGTGCACAATTGCACAATTGCACAATTGCACAATTGCACAATTGCGCACAGCTGCGCGAACCGGGATGGCGTACCCCGCGGGCGGCGAGGACGGCGGTCGGATACGATAAGGCGCCGACTCAGGACCGGCGTCGAGCCAGGATCGCTGGGACGCCGAGCCAGGACGGGCGTCGGCTCAGGACCGGCGTCGAGCGAGTGCACCGGCGTCGAGCGAGTGCACCGGCGTCGAGCGAATGCACCGGCGTCGAGGCCAGTGCGCCGCGACGCCGGTGCCGGGACTACTCGGCCTTGATGACCCAGACCTTGACTTCGGGCTTCACGTCCGGGTGCAGCTTAACCGGGACCGCGAAGACGCCGAGGGCCTTGATGGCATCGTCCAGCTCGATGGTGCGGCGGTCGACCTTGAAGTCGATCTCCTGCTCGTTGAGCCGGTCCGCAATGTCAGAGCTGGTGATGGAGCCGAACAGCTTGCCCTCGTCGCCTGCCTTGGCATGGAAGGTCAGCGAGATGCCCTCGAGCTGCGACGCCCGGCGCCGCGCCTCCAGGAAGTCCCGGCGGCCACGCGCCTCGGCCCTGGACTTGTCCTCCTCGATCTGGCGGAGGTTCGCCGCCGACGCCTCGAAGGCGAAGCCCCGGGGCAGCAGGTAGTTGCGGGCAAAGCCGGGCTTCACGCTGACGACCTCGCCTGCCTCGCCCAGCTTCTCCACGTCCTGTCGCAGAATAACTTTCACCGTCTTCATCGGTCTCCCCCTCAGGAGCCCGGCGCCGACGGCTTCTGCCGTCGCGACCGGATGTCGAGCCACGTGTCGGACAGTCCCACGATGAATGTGGCGACCATCACCAACGGATACATGAACACCAGCAGCACTGCGCCCAGCACCAGGCCCACCGGCCCGGGCACACCGCCAATCACCACCAGCACGGCCGCGCCCCGCAAGGCGTACAGCACGGCCATGAACGTCAGCAGGTTCTCACCTGCCCTTGTCGCCAGCGCGCCCAGCGGCAACGCCAGCAGCACCACCCCCGCGATGAGCAGCCAGACCAGGTCGTCGCGAAAGCGGAACTCCCGCAACGGCCGCAGCGGCGCCGGATCCCGGGCCGCCAGCCGGCTCCACGCCCACCACGCCACGCCCAGCGCCGCCAGCGATGCCAGCCCCAGCATGGCCGGGTACAGCTTCACCTGCAGCTCCGCGGCGGCCTGGAGCGTCCGGGTCATTTCCTCGCTCACCCGTTCCGCCCCCAGCGCCCGGGTCCACACGGCAATCGCGCCCGCCGCGCTCGCCCGGAGCTGCTCCGCCACCGCGTAGTCCAGCCGGTCCCAGCCGCCCCGGCTCAGCGCCAGCACGACGCCGGCCGACGCCGACGTCGCCAGCACCGCCGTCAGGCCCCGGGCCAGGAAGCCCCGCCCGGGCAGCGCCACCACCGCGACGACGAACCACGCGCCCAGCATCAGCGCCCAGCCCCGCTCGAAGTACCAGAGCGTTTCGTCCACGATCCCCTGGCCGAAACCCAGCCACAGGACCAGCAGCGCAAAGGCCACCATCGCCGGCGGCCGGGGCGGCAGCCCCACCAGCAGCAACGCCAGCGGCACGAAGATCAGCAGCATCGGCTGGACGACGGACAACACCATCGTCGCCAGCGCCAGCAGGATGATCCGACCCCAGCCGCGACCCCAGCCGCGACCCGGTCGCGACGCCCGCCCGCCGGCGCCCGCTACCGCCGGCTCGCCGGCCGGCCCCTCAGATCCCTCCGACCCGGCCGGCCCACTCACCTCAGTCCGAATAACCCTTCACGTACGGGACCAGCGCCAGGTACCGGGCCCGCTTCACGGCCGTCTGGACCTGCCTCTGGTGCCGCGCACACGTGCCCGTCATGCGACGGGGCAGCAGCTTGCCCTGCTCCGTGATCAGGCGGCGCAGCGTGCTCTCATCCTTGTAATTCACGAGCCGGACCCCGTTCTCGCAGAACGGGCAGTTCTTTGCTGGACGTGCCATGTCTAGTCCTCATCCTCGCCGTCGTCATCGTCCTCGTCCCGGGGCTCCCGTGTCGCAATGGACATGGGCGCCGTGGGCTCGCCTTCGTGCAGCACCACCAGGTAGCGCAGCAGGCCCTCGTCCAGCTTCATGAGGCGCTCGTACTCGGGGAGCGGGTCCGGACCCGAACGGAACTGGGAGACGACGTAGTAGCCCGCAGCCTGCTTGCGGATGGGGTACGCCAGCTGCCGGCGGCCCCAGTGGTCGATGGCCGTGACTTCGGCCCCGTCCTGGGTCAGCAGAGCGTGGTAACGCTCCAGCTTCTGGTTGATGTCATCTTCCGACGTCTGCGTGTCGAAGATGTAGACGGCCTCGTAATCGCGCACGTCCGTGACCTCTCTCCTGTGGTCGTGGTCGTCCCGGGCCGCGTGCCCGGGAAGGAGTTAGCCTTTGAATATGTCGAGGGCGAGGGGAGATGTCCAGTACGGACCCGGGATCGGGATCGTAAACGTAAACGTTCAACGTAGACGTTTACGGAACCGGGCCGCCGCCGGGGGCCGGCGTCAGGTGCCTGCATCTACGTCCGGCCGCCGCCCCGTCAAACGACCATTGAACGTTTACGTTGAACGTTTACGATCCCGATCCCGGCTGTTCCGCTTCATACATTGAAGCGGAACAGCAATATATCCCCGTCCTGCACGACGTACTCCTTGCCCTCGGAGCGCACCAGCCCCTTGTCCTTGGCGGCCTTCTGGCTGCCCTCCCGCTCGAAGTCGGCGAAGGCCAGGGTCTCGGCGCGGATGAAGCCGCGCTCGAAGTCGGTGTGGATCTCGCCGGCGGCCTGGGGCGCCTTCGAGCCGCGGCGGATGGTCCACGCCCGGACCTCCTTCTCGCCGGCGGTGAAGAAGCTGATGAGGCCCAGCAGGTTGTAGCCGGCGCGGATGAGGCGGTACAGCCCGGGCTCGGTGAGGCCCAGCTCGTCCAGGTAGGCCTGGCGGTCCTCCCTGTCCAGGTGCAGCAGCTCCGCCTCGATGCGGGCGGACAGCGGCACGACCTCGGCGTCCTGGCCGTCGTCGGCGATGGCCCGGCGCAGCCGGTTCACCAGTTCGTTCTCGCCTTCCGGCAGGTCGCTCTCGGCGACGTTGGCGACGTAGATCTCCTTCTTCGCCGTGAGCAGGTTGTAGGTCCGCAGCAGGCGCTCTTCCTCCTGGTTCTGGAGCTCGATGCCCCGGGCGGGCCGGCCCTCGGACAGGCGCGCCTGCAGGCGCTTGAGCAGGGCCAGGTCGGCGACGGCCTCCTTGTCGCCGCTCTTCGCCGTGCGCTCCACCTTCGCCATGCGCTTCTCCACGTGCTGGAGATCGCTCAGGACGAGTTCGAGGGTGATGATCTCCCGGTCCCGGGCAGGATCCACGTCGCCCATGACGTGCGTGACGTCGGCATCCTCGAAGCAACGGACCACGTGGACGATGGCGTCCACCTCCCGGATGTTCGTCAGGAACTGGTTGCCCAGGCCCTCGCCCTCGCTGGCGCCCTTCACCAGCCCGGCGATATCCACGAACGTGACCACCGCCGGCACCGTGTTCCTTGGCTGGACCACCCGCGTCAGCAGGTCCATGCGCGGGTCCGGCACCTCCACCACGCCCGTGTTCGGGTCCACGGTGCAGAACGGATAGTTCTCGGCGGACGCCGTGGCGCCCGTCAGTGCATTGAACAGCGTGGACTTGCCCACATTGGGCAGGCCCACGATCCCCAGTCTCAGGTTCGGCATTGCTCTGCGTTGTCATGCGACGTCGTGGCCCCGCCCGCACCGGGCGCAGCTGACGACGTCGGTCATCCTCGTTCGGGGGGCCGCCGCCACATGCCACGGCCCGGTTCCGGCACAGCCGTTAATGATAGCCGATGGCGGGCGTGGGGCAAAATTCCTGTGGTGGGCCTGGCACGACGACGGGTTCGAGGGCGCTGGGGCCTGCGGCTGGCCTGCGCATCTCTCGGGCGCGGGCGGCGATGGGCGACATGCTGCCGGCGCCATGCGGCAGGCGACGTGCGGCCGGCGACGTGCGGCCGGAGACATACTGCGGGCGACATGCTGCGGGTGACATACTGCCGGCGACATGCGGCGGGTGACGTACTACGGGCTGGAGTTGCGGCCTGGCGATGCCGCAGAGTCGACAATCCAGACGGTCCTCGCGGCAGATTGTCGACTCTGCGGCCGAATCGGGCCGAAATATGCTGCGAAACTGCCGCAGAGTCGACAAAGTAGCCCGACCGCGCTGTAGATTGTCGACCCTGCGGCAGGGGGCCCGGCGTCGCGCAGAAGCGAGGCGACGTGGCAGGCCCGCCAGTAACGGGTGACGGGACCTGCCGCGATCCTCCATCCATTCTCGGCTTCCGCGGCCAGTGTCACGCCAGCCGAGCCGCCTCGCATCCGTGACATTCCGATAAGCATTGGCGCCGGAGCACGCCGCATCTCGTCGCCCGCATGATGCCGCCCGCGGTCAGAATCGACCTCGTTCCCGGGCGGTGGGGAACGCCGGCGGCGGCATGGGCGGCAGTGCCGCCGGGGCGAAGACGCCGGCCCAGAAGTCGGGCGGGCCGTCGCTGGCGGGGACGCGGTGCCGGTTCGGCCTGACGCCATACTTCAGGTATGCGACGATGTCGCGCAACTCGTCGTCGGCAAGCTGCCGGAACGCGACCCATGGCATCATGGGCGGCAGGTACTTGGGATGCACGGGATGGTTGCCCTCGCCCGGTACATGGGAGGTGATGACTGCATCCTCCGTCTCGCCGGGCCGCAGCCCCCAGCGGAGCGCGTTGAAGAGCTGACGCTCACTGAAGCTGCCAACGCCGGTGACGTTGTCGGGCGTCAGGTTTCGGGCGCGGACGGTCAACTCGCCAACGACGAACGGCCCCTCGTACGGCCCCGCCGTCACCGTGACGGCCCTGGCGCTCGCGACGACGGCGGCGGGAACGTCGGCGGCGGCAGTGCCCGTGTCGCCAGCCGCGCCGGCCCATGTGCCGGCCAGCCAGTGCGGCGAGGCGGGGTTGCCGCGGCCGCCGTGGCACTCGCCGCAGCCCATGGACGTCACCAGGCGCCGGCCCCTGAGCACTTCTTCCAGGCGGTCCGGAGCCCGCAACTCTTCGCCGGCGGCGGGGAACGGAAGTATCGGGTACGGCCCGATGACTTCCGGCCGGAACCAGCCAGCCCAGCGGTCCGCGGGCTTCTCGCTCTCGGGCACGTCGTTGCGGACCGCGCGCACGCCGTCCATGAGGTACGCGATCATGTCCCACAGTTCCTGGTCGCTCAGGTTGCGCCAGGACGTCCAGGGCATGGCGGGGGCGAGGTAGTCGGGCTGGAGGGGATGGTTGCCGACGCCCGGCGTCGCCGAGGTGATGTCCACGTCAGGTGTGGCGGACGGGCGCAGCCCCCACCGCATGGCGTTGAAGAGCTGCCGCTCGGTGTAGCGGCCGATGCCCGTCTCCGGGTCCGGCGTGAGGTTGCGGCTCAGTACCCGCAGTCCGGCTCCGGCGCCGGGCAGGCCACCCACAAGCCAGTCATCGGACCGTGGATCCGTGCCGCCGCCGTGGCACGCGCCGCAGTCGTGAGTGATGACGAGCTGGCGGCCGCGCAGTACCTGCTCCAGCCGCTGGTCTGCGGCGGTGGGGCCGGCGGCGTCGGCGCCGGCTACGGCGAGGACGAGCAGGGTCGCGGCAACGAGCGTTGCTGCGCCGATCGCCAGGGTCAGGGTACGGCTGCGGGCAGCGTTCATGGGCGACCTCCCCCCTCTCGGACCTCGAGCACACCCATCATGCCGGCGTCCTCGTGGCTCAGGATATGGCAATGGAACATCCACAGGCCGGCGTACCGGTCGAAGCGGACGATGAAGCGGACACTGGAGCGTCCGGGAACGTTCACCGTGTCCTTCCACGCGCGCTGCGCCTCGGGCACGCCGTCCCGGTCCAGCACCTGGAACTGGAAGCCGTGCAGGTGGAACGGGTGGTCCATCCCCACCACGTTCTCCACCTCCCAGATCTCGGTGGCACCCAGCTCCGCGACGGCGTCCACCCGCCCCATGTCCATGGCCCGCCCATTGATGAAGCCCTGCGACATGGTCATCACCCGCCGCACGGTGACGGCGGCCGTGTCCAGCGGCGGCACCGGCCGGAGCGTCCCCGGAACACCGAAGTCGGCGCCGGCAGTTGCCGTGGTGCCGGTGCCGCCCGTCGGGCTCGTGGCGGTGGTCGTGGCGGTGGTCGTGGCCGTGGTCGTGGCGGTGCCGGGTTCGGCGGCCTCCGCTACCCGCACGGTGAGCAGGTCACGGGTCACGTTCCAGTCCGCCGGCCGCGTCTGGGGGATGTAGCGATCGTACGGCAGCGCCTGCAGGCGCACCGTGCTGCCCGGCTCTCCGGTCAGGCGGACGAGCACCTCCACGCGCTCACCGTTGGCGACGAGGATCTCGTCCACCGCCACGGGGTGCTCAAAGAGGCCGCCGTCGCTGCCCACGTGGAGGAAGGATCGCCCCTCCAGCGCGAGCCGGTACACCCGCGCCGCCGACGCATTGATGATCCGCCAGCGCTGTACATGGCCGGCGGCAACCTCCAGGGTGGGCATGACGACGCCGTTTATGAAGACGACGTCGCCTTCCCTGCCGTTCTCGAAGTCCGCCCTGCCCGCCGGCGACGAAGGGTCCGGAAAGTCCAGTGACCCGTCCTCCCGGAACCGGTTGTCGGAGAGGATGAGGAGCTGCTCGGGCAGGTGGGCCAGCGGGTCATCGGCGCCGCGGACGATGATGCCGCCGTACAGCCCCTTGCCCACCTGGTAGCCCGTCCGGTGATGCGGGTGCGGGTGGTACCAGTAGGTGCCGGCAGTGCCGGGCTGGATGGTGAACTCGTACGTGTGCTCCTGCCCCGGCGCCACCAGGTGGAACGGGCTGCCGTCGGCGGTGAACGGCAGGTGCAGCCCGTGCCAGTGGACCGTGGTGGGTTCGGGCAGGTCGTTGCGGAAACGGATGACGACGCGGTCCCCTTCCCTGACCTCCAGCAGCGGGCCGGGCACGCGGCCATTGTAGGCGAAGACGTCGGTGCTGTCCCCGGACGGCAGCAACGCCATCCGGGCCGGCGCGGCCACCAGCCGGACCTCCACCGTACCCGGCTCCCGGGAGAGGTTCTCCAGCGCCGGGGACACATGCTGGTGGGGTGGGATTTGCAGCCGGGCCGATGACCCGGCTGTCGCCAGCGTCAACAGCGTAGCCGTGACGGCCGTCAGATATCGGTGCATCGCCATCCTCCCGGAAGCGTCAGCGGAACGTGATGCGCACGGTCCGACGCCCCGTGTCCCCGCTGTTGTGGAGGAGCTGGAAGCTGCGGCCGTCCTCGAGCCTGCCGTGGGCACTGATGACCACGCCGGGGTTCGGATGGCCGCCGCCGATCTCCTCGCCGGGCAGCGGGTGCGGGTGCAGTACTTCGCTGTAATGGCTTGCGACGCCGGCCAGTCGGCCGGGCACTGCTGCGAGTGCCCCTATCGTTACGCCGCCGCCGGCCAGCAGCGCAAGGAGTTCGTTGGCGGGGAAGAACCAGACGGGCACCGCGGTGCCGCGCTGGGCCGCCACCCGCGGAGAGCCCACCCACTGGCCGTGCTCCCAGATGGATGAGCCCATCATGGTCACCGGGCAGCCGAACGCCGCGGGCGCGTCAAAGAAGTGCAGGAGGTCGAAGTCCGGCCGCACGCACGACGGGTCCCGGTAGAATACGACGGCGGCCCATGCGCCGTCGTGGGGCACGTGCGGGGGCGCCGGCTCGATGCGGGCATAGAACGGCGGTCCCGGGTCCGCCGGCGACGGCCACGTGGTCCGGACGGCGCTGGCTGTCACCGGCGCCGTGAGGTGTCCATCGCCGGTCCCGGCCTCCGCCGACCAGGGGGCTCCGCGGTCAGGACTGCACCCCGCCATGACGGCTGCCATGGCTGCTACGGCGGCGAATGACGTGTAAGCTGCTGTGACTCGGGACATGATGACCTCGCGGTTCAGGGGGTGGTGGTTGATGCCGTCGTGGTTGATGCCGCCGTCCACGGGCGCGGCCGCTGGCCCATGCGCAGGCTGTGCTTGCGGAAGACGATGATGCTCCCGGCCAGGGCGTCCGTGCTGACGAACGTGATGGGCAGGCCCGGCTCGGCGCCCTCGATGACGGTGGCCGTGAAGCCCCGCTCCCGGAGCAGCCGCGCCGCGTCCACGGCGCTGGCCACCGGGTCCCGCACCACCAGCCCGATGGCCGCCGCGGGCAGGCCCAGTTGCTGGCGCACGGCGTCGTCCACTTCGTTGACGATGGTGCCATCCCAGAAGATGGAGCGGCGGATCCGGTCGGAGTCGGCGCGGAACCGCGGCGGGTTGCCGTGGGCGCGGAGCAGTTCGGCCAGCGCGTCCATGGCCTCCGGACCCGTGGCCGTGAAGACCTGGTAGCCCCGATCGGGGAACGGCAATGGGTTGCGGTTGGCTGCCATGGCGGCACTCCAGCCGGCCAGCAGCGCAATGGCGAGCAGCGCCATCGCCAGGATGGGTCGGGGAATGAACATGCCCGCCTCCGGGTTGGAAGATGGTTGTACGGAGTTGCGCCTCCGCCTTACCTTGGACAACGATCTCCCGAAGGCGTGACTCACCCGTGATGCGGGCGTGATCCGGCACCCGGCCGGCCGCCCAAAGGCTGCTGCATGATCGAGTTCCGGGCCCTCGGCTCCGCCGAACTGCTCAACGCGGACGGCGCCCCCGTCGGGTCAGTGCTGGCCCAGCCGAAGCGCCTGGCCCTGCTTGCCTGGCTGGTCACCGCCCGGCCACGGGGCTTCCACCGGCGGGACACGCTGCTGGCCATCTTCTGGCCTGAGTCCGACAGCGAGCGCGCCCGGGCGGCACTGCGCCAGGCCGTGCGGTTCCTGCGCCGGTCGCTGGGCGAGGCCGTGTTGGTGAACCGTGGCGAGGACGAGATCGGCATTGCACCCGGCACGATCCGCTGCGACGTCGTCGCCTTCGACCAGGCCGTGGACGCAGGTGACGACGCCGCTGCGCTGGACCTCTTCCGTGGCGAGCTGCTGGCGGGCCTCTTCATCGACGATGCACCGGAATGGGAGCAATGGCTGGACGGCGAGCGGCTGCGGCTGCGGGAGCGCGCCGCGGCGTGCGCGGCACGCCTGGCGGACGCCGCTGCCGATCGGGGTGACCGGGCCGCCGCCGTGTCGTACGCCCGCCGGGCATGTGACCTGGCACCGGCGGACGAGGCCGCGGTCCAGAGACTGCTCACTGCCCTGGACCGGTCCGGCGACCGGGCCGGCGCCGTGGCGGCGTATGAGCGCTACGCTGACTGGCTTGCAGCCGAACTGGAGCTGGAGCCCGCGCCGGAAACGCAGGAGCTGGCAGCGAGCATCAGGATCCGCGACCGCGCCGTCGTGGACGTCACCGCCGGTGCAGGCTCAACCGCGGACCCGACGGATGCCCAGATGGCGGCGGGTCCGGCGGCCGACTCGATGGCGGTGCCTGTCGGGCCCATCCCGCGCGCACCAGGGCGCGGGCGCGGTCATCACGCCGGACGCCTTGCCGTGCCTGCGGCCGCGCTGCTGCTGCTGGCGGTGGCGACCTGGGTGGCATGGCCGGCCCGCGGCGCCGCGACCCTGCAGGAGGATCGGTTCCTGGTCGCGCCTTTCGAGAACCTGACGGGTGACAGCGCGCTCGATGCCGTGGGCCGGATGACGGCGGACCGGGTGATCCAGGGGCTGACGGACATGGGCAGCGTGGAAGTGATGCCGCTGACGACGCTCCTGTCCGCTGCGGCCCGGCCGGAGCCCGGCGCCGCCGCAACAGCGGACGCCATGCGCGACCTGGCCCGGGAGGTGGGCGCGGGACGGCTGGTCTCCGGCAGTTACTACCTCCAGGGTGACCAGCTCCTCTTCCAGGCCCGGATCTCGGACGTGCGCAGTGGCGGTGTGCTGCGGGCGCTGGACGTGGTGGCCGCGCCGGCGGACTCACCCCTCGTCGCCGTGGAACTGCTGCGCACCCGCGTCCGCGCCGCACTGGCCCCCATGCTGGACCAAGAGTCCCATGCCAGGGCCGGCGCCCCGCCGCCCACGTACGAGGCGTACCGGGACTACGTCGCGGGGATGGAGGCGTTCATGCGCCTCGACATGGAGGCGGCCCTCGCGTTCATGGAGCGGGCCGCCGCCGCTGACACCACCTACGCCATGCCCCTCATCGTGACGGCCATCATGCACATGAACCTGGGCAACTGGGCGGCGGCGGATTCCGTAACCAGCCGGGTCCGTCCCTACCGGGACCGGCTCGGCCCCATGGAGATGGCCATCTTCGACATGATCGCCGCGTGGGTCCGGGGCGACGATGTGGCGGCCTACGACGCCGTGCGCCGGCAGCATGCGCTGGCGCCGGGAACCATCGCCCATTACCAGATGGCGGAGCAGGCCCGCCGCCTGAACCGGCCGCGGGAGGCGCTGCGGATCCTCCGGGAACTGGCACCACGGGGCGCCGAACCGGTGGGGGAATTGCGCGGCTGGCGGACGTACTGGCGGGAGCTGGCCTGGTCCTACCACATGCTGGGGGATCACAGGGCGGAACTGCGGGAGGCGCGCCGGGCCCGGGCCCTGTACCCCGACGATGCCGCGGTCCTGCTCCACGAGGCCCGGGCGCTGGCGGCGCTGGGGCGCGTCGATGCGGTGGAGCGCGTGGTCCAGCTCCGGCTCTCGGCTCCCGTCAATCCTGCGCCCTCGCCAGCCGTGTTCATGCGCGTGGCCGGCCTGGAACTCATGGCCCACGGCCGGGAGGACGCCGGCCGCCGGCTCCTCGAACGCAGCGCCGACTGGTACGCCGCCCGCCCGGCGCAGGAACGGCCCGCCTACCGGCACGCGCTGGCCCGCGGCCTGTACGATGTCGGCCGCTTCGATGAGAGCCGCGCCATCTACACGGAACTCCTCGACGAGGCCCCCGACGACCTCACCGCGCGTGCGTACGTCGGCCTCATGGCGGCAGCCACCGGTGACGAAGCGGCGGCGCGAGATGTCAGCGACTGGCTGGCGGACCTGGAGCGCCCCTACCTCTTCGGCCTGAACACGTACCTGCGCGCCCGCATAGCCGCACGCCTCGGTGAACCTGCCGAGGCCGCCCGCCTCGTACGTGAGGCCATGGGCAGCGGCTTCCGCTACAACCCGGACCTCCACGTGGAACCCGAGTTCCAGCCCATGCGCCGGCACCCCGCGTTCCGGGTGCTGCTGAGCCCGGCGGGCTGACCTGCGAGGCGGACCGCTGGCGACGGTCTGGAGATCGCCACGCCCGCGGCCGCGGGCTGGGCATCTGTGGGACTCGTGCACAATTGCACAATTGCACAATTGCACAATTGTGCATGGTCGGTCCGCGCCGGGAAGCGGCTCCCGCTGAGCCACGGCACGGCGGTCCGCGCCTCAGGCAGGACCGCGCGTTCGGTGCGTGGCCACCGGCGCGGGATCACCGGCGCGATCACCGGCGCGATCACCGGCGCGATCCCCTGGCGGGATCAGCCGAGGGCGTTGGCCACTGCCCGGATCAGGTCAGGGTACGCGGCGTACGCCGTCTGCGCGGTCTCGAGTTCCAGCCGTTCCCGGTTCGTGTGGGCGTAGCGCTCCTCGCCGGGAGCGAAGCCGATGGTGGGGATGCCGTGGACGCCGCAGGAGTGGCCACCGTCGGTGGCGAAGGTCCAGGGGCGGAGCTGGGGCGCGCGACCGGTGGCTCGGGTCACGACCTTTGCCGCGGCCCGGGGCACTGCGTGGTCGGCGTCCAGCAGGTAGCCCGGGGTAAAGAGTCGGCGCTCGTCGGCCAGCCCGGTCCAGGTGTGCTGGTGCTCGGTGGCGAAGCGCACGTCCAGGGTGACGCCCTCGGGCAGCGAGCCGCCTGCGATAGCGCCGGCGATGGCGTGATCCTCGTCCCGCCTCCCGGCGCTTCCGGCGCTTCCGGCGTTCCCGGCGCCACTGTCTGTCATGCCCAGCGCTCGATGCAGGTGTTCCCGCAGCATGTCGAGGGCCGCATCGGGCAGCAGCCCCGGCAACACGCGCCAGTCGAGCACCACCCGGGCCCGGTCCGGGATGACGTTCCGGCTGCCGGGCAGGGTCTCCACCATGGTGGGGGCGGCGGAGGCGGTGCCGAGTACGGCGTCGCGCTCCGTGAGGGACGCGGCGAAGTGCTGCAGCGCGTCCAGGACGCGGCCGAGTCCGTAGAGCGGGTTGCGCGCCCGTTCGGGGGCGCTGGCGTGACCGGCCAGACCCTGCAGCTCGACGATGATCTCCGCCCGGCCCCGGTGGCCGATGCAGATGTCGCCGTTGGTGGACTCGCCGATGATGACGGCGCCGGGCCGGACCTCGCCCTTCGCCATGAGGTGCGCCATGCCCCAGCCGCCTCGCTCCTCGAGGACGGTGTGTGCGACGACGACGTCGCCGGCCGCGGGCTCAGCCAGGAACCGGGCGGCGGCGTAGGTCTGCAACGCGAGGGGGCCCTTGATGTCCATGGCGCCGCGCCCGTGAAGGTGGCCGTCGGCGATGGTGGCCTCGTACGGCGCGTGCTCCCACGACGCCGGGTCGCCCACATCCACGACGTCCATGTGGGAACAGACCATGACGGGAGGCGCCGCGCCCGTGCCGGGGGCGACGCCGATGACGTTGCCGACCTCGTCACTGCGGACGTCATGGAAGCCCAGGGCGACGAGTTCCCGCATGACGCGCGCGGCGACATCGCCCTCGGCGCCAGGCGCGCCGGGGATGCGGATCAGGTCCTGAGCGAAGCCGATGGCCCGCTCGAAGGAGAGGTCGGGTGTGCTGTTCACGGTCATGGCGCCGACAGGGTCAGGGTCATCGCGAATGCGACGGCCGCGGCGCCCATCTTAATCCCAGACGGATTCGTAGACCACTGTGTCGGCGTTTCCGGTGCCCGGCCAGCTGTGTACGATGCGGAAAGTCGTGAGTCGGGCAATGCCCGTAATGGTCGCGTCGTAGTTGGCCGTGCGCTCCTGGGCCATGCAGTCGTCCACCGCTTCCAGCTCGATGGTGAGGACCAGCACGTCGCCGTCCCGGGCTGCGGACGCCGAAGCGGTTGACGGGTCGCAATGCATGTCAATGCGGCCGCGGACCAGCAGCTCGCTGCCGTCGCGGGACGTGGAGAACGCCGGCATGAAGGCCGGCCGGCCTACGTCGAAATCCAGGCTCACCGCCAGTGTCTCCTCCGCCGGCTCCGTGGAGGAATCACAGCCTGCACCGCCCATCGCGAATGCGGCTACCGCCACTGCACCGAGTGTACTCACCGTGCGACGCATCGTCCGTCCTGTCTGAGGGGGTGAGATGGGGATGGACCCCGCAGCGGCCACGAACGGATCCTTGCAGAGGAGGGCGACGCGCTGCGGGGCTCCCCATTCCAAAACGCGCGAGGCCGGCCGGGTGTGACAGGACGGCGCGGGGCGCGCACGCGTTCGAACGGTGGGAGCCTGTGCCACCACAGTTCCAGCACCTGGCCCAGCGTCACCAGGTCTCGCCGGCCAGCACCCACGCCGCCCAGTGCACCGGCGCGCTGAACCTCGGATCCCGGCGGACGCGGTCCTGGGCGGCATTCAGCGCGTCGGCCGGAGACAGGCCACGGCCCCAGAGGGCCTCGTAGAAGGTGGTCATGAGCAGGGCCGTGGACTCGTCGGGCACCTTCCAGAGGCTCATGAGCAGGCCCCTGGCTCCCGACGCCAGCAACGCGGCCTGCAGCCCCATGACGCCCTGGCCATCAACCTCGGCGCCCAGCGCCGTCTCGCACGCGGACAGGACGATGAGGCGGGCGGCGGACAGATCGAGGCCGACCATCTCCTCGGCGGTGAGGACGCCGGCGCCCCGGTCCCGGCCGGGGGAGATGTTGGCCCCGGCCAGGGCCAGCCCGGACTCGAGGAGCGGGTTGCGGCTGGCCTGCTGCGCCCGGGGCGCGGCCGCGCCGACGATACGGCTGCGGGACCCGCGGATGTCGCCGCGGCCGCCCTCGAAGAAGCCGTGGGTGGCGATGTGCACGTACGCGGCCTCCTGCATGCCGCTGACGACGCGGGCCTTGTCGGCCTCGGCGTCGCGCACGGCGGTGGCGGGAACGCGGTTGCGCCGGGCCAGCGCCACCAGCGCATCGAGCTCGGTGGCCGTGCCGGGCAGTGGTGCGAAGGCGCTGCCGCTCTCATCGGGCAGCGTGCCGGCGTCGAAGTCCACGTCACCGACGAGGAACGCCGCGTTCACGCCCGTGGCCGCACCGGCCTCTGCCGTGCGCAGCCGGACGATCTGGCGGGGCGCCGGCACGACGGAACTGGCGATACCGGCGGCGAGGAGATGCCACGGCACCTTGGAGAGGGCGCCGTCGGGCGAGATCCAGAGCCGGGTCACGCCGGCGTCGAGTGCCCCGCCGGCGTCGAGTGCCGCGCCGGCGTCGAGTGCCGCTGCGACAGGGTGCCAGATGAGGCTGTCGAGCCGGGCCCACGCCACCTGCCCGCCCTCGCCCCGGGCCACGCTGCGGCGCCATTCCTCGACGGCCTCATCAATGTGCGCCGCACCGCCCAGCCGCACGGCATCGGTCCGGCCGCCCGCGCGGACCAGCACCGCGCCGTAATCGGCCCGGCCCCCACCGGCGGCGTAGCGATACACGTCAACGAGCACTTCGCCGGGCTGCAGCACTTCGGCGACCGTGTTATCCGCCAGCGGGTCCTCCAGCATGGCGGCGAAGACGAGGTCCGACTCGAGCTGTTCCTTCTCCTGCGTGAGCTGCTGGTAGCGCTGCTCCCACTGCCCCGCCGGCACCTGCCCGGCCATGCGCGCCCATGCGGCGAGCCGGACGCGGACATCCTGGAGTCGGGCCCGCACGTCGTCCCCATCACCATCGCCGTCTGCAGCGGCGGGTGTATACCGGCTGAGCATGTGCGCCATGAGGCCCTTCCAGCGGCTAAGCCAGTGGTAGGACCGCTCCAGCGCGTCGGGCACCTGCATGGACAGCACCGCGTCCCGGACCTGGGGGAATACGCGCGCCACGTAGGCCTGCTGCGAAGCCGTGGGCAGGGCAGCCAGGTCGGCCCCCGCGGACAGTGTCATGGTACGCACGGCGACGGCCGCCTCGAGTTCCGTGACGTAGAATTCCCGGGCAAGCTGCTGCTGCCCGCGCTGCTCGTCATCGAGCGTAGCGGGATCGGCGCGGATCAGGCCGGCCCTGTCGGCCGCACCGGCCAGGCGCGGCGCCCGTGACTGTTCCGCCGCGGCCCGCAGTGCCATGGCCGGCGCCCGGGCGGGAGCCGCCGTCGCCGCTGCCCGCAGCAGCAGTGCGATGGCGACGTCGCCATCGCCATCGTCGGCGGCGAGGGTGCCGATGAGGAAGAGCGCGTCGGCGAGGACCGGATGGTCCGGCCCCAGCGGGCGACGGCCCTCGTCCAGCACCAGCGCCGCCGTCTGCCGGGCGGCCTCTCGCTCACCGGCCGCCGCCAGCGACCGGGCCAGCTCCACACGGTAGCGGAACCCGTCCGCGCCGGGCGTCCCCCGCTCCACCAGCGCCCGGTAGACGCGGTGTGCGGCCGACGGGTCCGACGACGCCATGACGCGTGCGCCCTCGGCCTCGAGGATCCTGGAGTAGGGTGCCTCCGCGATGCGGTTGCCCAGCCGGACGACGGCCTCATCCCGCAGGCGCGTGGCCGCCGCGACGTCGCCGAGCCGGGCGTTCAGGAGCGCCTGCCCGGCCAGCACCCAGGCCCACTGCTCCATGGCGGTGAGGGACCCGTCCGCGAGGGCAGCGCCGCGGGCGGCCTCCACGGCGACCTGGTACGAGGCGGCGGCCAGCCCCAGCGTCCCGTTCTCCGCGGCGACGTCAGCGCGCATGGCCATGAGTCGGGGCACAGCGGCGTGGCCAGCGGGCAGGCGGTCGAGGAGGTCGCGCAGCGCTGTGGCCGCCTCGTCGAACCGGCCCGCGGCGACGAGTTCCTCTGCCAGGATCCGGGCCGCCTCCACGCGGCGTGGGTCATCGGCGGGCAGCATGCCGGCGAGGACGGAGTCGGCGGCGGCGGCGAGGCTGGCGGCGGTGGCCGGTCCGTCGAGGTACCGGGCCCGGCCCGCCTGCCGGGTGAGTGCCACGCCGCGGGCGAGTTCGGCCGCCGCCCGGGGCGTGCATGCGGCGTCCGTCAGCAGGCTGTTGAACGCCGGGTCA